>NZ_VLKT01000040.1 GCF_007830515.1 Mesorhizobium tianshanense
CGAAGCCGAGGAACGCTACTATGCCATGCTGGAAGAACCAGCCATGGCCGCGTGACTCAAACGAAACGGCCTCCGGAAAACCCGGCGCGGTTCAGTTTGTCTTCACCCTCATCATTCAGATCGAAGCACCAAACCCCTTCATGCAGCTTCACATCATCGACTGTAAGCTGGCAAACCTCGTTCAGCCTTGCACCTGTATAGATCGCGATAAGCGATGCCCACTTGTGCGCCTCTTTGGGCTTTCCCTCTGGGTGTTCGCTCAGTAGAGCTGCTTCAATCGTCCGTATCTGGTCGTGGCTGAAAGCCTGCCTTTTTCCGGCCTTCCGCTTGTTCTCGCGGATGAGAGATTTAGCAAAGTGATTGTCATCCACCAGCTTGGCATCCAGTGCCCAAGCGAACATGCGGCTGTAGGTTTGAAGATAGAAGTTTACCGTACGCACGTTGAGCTTGTCAGGGAGGTCCATCGCTAGTACGTCGTCTAGGGCCTTCCCACGTGTCCTGGGGTTCTTGTTCAAATTCCTTGGTAAGCGAAGCAGCGTATCCTTAATTGAGTGAGCGTGGTCAGCCGTGACGTTGTGCACATCCGTACCCTCGCCAACGAACGCAAGCAGGAAATCAAGATGTTGTCGGTTCTGATCTTCCGACCGCTTAACCCAACGTCCTACTCGTATTTCCTCTGCGGTGTATTTCTCGGCGACCTGCCGCAATGAGGTTGGAGCCCTGGTCCTTAGTCTCGTCGGTGCCGGCGTCTGTCTCTCGCTGTGGAAGTCATATCGACTTAGTGCGCCGTTCTCTTTCAGCACCGTTTCACAGTAGTCGCGATAAGCCTTTTGAAGCTCAACGCCGAACTGGTCGTACTTTGCAGTTCCGGGCTGTAGCGACAGGCTGTAGTGTTCGATGAAGCGACCTAGAAGCTCGGTATCGTCCTTGACCAGGCTTAGCGAATTTTGTCCCATGGCCGCGCCTGCAGCCACGCTTAGACCTGTTTGAAAGGCGGCAACGTCCGACTCACTTAACGGGCCATCTTCCTGCATTGTCTGCTTGCGTGATGCGAGCAGCCCCGAGAAGTGCCGATGCAGCAGGTCACGTATCTCTTGGTATTGCATACCGTGCTTGGCTCCTTGCCGCTCAACGAGTGGTGCGACGTAGCCGAGATAACGAGATAGGCGCAAGGCTGACTTCGGATCACGGGTGCGAAGAGAGACCTTGACGCTAGATGCTTGGCCCTTCGGATGTAGCTCCCTCGTCAATGGCCACCGAAAATAGAACACGCCGTTGCGAGAGAGAGAAAGATATGTCGGCTGGCGCACGAATGTTCCCCTTGGGTGTTCCACCGCAAGATCGTGCAGGCTAACCTAATGACTTTAAACCGAATGGTGGGCGTGACAGGGATTGAACCTGTGACCCCTGCAATGTCAATGCAGTGCTCTCCCGCTGAGCTACACGCCCATCCGAAGCCGCGCATACACCATTTTTGCTCCGGCGCGTCAATAGCAGGAAAAGGGAAAGAAAGGCTCGCCTTGTCGCAGCGCTGAAGGTGCGCCGGAGGCCTGCCAGAATCGGCTCAGGCTGCCTGCAGCATCTTTTCGACCTCGTTGACGAGATCGCGCAGATGGAATGGCTTCGACAGCACCTTGGCGTCTTTCGGCGCCTTGGAGTCCGGATTGAGCGCAACGGCGGCGAAGCCGGTGATGAACATGACCTTGAGGTCGGGATCGATCTCGGTGGCGCGGCGGGCGAGTTCTATGCCGTCCATTTCCGGCATGACGATATCGGTCAACAGCAGCGAGAAAGGCTCCTCGCGCAGCCGCTCATAGGCGCTGGCGCCATTGTCGAAATCGCTGACCTGGTAGCCGGCACGCTCCAGCGCCTTGACGAGGAACCGGCGCATATCGTCGTCGTCTTCCGCCAGTAGAATGCGTGCCATTTTATCCCGTCCGAATCACCCACCCGAGACTGCCGTGGGGCAAACCCGTTAACCATCCTGTATATGAGGAGGTGACGGTAAACATCAAGTGAACGATGAAGAGCCCGATCCGTATTTAACGAAGCGGTCCGGGCGCCGAAATGCTGGACATGCGGCTGGTGAGGTGGCACTTTCCAACGATGATGCATTCGTATTTTCGGGTTCGTTCAAATTGAAAACGGCAGCCGAGGATTTTTCGGTCGTTCCACCCTTCGAAATCCGGTCGGGCGCCGAACAGCGCGTCCCCTTCCTCTTCAACTCGCCACATAGCGGCCGCCACTATCCGGACCGGTTTCTGGCCATGGCAAGGCTGGACCGAAACGCCATCCGCCGGTCCGAGGATTGCTACGTCGACGAATTGTTCGGCGGGGCCGTTGCGCTCGGCGCGCCGATGCTGGCGGCAAACTTTCCGCGCGCCTATCTCGACGTCAACCGGGAGCCTTGGGAACTCGACCCGCGCATGTTCGCCGAACCCGTGCCGTCCTTCTGCAATATCCGCTCGGCGCGCGTGGCCGGCGGACTTGGCACCGTGCCCAAGCTGGTGGGAGAGGGACTCGACATCTATTCCGGCCGCTTGCCGCTGGCGGAAGCCATCGCGCGTATCGAGGCTGTCTACAAGCCTTATCACGAGACGCTGAAAAGGCTTTTGACCAGGACCCATGCGCGGTTCGGCTTTGCCGTGCTGATCGATTGCCACTCAATGCCGGCGAGCATCAGAGTCGGCGACAGCGGTCTCAGGCCTGACTTCATCATCGGCGACCGGTTCGGCATGTCCGCCTCGGCAGCGTTGACCGAGACGGCGATCGGCCTGCTCATCGGCATGGGCTATACCGTCGCCCATAACAAGCCCTATGCCGGAGGCTTCATCACCGAGCATTATGGCCGCCCGGTGCGCCATCTCCATGCACTGCAGATCGAGGTCAATCGCGGGCTTTACATGAACGAGCGGACGTTCCAGAAATCCGCCGGCTTCGATGCGCTCGCCGATGACCTTGCACATTTCGCGGCCGACCTGATGGCGATGCCCCATCAGGATTTCATCGATCTGCCGCTTGCCGCAGAATGACGCCAAAAAGCGGAATCGATTTGGAAGGGGTCTGCGCCGAAGGGATCCTGGGGCGAAGTCGCCAGACATGAACTCTTGCGCCGGATAAAGGCGTCGCCGTGCGGGTCGCAAAAGGCGCACCGTCCGCTGAATATCGCGCCGAAAAAAAGACCGCATCGTTTGCACGACACGGTCGAAGTCTAGGGAGGAAACGCCCAAGGAGGGCATGAACAGGAAAACCTGTCCGAGAACAAAACTATTGTGCGCTGCACAAATGTCAAGGCGCCGGCAGACGTTTTTAATTCACTCTGATGTGGAAATTGCATTTCGAGGGCGCCAGCGTTGCATTTCAGCAACAGTTGCCGCGGCGCAAAAGTTTCCGCGCGCCCTTGTTTTGGCGGAAAACCACAGGCAAACGACTGTCTCAGCACGCTGCAACGCGGGAGAATCAGGTGGACATCAGCATCGATTTCATGCGGCGCATTGCACATGCCGCCGCGGCCGAAACCTTGCCGCGCTTTCGCAGCCAAGGCGCGGTCGCCAACAAGGAGCAAGGCAGCTTCGACCCGGTCACCGAGGCCGACCGCGAGGCCGAGCGGGCCATCCGGGCGCTCATATCGGCGAAGTATCCCGATCACGGTATCCTCGGCGAGGAGCATGGCAGCGAGAACATTTCCAGCAGGCATATCTGGGTGATCGATCCGATCGACGGCACGCGCGCCTTCATTTCGGGCCTGCCGGTGTGGGGAACACTGGTCGGGCTGACGGTCGACGGCGATGCCGTTGCCGGCATGATGTCGCAGCCGTTCACCGGCGAGCTTTTCTACGCCAACGCTTCCGGCGCCCACTACGAAGGTCCAGGCGGGCCGCGAAGGCTGACGACACGCAAGACGACGAGCCTCGCCGAGGCGACGCTGTTCACCACCACGCCGGCGCTGTTCAAGGGAGACGCTCGCCTACGCTACGACCTGTTCGAGCAGCAGGTCCAACTCGCCCGTTACGGCACCGACTGCTACGCTTTCGCCATGGTCGCGGCGGGAAGCGTCGACATCGTCGCCGACCCCGGATTGAAACCCTACGACATCGTCGCGCTGATCCCGATCATCGAAAAGGCTGGCGGCGTCATCACCACTTTCGAAGGCGGACCGGCGGAAAAGGGCGGCGACATCCTGGCCGCGGCGACGCCGGAGCTTCATGCCGCCGCGATGGCCGCGCTGCGCGGCTGACCCACAGCCCCGGGATTGTCCATCCCTCCTGACAGGATGACTTCAGTAGACCTGTGCTAGGGAGGTGATGTCACCGGGGGGATTCATGCCGACGCAGTCAACGACCAGCCGTTCCGAGGATGCTCCGGCCGACGGCCGGGCCGACTTCGATTTCTTCCACGGATGCTGGAACGTCAGCCATCGAAGGTTGCGGAAGCGCCTGCAAGGCGACACGAACTGGGAGGTGTTTGGGGGGACATGCGACGTGCGCCCGATCCTTGGTGGTCTCGGCAATGTCGACGATAACGTCATCGAACTACCCGGCGGCGCCTATCGCGCCGCCACGCTGCGGACGTTCGATCCGGCGGCGAGACAATGGTCGATCTGGTGGATCGACGGCCGCAATCCGTCGACAATGGATGTCCCGATGCGTGGCACCTTCGAGGCTGAGGTCGGCACGTTCCTGTGCGAAGACGTCTTCGACGGCCGCACGATCCAGGTTCGCTTCCTCTGGTCGCGGATCACTGAAAACTCGGCGCGTTGGGAGCAGGCTTTTTCACCGGATGGCGGCAAGAGCTGGGAAACCAACTGGATCATGGATTTCGCCCGGCAAGCCGAGTCAACGGCCAGCGCATGACCCAACCATGCCGAAACACGGGATAACGACATGTATAGGAACAAGAACTTAAAGCGCGGCGCGTGGTTCCTTTCGGATGTGACGCGCCTTAGGCCGTGTCGTCGCTTCCGGGGATGAAGGCATCGAAGGCGGCAAGGAACTGCTCGCGATAGATGTCGGCTTCCTGCAAAATTTCATGGCGTGCGCCATCGATCGTCAGCAGCGAGCCGAGACGCAGACGTCTGGCATAGGCTTCCACGGCCTTGGTCGAGACGACCTGATCGGCGCCGGCGGCGATCACCAGCAAGGGGATCCGGATCCTGGCCATGAAGTCGGGATCGCTGATGGTTACCGACGCTTCCGCGGCTGCTTTCAGCCAGCGGATCGTCGGGCCGCCGAGCGCCAGTTGCGGATAGGTCTCGTAGATCAGCGTGTTGCGCCGATACCGTTCCGGATCTGATGTCACCTTGTTGGTGGCAAAGAGTGCGGGCTCCTTCGGCCGTGGCCCCCAGGCGGCATAAAGCCGGCCAAGGCCCAGGAAACAGAACAGCGAACAGAGGCGGCGAACGGTCTTTATCGAGACCGGCAGGTCGGGCACGGTCAAGAACGGCGCGATCAGCACCATGCGGCGCACGCGGTTCACCATCGAGGGCGCGGCAAGCAGCGTAATCACCGCCCCTGCCGAATGGGCCAATATGTAATACGGCCCCCGGCAGTCGGGCAGCACGATCTCCTCGAAGAACTGTTCCAGGTCGCTGGTGTAGTCGAAGAAGCTTCGGACATAGCCGCGCTGGGGGTCGCCGATCAGCCGGTCGGAACCGCCCTGGCCACGCCAGTCGAGGGTCGCAACGCCGAGGCCGCGGTCGGCAAGATTGCGGATGGTCTCGAAATATTTCTCGATGCACTCGTTGCGGCCGGTGAGGACGACCACGGTGCCCTTCATCGGGCGGGTAACGGCGGGAAAGAGGCCGTAGCGGATCTTCTTGCCGTCACGCGTGGTGAAGAAACCGCCGGCCGCATTTTCCGGTGACGGATTGCCCGGAATTTCGTGGAAGAGGGGAACTTCGTGGAGGAGATCCGTCATTCGGTACTTCGTTTTCGTGTGTCATTGCCGGTATTGGGGCCTGTGTTGGGGCCGGCATTGAGGCCTGCATCGGATGCAAGCAAGGGCATGGTGATAGACGCCCATGCACCAAAAGCAAAGGAGTTCCGGGTGGATGGAGCGCAGGCAACGAGCAAGGCCGGAAGCAGCTTGCGACTGCTTCCGGCCTCTGTCGATCCGGGAGGAAGGGACGTTACACCCGGTCGGCCTCGTCGCGGCACCTCGCGCATGACCCCGAAAATCGGACCCGATTTTCGTTGGGGATCATGCGCAATCAAAGTGTTACAGCGTCCCTTGCGCGCCCGGCGGACGTGCGGCGCCGTAACCGCCGCCTGTTGCTTGATCCTGGAAACAGTCTAGCGCCGCCAAGCTGAACGTCCGCCGAAGCCCCGGTTCATCTGCCGTTCATCGAGAAATCTTGAAATGCTTTCGGCTACTCCCCAAATGTTGAGTGCGGCCGCCAATGTCGGGGCCGCTGGCCCATCCGGAACGCCGTCACGGGTTTCGCAGCGGCCATACGCAAACCTTGTTGCTCAACAGGAGAACACATCCATGCGTCACGTTGATTTTTCCCCGCTCTATCGTTCGACCGTCGGTTTCGACCGGCTCTTCACCATGCTCGATTCGCTTGCGCAGCCCGACGGCGCGCAGACCTATCCGCCCTACAATATCGAGCGCACCGGCGAGGATGCCTATCGCATCTCGATGGCGATCGCCGGCTTCTCGGAAGACGAGATTTCGATCGAAGCCCACCGCAATGTGCTGACCGTCAAGGGTGAGCGCAAGGAAGAGGGCAATGGCGAAGGCTCCGAACTGCTTTATCGCGGTATCGCTTCGCGCGCCTTCGAGCGCCGCTTTCAGCTTGCCGACCATGTCGACGTCGTCGGCGCCACGCTGAAGAACGGCCTGCTCTTCGTCGACCTCAAGCGGAACATTCCCGAGGAGCTGAAGCCCCGCAAGATCGCGATCACCGCGTCTTCGGCGAAGGCCAAGCAGATCGAGGCCAAGAACGCCGCGTAAGCTGCGTAACCAAAACGGTCTCCACAGAGACTAAGGGCGGCGCCAAGCGCCGCCCTTTTTATTGGTGGCCGCCCTTTTTATTGGTGGACGAGTGCCGCTACCCGGCGATCAGGTTGCCGAAACTGTCGATGTCTTCGCCTGTGGTGGCAAAGCTGGTGACGAAACGGTAGAGCGCCTCGTCCTCGCCTATATGGCCTTCAAAGCCATGCGGCTTGTGCCAGTCATAGAAGGCCGCGCCGGCCACTTGCGCTCTTCCAGCCTCTGCCTTTTTCATCACCGCGAAGACCTCGTTGGCTTGCGGCAGCCAGGCCAGACGCGCCGACGGGGAATCCTCGATCGCTGCCGCAAGGCGCGCGGCCATGGCGTTGGCGTGCCGAGCCGTGTCGAGCCATAAGCCCTCCTTGAAATAGGCTTCGAACTGCGCAGCGACGAAGCGCGATTTCGAGAATAATTGCGCCGCGCGCTTGCGCAGGAAGGCCAGTTCCCCGGCGCGGTCGAGATCGAACAGCACGATAGCCTCGGCGCACCAGCAGCCGTTCTTGGTGCCGCCGAAGGAGAGGATGTCGATGCCGCGCTTCCAGGTCATCTCCGCCGGCGTTGTGTCGAGCGCGACCAGCGCATTGGCGAAGCGGGCGCCATCCATGTGCAGCGGCAGTTTGTGATGCTTGGTGACCTCGGAAATCCTGGCGATTTCGTTCAGCGTATAGATGGTGCCGACCTCCGTCGACTGGGTGATCGACACCGCCATCGGGCGCCCGGAATGGACGATTTCAGGCGCGAACCGGCCCACTGCCCTTTCCAGCTTGTTCGGATCGATCTTGCCCAGCGCACCGTCGACGGCGTAAAGCCGTGAGCCGCCGGTAAAGTACTCCGGCGCGCCGCATTCATCCTCGATGACATGCGATTCTCGATGGCAGAAGGAAATGCCGCCGGGCTTGTTATAGGTGGTCAGCGACAGCGAATTGGCAGCAGTGCCAGTCGCCACGAAAAACACCGCGACCTCGCGCTCGAAGGTTTCGTTGAAGCGCTGGTAGACGGCCTGGTCGAGGGCGCCGTCGCCATAGGCGGTGGAAAAGCCGCCGGCATGGGCTGACAGGCCCGCGGCGATATCGGGATGGGCGCCTGCCCAATTGTCGGAAGCGAAGATCATGCGTTTGCCTGTTCTGGGAAAGTCGATGCAACCTTGGCCGCTTTCGCATGCCGCTCGCAAGTGCCAAGCGCCGGAAAAGCGGTAAAGCCAGAGAGAGGCGAGGACAGAGACAAGCGACCGAAGGTTACGTTTTGGCATAGCCGTGCGTAATTTTCTGTCGCCGAATGCCCAAGATTGTTGTGAATCGGTCTTGTGCGCATCCGCAATTTCTGTCATAAAAATTTAGGACAGTAGTGCTGTCTTATTTTGTCGCGCAAAACAGGCTGGATTGGCGTATCATCGGGCCTCTCCGGCTGTTGCCGCGAGCGACAGGTAGACAGTCTGGCTCTGGCCTGTACGATTGCCGGATGCGAACCATGTGGAAAGCCACCTGGTTCGGCAAGGATTTCGCAAGACGTGCCGCAAGGATGAGAGGGAAGCCCATGCGCTTCCCGATGGAAACCAGCGCCCCTAAGGGCTGGGAATGGAGGATAGGACGATGACGGACATGACGCCATCTGCGATGAACGGCCCGGCCGCGCAGACGAAAGCGCCAGCCGTCAAAAATCCGTCCCTGACCAATATTGGGCGAACCGATGCCGGTTTCGCCGCGCAAGGCCTTTACGATCCGCGCAACGAGCACGACGCCTGCGGCGTCGGCTTCATCGTCAACATGAAGGGCGTGAAGTCGCACCAGATAGTCCAGGACGGTCTCGCCGTGCTCGAAAACCTGACGCATCGCGGCGCCGTCGGCGCCGATCCGCTCGTAGGCGATGGCGCCGGCGTTCTGGTGCGGCTTCCAGACCGTTTTTTCCGCGAGGAAATGGCAGCCCAGGGCATCGACCTGCCGCCGGCGGGTCAGTACGGCGTCGGACACTGGTTCATGCCGCAGGACGCTACGCTTCGCGCCCATATCGAGGACATCATCGCCGAATCGGCTCAGTCCGAGGGGCTTCCGTTGATCGGTTTCCGTGACGTTCCCGTCGACAATTCGTCCCTGTCGAAGGCTCCGGACATCGTGGCATCCGAGCCGTTCCATCGGCAGGTCTTCATCGGCCGCACGGCAGACATTACCGACGACGAGGAGTATGAGGCCAGGCTTTATTTGCTGCGCAAGGTCATATCGGGCCGTATCTACGCTGAGAACGACAACAAGGACATCGGTTCCTATTGCGTGTCGCTGTCGGCGCGCACCATCGTCTACAAGGGCATGTTCCTGGCCTATCAGGTCGGGGCCTACTACAAGGACCTGATCGATCCGCGTTTCGAGACGGCGCTGATCCTCGTCCACCAGCGCTTTTCGACCAACACGTTCCCGTCGTGGAAGCTGGCGCATCCCTATCGCATGGTCGCCCACAATGGCGAGATCAACACCGTGCGCGGCAACAACAACTGGATGGCGGCGCGACAGGCGTCCGTCGACTCCGAGCTGTTCGGCAACAATATCTCGAAGCTTTGGCCGATTTCCTACGACGGCCAATCCGACACCGCGTGCTTCGACAATGCGCTCGAATTCCTGTTTCAGGGCGGGTACAGCCTCAGCCACGCCATGATGATGCTGATCCCGGAAGCCTGGGCCGGCAACAAGCTCATGGATGCCGATCGCAAAGCTTTCTATGAGTATCATGCCGCGCTGATGGAACCTTGGGACGGGCCGGCGGCGGTCGTCTTCACCGATGGCCGCCAGATCGGTGCGACGCTCGACCGCAACGGGCTGCGCCCGGCGCGCTACATCGTCACCGACGACGACCGCGTTATCATGGCCTCCGAGGCCGGCGTGCTGCCGGTTCCGGAGGAGCGGATCGTCAAGAAGTGGCGGCTGCAGCCCGGTCGCATGCTTTTGATCGACCTGGAGAAGGGCCGCATCATCTCCGACGAGGAGATCAAGTCGGAGATCGCGACCAGGCACCCCTACAAGAACTGGCTCGCCAACACGCAGTTGATCCTCGAAGACCTGAAGCCGGTCGAACCGCGTGCGCTGCGCAAGGATGTCAGCCTGCTCGATCGCCAGCAGGCTTTCGGCTACACCCAGGAAGATACCAAGCTCTTGATGTCGCCGATGGCGACCACCGGCCAGGAAGCCGTGGGATCGATGGGCACCGACACGCCGATTTCGGCGATGTCGGACAGATCGAAGCTGCTCTACACCTATTTCAAGCAGAACTTCGCCCAGGTCACCAACCCGCCGATCGACCCGATCCGCGAGGAGCTGGTGATGAGCCTGGTGTCCTTCATCGGGCCGCGGCCCAACATCTTCGACCTCGTCGGCAATTCGCGCCGCAAGCGGCTTGAAGTGCGCCAACCGATCCTGACCAATGGCGATCTCGAAAAGATCCGCTCGATCGGCCACACCGAGGACCGTTTCGACACCAAGACGATCGACATCACCTATGGCTCGAACGAGGGCGCCGCCGGCATGCAAGGCGCCATCGACCGGCTGTGTGAGCGCTCGGAAGCGGCGGTCGCCGGCGGCTACAACATCATCATCCTGTCCGACCGTCAGCTCGGGCCGGATCGTATCGCCATACCGGCGCTGCTGGCGACGGCGGCCGTCCACCACCATCTGATCCGCAAGGGACTGCGCACCTCCGTCGGTCTGGTCGTGGAGTCCGGCGAACCGCGCGAGGTGCATCATTTCTGCTGTCTTGCCGGCTACGGCGCCGAGGCGATCAATCCTTACCTGGCCTTCGACACATTGCTCGACATGCACAAGCGTGGTGAGCTGCCGGCGGAGGTCGACGCCTATGAAGTCGTCACCCGCTACATCAAGTCGATCGGCAAGGGTATCCTCAAGGTGATGTCCAAGATGGGCATCTCAACCTACCAGTCCTATTGCGGCGCGCAGATCTTCGACGCGATCGGGCTGAAGTCGGATTTCGTGCAGCAGTATTTCACCGGCACCGCAACGCTGATCGAAGGTGTCGGGCTGGACGAGATCGCGACCGAGACAGTCAGCCGCCACACCGACGGCTTCGGCGACGACCCGGTGCTGCGCAACAGCCTCGAGGTGGGCGGTGAATATATGTTCCGCATGCGCGGCGAGGCGCATATATGGTCGCCCGATGCTGTCGCCACCCTGCAGCACGCCGTGCGCCAGGGCTCATGGGACACCTTCAAGGACTATTCCGCCCAGATCGACAGCGAGACGGCGCGGGCGCAGACCATTCGCGGCCTGTTCAAGATCAGGCTCGCGGAAGAAACCGGGCGCAAGAAAGTCGCGCTCGACGAGGTCATGCCGGCGGCCGATATCGTCAAGCGGTTCTCGACCGGAGCGATGTCCTTCGGCTCGATCTCCAGGGAAGCGCACACGACGCTTGCGCGTGCCATGAACGCCATCGGCGGCAAGTCGAACACCGGCGAGGGCGGCGAAGAGGCCGACCGCTACCTGCCGCTGCCGGGTGGCGGCAAGAACCCCGAGCGTTCGGCGATCAAGCAGGTCGCCTCCGGGCGATTCGGCGTGACGGCGGAATATCTGGTCAACTCCGACATGATGCAGATCAAGGTCGCGCAAGGCGCAAAGCCCGGCGAGGGCGGTCAGCTGCCCGGCCACAAGGTCGACGCCACCATCGCTAAGGTCAGGCACTCGACGCCGGGCGTCGGCCTGATCTCGCCTCCGCCGCACCATGACATCTATTCGATCGAGGATCTGGCGCAGCTCATCTACGATTTGAAGAACGTCAATCCGGCGGCGGATGTCTCGGTCAAGCTGGTCTCCGAGGTCGGTGTCGGCACGGTTGCGGCCGGCGTTGCCAAGGCGCGCGCCGACCACATCACCATCTCCGGCTATGACGGGGGCACGGGGGCCTCGCCGCTGACCTCGCTCAAGCATGCCGGCAGCCCATGGGAAATGGGCCTTGCCGAGACGCATCAGACGCTGGTGCTCAACGGCCTCAGGTCGCGCGTGGCGCTGCAGGTCGATGGCGGCCTTCGCACCGGCCGCGACGTCGTCATCGGTGCGCTGCTCGGCGCCGACGAATTCGGCTTCTCGACCGCGCCGCTGATCGCGGCCGGCTGCATCATGATGCGCAAATGCCATCTCAACACCTGCCCGGTCGGCGTCGCGACGCAGGACCCGGTATTGCGCAAGCGCTTCAAGGGCACGCCCGAACACGTCATCAACTTCTTCTTCTATGTGGCGGAAGAGGTCCGGGCATTGCTCGCCGAGATGGGCTGCACCCATCTCGACCAGATCATCGGCGACACCGATCTCCTGGAAAAGCGGGCGCTGATCCAGCACTGGAAGGCGAACGGGCTCGATTTCAGCAAGATGTTCTTCAAGCCGGACGCCCCGCACAAGGCGGTGCGCTGGACCGAGCGGCAGAAGCATCCGATCGACGACGTGCTCGACCGCAAGCTGATCGAGCTCGCCAAACCGGCCCTCGAAGCCAGACAGCCGGTCAGCATCGAGCTGCCGATCCGCAATGTCGACCGTTCGACGGGCGCCATGCTGTCTGGCGAAGTGGCAAAGCGCTTCAAGCACAAGGGCCTGCGCGAGGACACGATCTCGGTGAAGCTCACCGGCACCGCCGGCCAGTCCTTCGGCGCCTTCCTGGCGCGCGGGATCTCGTTCGAACTCATCGGCGCCGGCAACGACTATGTCGGCAAGGGCCTGTCGGGCGGCCGCATCGTCATCCGTCCGCCGGAAGAGGCCAAGATCGTCGCGGCCGAGTCCATTATCGTCGGCAACACCGTGCTTTACGGCGCAACCGAGGGCGAGGCCTATTTCTGCGGCGTCGCCGGCGAGCGTTTTGCCGTGCGCAACTCCGGCGTCGCCGCCGTCGTCGAGGGTGTCGGCGACCACGGCTGCGAATACATGACCGGCGGCATCGTCGTGGTCATCGGCCAGACCGGCCGCAACTTCGCCGCCGGCATGTCGGGCGGCGTCGCCTATGTGCTCGACGAGAAGGGTGATTTCGCCGAGCGCTGCAACATGGCGATGGTCGAGCTGGAACCCGTTCCGGAAGAGGACGACCTGATGGAAAAACTGCTTCATCATGGTGGCGACCTCGATCACAAAGGCCGCGTCGACGTGTCCGGCGACATGACCAGCCACGACGAGGAGCGGCTCTATCAGTTGATCTCGAACCACGTCCACTACACTGGTTCGGTACGGGGCCGCGAGATCCTCGACAACTGGGCGACTTTCCGGCCGAAATTCCGGAAGATCATGCCGGTCGAATACCGTCGCGCGCTGATCGAGATGGAACGCATGCGCATGGGCGTGGCGGCGGAATAGGCTTTGGGAGTTGCCGGGAAGCCAGGCTTCCCGGTCGACGCCTTCATCAACAATCCTGGCCTCGGACTGAAGGTTGCCATGGCTGCCTTATGAGGCTAACGGGTGCGTCGTCGAGCGCGCCATCTGGACAGCAGGGACTGGACTATGGGCAAGGTAACAGGGTTTCTCGAAATCGACCGGCAGGTGCACAAGTACCAGCCGGCTTCCGACCGCATCCGGCATTTCCGCGAATTCACGCTGCCGATGTCGGACAAGGAGGTCGAGAAACAGGCCGCGCGCTGCATGGATTGCGGTATTCCGTACTGTCACGGGCCGACCGGCTGCCCGGTCCACAACCAGATCCCGGACTGGAACGACCTCGTCTACAATGGCGACTGGGACAATGCGATCCGCAACCTGCATTCGACCAACAATTTCCCGGAATTCACTGGCCGCATCTGTCCAGCACCTTGCGAGGAAGCCTGCACGCTGAACCTCGAGGACATTCCGGTTGCCATCAAGACGATCGAACAGGCGATCGCCGACAAGGCCTATGAAACCGGTCACATCCGGCCCTATCCGCCGGAAAAGAAGACCGGCAAGCGCGTCGCGGTCATCGGCTCGGGGCCGGCCGGCATGGCGGCCGCCCAGCAGCTTGGCCGGGCCGGCCACGACGTCCACGTCTATGAGCGCGAGAGCCGGCCGGGCGGGCTGATGCGTTACGGCATCCCCGACTTCAAGATCGAGAAGCACTATATCGATCGGCGTATCGAGCAGATGCAGGGCGAGGGCGTGAGCTTCCATTGCGGCGTCAATGTCGGCGTCGACAAGCCGGTGGCGGAGCTGCTCGCTGAATACGATGCGGTGCTCTATTGCGGCGGTTCGGAAACGCCGCGCCCGGCCAACATTCCCGGCGACGATCTCGACGGCGTGCATGACGCGATGCCCTATCTGGTACAGCAGAACAAGCGCATCGGTGGCGAGCCGATCCAGTCGGTGGCGTGGCCCTCGCCGCCGATCGTCGCCGGCGGCCAGCATGTCGTCGTCGTCGGCGGCGGCGACACCGCATCCGATTGCGTTGGCACCGCGTTCCGCCAGGGCGCCGTGCGTGTCACCCAGCTCGACATCCGGCCGCAGCCGCCGGAAAAGGAAGACAAGCTCACGGTCTGGCCCTACTGGGCAACGAAGATGCGCACCTCGTCCTCGCAAGCCGAAGGCGCCGAGCGCGAATTCCAGGTGGCGACGCTCGAATTCATCGGCGAGGATGGCCAGTTGACCGGCGTCAAATGCTGCGAGGTCGATGAAAAGCGCAAGCCGATCGCCGGCACGGAATTCGTCATCCGCGCGGATCTCGCCTTCATTGCCATCGGCTTTGCCGGACCGGCAATCGTTGGGCCGGTGTCGGAACTGGACGGCCAGATGAAGACCGCCATCGACAGCCGCCGCTCGAAGAACGTCGAAGCCAACGACCGCGACTACAAGACCAGCGTCGAAAAGCTCTATGCGGCGGGCGATGTGCGCCGCGGCCAGTCGCTGGTCGTCTGGGCGATCCGCGAGGGCCGGCAGGCGGCGTGTTCGATCGACGAGGCGCTGATGGGATCGACCGTCTTGCCGCGATGAGTCCGTTGCGAAACTCTCGCAGCGAT
Source organism: Mesorhizobium tianshanense (assembly GCF_007830515.1). Lineage (GTDB taxonomy): Bacteria > Pseudomonadota > Alphaproteobacteria > Rhizobiales > Rhizobiaceae > Mesorhizobium > Mesorhizobium tianshanense. The sequence goes on from NZ_VLKT01000040.1 coordinate 14,945, forward strand.
CGTAAGGCGCTTTCTGCCTTTCGGTGCCTGGCCTGGGACAGGTTATGGACTGATCGCCGTGGTCGCTTCGGTTGCAGCTGCCGCCGCTGATTGCGGCCTGGGCGGCCAGGAAAAATCGTCAGCGCGGCCGGGCGATGCATCGGACGCCTTGCCTTCGACGATGAGCTTTTCGCCGGGCAAATTCCTGTCCGCCTTTGCCGGCGGGGCGGCGCCGAGAAGTTCCGACCCGCCATCGAGCGCCGGATCGCCGAGCAGCATCGGTACGGTGCGATCGACGGCGATAGGCGCGGCCGGCGCCTCGACGGGAGCGCCCGCTGGCGCATAGGCTGCCGCTGTGCCCGTGGGCGCAGTTATTCCCAGGATTTTCAGCAAGGGTTTTTCGGCATAGAAGGCGAGCTTGCGTTTGCCGGCTTTCGACACATAGATGCCGTCGTCGGTGCGCAGGCGCACCGGCTGGCCGTTGATATCAGGGCCGCTGGTGACGAAGGCGCCATCCTCGTCGACGAACCCGTCCCAGATGTCGACGAATTCGCCCCCATGAGTTTCGGCCGCCGAGCGGTAGATGTCGTTGAAAGCCAGCATGTCGGAGGTCATCTTCGGCGCCTTGAATGCCGGCATGCCGACCCACAGATAGGGCACTTTGGCCGATGCAATGGCTTTGCCGAACGCTTCGGTCCGACGTTCGTATTCCTTGGTCCAGGCTTCGGATCGCGGCTGTTCGCGCTCGTCGTTCACGCGCATTTGCTGCCGATCGTTGGAGCCCATCATGACGATCACGGCCGCGGGTTTTTCGGTCTCGATCAGCGACTTGATCTCTTCGGGCCAGTTGTAGAAATCGTCACGCACGAATCCGGACGAACCGTTGCTGCGAGCGACGATCCTGACGCTGGTGCTTTCGGCAAAAGCGATATCCAGACCTTCGGCGAGGCCGCTCGCCATGAAATCGCCGACAACCAGGACGGTGCGGGCGTCCGGCGCCTTCTCGACTATCGGGGTTGTCGGCTCAGCCGGCCGGCGCGGCGCGGCGCGCGACTTTCTTGCCTTTGCCTTCGGCGGCCTAGCCCTCTGGATCTCTCGCGGCGGCTCCACCCGCTCGTATCGGCGCGGAAACAACAGGTCGCGCAGCGACCAGCCCCGCCTTTGTTCTTCCTGCGCCACGGCCGGCGTGTGAAAGGCGGCGGCAGTGCTGACGGCCAAAACGGCAACGGCCAGAATCAGGATCGGCACGCGGCGAAGGATCACCCGGATACGCGCAGCCGAAACCAATCTCCCTCTCCATTCCTTGAGCGGCTCTCGGCCTGCCCCTATGAGGGCTAATTCTGCCTGAGCGACTTGAGCACTTCCATGCTCGGATGTCCGTCCTGGGTCAAGCCGGCCTTCGCCTGGAAGGCCTTGATGGCGGCTTTCGATCCCTCGCCGATCTTGCCGTCGAACTTGCCGTCATAGTAGCCGTACTGGGAAAGCCGCTGCTGAAGCTCCTGCCTCTCCTCGAAGGTGAGCTTCGTGAAAGGCCGCTTCCAGTCCTGCACAAGGCCACCGTAGCCGGCGATTTCGTCGGCAAGAAGGCCAACGGCAAGCGCGTATTTGTCGGCATTGTTGTAGCGCTTGATGACCGAGAAATTCTTGATCATCAGGAAGGCTGGGCCGCCGCGGCCGCCCGGCACCTTCAGCGTGGCTTTCTCCGCACCATTCTTGAACGGCTTGCCGTTGACGCGCGTGACACCCAGCGCTTGCCATTGCGACAGTGATTTCGAACCCGCCGGGAACTTCCTTCCCTCGGGAAGGCTGACTTCATAGCCCCAGGTCTTGCCGGCCTGCCAGCCGTTCTTTCTGAGCAGGTTGGCGGCCGTTGCCAACGCATCGGGGATCGAATTCCAGATGTCGCGCCTGCCGTCGCCGTCCATGTCGACTGCATAGGCCTGATAGCTGGTGGGAATGAATTGGGTATGGCCCATGGCGCCGGCCCATGAGCCGCTGAGGTGGCTTTTGTCGATGTCGCCCCTTTGCAGGATCTTCAGCGCCGCGATCAACTGGGTGCGGGCGAATTTCGATCGTCTCGGGTCGGCATAGCCAAGCGTTGCCAGCGAACGCACGACGTTGCGCATGACGTCGTCGCGCTTGAGGATTTCGCCGTAGTTCGATTCCATTGACCAGATGGCCAGCAGGATGTAGCGGTCGACGCCGTACTTGGCTTCGATCCTGTCCAGCCACGGCTTCCACTTCCTGGCCATCTGCCGGCCGACGGCGACCGACTCGTCATGGACGCGGTTGTCGAAATAGTCCCAGGCGGGCGCGGTGAATTCGGGTTGATAACGCGCCTTTTCCAGCACCACCGGGTCGGCATCGCTGATGCCCTTGAATGCTTGGTCGTAAACGGCGCCGGAAACGCCGTTCTGCACCGCGGTGGCGCGGAAACTCACCACCCATTGCCGGAAACCGGCGTCAGCAAAGGCAGATCCGGTGGGCATCAGCAAGGCCAGCGAAAGGCTGGCGGCCGCAACGACGCTTGTGAAGCGCTTTGCGGCATTGCGAACGGACATCTTTTCCTCCTTATTGATCACAGGAAGATCATTCATCGCCGAACCCGGTTAGCATTTAGTTTACCATAGGTGCCGTTGGGAACGAAAAGACGCGTTCGTGCTTTACGCACTACGGAAGTTTCTGACCTGTCGTTCCATAATCTTCGATTCCGGCGAAAATGTCTCGTAACGGGATTGCCGAACAGTCTTACAAGCGGATAATTGACAGCATGAAGAGAGTTCGCAAGGCAGTTTTCCCGGTTGCCGGCCTTGGTACGCGGTTTCTCCCGGCCACCAAGGCCATACCCAAGGAAATGTTGACCGTCGTCGACAGGCCAGTCATCCAATACGTGGTCGACGAGGCACGCGAAGCCGGCATCGAGCACTTCATCTTCGTGACCGGCCGCAACAAGGCGGTCATCGAGGACCATTTCGACGTCCAGTTCGAACTCTATGACACGCTCGCCCAGCGCGGCAAGGACGACGAACTCGCCCGCCTGCAACGGCTGCAACCCTCGCCGGGGCAGACCAGCTTCACGCGTCAGCAGGTGCCGCTTGGCCTTGGCCATGCCGTCTGGTGCGCCCGCGAGCTCGTCGGCGACGAGCCCTTCGCGCTGCTTTTGCCCGACATGATCATGCAGTCGGAGAAAAGCTGCATGAAGGGCATGGTCGAGCTTTATGCGGAGACCGGCAACAACATCATCTCGGTCCAGGAATGCGACCCCGCCGAGGCCCATAAATACGGCATCGTCGGCCGCGGCGAAGATACGCATCACGGCTTCCGCATCACCGGCATGGTGGAGAAGCCGAAGACCGGCACGGCACCCTCAAATCTCTACATCAACGGACGCTACATCCTGCAGCCGGAGATATTCAAAATCCTCGAGGATCAGGAAAAGGGTGCCGGCAACGAAATCCAGCTCACCGATGCGATGCTGAAGCTGAAGCAGCAGCAGCCGTTCTATGGGTACAATTACCGCGGACGCACGTTCGATTGCGGCTCTCCGGAAGGTTTTGTCGAGGCCAATGTCGCTTTCGCGCTGTGGCGCAAGGACGTGAACGGGAACATGGCAGGCGTCATCCGCAAGCTTCTCGACGAGCTCCAGCCCTCGGAGCAGCAGGGCGCGGCGGTTTAGGATCTATGTATTCAGGGAATGCAGGCCTTGAGCACAATCTCAAGCGATTGTCCTGCACCCAAGCCTTCGACGGCTTGCTTTACCGCTGCAGCGTCACCCCGACGAAGATGCTGTGGGCCGTGTAGTCGCGGCCTTCCAGGTTGCTGGTCTGTTTTTCGGTTCTGGCGCGCGTGGTCAGTCCGGTATACCGGTTCAGCCACCATGTCAGCCCGGCCTCGGCGCTCAGCGTCAGATCATGGCCGTCGGACCCGATGTAATCGCGCCAGTCCACGCCCAAAGCCGCGTTCCCGGTCAGGTTGGCGCGGATTTCCCGCTCGCCGGTGAGGCGACCGGAATAAAGGATGTCGCCGCTTTGTCCAGCGGTCGTCGTGCCCTCGACGGTCGTCTGTCCGGTGAGGCCGATCGTGGTGCCGCGTTCCGGCGACCATTTGAGGTCGGCGTTCACCGTGGCGCCTGAAATCGCCGGCAGTCGGTCGTCGTCGATCGCCTCCCGCAGCCAGCCGGCCGAGAACTCGCCGGCAAGCTTCTCGCCGAGGTCGAGTTCGGCGCCGGCCCGAACGCCAAGCCGCGTCGAGGATCGTTCGAAACCATTGGAGTCGACACGCAAATCATAGACCCGGCGGCCGATTTCGACCTCGGTGAAGGGGGTGATGGCGGGAGAAATCTCATAGCCGGTGCGCAAGGTGGCGGTATAAAGCGTCGAGTCGCGCTCCTTCTGCGACAGCGATCCGCCCATCGAAAGCTCGGCGTCGCCATAGATGTCGCGTGCGACCGCGCCGATCAGGGCAAAGCGCATCTTGCCGGCATCCTTCTCGACGGCGAGGCTGCCGTTGATGGTCTGGCGCACCGGCTGCTCGACGGTGCCTTCGATGACGACCGGCGACGAAGCCGATTCCGGCGCCGCCTCGTAACCGAGCCTGGCGATGGCGCGCAGATCGTTGTCGAGGTCGACATTGAGCGTGCCCTCGACACGGCCCCGCGCCTCCTGAATCTCGTCGCCCGATATGGTCTTGAGAAAGGTGCCGTAACCGTCGATGACAGCTGAATTTTCTCGCCAGTCTGAGATGGCATTGAAGCGCAGCGTCGTTTCCGACAGCAGGGCCGGCTTGCCCTCGCTGCTTATATCGGCATTCGACGACGCCGTCAGACCTTGCTCGAACGTCGGCCTGATCACGAAGGAGCCCAGCTTGACGCCGGTTGCGGCGAACGGGTCGTCCTCGGTCCTCTTGTCCCGACCTTCGATGGCTTCGGTGCGCTCGGCGCCCGGATCGAGCTCTTGCCTGTCAGCGGAATCGATGGTCACGGCACGACGATTGATGGCGTCCTGGTCCGTCTCGGCGGTGTCCGTGTCATCCGCCGTGGGTAAAGTCGTGGCGGCATTTTTTTTCTCGACGGCGTCGACCTCGTCTTGATCGGCCGTGCGTTGCCTCGCGCTCGCTGGACGGCGCCGCGGGACGGGAGCGGGGGTGTCGGCGAACGGATCGTCGGCGGCTTCCGGCGGATCGAAGATGCTGCCGGTCGCGGGCGAGGTGTCGTCATCCAGTCCGGCGCCCGGGCTGGCCGGCTGATAGGCGGGTGCCGGCGCATTGCCCTGGGTGGTTGCGCCTGCCTGTGCCGTCTGATCCTGAGCCATGCTCAATTGCCTGGTCTTACGCTGCTGGTCGTCCAGAATTGCCGATTCCGAAACCTCGCCGCGCAGCTCGGTTACCTGGGCGTAGGGCTGCGCTGGCCGCAGCACGGCGAAGACGCTCGTCGCCAGCAGCAAGGCGCAGACCGCCTTGCCGTTTCGCCTTCCGTTCTTTTCAGGCTGGGCCCCGGACATCGCCACCACTGCTTGCGCGGCGCACGCGCGCCATACTTACCGAACCGTAAATGGGGATGGTTAACGGAGGGTTGAGGCGGCCGCTTGTCAGCCCTTGCCGGTTGGCAATTCCGTTGGACAGGCGCGCGGCAAAGCGCTAATCGCATCAGCCATGCATGCGGAATCCCCAGACAGGAAGCGGCCCGACGGGCAGGCTTCGATCGCCTCGGCGCTCAGAACGGTAGCGACCGAGCAGGCCGGTATCGCGGCGCTGGCGGCCGCGCTCGAAAACGGATTGACCGAGCCTTTCGCGCACGCCGTCGAGATGGTGTCGCAGATCAAGGGCCGCGTCATCGTCACCGGCGTCGGCAAGAGCGGCCATATCGGCTCGAAGATCGCCGCGACGCTCGCTTCGACGGGTACGCCGGCTTTCTTCGTCCATCCTGCCGAAGCCAATCATGGCGACCTCGGCATGATCGCCAGGGACGACGCCATCATCGCCATGTCGTGGTCAGGCGAGAGCCTGGAGCTCAAGGGCATCATCGCCTATTCCAGGCGCTTCTCGATCCCGCTGATCGCGATCACCGCCGGGGAGAAATCGGCGCTGGCGCGCGAGGCCGATGTGGTGCTTTTGCTGCCGCGCGCGCCGGAAGCCTGCCCGCATGGCCTGGCGCCGACGACATCGACGCTGCTGCAGCTGGTGATCGGCGATGCGCTGGCCATCGCGCTGCTCGAAGCGCGCGGCTTCACGCCGGATCATTTCCGCACCTTCCATCCGGGCGGGCAGCTTGGCGCCAATCTGACCCAGATCCGCGACATCATGCATGTCGGCGACAGGCTGCCGCTGGTGCCTTCCGGCACCGGAATGCGCGAGGCGATCCTCGAATTGTCGCGCAAGGGGTTTGGCTGCGTGGCGATCACCGCCGCGGACGGTGCGCTGATCGGCATCATCACCGACGGCGACATCAGGCGCCACATCGGCAGCAATCTTCTGGCGATGAGCGTCGATCAGGTCATGACCAAGGAGCCGAAGACGGCCGGGCCGGACACGCTGGTGGCGACGGCGCTGCAGACGATCAACACCTCAGCCATCACCAGTCTGATGGTGGTCGAGGGCAGACGGCCGATCGGACTTGTCCATCTGCACGACCTGCTGAGGATCGGCGCCGCCTGACGAACCTCAGGTTCTGTTTGAAAGTCACCCCGCCAGGATGGGGTGGACCAGTCCTAAACCGCCTCGACCGTCAGTTCCAGATCGGTATCGGCCGCGCTCGTGACGCGCACCTGCGTGCCGGCCGGCAGATCGGGGCCGGAGACGCGCCATATCGTGTCGCCGAGCTTTATACGGCCGCGCCCGTCCTTGATCGGCTCGGCAAGCGTCGCCATTCTGCCGATCATTTGTGCGCCGCGGCGGTTGAGCAGCGGCTGGTCGGTCGGGTCATGGCGTCCACCCGCCAATCTCTTGCCGACATAGGTTGAAACCAGCGACATCGCGAGGAAGGCGAGAACCTGAACCTGCCAGGTCCAGAAACCTGCATCCCAGATGAGCAGGGAGACTGCACCGATCAGCAGCGCGGCGATGCCGATCCACAGCATGAAGATGCCCGGCGCGATGACTTCCATGACGAGGAGAACGAAGCCGAGAACCATCCAAGTCCAAGGGCCGAGTTCGGAAATGATGCGGTCGAACATGGGGTCGACCTCAGGTCTGGCTGGGGCGAACCACGGGCGGGCGTGAGGCTTGCCGTGCGGCAGCGCCTTCGCTCCCGAAGACTTCCTTGGCGATCTCGCCGATGCCGCCGAGCGTGCCGATCAGTGATGAAGCTTCCATCGGCATCAGCACGACCTTGCTGTTCGTGGCGGAGCCGATCCTGGTCAGCGCTTCGGTGTATTTCAGCGCGACGAAGTAGTTGAGCGCCTGCACGTCGCCCTTGGAGATCGCCTCCGACACCACCTGCGTGGCGCGGGCCTCGGCCTCGGCGGAGCGTTCGCGCGCCTCGGCGTCGCGAAAGGCGGCTTCCTTGCGGCCCTCGGCTTCCAGGATCTGCGACTGCTTGAGGCCTTCGGCGTCGAGGATCTGCGCGCGCTTGTTGCGTTCGGCCATCATCTGGCGACCCATCGATTCGACAAGATTGGCCGGCGGGTTGATGTCCTTGATCTCGACGCGGGTGATCTTGATGCCCCAGGGATGCGCCGCCTCGTCGACGACGCGCAGCAGACGCTCGTTGATGGCGTCGCGGTTTGACAAAAGCTCGTCGAGGTCCATCGAGCCCATCACGGTGCGGATGTTGGTCATCGTCAAATTGAGGATGGCGTTCTCGAGACCGGCGACCTGGTAGGCGGCCTGCGCGGCGTTGAGCACCTGGTAGAAGGCGACGCCGTCGACGCCGACGGTGGCGTTGTCGCGGGTGATGATCTCCTGGGTCGGGACGTCGAGCACCTGCTCCATCATGTTCAACCGGGCGCCGATGCGGTCGACGAACGGCACGATGAGGTTGAGGCCGGGGCTCAATGTCCTGGTGTAACGACCAAAGCGTTCGACGGTATGATTGTAGCCTTGCGGGATCGTCCGGATGCCCTTGAAAAGCACGAGCACGACAAGAGCGGCAAGAACAACAAGCGCGATATCGAAACCACTGAAATCCATTTGGCTCTCCCTCAGATGCCGGCCACATTGGAGCGACGGGCGTATACTGGACGTACAAAGTACGCTCCTACTCTTTATACCTGCACATCGTGTTCCCCGAAAATCGATTCCGACTTTCGGGCCGATGCGGTAGACGTTTCAACGCAACCGACTTCACCAAACACTTAAGTGTGTTTCAGAAATGTTACAATCAGGTGATTGTGGATTGTCGTGCGTAGACAGCCGGCTAGCGGCGCTTGATTATGACCGCTTCAGATCCAGCCCGAAAGTTCGCGCCGCACCATCGCCTGGATCACCGCCATGCCCTCGGCACTGTCGTTGAGGCAAGGGATGTGCGCGAACTTCTCGCCGCCGGCATGATGGAAGGTCTCGGCCGCCTCCCTGCCGATCTCGTCCAGCGTCTCGATGCAGTCGACAGAAAAGCCCGGATTGACGATGGCGATCGATCTCACGCCTTCCCCGGCCAATTTCTCGACCGTCTTGTCGGTGTAGGGCTGCAGCCACTCCTGCGCCCCGAAGCGCGACTGGAACGTGGTGATCAGCTTCTTCTCGTCCCAGCCGAGCTTTTCGCGCAGCAGCCGGGTCGTCTCCAGGCAATGGGCCTGATAGGGGTCGCCCTTGTCGGAATAGGGTTTCGGAATGCCGTGATAGGAGGCGATGACCACCTCCGGTTCGAAATCGAGGGTCGCCAGGTGGCGCTCGATCGAACGTGCAAGCGCCTCGATATAAACCGGTTCGGCATAGTAGGGTGGCACGCTGCGGATCGCCGGTGCACGCCGCATCTTCATCAGCGCGCGAAACAACTGGTCGTTGGCGGTCGCGGTCGTGGTCGCGGAATATTGCGGATAGAGCGGAAAGGAAAGAATGCGGTCGCAGCCTTGCGCGACCAGCCCTTTGGCCACGCTCTCGGTCGACGGATTGCCGTAACGCATCGCCCAGTCGACGACGACGTTGGGCAGGTCGCGCAGCGCCTCGGCGAGTTTTTCGCCCTGGGTGCGGGTGTAGGTGCGCAGCGGCGACTCGTTGCGCTGCCGGTTCCATATCCTGGCATAGTTGGCGCCGGACTTCTTCGGCCGCGTGGTGAGAACCAGCCCATAGAGGATTGGATACCAGATCGCCTTGTTGAGCTCGATGACGCGCGGATCGGACAGGAATTCCCTGAGATAGCGCCACATCGGCTTGAATTCGGTGCCGTCGGGCGTGCCGAGATTGATCAGCAAGACGCCGATCCTGCCCGCCCCGGCCGGCGGCTGTCCTGGCGGCAGCGGGCCGAGGGCCTTCGCGGCTTTGGGATCGAGGGTCATAGCGGTTCTCCGGACATCGCGCGAAACTAGCGATGCCGCGCCTGTTTTCAATGCAGCGTCTGGCCGCACCTTGAAAAAGCTGCACCCGTCCGTTTCTCGGGCGGGTGCTCTCAAATTCCGGCTGCCGGACTAATTCGCGTCGGGCGGTATGGTCAAGGTTGCGCCGATGGGCAGCCGGCGTGGCTTATAATCCTTGTTGGCGTCGGAGATCATTTTCCACTTGGCGCCATCGCGGTAGGCTTTTGCCGCCAGATCCCAATAGGTGTCGCCGGCAACGACCACGTGGCTGCTTCCGGCCGGCGTCATCGCCTCGGCAGGTTCGGCCGGTTCGGGCGCTGCCTCTGCGGGCTTGGCCGTTTCGGTGGCCGCAGGCGCCGTCTCGGCTGGTTTTGCGGGCTCGGCAGGTGGCGGCGTTGCCGGGGCGGGTTCCGCCGGGACGGTCGGCGGTGTCGTGGCGATGTCGCCCGAACCCGTCGGCAGTTCGGGCATCACCGGCTCCGCGATTGCGGCTGGAGCCGTCTCGGCCGGCTTTGCCGGCTCGGCCGGGGCAGGCGCAGCCTCGGTCGGCTTTGCCGGTTCCTGGGCCGGTTCCGCGGCCGGAGCTGCCGGTTCCGCCGCGATCTCGGTTATGCGGCCATCGAGCTTCGGCGTGTAGGGCCGATGCGCGCCGAGATAATCGGCGACCACCTGTTCGAGGCCCGGACCGTAATCATAGGCGTTCTTGGCCTTCTCGGCGAAGATATTGTAGCCGTCGCCGCCCTGGCGCACATAGTTGTTGGTGGCGACCAGGTAATCCTTGTCCGGTTTGATGGAGGTCCACGCGCCACCTTCCATGACCTCGACCGACTTGACGCGCCCGGCATTCGGGGCAACCGATCTGTCGAATGCGTATTTCAGGCCGGCAACCTGCGGAAAGCGTCCCGCGCCGTCCTCGATCTGGCTAAGACCGCTTTCGAGCGCGGCCACCAGATCCTTGCCGGAAATCTGGAAGGTAGCCAGTGTGTTCTGGAACGGCAGTACGGTCAGCACCTCGCCCATGGTGATAGTGCCCTGGTCGATCGAGGCGCGCAGCCCGCCGCCATTCGAGATGACGATCTCGACACCCTGACCCTTGACGCGATCGAGGACGGCGTCCGAGACGAGATTGCCCATCTCGCACTCGCGGGTGCGGCAATTCTCGCGGCTGCCGTCGATCGTCTTGGTGGCTTCGGCGACTTCCTTGTTCTTCAACGCCTCGATCGGTGCGCCGAGCTCCTTGATCCGGGCAAGCACGGCAGGATCCGGGGTGATCGACTTGTCGAGATAGATCGGGTCGCCGCTGGCTTGCTTGACGATGCCGTCGTCGTCGAACACGACCTTGAACTCACCGAGATATTTCGAATAGGAGGCCGCCTGGACGACCGGCACCTGGTAGCCGTCCGGATTGTCGACCATCGTCGGGTAGGGGCCTTCCGCCTTGGGGTCGGTGTTGGACAGCAGCGAATGGCTGTGACCGCCGACCACCACGTCGACACCCGGAATCTTGGCGATGACGTCGCGCTCGCGCTTATAACCGATATGGGTGACCGCGATGATCTTGTTGACGCCTTCTCCCTTCAGCCTCTCGACCTCGGCTGTGATCGACTTGACGTCGTCCTCGATCGTGACGTTAGGGCCTGGCGAGGCGAGCTCCGGCGTGTCGTTGGTGACCGCGCCGATGATGCCGATCTTCTGGCCGCCGACCTCGACCACGATCGACGGTTTCACGCGGTCACCGAGCTTGGATTGCGCGTCTGCCTTAACATTGGCGCCGAGCACCGGAAACTGGATCATGTCCAGGAACGGCGCCAGCGCCGCTTCGCCATCGTCGAACTCGTGATTGCCGAGCTCCATGGCATCGAATTTCATCTGGTTGAGGAATTCGCCTTCGGTCTTGCCCTTGTAGGTCGTGTAGAAGAGCGAACCCTGGAAATTGTCGCCGGCGCTGAGCAGCAGCACGTTCTGGCCTTCCAGCTTCTTGCGCTCCTGGGCGATCGCCGTTATCAGCCGCGCCGCGCCGCCGATGCACTCGCCCTTGGTCTCCTCTTCGGCCGAGCAGGTCGATTCATATTTGTTGTTGCTTTCGATGCGGCTGTGCCAGTCGTTGATGTGCAGTATGCTCAGCGTGTAGTCGGCAAAGGACACGCCGGCCGACAGGCCAAGCGCGGACGCCGACAGGGCGGCAATGGCGGCGATCTTCTTCATCTTCGTCTCCCCGATGACCTGAGTACAGCGCCGCGCACCATTTAGGACACGCAAAGGACGCTGTGCCAATTTTGATTTTGCGCATGATCCCCAGCGAAAATCGATTCCGATTTTCGGGTCATGCGCAGAGGTGTTTAACCCCTCTGCTTGACTGGAGCATAACAGCCAGCTTTTTGTCCATGCTCACATCGCGTGTCGGCTCATGCAAGCGGAATCGGGGTCAGCTTTGCCGGCGCAAAAAAGGCACGGCGGTCTTTAAGCCGCCGTGCCTTGCGAAAGCGGTTCAGTATCGGCTCAGGTGCGTCGCGTCAGGACAAAGTTCTGCCCGCTCGCGCTGGTGCAGTTGAGCTGGCTGGTGGATACTAGCAGGCAGTTGAAGCTGATCGGCGTCTGGCGGATCAGCGAGGTGCCATGGATCTCGACCGAAGTAGCGCCTGTCATGGTGTAGCTGCCGTCGGAAAGTTTCTGGCCGGTGTCGGTGGCGACGGTGTTGAAGCTGCCGGCAGCGAAGGTCGACAGGCCCGTGCCTTGCGCGTCGATCCACGAGCCTTCGACCGCGTTCCGCGTGGCCACTGGCGGCCCGCCCGGGCCGGCGGTGGTACACGCCGCCAGGACGACGGCAGTGGTCGCGGCAATGCCGGCCGAAAGCAATTTGCGCGCAATCGTCATCATCAAAATCCTCTTATCGGTCCGCCCCCCTTCAATCGCCCGATTTCCGGGCGATTGCAAGACAGCGAGATATAACGATCGAACGAGGATGTTGCACTATCGAACGAGGATGTTGCGGAATTGCCATGGGTCGTTTTTGTCGAGGTCTTCCGGGAACAGACCCGGGCGACTGTCGAGCGGCGTCCAGTCAGTGTAGTGGCCCCTGACCGGCCCGAGATAGGGGCTCTGCACGTCCAGGCAGCGCTTATAGTCCATCTCGTCTGTCTCGACGATGCCGGCCTCGGGATTTTCCAGCGCCCAGACCATGCCGGCCAGCACCGCCGACGTGACCTGCAGGCCGGTGGCGTTCTGATAGGGTGCCAGCTTGCGCGCTTCCGCCAGCGACAGTTGCGAGCCGTACCAGTAGGCGTTCTTGTCATGGCCGTAGAGCAGCACACCGAGCTCGTCGACACCGTCGACCAGTTCGTTTTCATCGAGCACGTGATGCACGGGTTGCGCCTTGCCGGCGGCGCCGAACATCTCGTGAAGCGACAGCACGGCGTCGTTGCAGGGATGATAGGCGTAGTGACAGGTCGGGCGGTATTGAACCTTGCCCTTCTTGCCACGCAGGGTGAAGAAGTCGGCGATCGAAATCGACTCGTTGTGCGTCACCAGGAAGCCGTATTGCGGTCCGGGCGTCGGGCACCAGCTGCGCACACGCGTGTTGGCGCCCGGCTGCTCCAGAAAGATCGCGGCCTTCGAGCCATGCTTGTGCTTCTTGGCGTTCTTCGGCATCCAGGTCTCATGCGTACCCCAGCCGAGCTCGGCCGGCTGCAGGCCCTCCGAGATGAAGCCTTCGACCGACCAGGTGTTCCAGAACACGTCCATCGGCTTCGGCTTCTTGGTGCGCTGTGTGTCGCGCTCGGCGATGTGGATGCCCTTGACGCCGGCCTTGTTCATCAGCTTGGCCCAGCCCTCGCGATCGTGCTGGGCCGGTTCGGAAAACTCCAGCCCGAGGTCGGTGGCGAGATTGACCAGCGCCTGCTTGACGAACCACGAGACCATGCCTGGATTGGCCCCGCAGGTGGAGATTGCGGTCGCCCCGCCGGGGTGCGCGTGCTTTTCTTCGATCATGGATTCGCGTAGCGCGTAATTGGTGCGGCTGGCATTGTCGGCCTTGGTGTCGAAATAGAAGCCGAGCCATGGCTCTACGACGGTGTCGATGTAAAGCACACCCAGCTTGCGACAGAGCCGCATCAAATCCACCGAACCGGTGTCGACGGAAAGGTTGACGCAAAAGCCCTGGCCGCCACCCTTGGTCAGCAGCGGCGTCAAAAGTTTCTTGTAGTTCTTCCTGGTCACCGCATCCTGCATGAAGGTGATGCCGCGCTCGTCGAGCAGCCTGCGGTCGGTATCGAGTGGATCGATGACCGTCATGCGCGACTTGTCGAACTTGAAATGGCGCTCGATCAGCGGCAGCGTTCCCCGTCCGATCGAACCGAAGCCGATCATCACGACAGGGCCGGTGATCTCACCGTAAACGGGCCAGTTTTCATTCGCCATTTTATCGAACACTCCTCAAAACAGGCTGGAAAGCCGGGCATTCTCGCCGGACGGCCAAGCGCTACAACCACAGATCATTGTCACAAACCAGCGAAAAGCGCCAACCGCGGCTACGCTGCGTTGGCCATTTGGTTAAGGAAGGCGACCAGCCGATCACGGTCGGCGGTCATGCCCTTGTAGTCGAGTTGGGCAAGGTCGAGCGCCAGCAGTTGCTCGGCGAAAGACGCGGCTAGCGTTGCCCGCTCGGGATGGCGCGCCAGCACATTGAGCGGGTCGAGATGGACACGGATCGTGAACAGGATGTCACGCGAGACGGGAAGTTTCCTCAGCGTCTGCCGTTCGACGCGGATGAACGCTTGGGCGTCGATGTCGCCGTCCGGAAATCTGGATGGGCGGTTGGTGGCGCGGTCGATGCGCTCAAGGTCTGAGAGCGGATGGTAGAGCGCGTCGCCCGACTGGATCGACCAATTGTAGCGCTCGACGGCCTGGCCCTGGAGACCGTCGAACACGCGATTGATGAGGTCGGTCGGGCGCGTGCCTGGGCCGAAGCCCGCACCGGCGCATGAATCTCCTGCAGCGGTCTGCCGAATTTTTCGATCAGCGACCACGACGAGGGAAAGCACAGCGAGCCGGCGACAAGACGCCAGCCATTTTCGTCGCGGCGCATCAGGATCAGATCCTCGTGGACAAGCAATGAGGCTGCGACAAGCGGGGCATCGTTGAACCCGCCGGCAGTATCGGCACCATCAATGCTGCCTTTGGCGCCGGTCACCTCGATCCCTGCACAGGCAGGCCGGTAGGTTTCGGGAAATTTCGCCACAAGATGCGCGCCGAGCAGATCGAGCACTTCGCGCTGGGCCTCACGCGTGCCGTCCTCCTCGATGAAGATCCTGTCGGGGATTTCCGCATAGAGCCGCCGTTTCTCGGGGAGATAGGTCAGCAGATGCCCGTCGATCTCGATCCATTCATCGAGGTCGAGCGGCTTCAGCCCGATGGCGAAGGGTTTTGATGAGCCGTCATAGGGCGTGTGGGTCGGCTGTCGGGAACGCATGTTTGTCTAGTGGTCCACTCCGGCGACTATCGTCCGGTGCCTTTTCGGTTGCGTTTCAGCCCAGCCGTGCCGGGATCAATCCGCGTAGCGAATTGCCGACGAACAGCGCTTTGGCCGACTTCAAATCGTCCAAGGTGTAGATTGCTTCGCGGGCGTGGCCTTCATCCAGCAATTCGCCGCGCAATACGCCAGGCAGCAGGCCGCAATCGAGCCGCGGCGTGGCCAGCGCGCCGTCTCCGAAATCGGCGAAGAGATTGGTGATCGTGCCCTCACAGATTTCGCCACGCTCGTTGGCCAGCAGCACCTCGTCGGCCCGGCTGATCAGATATTCGGCTCGCGCCCGCTGATAGATGTCCCGGCGACTCGTCTTGTGGCGCAACAGCGTGTCGCTCGAATCGAGCCGCACCCGCGCCAGTTGCAGCCTCCACACCTTGTCGGCTGCGTGCGGCTCATAAGGCAGCGCCGTGGCCGTCACCTTGCCGCTGCGCGACAGGACGAGGCGTGTGCGCAAGGCGATATCGGGCCGGTCGACGGCGTTCCTGAGCGTCTCGCCGACCTTCTGCGGATCGTAGGCAAAACCCAGTTCTGCTGCCGAGCCATAAAGGCGTGCAAGATGGCGGTCGAAACGAAGGAAGCCCTGGCCCGGCTCCCAGCGCATGGTTTCGATCAGCTCGAAATCGGCGGTGTTCCCGTCGCGTAGCGCGCTTTCAGCAGGCACTCCTGATACTCCTCCTCGGCCGTCGAATCGAAGACGACGCCGCCGCCGACATTGTAGACTGCCTCGCCACTGGAAAAGAGCGAGATGGTGCGGATCGCCACCGAAAAGCGCATCGTACCGCCGGGCGCGATCCAGCCGATGGCGCCGCAATAGACGTCGCGCGGCGTGGTTTCCAGATCGTGCAGGATTTCCATGGCGCGGATTTTCGGGGCGCCGGTGATCGATCCGCATGGGAACAGCGCAGCGAAGATCTGGCGGATGGTGAGGTCGGGCAAGAGCCTGGCCCGCACGCGGCTCACCATCTGGTGGACGGTCGGGTAGCTCTCGATGCGGAAAAGCTCCGGCACTTCCAGCGTGCCGACCTCGCTGATCAGCGAGATGTCGTTGCGCAGGAGATCGACGATCATCCGGTTCTCGGCCTGGTTCTTCTCGTCATTGAGCAAGAATGCCTTCAGCCGCTCGTCCTCCGCCTTGGTCGCGCCGCGCGGGGCGGTGCCCTTCATCGGATGCGTTTCGATCATGCCTTCGGCATCGATCTCGAAGAACAGTTCCGGCGAACGCGACAAAACGACCGGATCGCCGAGCGCGATCAGCGCACCGTATTTCACCGGCTGGCGCTCGGTCAGCGCGTCGAAGGCGGCCAACGGATCGCCCGACCATCTTGCATGAACCGGAAAGGTCAGATTGCCCTGATAGCAATCACCCTTGCGAATGTGATTGTGGAGCCGCGCAAAGCGTTCTGCGTACTCTTCTGAAGACCAGGCAGCCCTTGCGTCGAAGATCGGGCCGTTGGTCGCCGGCGCGTTGCCGCGCATGACCGCTTGTTCGACAGGCGCGTCGAAGATCCCCAGGCAGACAAGCGGGGCGCGGCGTCCGCCCGGCAGCAGCGGAACGAGTTTAGGCTCGAGCAGGTAGCCGGCCTCGTAGGAGAAATATCCGGCCAGCCATTTGCCGGCATCATGGGCGGCCTGCGCGATTTCCAGCGCCGGCAGGAAATCCTCCGCCTCATGCGCCACGATGATGCCGGCCGGACGGTCGAAAACGAGCTGATGCGCGCGCTCGTCATTGCGGAAAATTGCAGAGGGCAGGGACATGGGACTCGGATGCTGCGATCGATGGCGCCAGCTATCGCTCTATATGGGGGCTCGATCGCGCGCAATCGAGAGAGCGGCGCCTCAAGGCGCAAAGGCTGACCTGGTCGAAAAGCAAACTGGCGGCACCTCGAGGGCACCGCCAGTCTGTCATGTGCTCGGTGCCGGCAGGCAATTCAGGTGTTGCTCGCGGTCCCCGCGGTCGGGAAGCGGCGCGTGAATTCCTTCTCGTCGCCGGCGGCAAGCAGTTTTGCCTGCTCGATCCAGTGTTCACGCTCGATGCGGCCGTCGAACTCGAGAACGTCTTCGATCCGCTTGATATCCGCCGCTGTCCAGGCGGCGATCTGCGCGTAGGTTCTGACTCCAAGCCCGTGCAGCTTCCGCTCGTTGACCGGGCCGATGCCGATCAAGCGACGCAGACTGTCGGCTTTATCAGCTGCCGCCGCTGTTGCCTTGCCTGCGGCGGCTTTCTTTGCCGCCGGCGCGGCCTTCTTGGCTGTGGCGCTCGTTTTCGACGCAGCCGCTTTCGATGCACTTGCCCTTGGCGCGGCTGCCGCCGTGACGGCCGCCGGTTTCTTGGGCGCGGTCTTGGCCGGCGTGGACTTGCCCGACCCAGTCTTGGCAGGCGTGGACTTGGCAGGCGTGGACTTGGCAGGCGTGGACTTGGCCGGCTCGGTCTTGGCCGGCGAGGATGTCGACATCAATGCCGACGGTGCCGGGATTGCTGCCTTTGTCGCGCCGGCCTTGGCGCCTTGCGCCTCGCCCAGCTGGCGCTCCAGGTCGGCGCGGGCGCCGCGGCATACATCCAGCTCACCGGTCAGGCGGTCGGCGTCGGCGCGCAACCTGTCGCGCTCGCCGCGCGTGCGGTCCATGTCACCGCGCAAGCTGTCGAGCTCGCCACGCAGGCGTCCCCAGATGAACCAGCCAACCAACACACCTACCAGGAACGCCAGGAGCATGTAGAAAAAAGTGCCCATTGTCTCTCTCCAGTCCGATCCATCCGCCGTGGCCTGGAGTGGTGACCTTGGCACAAGGACCATTCAATGGTGGCTCCGCTGTTCGCGGAACAGCCGGCTTAAATCGAGCTGTCGGCGGTCGGCTTTCCCTGCCATGGCCAACGGCCGCTGTCGCATTCGCCGAAGTGTCGTGACCGGCCTGAGATTTTTTCCTGGCCTGAGCCGCACGCCCCGACTGTGCTTGAGGCGGGACGCTATCATACAGCTTCCGGAAAGCTAACGGAAAAATTCCAGGGAGAGTTATTCAAGAACAATATTTAAGTGAGGATAGAACGGCCTCAATATGCATTGCGGCTAAACTGTTCTGTTGGCCCGGGACGGTCAGCACTGTGCATCAATTGTCCAGCGCTTCGAGCTCGTCGATCAGACCGCCGATCACGCCAAGCCCGATCTGCCAGAAGGCAGGGTCGGTGGCATCTAGGCCAAAGGGCGCCAGGAGCTCGGAATGATGCTTGGTGCCGCCCGCGCGCAGCATCGCAAAATATTTCTCCTGAAAGCCACGCTCGGCATTCTGATAGACCGCATAGAGCGAATTCACCAGGCAGTCGCCGAAAGCATAGGCGTAGACGTAGAAGGGCGAATGGATGAAGTGTGGAATATAGGTCCAGAAGACCTCGTAACCCTCGCGCAGCTTGATCGCCGGCCCAAGGCTTTCCGCCTGCACCTCCAGCCAGAACTGGCCAAGCTTGTCGGATGTCAACTCGCCGTTCTTGCGCTCGGCATGCACCTTGCGTTCGAATTCGTAGAAGGCGATCTGGCGCACAACCGTGTTGATCATGTCCTCAACCTTCTGGGCGAGCATGGCCTTGCGCTCGCGCTTGTCAGTGGTCTGGTCCAGCAGCGAGCGAAAGGTCAGCATCTCGCCGAAGACGGACGCCGTCTCGGCCAGCGTCAGCGGCGTCGAAGCCATCAGCGCGCCCTGGCCTGCAGCCAGGACCTGATGCACGCCATGGCCAAGCTCATGCGCCAGCGTCATCACGTCGCGCGGCTTGCCCATGTAGTTGAGCAGAACATAGGGATGCGCCGACGGCACGGTCGGATGCGCGAAGGCGCCTGGCGACTTGCCGGGCCTGACAGGCGCATCGATCCAGTTGCGGTCGAAGAAAACCTGGGCGATTTCCGCCATGTCAGGCGAAAAGCGCCGATAGGCGGAAAGCACCGTGTTCTTGGCCTCGTCCCAACCGATGATCGCTTGCGGGGTATCTGGCAACGGCGCATTGCGGTCCCAGTGGTTCATCACCTCCATGCCGAGCCAGCGCGCTTTCATCTGGTAGTAGCGGTGCGACAGGCGCGGATAGGCGTCGCGAACGGCCGAGGCCAGCGCATCCACCACGCTGCGCTCAACGCGATTGGCGAGATGGCGCGAATCGGCGATGTCCTCGAAGCCGCGCCAGCGGTCGGAAATCTCCTTGTCCTTGGCCAGCGTGTTGGTGACCAGCGTGAAGGTGCGCAGATTCTTGCGGAAGGTTGCGGCCAGTGCTTCGGAGGCCCGGCGGCGCACCTCGCCATCGGCGTGCTGGAGGCGGTTCAGCGCCGGCTCCAGGGTCAGCTCCTCGCCATCGACGTCGAAGCGCAGATCGGTCATCGTCTCGTCGAACAGGCGGTTCCAGGCGCCGCGTCCGGTAATAGACTTCTCGTGGAAAAGCTGCTCGACCCGGTCCTCGAGCTGGTACGGTTTGTCCTTGCGCAGATCGAGCACCCAGGGCCGGTAGTGGGCGAAGGCGGGATCGGCAGCAAGCGCGGTCTCGATCGCGGCATCGTCGATGAGGTTCAGTTCCAGCGCGAAGAAAAGAAGATGCGCGCTTGCGTCGGTCATCTTCTCCTGAATGTCGCCATAGAGCTTGGCGCGCTGCGGATCCGTCGTGTTGCCGGCATAGACCAGCCCGGCATAAGAGACGATCCGGCCGATCAGTTCTTCCAGCGCCTCATAGGCGGCAAGCGCCTCGCCCAGCCTGCCGCCGTCGCCGCGCGCCGCCTCGGCGGCGAGCGTGCCTTTCCAGCGGCTCTCGAAGCTGGTGGCACCGGTCGCCGCCTTGGCGATGTCGCGCTTCAGTTCGGGGGCGTCCATGCCCGCATAGAGATCGGCGAGGTTCCATTCCGGAAGGTTGCCAAGCTCCGCCGGACCGGACGATGCCGCCGCCGCAAGCTGCCGACCAAAAACCATGCGCATTGCCATATCTTCCAGAACCAAGATTCGAGGGGCCAAAATTCGAGGGGAATCAGAGGCCGGTCAAATGCTAAGGAATTCGTTCACCGGGTTTTTTGAAACCTTGTTTAGAACCCTGTGCCAAGATGATCCATAGAGCAGGTTTTCCCAAGGCGGCCAAAATGGGCGGGCATCGTTGAACCAGTCATGACAGGTTCCATACTCATAGTCGATGACGATCCCGTGCAGCGCAGGCTGCTAGAGGCGGCGGTGACGAAATTCGGCCACAGCGCGATTGTCACGGATGGCGGCGAGGCTGGTCTTGATGTTCTCGACGGGCCCAATGCGAGCGACGTCTCGGTGATCATCCTCGACCTGGTCATGCCGGGCCTCGACGGCATCGGCGTGCTGAAGGCGATGCGCGAGCGCGGTATCCATGTTCCGGTCATCGTGCAGACCGCCCAGGGTGGCATCGAGACCGTCGTTTCGGCCATGCGTCACGGCGCCTTCGATTTCGTCGTCAAGCCGGCTTCTCCCGACAGGCTGCAGGCGTCGATCGGCAATGCGCTCAAGGTCGAGGCGGTCGAGGGCGAAGTGAAGCGCACGTCGCGGCGTCGCGGCGGCAATCTGACCTTCAAGGACATGATCACGCACAGTCCGGCGATGGACCGGGTGATCCGTCTCGGCCAGAAGGCGGCCGCGTCCAACATCCCGATCCTTATCGAGGGCGAATCCGGCGTCGGCAAGGAGTTGGTGGCGCGCGCCATCCAGGGCAGCGGCGACCGTCGTTCAAAACCCTTCGTTACCGTCAATTGCGGCGCCATTCCCGACAATCTGGTCGAATCGATCCTGTTCGGCCACGAGAAGGGCTCGTTCACCGGCGCCACCGACAAACACACGGGCAAGTTCGTCGAGGCGCATTCGGGCACGCTCTTCCTCGACGAGATCGGCGATCTGCCGCTCGACGTGCAGGTCAAGCTGTTGCGCGCCGTACAGGACGGTGAGGTCGATCCGGTCGGCGGGCGTTCGACCGTCAGGGTCGACATCAGGCTGATCTCGGCGACACACCGCAATCTTCTGCAGCAGGTCAAGGACGGCAAGTTCCGCGAGGATCTGTTCTATCGGCTGAACGTCTATCCGATCTTCGTGCCGCCGCTGCGCGATCGTCGCGACGATATCCCGTATTTGGTCGAGCACTTCATGGAGAAGGTCTCGCCCACCGATACACGTCACCGTCTGCACGGCATTTCGGCCGCGGCGCTCGCCATGCTGCAGGCCTATGACTGGCCGGGAAACATCCGGCAGCTGGAAAATGCCGTCTTCCGGGCCTCGGTGCTTTGCGAGGGCGACGTGCTGACCGAGGAGGAGTTTCCGCAGATCCGGGCGCAGGTCGAGGGCACTGTCAATCTCGATGCGCATGGCGCGTTGCCACATCCCGCCTTGCCTTTGGCCGTCGAGCCGCGTGGAGGGGACACGGCGGCCGATGACGGCATCGCTGCGGCCGAGCTCGATTCGCCGGCCAGGCCGCAGCCCCGCTTCGGTACGCTGCGGGCGCTCGACGAACGCGGCAATGTACGCGCGCTGGCCGATGTCGAACTCGAAATGATCAAGCTCGCCATCGACCATTACAACGGCCAGATGAGCGAAGTCGCCCGCCGCCTCGGCATCGGCCGTTCCACGCTTTACAGGAAGCTCAAGGAGTATGGCATCGACCCGGAAACAGGCCGTGTCGACCGGCTCGCTTCCTGACGAGGCAAGGTCCGGCCAGCTTGCCAGTTTGGCATCAGGACAGATTGACAGTCATCGATGGGGCGTGACGCGTGCCGGGGCGAGGCATTTGCGGCAGTGTTCACGCATTGAGGCGTCCGGTAACAGATCGTGTTGCGGGCAAAGGCCGAAACATGATCTAAACCAGCAGTTTACCAAGAAACCCTGCGTAATATTTTTGACGGGATATCGCCACGGTGTTACCGCATTTCGGCTTCAATAAGCGATGATTAACCATTAGGATCGATATTCGGGTGTGAACACCACCGCATCCGTTTGGTCAAATCCGGGGACAAACGGCAGCCTGCAAGGCCTTTTGATTTGAACAAAGTCGAACGACACACAGACGTGCGGCACTATCACATGAGCGTCTGGCCGAGATGGCTGGCAGCGGTGATTCTCGCCTTTGGCTTCCTTGCAGCGGCTGCGACCGGCGCCAGCGCCCAGTCACGCTCACTGAAACTCTACAACCTCCACACGAAGGAGAAGGCGGAAATCGTCTTCAAGCGCGGCGGCCGCTACGACCAGGCCGGTCTGAAAAAGATCAATGTCTTGCTGCGCGACTGGCGCCGCAACGAGCCGACCAAGATGGATCCGCGCCTGCTGGACCTGGTCTGGGAGGCTTATCGGCAGAGCGGCTCCAGAGACTATATCCAGGTCGTGTGCGGTTATCGCTCGCCGTCAACGAACTCGATGCTGCGCGGCCGCAGCAGGGGCGTCGCCAAGAAAAGCCAGCATATGCTCGGCAAAGCCATGGACTTCTACATTCCCGGCGTGCCGCTTAAGAAACTGCGCGACATCGGCCTCAAGATGCAGGGCGGTGGCGTCGGTTACTATCCTTCGTCCGGCTCGCCCTTCGTCCACATGGATGTCGGCAATGTGCGCCACTGGCCGGGTATCAGCCGCCGGGAACTGGCGCGCGTGTTCCCCGATGGCAAGACGCTGCATGTGCCGAGCGACGGCAAGCCGCTGCCCGGCTATTCGCAGGCGCTCGCCTCCTACAAGGCGCGCAAGGGCGCCGGCACTCCCGCCATCGAACTGGCCAGCGCAGGTGGCGGTTCCAAGAAATCCGGCGGTCTGTTGGCGGCTTTCTTCGGCGGCGGTGAAGACGAGGCGGACGACAGCGCCGATGTTGCAGCCGCGCCAACGCCGAAGTCAAAGAACGTGAAGATGGCGAGCGCGAAACCGACGCCGGCCGCCAAGAGCAGCCAGCTCCCGGGCATTGCCATCGTGTCGCCTCAGGATGCGAAGCGCGCCGAGATTCCGCAAATCGCCGATGCGCCTGCTCCGGAACCGGAGGAGGACACGCCGGAAACGATCATCGCCGCGCTGCCGGCGCGCAGCGTTCCGTTGCCTGATTTCGCCCCGCGTCCGAAGACCGACGTCGGCGCCCAGCCGCCCGAAAACGTGCCGTTCGGCGTGGCGGATGCCACCGCCACCACCGAACAGGCTGTGGCGACCGCGCAAGCGCCGGCAGGCGTTCCCTTCGGCATAGCCGACCCGTCCGTTGCCACCGGTCCGACGCAGGTTGCCGCCACCAACATTCCATTGCCGACCTGGCGTCCCGATCACTCGCTGCCGGCCGACATTGCAGCGGCCGACCTTGCGCCGCAGGACAAGGATGTGCTTTTGGCGCTGGCTGATACGGCCGGGCATGGCGAGACCGCTACCGATGCATTCTCGGTGCTGCCGTCGGCGCGGCCTGACTTGACGCCGACTGACCAGGTCCAGCCCGACGAGGTCAAGGCCGTCCTCGAGCGGGTCAGCGCAACCGACGGATACCAGGTCGCTTCGCTCTCCCAGCCGAGCTCGATCTCCATCGATCCGGCGAACGTCGATGCCGCATCGCCGCGCAAGGCTGTCTTTTCCCGCCCGGCCGGCTCCGATCCGGCCGCAGCGATCGGGGCGGGTGTGAAGACCACCCGCAAGGAAGCCAGGGCAACCGCCCGTGATCTGAAGCCCGGTCCAAAGGCCGTGGTGATCCCCGCCGAGCCGCAGGCTGCGCGCTGGGCGCTGAACAGCGGCGAGGAGGTCGCCACCGTTTCCAGCGCAACGACGGCGCCGCGCTATGCCTACAACATCGTGCACACGCCGCCGAGCGAGGTCTACACCGCGGGCTTCCAGCCGGACGATCAGTCGGCCGACGCCAACCGATTCACCGGCAATGCCGTCAAGTTCCTGTCGGTCGCCCGCTTCCAGACCAAATAGCGGATCGACCGAGCAATACAAAGCCGCGCCGGGCAGCCCGCGCGGCTTTTTGTTGTCCGCAGAAAAGAACGTCGGCGATACCGCCAATCTCCCGCTAGTGAGAGAGATTGGCTCTACCGCCCGAGCTTGCTCGCCGCGCGCGCCAAGGCTTCGATTTCGTCCCACTTGCCGGCCTTGACCAGGTCGTCCGGCGCCACCCAGGAGCCGCCGACGCAGATGACGTTCGGCAGGCTCAGATAGTCGGCGGCGTTCTTGCCGGTGATGCCGCCGGTCGGGCAGAATTGCACATCGGCGAGCGGCGAGGCGAATGCCTTGAGCGAGGCGATGCCGCCCGACTGTTCGGCCGGGAAGAACTTCAGGAAACGCAAGCCTGCCTCGCGGGCGGCCATGATCTCGCCGGGCGTGATGGCGCCAGGCAGCAACGGCACGTCGCTGTCCTTCGCCGCCGCCAGAAGCTCGCGGGTGATGCCGGGGCTGACGATGAACTTCGAGCCGGCTGCCGCCGCCGCGCCGAACTGGCGGGCGTCCAGAATGGTGCCGGCGCCGACGATGGCGTCCTCGACTTCGCTTGCCACGAGCCGGATCGCCTCCAGCGCGTCGGCGGTCCGCAGCGTGATCTCGATCGCCGGCAGGCCGCCGCGCGCCAGCGCGCGCGCCAGCGGCACGGCGTCGGCGACATTGGCGATCTTCAGCACCGGGATGACCGGCTGGCCGTTAAGCAGCGACAGGAGTTTTTGGGTCTTGGCTGACATTCGCTCTGTCTCTCCGGCTGGGCACTGGGGCAGTTCAACCGATTAGCAGAAGGCTGTTTTTCTGTCCACGAAGGCAAGCGTGTCGCGATGTCACGCACTGCCAGCGGTTCCGTCAGCCCGGCCTTCAAGGCCATCAAAGAGAGGCTCTTACTCGCCCTGCCTTGAATCGGCTTTCGTGAGCGTTTAGTGGCTTCAACGATGACACTGCCCAATCAACCTTTCCGCGTCGCCGCGCTCTACAGGTTTGCCCGGCTCGACGACTTCGAGGCGTTGCGTACCCCGCTCGCCGCCTTCTGCTGCGGACGCGGTATCAAAGGCACGCTGCTTCTGGCGCATGAGGGCATCAACGGCACGGTCGCCGGCAGCGAAGCGGCGGTCGCCGCGCTTATTGATCATCTCGAATCCATCGAAGGTCTCGCCGGTCTCGAGGTCAAATACAGCAGCGCCGCGCAGATGCCGTTCCATCGCATGAAGGTGCGGCTGAAGCGCGAGATTGTCACCATGGGCGTCGCGGATCTCGATCCGGCGGCGAGCGCCGGCACCTATGTCGCGCCGGTCGACTGGAACGCACTGATCTCGGATGCGGACACTGTCGTCATCGACACGCGCAACGCCTACGAAGTGTCGATCGGCACCTTCAAGGGCGCGGTCGATCCCGCCACGACGAGCTTTCGCGAATTCCCGGCCTGGGTCGAGCAGCACCGAGCCGATCTGGTCGGCCGGAAGGTGGCCATGTTCTGCACCGGCGGCATACGCTGCGAGAAAGCAACGGCCTATGTGAAGTCACTCGGCTTCGAGGATGTGTTCCATCTCAAGGGCGGCATACTGAAATATCTCGAAGAGGTGCCCGCCGAACAGAGCCTCTGGCAGGGCGAGTGCTTCGTCTTCGACGAGCGCGTCTCGGTGTCGCACGGCCTCGCTGAGGGTGAGGCCGAACTGTGCCGCGCCTGCCGGCATCCGCTGACCGGGCAGGACCGGCTGTCGCCGAAATATGCTGCCGGCGTCTCGTGCCCGCACTGCTTCGACGCCCGTTCAGACGAGGATCGCGCGCGCTACGCCGAGCGCCAGCGCCAGGTCGAGCTTGCGCAGGCGCAAGGCAGGGGCCCGCATATCGGCCGTTAGGACACGGCAGGTCCTGACATCACTTCGTTCTGCCATCATTGGCAAAGCCCGTCATTGTAATGTCAATATGCGGGCCCTACGTCTTCGACGTCCGAAACCTAACCCGGCACGTTCGACCGGGCCAATTCTGGAGGCATTGATGTTCGATCCCAAGAAGCTCCTCGACGATCTGCTCGGCTCGCAAATCCCCGGAACGGGGTCGACCGTCCGCGACAAAGGGGGTCAGGCGGTGCAGATGGCCAAGGACAACCCGCTGGCGGCCGGTGCGCTGGCCGCGGTGCTGCTTGGAACCGGCGCTGGCCGTCAAGTCACCGGCACTGCGGTGAAGCTCGGCGGCCTGGCCGTGATCGGCGGCCTCGCCTACAAGGCCTACCAGAATTACAAGAACGGCAACGCGCCTGCGGAGACGCCCGCAGCCGGCGAACCGGAATTGCTGCCGCCGCCCGCCGATACCAGCTTCCACCCCTCGCAGGCGCCGCAAGGCGAGGATGAATTCACGCTGACGCTGGTGCGGGCGATGATTTCGGCGGCGAAGGCGGATGGCCATATCGACGACGACGAGCGGCAAAAGATCGCCGGCAAGCTCAGCGTCGCGGGCATCGGCACCGACGCGGAGAAATTCCTGATGTCGGAGCTGGAAACGCCGCTCGACCTGGATACGCTGGTCGCCGGCGCCCAAAGCGACGCGCAGAAGCTCGAACTCTATACCGCCTCGCGCCTCACCATCGATCCGGATACGCGTGCCGAACGCGGCTATCTCGACCTGCTCGCCGGCCGGCTCGGCCTGCCGGACGCGCTGGTCGACCATGTCGAGGCGACAGTGTCGGCGGCAAAGGTGCCGGCGTCAGGGGTGCCGGCGTCAGGCAAGGCAACCGGCAACGCCGCCGCCAATTCGCGCCGGTAGGCTTCAGTTCGGAGAGCGGGAATCCGGCGTCCTTTTGCGTTAACGTCTCATTTACCCAGGAAGCGCATGATTCTAGACAGTCGGATCGGCTTTCCTCCTCCCAAGCCTGGTTCGGATCGGGGCGGCCGCCAATGGCCGCCCTTTTTGTCGGAACTGGCTGGCGCATAACCCGAAATCGGAATCGATTTTTTGAAGGGATCATGCGCAAAATCAATTTGCTCAAAAATCGAGGTGCAGTAGCGTCCTTTGCGCGTCCTAAACGGGCACGCGGCGCTGTAAGAGGACAGTCATGACAGATTACAGAACCGCCATCGTCACCGGCGCCGGTACAGGTGTCGGCAAAAGCGTCGCCACGGCGCTGCTCAAGGCTGGCTGGAACACTGTGTTCTGTGGACGCCGCAAGCCGGTTCTGGACAAGGCGATCGCCGAGGCCGGATCGACGGAAGCCAAGGCATTGGCGGTCGCCTGCGACATCAGCAAGGCCGACCAGGTCGACGACCTGTTCGAGACGGTGGCGGCGGCTTTCGGCCGTGTCGATCTGCTCTTCAACAATGCCGGCATGGGCTACAAGTCGACATTGATCGACGAGATCCCGGTCGAGGCATGGAACGACATTGTCGGGGTCAATCTCACCGGCTCGTTCCTGTGCGCCCGCGCCGCCTTCGGTGCCATGCGCAGGCAGCAGCCGATGGGCGGCCGCATCATCAACAACGGCTCTGTGTCGGCTTACGCGCCGCGGCCGGGCTCGGTGCCCTATACCGCGACAAAGCATGCAATTACCGGGCTGACCAAGACGCTGGCGCTGGACGGCCGGCCCTATGACATAGCCTGCGGCCAGATCGACATCGGCAACGCTTTGACCGACATGGCGCAGGCGATGACGGTCGGAGTGCCGCAGGCCAATGGGTCCATCGCCGCCGAAGCGGTGATGGACGTTCAGCGCGTCGCCGATGCCGTCGTCCATATGGCCAGCCTGCCGCTTGACGCCAATGTGCTGTTCATGACCGTGATGGCGACAAAGATGCCGTTCGTTGGACGAGGGTGAGGGGCCGGCCTCATTAGGATGGTGTGACCGGAAACGGCACGCCGGGAAGATACAGCGAAATGGGACGGATTTCGTAAACGGCGGTCGGATTGACGCGGCGAAGGTCGCGTGCAATCGCGATCGCGGCATCCCGCGTGGCGCAGTCGACGACGTAGAGACCCAACAATTGCTCCTTGGTCTCGGCGAAGGGTCCGTCAATGACCATTCCGGCGCCCGGCCCGCGCAAGGTACACGCGTCTTGTGTCGCCCCGAGCCGCGCCGCCGGCCCAAGGGTGCGTTCACGGTAGAGCCGTTCGTTGATCTGGAGCAGGTCCGTCATCAGCGCTGCATCCTCTTCCGGCGTCAACGCCGCGACCGCTTCTTCCACGTGATAGGCGAGGATGGCATAAAACATCTGATGTCACCTTTCTTCGGTCGTGAATTCTGTCGCCGTCGACAGCGAGCTGCCTCACTTGCCCAGAAACGCCTCGATCCGCTCCAGCGCGCGCAGGATGTTCTCTTCGGAATTGGCGTAGGACAGCCTGATGTAGCCTTCGCCGAGAATGCCGAAATCGGGTCCGCCGATCAGCGCCACGCCGGTGTCCTCGAGCAGGGCGGACGCCAGTTTCTTGGCCTTCCAGCCAGTTCTGGAGACGTTGGGGAAGGCATAGAACGCGCCCTTCGGCGTGACGCAGGAAACGCCGGGCAAAGCGTTCAGCCCCTCGACCACGACCTTTCTGCGGCGGTCGAAGGCGCGCATCATCTTGGCGACGTCGTCCTGCGGGCCGTCGATGGCGGCGATGCCGGCATACTGGCTCGGCGCGTTGACGCAGGACCAGCAATTGACCGCCAGCTTGCGCACCTTGTCGTAGAGGTGGGCGCTCTTGTCGCCGTTCGGCCAGATCGACCAGCCCATGCGCCAGCCGGTCATCGCCCAGGTCTTCGACCAGCCGTTGAGGATGATCAGCCGGTCGCGGATTTCGGGAAAGTTGAGCAGCGAGCAATGCGTCTCGCCGTCGTAGGTCATCACGTCGTAGATCTCGTCGGAGAGGATGGCTACGTCCGGGTGCGCTTCCAGCCCTTTGACCAGCTTCTCGATCTCGGCGCGGGGGGTGACTCCGCCGGTCGGGTTGGCCGGCGAGTTGAGGATGAGCAGCCGGGTCTTCGGCGTGATCAGCGCCAGCGTCTCTTCAGCCGAGAAGGCAAAGCCGTTCTCCTCGCGCATCGGCACCGGCACCGGAGCAGCACCGGTGAACTCGATCATCGAGCGATAGATGGGAAAGCCGGGATCGGGATAGAGGATCTCCGCGCCCGGTTCGCCGAACATCAGGATCGCGGCGAACATGGTCGGCTTGCCGCCGGGCAGGATCATCACCGCCTCGGGTGACACCTCCACGCCCGTGGTGGTCAGCGTGCGGCGCACCACCGCTTCGCGTGTCGCCAGCAGGCCGTTGGCCGGCGTGTAGCCGTGGTGGCCGTCGCGCAGCGCCTTGATCGCCGCCTCGACGATGTGCTGCGGCGTCTTGAAGTCGGGCTGGCCGATGCCGAGATTGACGATATCGCGGCCCTGATGAGCAAGTGCGGTGGCACGAGCCAGCACCGCGAAGGCATTTTCCTCGCCGAGACGATCGAAGGCCGAAATCGTGTGG
Organism: Mesorhizobium tianshanense; assembly: GCF_007830515.1. Classification (GTDB taxonomy): domain Bacteria; phylum Pseudomonadota; class Alphaproteobacteria; order Rhizobiales; family Rhizobiaceae; genus Mesorhizobium; species Mesorhizobium tianshanense. The sequence goes on from NZ_VLKT01000040.1 coordinate 44,234, forward strand.
AGCATTTTTCCCGTCCGTGTGGTTCTTTCACCGAGCGAGCGTTTTTGTGAGCGTCCTTTCGCAAAAGTCAAACGGATTGGAGCTTTGGGTGACGGAAAATCTCAAGAATTGGCAGCCGCGCCCGCGGCCCGAACGCAAAATCCTGGAGGGGCGCACTGTCAGGCTGGAACCGCTCAACGCCGAAAAGCACGGTGACGGCTTGTTCGAAGCATCGTCGGTGCCCGACGCCGACGGCCGCTTCGCTTGGCTGCCCGACTATCCGCCGGAGACCCGCGCTGCCTTCCAGCCGTGGCTGGACAAGGTCGAAGCCAGCGAGGACCCGCTGTTCTTCACCGTCATCGACAAGGCCAGCGGCAAGGTCGCCGGACGCCAGACGCTGATGCGCATCGATCCGGCCTATGGCGTGATCGAGATCGGCAACATCTATTGGGGGCCGCTGATCTCGCGCAGGCCGGCGGCGACGGAAGCGCAGTTTCTGTTCATGAAATACATCTTCGACGAGCTTGGCTATCGCCGCTACGAATGGAAATGCAACAACCGCAACGAGCCGTCGAAGCGCGCGGCGGAGCGTTTCGGCTTCAAGTTCGAGGGCATTTTCCGCCAGCATCTTGTGGTCAAGGGCGAAAACCGCGATACCGCGTGGTATTCGATCATCGACAAGGAATGGCCGGCACTGCGCAGAGCCTATGAGGCATGGCTCGATCCGGCAAATTTCGATGGCGACGGCCGGCAGAAGCGACGGCTCGAGGATTTCCGCGCCGAGTTCGGCGCCTGACCATGATCCCGAAAAGTGGAAGCCAGTTCGGGCAAGATCACGGTCAAACAAGAATATAAGGCCCCCACCCCGATTCTGCCGGGATGGGCCAGGCTCTGACAGGAGTTCGCAGATGGCGCATAGCCACGACCATGGTTCGCAGGGGCATGACCACAGCCACGGCGCCGGCCATGTGCATGGCTCGACCGACAAGAAACGGGTGCTGATCGCGGCCTGCCTGACCGCCGGTTTCATGGTCGCCGAAGCGCTCGGCGGTCTCCTCACCGGATCGCTGGCGCTGCTGGCGGATGCCGGCCACATGCTCGCCGATTCGATCGCGCTCGGCCTTGCCTGGTATGCTTTTCATCTTGCCGGCCGGCCGGCGACCGAACGCCTCACCTACGGCTTCGGCCGGGTCAAAACGCTGGTCGCCTATACCAACGGCATCGCCATCTTCGCCATTGCGCTGTGGATCATCTATGAGGCTTGGCAACGCCTGCTGACGCCTGCGCCCGTGCTCGGCGGGCCAATGCTGGTCGTTGCGATCGCTGGCCTGCTGGTCAACATCGCTGCCTTCTTCGTGCTGCATGGCGGCGACCGTGAAAGCCTGAACATGCGCGGCGCCATCCTGCACGTGCTCGGCGATCTGCTCGGCTCGGCGGCAGCGATCATAGCTGCGCTGATCATCCTGGCGACGGGCTGGACGCCTATCGATCCGATCCTGTCCGTCCTCGTCTCGCTGCTGATCCTGTCCACGGCCTGGTCGCTGATGCGCGAAGCAGCCCATGTCCTGCTCGAAGGCGTGCCGGCGAGCCTCGATCGCGACCTGATCGCGAGGGATATAGAGGGGACAGTCAAGGGCGTTTGCGAAGTGCATCACATGCATGTCTGGTCGCTCGACGGGGCCAAGAACATGGCGACGCTGCATGCCTGCCTCAATGATGGCGTCGATGCCCACAAAGCGGTCAGCGCCATCAAGAAGCGGCTTGCCGCCGAACACGGCATCAGCCATGCCACCGTCGAACCGGAATTCGGACAGTGCGCCGACAGCCACGATGGCCACGATGACGAGCACGATCATGTGCATGACGCGGCTCCGCATCATGGCCACTATCACTGACGCAGGGAACTCCATGGCATTGGCAATGAGCTTGAATTTCCGCCGTGTCGGGGTCGCGTGATGGATCGCGACACGCGCAATGCGGCGATCGGCGCCTTTTGGGTGCTGCTCGTGTTCGGCATCGCTGCCTATTATTTGCCAACCGTGATGCTGGCGATCGGCAACGTCTCGACCATCCTTGCCGGCGTCGTCGCCGCTGTCTTCATGGTGGCCATCTTCATCGTGTTCTGGCTGCGTGGCCGCAGCCAACGCAAAAAGGATCATTGATATGCGTGTTTTGATTACCGGCGCGGCAGGCATGGTCGGCCGCAAGCTCATCGCTCGGCTGGCGAAGGACGGAACGCTCCGCGGCCAGAAGATCGCCGCGCTCGACCTTCACGATATTGTGCCGCCACAGGCACCGGTCATCGAGGGCGTCGATGTCGCCATCCATACCGGCGATCTTGCCGCGGCGGGCGCGACGGAAAGGCTGGTCGCGTCGCGCCCGGACGTGATCTTCCATCTCGCCGGCGTCGTGTCGGGCGAGGCGGAAGCCAATTTCGATCTTGGCTACCGCGTCAATCTCGACGGCACACGGGCGCTGTTCGACGCCGTCCGGCTGGCGTCCTATGCGCCACGCGTCGTGTTCACCTCGTCGATCGCCGTGTTCGGCGCACCGTTCCCGGATGTCATTCCGGACGAATTCCATCCGACGCCATTGACCTCCTACGGCACACAGAAGCTGATGGGCGAAGCATTGCTCGCCGACTATACGCGGCGCGGATTCTTCGACGGCATCGGCATCAGGTTGCCGACCATCTGTGTGCGGCCCGGAAAACCGAACAAGGCGGCCTCGGGCTTCTTCTCCGGCATCATCCGCGAGCCGTTGAGCGGCCAAGAGGCGATATTGCCGGTGTCGCGATCGGTGGTGCACACCCATGCCAGCCCGCGCTCGGCGGTGAACTTCCTGATCCATGCCGCCGGGATCGACGGCAGCACCGTGGGGCCGCGCCGCAATCTGACGATGCCCGGTGTCGGCGTCTCGGTCGGCCAGCAGATCGAGGCGCTGGAACGCGTCGCCGGCTCCAGGGCGGTGGGGCTGATCCGCGAGGTGCCCGACGACACGATCTGGGCGATCGTCAAGGGCTGGCCGACACGGTTCGAGGCGCGGCGGTCGAGGGAGCTTGGCTTTACCGCCGAAACCAGCTTCGACGAAATCATCCGCGTCCATATCGAGGATGAGCTGGACGGCAAGGTCGCAAGCTAGGGGCGCTGCGCGTCCAATCGGACGCGCAAAGGCGTTATCCGCCAGCGCTCAAACTTGCCGACAACAACAGCAGCCCGAACAGGAAGACGAAGGCTGCGCCGCCGATCTCGACGATCGAGTGGATGCGGTTGCCCAAGCGGCCGTCGCCGGCGAAATAGACCGCCCAGTTCTTGGCCGTCACCGCCAGCGTCGCCAGGGCCGCGACCGTGATCGCGGTGCCGAGCGCCATGGCCAGCACCGACAGAATGCCGCCGAACCACAGTCCGTTGAGCAAGGCAAAGCTCAGCACGATCAGCGCGCCAGAGCAGGGCCGGATGCCGACCGCAGCCACTGCCGACCAGGCCGTGCGCCAGCCGAAGCGGTCGCCGGAAAGCAGCGCCGGGTCGGGCGCGTGTGAATGTCCGCACGTCTCGCAGACTTCGCCTGCCGCATGATGATGATGGTCGTGCCCGCCATGGCCATGATGGTGGTCGTGCGCGCCATGATCGTGGTCATGGTCGTGAAGCGCGTGGGAATGCGCCGAATGCGCATGCGCGGAATGCGAGGGCCCTGCGTGCGAATGGCCGGCATTGGCGGCCGACAGGCTGTAGGCGGGGTTTGCACCGAACAGGCGAAGGACGGCGGGGCCGGCCTTGCGCCACAAAAGCCAGGCGCCGAACAGGGTGATCAAGGCAAAGCTCATGACTTCGAGGAACCATGCCGCGTCGGTCATCGAGATGGCAGTGCCGCGCAGGACGAAATAGGCGAGTATCATCACGACGATCGCCGTCAGCGCCTGCAACAGGGCCGAGACGAAGGACAGCATGATGCCGCGCCTGAGCGCGACTTCGTTCGCCACCATGTAGGACGAGATCACCGCCTTGCCGTGGCCGGGGCCGGCGGCATGGAAAATGCCGTAGGCGAAAGACAGGCCGATGAGCAGCCACAGCTTGCTGCCGTCCTCGCGCATCGCCTTCATCGCCGTTGCCAGCGCTCGGTAGAATTCCTGCTGGCGCAGATTGATCCACATCAGGATATGGGCGAACGGGCCGGTGGTGGGCGCTATCCCGTCATTGGTGCCGATGCCGAGCGAGCTCTGGGCATGGGCGGCACCGAGGAAGTGCGTCATCACAAGGGCGATGCCCAAAAAGCCGAACGCCAAACGCAGGGACGGTTTCGTCACCGGATTATCCTTCTGACTGACAGCTCAGTTCGAGCTTGGTCGCAAAGATCTTGCTCATGTCGGTGCCTGTCGGATCGTTGAAGAAGGCGTCCGTCAAGGTCTTCTGATTCTGGGCGAGCGCCTCGTCGGGGTTCGGACGGACGACCTTGCTCGTGCATGTCGACGGCAAACCATCGACCTGCAGGTTGGCATCCTCGGTGAAATCGATCGCTGTGTAGAAGGTTGGATCGTAGACGCCGATGTCGATCTTGCCGGCCAGTTTGGTCGGCGCCTTCGGTTCGGATTCGAACAGGATGATGAGTTGGTCGTTTTCGAAATTTGCCATCAGCTGCGGGGGCGGGTTCATCGCCTCGTCCTTGCCGTCGACGGTGACGAGCTGGAAGTAATTGAACTCCGCCAGCGAAGCATGGACGGTGTCGGCGACTTCCTTCAGCTCCTTGTCGTCGAGCTTCAGGTCGGAATTCTTGTCGAACTCCATCATCACCGTGCTCGAAAACAAATCGTCGAAGCGCCAGAGATGGCGCAATGCCTTCACAGTTTGGTGATCCGGGCTAAGAACCACTTCGAGGCGGGCCTCGGCGAAGACGTGGGGATGCACCTCGGCTGGCCCGACCGTGGCAAATATCGCCGCCATGGCCGAAGCCATCATGATTGCTTGCCGTTTCAGGTGCATCCTCGGTCGCGATTCCATCAGCTTGGGTAAATATCGAGAGTTACCAGAAAGCGGGCGAAAATGGGACCGATAGACGACAGAAGGCTCATGCGCTGTCGGTCGTCTTGAACCACTGCACCAGGAAATCGACAAAGACGCGAACCTTCGCGGGCAAATAGCGCCGGTGCGGATAGACGGCGAAGATGCCGCCACCCGGCAGGATGCGGTCATCCAGCGCGGTCACCAGCCGGCCGGTTTCGATGTCGGGCGCGGCGATGAAATCCGGCAGGATCGAAAATCCCAATCCGGCCACGGCGGCGGCCCTTGCGGCCATCGGACTGTTGACCTCGATCGGACCGGAGACCGAGACGCTCACCGTATCGCCGCTGTCGCCCTTGAATGGCCAGTTGGTCAGCCAGCGGCCATTGGTGTCGATGATGCAGGGAACGCGGCTAAGGTCCTGCGGCCGCACCGGCATGCCATGTTTCGCGATCAGTTCGGGAGATGCGCAGAGCCGCACCGAAAACGGCGCCAGACGCCTGGCGATCAGCGAGGAGTTTTCCAGCCGCGAAATGCGCACGGCGAGATCGAAACCTTCCTCGACCAGGTCGACGAAGCGATCGTCGAGACGAATGTCGAGCACGATGTCGGGATGCTGCTTGGCGAAATCGATCAGCGATTGTCCGATCGGTGCGTCAGCGAAGGTGCGCGGCGCCGAAAGCTTGATCCTGCCGCGCACGTCGCCAGAGGATTCACGCACGGCATCGGCCAGGCTGTCGACCTCGCGCACGATTTCCGAGGCGCGCCGGTAATAGGTGTGGCCGGCCTCTGTCATCGAAAACTGCCGCGTGGTGCGGTTGAGCAGCAGCGCGCCGAGCTCGTCCTCCAACTCGCGCACATATTTCGACAGCAGCGCCTTGGAGCGGCCGATCTTGCGCGCCGCTGCTGAAAAACCTTCGGCCTCGACCACGTCGATGAAGGCGCGCATGCGGGTCAGTGTGTCCATGTCATGCGGTCCTTTTTTGATGGGTCGCAAGGATGCGCGCGGCAAGCGCCATCAGTTGCCGGTCGCTGTTCTTCGGTCCAAGCAGCGAAAGGCCGAAGGGGGCACCGTCGACCTGGCCCAGCGGCAGCGTGATCTGCGGAAAGCCGGACAGGCCGGAAAGACACAGCAGTCTCAGCGCGCGTTCGCGATACGTCTGCAAATCGTCGAAGGAATCGGCCTTGAGCGGGGCGGCACCCGGAACGGTCGGCAGCACAAGGACGCCGTCCTCGCCAAGCAGGTCGGCAAGTTCAAGACGAAACGAAACGCGACGTTCCCTTTCATGTTGCGCGGTTGCCGCGTCGATGGTCGCGCCATGCTCGAAGCGATCCTTGACGCCGGGGCCTAGCATCCGGTCGCTCTGCGAGATCCAGGCGCCATGGCTTTGCCAGGCCTCGTACCCCTGCAGCTTGCGGAAACACCAGTAGAGATCGTCGGTGGAATGCGAGAGCTGCGCGCTGGTCCGTGGTGTGCCCATTACCGAAGAGACATGGCGGACCATGCCGCGATATTCATCGGCTTCCTGCGGGCCGAGCATGAGCCCGTCCAGCGCATCCAGGGTGAGAGGACGCTGCAATTCGTGGCGATGGAGATCGTCGCCGAGCAACACCGCGCCGACCTTGTCGTAGGTGGCCATGTCCTTGGCAAACCACCCGAACGTGTCGAGGGAGGGGGCGAGCGGCATGGTGCCGTCGAGCGAAATGCGCCCGTGCGTGATCCTGAGGCCGATCAGACCACAGAAACTCGCAGGCGCGCGAATGGAGCCGCCGGTGTCGGATCCGATGGCGATATCGGCGAGCCGGCCGGCGACCGCGGCGGCGGATCCGGATGACGAGCCGCCGGTGATGCGGTCGGGTGCTGCCGGATTGACCGGCGACGGGAAATGCGCGTTCAGCCCCATCAGGGAGAAGGCCAACTCGTCGGTCTGCGTCTTGCCGACGAAGCGCGCGCCCGAATCAAGCAGCGCCTGGATCGCCGGCGCGGTCGCCGCGGCGGGCGAAGCCTCCCGATACTTCTGCGGATTGCCGCAACCGGTGCGATAGCCGGCAACGTCGTAAATATCCTTGACGGCCAGCCGCAAGCCGGCAAGCGGGCCGGATTGCGCGCTGGCGACGGGAATCTGGTCGAGGTCGAGAAAAGCGTTCAGAGGGCCGCGAGTGCCTGTCATGCGTTCGATATCCGGATACAGTCTGTCCAACATTGTTCGCCGCTGGAAATTTTACAACCTGGCATACGATTTTTATTGATTGTGAAATCCTTCGCTCTTATATCGCGCTTGCCCAAAGTCGCACGTGCCTGTGGGTGTCCGCCGATCCTCGAATGGTGAGGGCAATCGGTAAGGTAACTGGAGCCAACCCCTCCAGTCGGTTTAGCGGCCAACCGCCAGACCGAGGACACCTTGAAGCAACGACGGTGCGGGCCTTTCTGGTGTTCTGCCGGTCGTCCAAAGACCGGGGTTACTGAAGAGGCACACCTTCATTGCCGGCAGTGCGGACGGGTTTCCCATCCAAGCCAAGGCAGACAAAGCGAACCGAGGCCGGGCAAGGCCAAGGTTCACCGCCGCGAGACGGCGCTTCATGGTTCCGGGGTCTCCACCGGCTGGTTCCATGGATTTGACGTCCCGCCTTTGTCCACCGCGTGTTCGCGAGGCCGACAGCCCGCGTCCCGCAGCCTTTGTGCGCGCCGAACGGCGCTGATGGAGAGACCCCGATGGCTACCCAGCGCATCCTTGACTTCCTCGCCACCCGACGTCCGAACGGCCCTTGCCTCGTCGTCGACCTCGATGTCGTGCGCGACAATTTCCGTGCCTTCGAGAAGGCGCTTCCCGATTCGAAGATCTACTATGCGGTGAAGGCAAACCCGGCGCCGGAAATCCTGCGCCTCCTTGCTGCGATGGGCTCGTCCTTCGACACCGCTTCCGTTGCCGAAGTCGAGATGGCGATGGACGCCGGTGCGCCGGCGGACCGCATCTCCTTCGGCAACACCATCAAGAAGGAGCGCGACATCCAGCGCGCCTATCAGCTCGGCATCCGGCTGTTTGCGGTGGACTGCGTCGAGGAGGTCGAGAAGATCGCCCGCGCAGCACCCGGCGCCCGTGTGTTCTGCCGCGTGCTGACCGACGGCGAAGGCGCCGAGTGGCCGCTGTCGCGCAAGTTCGGCTGCGTGCCGGCGATGGCGGTCGACGTGCTGCGCCACGCCAGGACGCTCGGCCTCGACGCGCATGGCGTGTCGTTCCATGTCGGCTCGCAGCAGACCGACCTCGCCGCCTGGGACCGTGCGCTCGGCGATGCCAAAAAGGTGTTTTCGACGCTCGCCGAAGAAGGCATCGTCCTGAAGATGGTCAATATGGGCGGCGGCTTCCCGACCCGTTACCTCAAGGATGTGCCGGTGGCGCAGGCCTATGGCCAGGCGATCTTCACGGCGCTGCGCAAGCATTTCGGCAATGCCATCCCGGAAACCATCATCGAGCCGGGCCGCGGCATGGTCGGCAATGCCGGCGTCATCAAGTCGGAAGTCGTGCTGATCTCGAAGAAGGCCGACAACGACAATGTGCGTTGGGTGTTCCTCGACATCGGCAAGTTCGGCGGTCTCGCCGAGACGATGGACGAGGCGATCCGCTACCCGCTCGTGACCGCGCATGACGGCACCGAGACCGCGCCTTGCGTGCTCGCCGGCCCGACCTGCGATTCGGCCGACGTGATGTACGAGAAGACGCCGTATCCGCTGCCCTTGTCGCTGACCATCGGCGACGAGGTGCTGATCGAGGGCACCGGCGCCTACACGACGACCTACGCCTCGGTTGCCTTCAACGGCTTCGAGCCTCTCCGATCCTACGTGATCTGACGGCTCGTAAGAGTTGCTCAGATCACCCGAGGCGGGCGAAGAGATCGCCCGCTCCGGCTCGCCTGTGGAACAGATCTCCGCTCGCCAGGGATTACGGAAATGGAAATTGCAGATTTCATTGTTGAAGGCGCTGCGCAGCGCGATTGGCCGATCTCCCCCCTTGAGGGGGAGATGGCCGGCAGGCCAGAGGGGGTCAGTTCGGCTGGCTCGACCTTTCTTGGTCTGTATGGGGCCGGCGCTTCATGCGCGGCGACCCCCTCTGTCGCCTTCGGCGACATCTCCCCCTCAAGGGGGGAGATTGCCGGCGCTTTCATCATCGTCGCCGAAACCGCTGCCGACGTTCCGGCGCGCGAAGCTTTGCTCGACCGTGCGATGGGCTTGAGCCGCCGGAAAAAATCATCGGAAAAGCTGCGGCGCGGCCGCCGGCCTTCGGAAGGCCTGGCCTTTGTCGCACGCGATGCATCGGGCACTGTTACAGGCACCGTGCGGCTGTGGGATGTCGTGCTGGGCGAGGGCGGTCGGGCAGCCCTTCTGCTTGGCCCGCTCGCCGTCGACCCCACAATCAAGAATGCCGGCATCGGCTCGGCGCTGATGCGCCATGCGGTCACTGAAGCCGCGCGTCTCGGCCACGCCGCGATCCTGCTCGTCGGCGACGCCCCTTACTATGGGCGTTTCGGGTTCTCGGCCGCCAAGACCGGCGCCCTCTCCATGCCGGGGCCCTATGAGCGGCACCGCCTGCTGGCGCTGGAACTGGTGGACGGCGCGCTGAGCGGCGCCCAGGGTACGCTGAAGGCCGCGGGGCGCAAGCAGAAGGCGCCGGTGGCTCTGACTTTCGCCGCTTGAAGAATAAATGCAAAAACGCCGCCTATCGGGCGGCGTTCTGCTTTCATCGGTGAGCGGCTCAGCCGATCAATTGGCTCAGCGCCATGGCGACGCTCATGTCGCCCTCGACCTTTATCTTGCCGGTCATGAACGCCATGGTCGGGTTGAGCTCGCCTGATATCAGCGAATCCAGATCGTCGAGCGAAAGCTTTATGGTGCAGTCGGCCGGCGCGTCGTCGGTCGAGATAGTTGCGCCATCGATGACGATGACGCCGTCAGCGCCGGTATCGAATTTCACGGAACGATCGAACCCGGCACTCGCCACGCGCGATCTGATCTTGTCGGCAATTTCCTGAACGCTCATGCCGTTCTCCTCGTCTCGTTGCGTTTGTCGCGCATTGGCGCTGGGCGCATATAGCTTTGGGTTGACGTTTACGTCAACGCGGTTCGACGTGACGAAGACGGTCTTATCGCCGCATCGAAGCCGTGCTTTCCACACTTGCTGCCGGGGCCGGCATCGCGGTTGCCATGCGATGTCGCCGGGCGTATCAGGCACCACCCCCCTTTGAATATCGGCGAGCCGCTCCGGTGCTTTCCAAAAACGAACCACAAGTCTATGCCCGCCGGCTGCGCGCGGTGCTGATCCGATCGCTGCCGCTGCTTGAGGCGCGCGGCATCGTCGTCGTCGTTCTGGCCGGCGTGGTCGGGGTGATGGCGGGCGTGCTGGTCACGGGAATGAGCGAGCTGGTGTTGTACCTGCACGAACTACTATTCGACGTTCAGCCCGGCGGGCGACTTTCAGCGATGTTTTCGCTGGAGAAACCGGTGCAGGCGCTGATACCGGCGATCGGCGGCATCCTGCTCGGGCTGACGGTGATCTGGCTGAGAGTGCGCAAGTTCCGCACCCCGGTCGATCCGATCGAAGCCAATGCGCTCTATGGCGGGCGCATGTCGCTGACCGACACCTTCATCATTGCCGGGCAGACGATGATCTCGAGCGGCTTCGGTGCTTCGGTCGGGCTGGAGGCCGGCTACACGCAAGTCGGTTCCGGCCTGGCATCGCGGCTGGCGCGCTTCTTCAGGCTGCGCCGCAACGATGTCCGCATCCTGGTCGGCTGCGGCGCAGCCGGCGCGATCGCCGCCGCCTTCGACGCGCCGCTGACCGGTGCCTTCTATGGTTTCGAACTGGTCATCGGCATCTACTCGGTCGCCAATGTCGCGCCAGTCATGGCCGCCGCGATCTGCGCCTCGTTGACCGCCGAGGTCTTCGGCGGCGTTCCGTTTCCGTTGGAGCTCTCCGGTCTGCCGGAGCTCACCCTCAGCCAGTATTTGCCGTTCCTGCTGCTCGGGCTGTTGGGTGGCGGCGCTTCCATTGCCGTCATGCATCTGGTGAGCCTGGTCGAGCGCGGTTTCGCACGGCTTGCGGTCGATGCCTCGCTGCGCCCCTTCATCGGCGGCTGCATCGTCGGGCTCTTGGGGCTGATCACGCCGCAGGTCCTGTCCAGCGGCCACGGCGCGCTGCATCGCGAATTCGCGATGAATTACGGGCTCGCCGTGGTGGCCAGCGTTTTCGTGCTCAAGCTCGCCGCGTCGGCAATCTCGCTGGGCTCCGGCTTTCGCGGTGGATTGTTCTTCGCCTCGCTGTTCCTCGGTGCTCTGCTCGGCAAGATGTTCGCCGAAATCATGGCTTTCGTCTCGCCGGCGACCGGCATCGATTCCGCGGTCGCGGCTGTCGTCGGCATGACGTCGCTGGCCGTCGGCGTCGTCGGCGGCCCGCTGACGATGACGTTCCTGGCGCTGGAATCGACCCGTGACCTGACACTCACCGGAGTGGTGCTGGCGGCCTCGATCATGGCGGCGATCCTGGTGCGCGAAACCTTCGGCTATTCCTTCTCGACATGGCGTTTCCATCTGCGCGGCGAGACGATCCGCAGCGCGCATGATGTCGGCTGGATGCGCAGCCTGACGGTCGGAAGCATGATGCGAAAGGACGTCCGCACCATCGATGCCTCGAAAACGCTTGCGGCCTTTCGCCAGGAAGTGCCGCTCGGTTCGGCCCAGCGCGTCGTCGCGGTGGATGCCGACCGGCACTATATGGGCGTGCTGATCGTCGTGGAGTTGCACAGCGATCTGTCCGACGGCGAGACGCCGGTGGTGTCGCTGGCCAGGTTCAAGGACGCCGTTCTGGTACCGACCATGAACGTTCAGTCCGCGGCCGAGACCTTTCAGCGCGCCGGCGCCGAGGAACTGGCGGTCGTGGAGGATTTCACGAACCGCGTCGTCGTCGGGCTTCTGACCGAAGGCCATCTGATGCGGCGCTACGCCGAGGAGCTCGACAAGGCGCGGCGGGATTTGTCGGGCGAGGGGTAGGACGGCAGACTACTGCCTAATGTTCGATCGGTCCTTTCGGCATGACGATCGCCGTGCCGGCGGTGGTCGGGCGCTCGATCATGCGGCGGACGCGGGGCGGCTCGTCGCCGCTGTGTAGCGCCCGTATACGCTCGCCGATGACGGCGTCGGCATGGGTGGCCCGCTTGTTGTGGCGGATGTATTCGAGCCATGTCGGCGTGTGATAGTGCTCGATCCATATTGCGGGATTTTCGAGATCGCGCGCCAGCGTCCAGTTGCGGGCGCCGTCGCGGCGACGGATGCGGCCGCGTTCGGCCATGGTGGCGAGGAATTCGGGCACGTCCTCCTCACGGATGATGTACTCGATCATGATGGCGATGGGGCCGCTGCGCAGCTTGAGGTCGAGGCCGAGATGCGGCTCCTTAAAGCGGTTCAGCGGATCGAGGTTGAGCACCGCCTGCTGCGGCAAGGGCAGCAAGAGGCCGATCGCGCCGCCCGCCAGCATCGCGACACTGGCCGCGATCAGCGCGAGTTCGGCGCCATGCGCATCGGCGACGACACCCCAGATCCAGCTGCCGAGCGCGATGCCGCCGAAGGTCGCCGTCTGATAGACCGAGAGCACCCGGCCGACGACCCAGCGCGGCGTCGACATCTGCACCGTGACGTTGAAATGCGACAGTGCGATCACCCAGCAGGCGCCGCCGATGAGCAGCCCGAGCGACGTCTGCCAGGCGTGGTCGCTGACGGCGGCATTGAAGGCGCAGAGCGCGAAGCCGGCGAAGGCCATGCGCACCATCGTCTCGCTGGACAGCATCTGCCTCAGCCGGACGCTGATCAGCGCGCCGCCGACGGCGCCGATGCCAAAAGCGCCGAGCATGACGCCGTAGGTCAAGGCATCGCCTCTGACGACGTCGCGCGCCACCAGCGGCAACAGCGCCAGAACCGCGCCGGCGCTGAAGCCGAAGGCCGCGCCCCTGACCAGCACCTTGCCGATGTTGGGCGACATGGCGACGTAGCGCAGGCCGGCGCCCATCGCCGCGCCCAGCGTCTCGCGCGGCAGCGTCGAGGCCGGCAGGTCCGGCTTCCAGCGAGCCAGCACGATGATGAGCCCGACATAGCTCAGCGCGTTGGCGGCAAAGGCCGCCGCAGCACCCGCGGCGGCAACGATGATGCCGCCGATCGCCGGGCCGACGCTGCGCGTCAGGTTGAAGCCCAAGGAGTTGAGCGCGACGGCAGCCGGCAGCTTGGCACGCGGCACCATGTCGCCGACAGAGGCCTGCCATGACGGGTTGTTGAGCGCCGTGCCGCTGTCGATCAGGAAGGTGAAGGCGAGCAACGTCCAGGGCGTTATCAGGCCAAGGTAGGTGAAGACGGTCAGCAGAACCGAGACGACCAGCATGAAGGTCTGGGCAATCAGCATGACCTTGCGCCGGTTGAAGCTGTCGGCGATGGCGCCGGCGACGAGCGCAAACAGCATGATCGGCAAGGTGGTCGAGGCCTGGACCAGCGCAACCTGATAGGACGAGGTGGCAATCGTCGTCATCATCCAGGCTGCGCCGACGCCCTGGATCAGGCCGCCGAAATTCGACACCAGACTGGCGGACCATACGGCGCGGAAGATGCCGTGCCGGAACGGCGCCAGCGCCGAGACGCGTTCGCTGTCCGGCTCGTCGTCGATCATGGATGCTTCCCCGCCTTCAAAAGCTGTCTTCTTCCAGTGAATCGGTCCCTCATACCGTTCCTTCAAAGTAGAACATCACATCGCTAAGGGCGAAGGCCTTTTCGAAAAAGATCATGGTCCAACAACAGGATAGCGGAGGCAAAAATATGCCCGGGCGATAATCTCCTGCACATCGCAAAGCCGTATTGCTGCGGCCGACTCCACGTCAGCCTGCGCCTTACCTGCGGTATGGGTCGCCTCCAAAGACCGTCTGTCGGCGATCCCTGACCGGTTCGGTTGGCTGCCTCCTACCGATCCTCGAATCCGGTCAGGACGCCGACGGCGTTGACGCCGATCTCTTCGACGGCATAGCCGCCTTCCATGACGAACAGCGTCGGCAGGCCGAGCTTGGCGATGCGGCGGCCGATCTTGGGATAATCGGCGCTTTTCAGCTTGAACTGGCTGATCGGGTCCTTCTCGAACGTGTCGACGCCGAGCGAGACGACGACGACATCGGGGGCGTAAGCCGCAAGTTTCACGCAGGCGTCTTCCAGCGAGGCATTCCAGGCGTCCCATGTGGTGCCGAACGGCATCGGATAGTTGAGGTTGAAGCCTTGGCCCGGCCCGGCGCCGCGCTCGTCGGCATGGCCGAGGAAGAACGGATATTCGGTCATCGGGTCGCCGTGCAGGTTCAGCACCTGCACGTCGTCGCGGCTGTAGAAGATCTCCTGCGTGCCGTTGCCGTGATGGTAGTCGACATCGAGGATCGAGACGCGTTTGGCGCCCTGGTCGCGGAACCACCGCGCGGCGACGGCGGCGTTGTTGATGTAGCAATAGCCGCCCATGAAGGCGGCGCCGGCGTGATGGCCGGGCGGGCGGCAGAGCGCGAAGGCGGACGTCTCGCCGCCCTTGACCAGGGCGGCCGCGGTCAGCGCCACGTCATAGGACGACTTGATCGCCTCCCAGGTGCCTTTGACGAAGGTGGCGCCGCCGTCGAAGGAGTAAAAACCAAGCAGCGCATCGATGGTTCTGGGGCGCACATCGCCGCGCAGGCCGCGCGTCGGCCAGGTGAAGGGGAGGGCCGAACCCGTCCGTCCGGACGCCTCCCAGAGCGGCCACACGGTCGGCAGGAAATCGATGTAGTCGCTGGCATGCACTTTCCTGGCGGCAGCGAGATCGTGGGTCTCTGGTGGCAGGATCGGGCCGAGCTTTTCGCTCTCCACCCTCGCCTTGATGAACTCGGCGCGCGAGGGCTTCTCGAAGGCCGGAACTATGGCGCCTGAAATGAGCTCGAAATTGCCGGCATGGCCGGCGTGGAGAGGAGAGAAAACAGTCTTCATTTTTTGGGGCCGGCTCGCTCTTCGAGTTGCGCATCTGTCATTGATAGACTGCTTTGTGGCAGAGAGTTTCAGCGCCGCCAAGGGGCATTCCAGAGTGTTGTTCCAGGTGGCAGCAGACGGCTTGCCAGACGCCAATACTCTGCTAGCCTAAGCTCAAACGGGAGAAAATTATGCCGCTATCGGCCGATCTGATCGTCGAGAACGCCAGCATATTGACGATGGATCCCGATACGCCCCGCGCCGAAGCCATAGCCGTCAAGGGTGGTGAGATCATTGCGATCGCAGATCGCGCAACAGTGCTGGAGCACAAAGGTCCCGGCACGCGCGTCATCGACGCTGGGCGCGGCTCCGTGGTGCCCGGCTTCATCGAAGCGCATATGCATCTTTTCGCCGGCGCGGCCGAGCTCGATCATCTCCAGCTGATGGGCGTCCACGGTTTTGAGGCGCTTTGCGACGCCGTGCGCCATTATGCCGCAAAGCGCCCGGATCTGCCCGTTCTGCAGGCGCAAGGCGCCGACTACACCATCCTGTCGGCGGCCGAGCGGGTCAGCCGCCACCACCTGGACCGCATCCTGCCGGACCGGCCCTTCGTCATGGCGGCGCCGGACCACCACACGATGTGGGCCAACACCAAGGCGCTGGAAATGGCCGGCCTGCTCAAGGGCAAGCAGCTTGGCCCGGGCAATGAGATCGTCATGGGCGCCGATGGGCTGGCCAGCGGCGAATTGCGCGAGGGCGAGGCTTTTGGGCCGCTGATCGCGCTGGCCGGCGAGGGTCGCGTGCGGCTCGGCCTGGCCACCGGCGGCGAGCCGGATCCGAAGCCGACGCCGGCGCAGCAGGCTTCCGACCGGGCGATCATGCGCCGCGGACTGGAATGGTGTGCCAGGCACGGCATCACATCGATCCACAACATGGACGGCAATCTGCACCAGCTCGAACTCCTGTCCGAGATCGAGGCCGAAGGCGGATTGCTCTGCCGGGTGCAGGTGCCGTTCCACTACAAGAATTTCATGACGCTCGACATGCTCGACAAGGCGTCGACGATGGCTGAGCGCTACAATGGCGAATGGCTGTCATCGGGCATGGTCAAGGTGTTCTACGATGGCGTGCTCGATTCATGGACGGCGGTGATGGTCGAGCCTTATGCGGATCGTCGCGATTGGTTGGGCGAGCCGCTTTTCACACCGCAGCAGTTCATCGACCTTGCGGTGGCCGTCGACCGGCGCGGGCTGCAGATGGCGGTGCACTCGATCGGCGACGGCGCCGTGCGCGCTGTCCTCGACGGCTACGAGGCGGCGCAGAAACAAAACGGCAGGCGCGACAGCCGGCATCGGGTCGAGCATATCGAGGTGGTCACCGCCGCCGACGTGCCGCGCTTCGCAAAGCTTGGCGTCATTGCCTCGATGCAGCCGCCGCATCCGCCGGGCAGCATGGGCTTGCCGCTGGAGCCGACGGTGTCGCGCATCGGACCCGCCCGCTGGCCGCTGAGCTATGCGTGGCGGACGCTGAAGAATGCCGGCGCGCGCGTCGTCTTCGCCTCCGACTGGCCGGTGTCACCGATCGATCCGATCCTGGGCATTCAGGCGGCAGTGCTGCGCAAACCATGGGCAGACAGCGATCCCGACCAGAGCTTCTCGCTGCATGAATCGCTCGGTGGCTACACGGTGGAAGGCGCCTATGCCGAGTTCATGGAACATCGCAAAGGCCGCCTGAAGACCGGCTTCATGGCCGATCTCGTGGTGCTCTCAGCCGATATCGAGGCGACCGCGCCGGAAGCGCTGCACACGGTGCGGCCGGTGACGACGATCTGCGGCGGCAAGGTCACCTATCAGGCATGACGGTGGCAAGGGAATTGCGTTCTGAATCGGGATTCAGATGTATACTTGCCAAGCCACACGCCGTGTGCTGACAATCGAGTGGGAACTGGATCCGCCATGAAGAGCGGACACAAGAAAATGGGGTAATCGTGCCGGAACAACCGGGTAGAAATGCAATTGAAGTTCGTGGCGTCCGCAAGGTATTCGGTACCGGGGAGTCACAGGTTGCCGCTCTCGACACGGTCTCGGTGTCGATCCGCGAAAATGAGTTCTTCACGCTGCTTGGTCCGTCCGGCTGCGGAAAGACGACGCTTCTGCGGCTGATCGCCGGCTTCGACTTTCCGAGCGCCGGCGAGATCCTGCTGCATGGCCAGGACATCGCACCGCTGCCGCCGTTCAAGCGGCCGGTCAACACCGTGTTCCAGAACTATGCGCTGTTCCCGCATATGACGGTGGCCGAGAACATCGGCTTCGGCCTCGAAATGCTTGGCAAGCCCAAGACCGAAGTGAAGGCGCGGGTCGCCGAGATGCTGAAGCTGGTCAAGATGGAGGCGCTCAGCAACCGCCGCACCAGCCAGATTTCCGGCGGCCAGCAACAGCGCGTGGCACTGGCGCGGGCACTGGCGCCGCAGCCGAAAGTGCTGTTGCTCGACGAGCCGCTGTCGGCGCTCGACTTCAAGCTGCGCAAGGAGATGCAGATCGAACTGAAGCGGCTGCAGCACGAGACCGGCATCACCTTCATCTTCGTCACCCACGACCAGGAAGAAGCGCTGACCATGTCGGACCGCATCGCGGTGATGTCGTCGGGCAAGATCCTGCAGGTCGGCTCGCCCTGGGACATCTATGACAAGCCGGCGGAGCGCTTCGTCGCCGACTTCATCGGCGAAACCAATTTCCTGACCGCAGCCATCACCGGCATGGGCAACGGCAAGGCACGCGCAACGCTAAAGTCCGGCGTGACGATCGACGCGACCGTGGCTGAGGGCTTCCAGCCGAAGGATATCGCCACAGTGGTGGTCAGACCGGAGCATGCCAAGCTGACCAGCGGCAAGGGCGACCTGTCGGGAACGGTCGAGAACATCGTCTATTTCGGTACCGACACGCATATTCATGTTCGTCTGGACAGCAGCGAGGCCTTCACCGTGCGCCAGCAGAACACGCGCAGCGCCGGCTGCGGTTTCGAGTTGGGAGACAAAGTCGGCATTTCGATCGGCAACGACGCCGCACAAATACTGAGGGACTGATGGCGAGCGCGGAAGAAGTCGCCAAGCAAGCCGAACGGCGTGAGATCCGCGGTCGCTGGCTTCTGTCGGCGCCGGCACTGATCATCATCTTGCTGGCGGCCACCGGCCCGCTGCTGATCGTCGTGATCTACTCGTTCCTGACGCCGGGGCCCTATGGCGACGTGGTGTGGAAATTCTCCACGGACGGCTGGCTGTCGGTGGTCATGCAGCGCGACATCTTTGACGACACGCTCGCCTTCGCGGACGCGCATCTGTCGATCTTCTGGCGCTCGGCCAAACTGTCGTTTCTGACGACGATCTTCACGCTGCTCTTTGGCTTCCCGACCGCCTATTTCATCGCCACCCGGCCGGCGCGGCAGCGCGACATCTGGCTGTTCCTGATCACCATCCCCTTCTGGACCAATCTGCTGATCCGCACCTTCGCCATCCAGGAGGTGATCCGCAACGAGGGCATCGTCAACACGGTGCTCATCAAGCTCGGCATCATCAGCCAGCCGATCCAGATGATGTTCACCGATTTCGCGCTGATGGTCGGCATGACGTATGTCTATCTGCCGCTGATGGTGCTGCCGCTCTATGCCAGCATGGAGAAGATCGACTTCCGGTTGGTCGAGGCGGGTTACGACCTCTACGCCAACCGGTTCCAGGTGCTGAGGCGAGTCATCATTCCGCTGGTCAAGCCTGGCATCGTCGCCGGCTCGATCCTCGTCTTCATCCCGGCGCTGGGCGCCTATGTCACCCCGCGCGTGCTCGGCGGGACGAAGAATATGATGCTTGGCAATCTCATCGAGCTGCAGTTCGGGCAAGGCCGTAACTGGCCGCTCGGCTCGGCGCTGTCGATCTCGCTGATGGCGATCGTGATGGTCGCGCTGCTCTTCTATGTCCGCTCCGCCGGGCGTCAGGGCGGCACGCATGGCTAGCCGCTTCGATATCCGCCGGCAGACCGGCTTCGCAACCATCGCGATGATCTGCTTTTTCGCGCTGTACCTGCCGATCGTCACGCTTGTCGTCTATGCCTTTAACGCCGGCAGTTCGATCGCGATCTGGGAAGGTGTGTCGCTGCGCTGGTTCTACCAGGCCTGGAACAACAACCAAGTCGTCGACGCCTCTATCCGATCGCTGCAGATCAGTTCCGTCGCGGCGGTCGTTTCGACCATCGTCGCCACCATGGCCGCGCTTGCCACGACCCGGACGAAGCCATATCCCGGCCTCGGCTTCAAATACGCCTTCATCAACCAACCGCTGATGGTGCCGGAAATCGTCACCGCGGTGGCGCTGCTGATCTTCTTCTCGCGCATCAAGATCTGGACCGGCTATTCGGGGCTGGGCTACCTGATGGTCGCGCATACGGCCTTTTGCATTCCCTTTGCCTATCTGCCGATCCGGGCGCGGCTCGAGAACATGGATCTGACGTTGGAGGTCGCTGCGGCCGACCTCTACGCGACGCCCTGGAAGGCTTTTCGGCGCGTCACCTTTCCGCTGCTCTGGCCAGGCATCCTTGCCGGGCTGATGCTGGCCTTCGTCATCTCGCTGGACGACGTCGTCATCACGGAGTTCGTCAAGTCCGGCGGCCAAGACACGTTGCCGACTTACATGCTCGGCCAGTTCCGGCGCTTTATCACGCCGGAAATCAACGCGATTTCGACGGTGTTCCTGCTGATCTCGATATTGATCGTCACCGTCTTCTTTTTCATCAGCAGGAAAAAAGATCAGGAGTGACAGGAGAGAACGATGAATTGGAAACTGACTGCGACGGCGCTCAGCGCCGCGCTGTTCGCCTCGGCGGGTCTCGCCCGCGCCGACGGCGAACTCAACATCTACAATTGGGGCAACTACACCAGCCCCGACCTCATCAAGAAATTCGAGGAAAAATACAAGGTCAAGGTGACAGTCACCGACTACGATTCCAACGACACGGCGCTCGCCAAGATCAGGCAGGGCGGCAGCGGCTTCGACATCGTGGTGCCTTCGGCGAGCTTCGTGCCGATCTGGATCCAGGAAGGTCTGCTCTTGGAGACAGAGCCCAGCAAGATGGAGAACTTCAAGAACATGGACCCGAAATGGGTCGACGTTCCCTTCGACCCAGGCCGCAAATACACAGTGCCGTGGCAGTGGGGCACGACCGGCGTGACGGTCAACAGCTCGGTCTACAAGGGCGATCCCAACACTTCCGCCATCTTCATGGATCCGCCGCCGGAACTGGTCGGCAAGGTCAATGTCGTGCCTGAAATGGCCGACATCATGCATCTTGCCATCAGATATGTCGGCGGCGAGCCCTGCACCGGCGACAAGGAAGTGCTGAAGAAGGTGCGCGATGCGCTGGTGGCGGCAAAGCCGAAATGGATCTCCATGGACTACGGCACGGTCGAGAAGTTCGCCAAGGGCGACTTCGCAGCTAGCGTCGACTGGAACGGCGCGTCCTTCCGCGCCCGCCTGCAGAACAAGGACATGGTCTATGGCTATCCGAAGGAAGGCTATCCGATCTGGATGGACAATCTCGCGGTGCTGAAGGACGCCAAGAACGTCGAAAACGCCAAGCTGTTCCAGAACTTCATCATGGATCCAGAGAACGCGGCGCTGATCTCGTCTTTCGCGCGCTACGCCAACGGCATCAAGGGATCGGAAGCCTTCATGCCTGAGGACATGAAGACGGCGCCGGAGGTCAATATCCCCGCCGAGTTCGCTGACAAGGGCAAGTTCATGTTGAGCTGCGCGCCCGACGTGCAGGCGCTCTACACCAGGATCTGGACCGAACTGCAGAAGTAATCACCCTACCTTGGACCCGGCAGCCAAGGCTGCCGGGTCTTGCTTGAATCCATCAAGGGAATGCCTTCGACAAGAACCGACGTCGGGCCGGCGCCTGACGCGCCTGGAGTCCGCCTGCCATGTCCGACCTCGATCTCTGCTATATGCCGGCAAGCGAGGCGCTGAAGCGCTTCCGGGCAAAAAAGCTCTCACCGATCGAGTTGATGGAAGCGGTCATTGCGCGCGCCGAGGCGACGAAGGACAAGGTCAACGCCTTCACCAACACCCATTTCGACGAGGCGATGGCGCTGGCGAAAAAAGCCGAGGCGAAATACGCCAAGGGCAGGAAGACAGGAGCGCTCGAGGGACTGCCGGTCGGCATCAAGGACGAAAGCTACATCAAGGGCAAGCCGACCACCGGCGGCTCGCTGATCACCCGGGATTTCGTCGCCGACGCCACCTCGACCATGAACGAACGCATCATGGAGGCTGGCGGCATCGTCCATGCACGCACGGCGACGCCGGAATTTTCCTGCGCGGCTTATACCTGGTCGAGGCTGTGGGGCGTCACCCGCAATCCGTGGAACACCAAGTTCACGCCCGGCGGCTCGTCTGGCGGCTCGGGCGCCTCGCTCGCCTCCGGCACCTCGTCTATCGCCACCGGCTCCGATATCGGCGGTTCGATCCGCATTCCGGCATCGGCCTGCGGCGTCGTCGGCTACAAGCCGCCCTATGGCCGCAATCCGGACGACCCTCCCTTCAACCTCGACTTCTACTGCCACACCGGGCCGCTGGCACGCACGGTGGAGGACGCGATCCTGCTGCAGAACGTCATGACCGGTCCCAGCCCGCTGGACATAGCTTCGCTTCGGCCGAAGCTGACGCTGCCGACCAGGTTCAAGCCGATCAAGGGCTGGAAGATCGGCTATTCAATGGGTCTCGGCGGCTTCGAAGTCGATCCAGAAGTGGTCAAGAACACGAAGAAAGCGCTCGATGTGTTTCGTTCATTGGGCGCCGAGGTCGAGGAGGTCGACCTCGGCTGGGGACCGGAGGTGCTGGAGGCCGGGCTCGCCTATCTGAACCACTTGTTCGGTGCGTTCCTGTCGAAGCTGCTGCCCGACCACGCCGACGAGATGACGACCTACGCCCGTAAATTCGCCGAGGAAGGAGCGGGTTCCAAGGCGACCGATTTCGTCGGCAGCCTGGAAGTAGCCGGACGCATGTACATGACGCTTGGGCCGCTGCTCGAAGAATACAACGTGCTGATCTGCCCGACCACGGCGTTGCCGTCGGTGCCGGCCGACCATGACCAGTCGAAGGACGAGATCAGGATCAACGGCAAGATTGTGAATCCCTCGCTCGGCTGGGTGATGACGACGCCGTTCAACACGATGAGCCGCTGCCCGGTGCTGTCGGTTCCATCCGGCCACGCGAAGAACGGCGTGCCGACCGGCATCCAGATCGTCGGCCGCACCTACAGCGACGAAGATGTGTTCCGCGCCGGCATGGCCTACGAAAAAGCAGTCGGTGGCTGGTACGGAGAAAAGGCGCGCCGGCCGAAACTATGACGGACGGCACGACCGCATTGAAAGCAAAAGCCGTCGGGAGACCGCGGGACGAGACTTCCCGGAGTATGCAATGACTTCCTACCGCAACAGCGAACCGGCGCCGCCGATCATGCAAGGCTCGCCGCCGTTGATGGTGCCGCCGAAGCTCGATTGGGACAGGGGACCCTGGAACCGCTGGGCGTTCCAGCACATCCGGGAATTTCTGCCGACCGTCGAAGTCTGGCGCGGCAATGGCCATCGCCGCCGGTTCGAGCGAGCCGAAGTCGATCTCGATGCGTTGCCGGTGAGCGACAGCAAGGGTCAGCCTACGACGCTGGCCGAGCTGCTCGACGAAACCTATACGGACGGGTTTCTCGTGCTCAAGGACGGCAAGGTCGCCGTCGAGCGCTATTTCAACGGCATGACCGACCGCACGCTGCATCTGTCGCAGTCGATGGCGAAATCCGTCACCGCGTCGGTGTTCGGCATATTGGTCGGGCGCGGCCTGATCGATCCGACGCTGCCGGTGACGACCTATCTGCCGGAGCTCGAGGCCACCGGTTGGGCGGGCGCCAGCGTGCAGCATGTGCTGGACATGACGACGGGGGTGCGCTTCTCCGAGGAATATACCGACCCCTATTCAGACATCGGTCAGGTCGATGTCGCCTTAGGCTGGAAACCGGTGCCGCCGGGCAGCGATCCGGCCTTCGAGTGGCCGTCGCATATGTTCGAGCTGATCCTGGGCCTCAAGGAGACAAGCCGACCGCATGGCGCCGCGTTCGAATACCGCTCGATCGAGACCGACGTGCTTGCCTTCATCATGGAGCGGGTCACCGGCAAGCGGCTGGCGCAATTGGTTTCGGAAGAACTCTGGCAAAAGCTCGGGGCGGATGAAAGCGCCTGCTTCACCGTCGACAGCGCCGGCTACGCCGTCGCCGATGGCGGCTTCAACGCCACGCTGCGCGACTATGGCCGTTTCGGCCAACTGATCCTCGACAATGGTGGCGGCGTGGTGCCGGCCGACTGGATCGAAACGACGCGTAACGGCAGGCATGGACCGGGGTTCAATCCCAGCCTGCCGGAAGGCAGCTACCGCAACCAGTTCTGGATCGAGGACCCGCGTTCGCGCGCGCTGATGTGCCGGGGCGTGTTCGGGCAGCTCATCCATATCGACTGGAACACGAGAATGGTCGTGGTTAAGCTTTCGAGCTACCCGGATTTCACCAACATCGCCTATTCCAAGGCGACGATGAAAGCCGTGCACGCCATCGCCGCCGCGCTGGCTTGAATTTCAAAAAAAGATCGGAAGGAAACGCCATGACCGGCAAGACCGCGTTCGAGACCAGATATGGCTTTGCGCGCAACCAGGTGCTGCTCGGCAACTGGCGCGAAAGCCCGTTCAGCCGGTGGTCGTTCCAGAATGTCGGCGAGCTGGTGCCGAGCGCACGCGTGGCCGCAGCGCCAGCCAGCGGTGAGGCGCCAGCGCGGGCTCTTGATGGGCTGCTCGGCGAGAGAGTCACTCTGGCTGGCGGCCCAGAGACCGTTGCGGCCCTTCTCACACGTTCCGATACCGACGGGCTGACGATCATGAAGGGCGGCAAGCTCGTCGGCGACTGGTTCGCTCCCCATATGGATTTCGGTGCGCGCCACATCATCTTCTCGATCAGCAAGTCGCTGACCGCCATTCTTGCCGGCATATTGGAGGGCGAGGGCGGTTTCGATCCCGAAGTTCCGATAACCCGCTATCTGTCGGAAGCCGCCGGCTCGGCCTATGGCGATGCCAGCGTGCGGCATGTGCTCGACATGACCGTCAGCCTCGACTTCGAAGAGGCCTATCTCGATCCGGAGAGCGCTTTTGCCCGCTATCGCCGCGCGACGCTGTGGAACCCAGGCGGCGGCAGCGAAAGCCTGGCCGGCTTCATCCTGACCCTGCAGCGCCTTGCCGAGCCGCATGGCCAGACGTTCCGCTATCGCTCGCCCAATTCCGACCTGCTTGGCATCCTGCTTGAGCGTGCGTCCGGCCAGCGCTTCGCCGATCTGATGCGCGAGAAATTGTGGCTGCCGCTCGGCGCGGCCAGCGAAGCCTCGGTGACAGTCGACATGGCAGGCACAGCACGCGCGGCCGGCGGCATTTCGGTAACGCCGCGCGATCTGGCGCGCGTTGGCGAGATGATGCGGCAAGGCGGCATGGCCGACGGCCGCCGCATCGTGCCGGAAGCCTGGGTGCGCGACACGACCGGCACAGGCGGAGACACCGAGGCCTGGCAGCGCGGCACGATGGCGTTCCTCTTTCCGCAAGGCCGCTACCGCAACAAATGGTACCAGACGGGCGCGGCAAGCGGCGTCTTCTGCGGTATCGGCATTCACGGCCAGTGGCTCTACGTCAATCCGAAGGCGGAGGTTGTCATCGCGAAGATGTCGTCGCAGCCGGAGCCAGTCGACGAGCCGCTCGATGTCGATATGGTCGCTTTCTTCGAGGCACTGAGCCGAATGGTCTGAGCCGATCCGGGCAGCCGTAGCGCCGCAGCTTTCCTGTGGACCCGTCAGGGTGATCGAAAACGCCGCGGTTGGCGGGGCGACGCTCTGCGCCTATGGTCGCGGCTCTTTTCGACAGGACGGCAGGAACGACATGGCATCCGACATCAAGCGCATCGCAGCAATCATAGCAACCGAGATCGCTGCCCGGCCCGAACAGGCCGCGGCTGCGATCGGGCTGCTGGACGAAGGCGCAACGGTGCCGTTCGTGGCGCGCTACCGCAAGGAGGTCACCGGGGGTCTGGACGACACGCAGCTGCGCCTGCTGGCCGAGCGGCTCGCCTATCTGCGCGAGCTCGACGCGCGCCGCGGCACCATCCTTGGTTCGATCCGCGAGCAGGGCAAGCTGACCGAAGAGCTTGAGACCAAGATCGCTGAGGCTGCCACCAAGGCGGAACTCGAAGACATCTATCTCCCCTATAAACCGAAGCGCCGGACCAAGGCCGAGATCGCCCGCGAGCGCGGGCTGGGACCGCTGGCGGAGGCCATCCTTGCCGACCGTGCGGCGGTGCCTGGCAAATTGGCGCTGGCCTATGTCGGCGAGGAGGTAGCCGACGCCAAGGCGGCGCTGGAAGGTGCGCGCGACATCGTATCCGAACGGTTCGCCGAGAATGCCGACCTGGTCGGCAGACTGCGGGCGTATATGAAGGAGCGCGCCTTCATGCGGTCACGCGTCGTCGACGGCAAGCAGGAGGCCGGCGCGAAATTCTCAGACTATTTCGACCACGTCGAGCGCTGGTCGAATGTGCCGAGCCATCGCGCGCTGGCCATGCTGCGCGGCCGCAACGAAGAGGTGCTGTCGCTCGACATCGAGGTCGATGCCGACGATGCGTCCCCGGTGAAGCCGGTCGAACGGATGATTGCCGATGCCTACGCCATCGGCCGCCAATTGCCGGGCGACCGCTGGCTGATGGAGGTGGCGGGCTGGACCTGGCGCATAAAGTTGTCGCTGCACTTGACGCTCGATCTGATGCGGGATCTGCGCGAGCGGGCCGAGGAGGAAGCGATCCATGTCTTTGCCCGCAATCTTAGGGATTTGCTGCTTGCAGCACCCGCCGGCTCGCGCGCCACGATGGGTCTCGATCCAGGCATCCGCACCGGTGTCAAGGTGGCGGTCGTGGACGGCACCGGCAAGCTGCTGGCGACGACGACGGTCTATCCGTTTCCGCCAAGGAAAGATGTGCGTGGCGCGCAAGCCGAACTGGCGAAGCTCATCCGCCTGCACAAGGTCGAGCTCATTTCCATCGGCAACGGCACCGGCAGCCGCGAGACGGAAAGGCTGGTGGCGGACATGCTGTCTGAAATGCCTGCCGAGTCCGGGCCGAAGCCGCTCAAGGTTATCGTCAGCGAGGCGGGCGCCTCGGTCTATTCCGCCTCGGCAACGGCGGCGGCGGAATTCCCCGGCCTCGACGTGTCTCTGCGCGGCGCGGTGTCGATCGCGCGACGGCTGCAGGACCCGCTCGCCGAACTGGTCAAGATCGAGCCGAAGTCGATCGGCGTCGGCCAGTATCAGCACGATGTCGACCAGTACCGGCTCGGCCGCTCGCTGGAAGCTGTGGTCGAGGACGCGGTCAATGCCGTCGGCGTCGATCTCAACACCGCCTCGGCGCCGCTTCTGGCGCGGGTTTCGGGTCTTGGCGCCTCGCTGGCCGAGGCTGTTATCGCGCATCGCGATGCGACCGGCCCCTTCGCCAGCCGTCGTGACCTGTTGAAGGTCTCCCGCCTTGGACCCCGCGCGTTCGAGCAATGCGCCGGCTTCCTGCGTATTGCCAACGGCACCGAACCGCTCGATGCCTCGGCCGTGCATCCGGAAGCCTATGGCGTGGCGAAGAAGATCGTCGCCGCCTGCGGGCGCGACGTCCGCTCGCTGATGGGCGACAGTGCCACTCTCAAGGCGCTCGATCCGCGCGTCTTCGTTGACGACCGCTTCGGCCTGCCGACCGTACGTGACATTCTGGCGGAGTTGGAAAAGCCCGGCCGCGATCCGCGTCCCGGCTTCAAGACGGCGACCTTCGCCGACGGTGTCGACGACATCAAGGATTTGAAGCCCGGCATGCTCCTGGAAGGCACCGTCACCAATGTCGCGGCCTTCGGCGCCTTCGTCGATATCGGCGTGCATCAGGACGGGTTGGTACACGTCTCGCAACTTGCAGACCGTTTCGTCAAGGACGCGCATGAGGTGGTGAAAGCCGGTGATGTGGTGAAGGTGCGTGTCGTTGACGTCGACATCAAGCGCAAGCGCATCGGCCTTTCGATGCGCAAGGATGGTGACGGCGGTGCTTCGAAGCCGCGCGACAATGGCGGCAGATCGGTGCCGCGATCTCCTGCACCGCAACGCCAGCCGGAGCGGCCGGCGCAACAGGGCGCATTCGGTGCCGCATTGGCCGATGCGTTGAAGAGGAAGTAGCTATTTCTCCGCTGGTACATGGCCGAGCAACCAGTCGCGAAAGGAGGCGACCGGCGGATGGCCGCGCTTGTCGTGCGGCACGACAAGATAATAGGCGCTGCGACTCTGCATTGGCCGGCCCGGCGCCGGCACGAGCTGGCCGCGCTGCAATTCGCCTGATATGAGGACCTGCGGCAGCAGCGCCACGCCGAGCCCAGCCATGCAGGCCTGGGCGGCGGTGCCGAATTGCTCGAACTGCATGCCCGGCCCGGTCGGCGCGCTCAAACCCTGATGCTCGAACCACTCGGTCCATGCGCCAGGGCGCGTCGCCATATGCAGCAGTGGCAAGCGACCGAGATCGGCAGGCGTGGCAATGGCGCGGCCGGCCAGAAATTCGGGCGAGACGACAGGCGCCACCTCTTCGCGGACCAGCAGCGTCGAGTCGGCGTCCGGCCAGTCGGGCAGGCCGAAATGGATGGCGGCGTCGAGCCTTTCGCGAGCGAAGTCGAAGCGGCCGATGCGGGTGACGAAGTTGATGGTGATGTCGGGGTTGTTTTCGACGAAATCCGGGATGAGCGGCATCAGCCAGCGGGTGCCGAAGGTCGGCAGGATCGCAAGGTTCAAGATGCCACTATGCCGATTGCTCATCAATCCAAGGGCTGCGTCGCGCAATTGACCCAAGGCGGCGCGCACCGCTTCAGCATAGACCTCACCTGCCACCGACAGCCTGACATTGCGGCTGTCGCGCTCGAACAGGCGGCGGCCGAACTGGTCCTCCAAAACCCTGATCTGCCGGCTGACGGCGCCCTGGGTCAAGTCGAGTTCCTGCGCGGCGGCGGTAAAGCTGCCCAGCCGGGCCACCGCCTCGAAGGCGGCGAGGGCACTGATACCGGGTAAAAGGCGGCGCTGAACGCTCATGACCCATTACTAACGCTCATTGATCGGTGAAGCAATTTCGTTTGATTTTTTCGAGCTGGAAGCCGATAAGCCCGGCACTTCAAGATTTTGTTGTGGAGACCGAGGCCATGGCCGCCGACAAGAACGCATTCATCTGGGACGATCCTTTCCTGATCGAGGGCCAGCTTTCGGAAGACGAGCGGATGGTGCGGGATGGGGCAGCGGCGTTCGCGGCCGACAAGCTCGCCCCCAGGATCGAGGAAGCCTATCTCGAGGAAAAGACCGATGCCGGGATCTTCCGCGAGATGGGCGAGGCCGGGCTGCTCGGTATCACCATCCCCGAGGAATATGGCGGGCTCGGCGCCAACTACGTCACCTATGGGCTGGTGGCGCGGGAAGTCGAGCGCATCGACTC
>NZ_VLKT01000041.1 GCF_007830515.1 Mesorhizobium tianshanense
TGCGCAGCCTCGACCAGTGGATCAGGCGAAGGCTTCGATCCATTGCATGGAAGCAATGGAAGCGCGGGCGCACCCGCTTTGCGGAGCTGCGTCGCCGGGGCGTCGGGCACGAGCTGGCGGCACAAACCGCCGGCAGCGCGCATGGTCCCTGGCGCATCAGCAACAGCCCAGCGCTCGCCATTGCCCTGCCGAACGCTTTCCTCGCAAGCATCGGCCTCGCTTTCCTCGCCCCTGCCAATGCCGCATAACCAACCGAACCGCCTTGTACGGGCCCGTACGCAGGGTGGTGTGGGAGGGGAGGAACCGCAAGGTTCCCCCCTATCCCGATTGTCAGGAAAAACGACGGCGGATGCCGTACTGGTCGAGTTTGCGATAGAGCGTCGGCCGGGAGATACCGAGCCGCCGTGCGACCCGGCTAAGATTGCCGCCTTCGGCTGCCAATGCGTTTTTCATCGCCTGGCGTTCCGCTTCGGCAAGTGTGCCTTCAGGCGCCTCTGATGCGAGAGTTGTATCGTTGTCGGGCGTGGCGCTCGATTCAGTGCTGGGCGCCGTGATCTCTTCGGGCAGGTCGTGAAGTCCGATATCGCGGCCGCGCGCCAGAACATACAGCCGGCCGATGAGATTCTTCAGTTCGCGCACATTACCCGGCCACCGATAAACACGCAGGGCATCCAGCGCTTCGTGCGAGAATTCCAGTGGCTCCCCGTCAGCCGCAGCCGCGATCTGCCGGTTGAAATGTTCGGTCAGCAAAAGCACGTCCTCGCCGCGCTCGCGCAGCGGTGGGACCGTAATCGAGACTGCGCCAATTCGATAGTAGAGATCGCGGCGGAAGCGACCGGCAGCAACCTCCTGCTTGAGATCGCGATTGGTCGAGGCGACCAGTCGCACGTCCACAGGTCGGCCGCGGCTGTCGCCGATCCGGTGGACCACGCGCTCTTCCAGGACACGCAGCAGAAACGGCTGGATCTCGAGCGGCAATTCGCCGATCTCGTCGAGACTGAGCACGCCGCCGCTGGCGAGCTCGAAAACACCCGGCTTGCCTTCACGCGAGGCGCCCGTAAATGCGCCGGCGACATGGCCGAACAATTCGCTGCCAAACAGGTCCCTGGTGATCGCTCCGCAATTCATCGCTATGAACGGATCATTCGCCGTGCGTCGGCTGCCGGCATGAACAAGCCGCGCAAACAGCTCTTTCCCGACACCCGTCTCGCCTTCGACCAATAGCGATGCGACGCTGTTCGACCGGGCGACACGGCAGGCGACGTCGATGGCGGCCAGCAGCGCTTCGCTTTCGCCAACAATCATGGCGACAGCATCCCGAAGATGCTTGTCTACTTCCCCATGGACTACCGTCATGCTGGAGACTGCTGGCGCCGACGGGAACACCAGCGCTGCGCCGCGGAGGTCGCCGTCAAGCTTGAGCGGTGTGATCTGGCAGGATCGCAGATGGGCCGGTAGCGCCTTGGCGAGATCTCCTTCGTCCCCCGACGAAGGAAGATTCATCAGCCAGCGGCCACGGCCTGGCTCCATCGGCCCGTCCATCATCTCAGTCGTTTCGCCATCGGGGACATTGTTGCAGAAGATGGCGCGGCCGCGATGGTCGACGATCACCAGCCCGTCCTTTCGACGGTAGCTGGGGGCAGACGAAATGAAGGCCTCGAGCAGGCGCGTGCGCTGTTCCTGCTGCTGTTCGGCCAATGCCTTTTCGATCTGCCGGGCTGTGGCGGCGACGAGCGCGGTATTGTGCGGCCGGAAGATCGGCGAATAGCCAGACAGGTCGACGACACCGATGATCCTGCCGTCCAGAGGATCGCGGATCGGCGCGCCGGCGCAAGTCCAGGATTTGATGCCGGCGCAGAAATGCTCGGCCGCATGGACAAAAGTCGGCTGGCCGGTCCACAGCGCCGTACCGATGCCGTTGGTTCCGACGGCATCCTCGTTCCATTTGCCGCCGATGGCCAGGTGGATATCCATGCCGTCATGCAACGTCTTCTTGTCGCCGATGGCGTCGATCAGTACGCCGTCGCTGTCGGCCAGAACCAGCATCGCGCCTGTCCCGTCCAGTAACTGGCCAAGCGAGGCGAACGATCGCTGCGCCGCCGAGAGCAATTCGGCATTGGCCCGCGTCAGATATTCGATCTCATCGCGATCATTGCTTAGCGGCGCTTCAATACCTTCAGCGTTGATGCCGCCCGTGACGCTGCGATACCAGGAATCGTGAATGAGAGAGCGGACGGGGCTTGGCTGGATCGGATCGCGGGCACATTTGCGCTCGTCGGCCAGAAAGTTCTCCCAAGCGCGCATGGTGGCGCGCTCATCATAGTCGATGTTGCCCAGAACCATTTGCCCAGTAGCTGGCGACGCACGCACCGGAAGAGCATCGATCTTCATCTGATTGAGGCCTATCTCGCGTTTCATCCAGTCATCACAGAACCTTTGAGGTATGCCACTGCTGTATGCGGTTATATTCGAATGCTATCGCGGATTTGGACGTGCACACGTGCGAGCGTCTGCTCGTCAGTTGATGCCGAGTTTCGCGCCGATGTCGGAGGCAAGCTGTTCTTCGGTATAGGCGGCGGCGAGGCGGGACCCGTCCAGATCGGCGAGCGCCTCGGCTATGCTTTCGTCGACCGGCGAGAAGAAGCCGTTCTGCTTCGTCGCCAGGACGAAGATCTGGTCCTCGCCTCGATTGCGGATGTCGCCGATATGGTGAAGCTGGCGGCCTGTGTTCTGGTCCTTTGAGATCACCCGGCCGTTCATGGTGACTTGGATGGATGGCTTGGCGTCGGCCGCAGGTGCCGTGCTGCCGCCAACATGGATGATCAGGCCTTCCGCCTTCGGTTGCTGGCGTGGCTTCCTGGAAGCCGAATAGCCGCCGCCACTGATCTGGTCGGCAAGGCGAACGATGGTCGAGCGGTTCTGCTCGATCAGTCTTTTGACTTGTAGGTCCTCGCGCCGCGGGCCATCCCGCTTGGAGATGATCTCAACCATGAATCCTCCCAGATTCGCTCAGCGTTGCCGTTGATATGGCTCATTCTTCTTCTTGTTAGACGAAGCCTACACCGCCTCAGTCAAATCCGCCATTCATATTGGATAGCGCCAAAGTTCGTGCCGTTGGTAGCAGGTGGCTGCTACAATAATGCTCGCCAACAGCACGAGGAAACGCACTTCTTCCGGTGACCTTTTGACGGCGCTTTCGATCTCGGATCGCAAGCCGTTCACGCAATTCTTCGCGGCGTGCCTGAAGGTTCGCCAAACGCTGCGTCCGATTGAGGCTTTCATGACGCTGGTCAGGGATCACTAGATGTGGCAGCCACTTTCCCGGGGAACAGGCGCTCATTTCAACGGCCAGGGTTCTGATTGATTGCTCCCTGTTTGTTTCCGCCTGTACTGTAGGTTGGCTGTGTTATCCCCTTGGTGCGGCTGCAGATTCTGGGATCAACATCTAGCGCGGTGTCAGGCGAGTCCCGAGCTCGTAGACCCGGATAATTCGCTCGCAGCGTTGGGCGAGTCGATCCACCATCTCGTTCAAAATCGGATGATCTAGGCCCTCGACAAGGCATCGATCACGTACAGAGGCCATTTCATCGGGGATAGCGCGTGCGAACTCTTTGAGGACGGCGATGATTTGATCAGGATTCTTGCGAAGCAAGCCAGATAGAGCTTCCCAGTGGCGCGGCATCAGGTTCTCAAATTCGTAATGCTTGATCTTCATCGCCATTTTGAGTGACCTGAACTCGGCCTCGTCGCCCACATATGGATCATAGCTGATGAGGTCATAGAGCGGTGCCATGAAAGATCTCCTGCCTGGTAGATGGATCAAGGAAAAGTTCTTCGCGTGGGCATCGGTACCGCCGATCAGGAAATTGAAAACCAACGCCCGAAGGAACCTGTCCAAGGCATCGGCAGGATCAGTTGTTTGCGCCAAGACCCTGGCGATCGCCTCTGGCGACGGGCCGCCATCCTTCTGGTATTTCCTTTCCGGATGGATGCCGAGCGCTTGGCAAAGGTCTTCTTGATGGTAGCGCCTGACGGTACCGACCTCGTCCCGCTCGCGGTCATAGCGCGCCAGTACTATGGCCACTTGGTCCCCAAAGTGGCCGACGGCCGATTCCGCAGCCGTCAGACCAAGTCGTGAGGCAAGTTGCAGACAGGCATGTTCATTTTCCGTGGAGCCGTTGAGATGGGCGAGCGGCGGTTTCAAGATGTGGGTGGTGGCGACCCTCCCGCTCGGTACGCCCCAGCGGCTCCCTTCGAGAAGCAGTGCCATTTTTGGCTGAGCGCCAGGCAAGCTGAAATGCCCACGATCGCTCGGACGACGCCCAGTCCAAGTGCGATCCTCGTTGAGGCGCTTGAGGCGCGCTTCAACTTCTTGCTCGTCGATCCAGGTGATCTCACCACCGCTAACGTTGTTTGATAGCCATTCGTCAGTAACGAACTGAACTGCGCCTGCGCAGTCTTCTCCGACCTTCTCCAGGAGCGCAAAAGCATCGCGGTGGGAGACCCCGTATTCGTGCCCCCAGGCCTTCAGAGTTTCTGTATTGTCCGGCAACAGGTTCCAAAGAAAGTTCTCGAACGTCTTGCCAGCATGCTCCCGCGCTGTGAGGGGAAGGGAAAACGAAAGAGCAACAGCCTGTGGCGAGTGTGTCCAACTCCCGAGATATTCGAGCGTCAGCCTTCCAGTTCGGGTTCGGGTCATCCGCCCCATCGGGATGCCGCCCATGAGGACGTGAAGAGATTTCATTGGAGCCTTTTACGGCCGTTTCAAAAAGGATGGAGTGCTGAGTGCAAGGTCGCTGGGCTGCTCGTCAGCCACATCAATTTCGGGCTGAAAATCATCGGCTCCCACTGAGATTCCGAGACCGACGACAGAGCAGGCTTGCATGACGTTGGCGAACCCTGGATTTGGCAGGCGGCCGTTCTCCAGGCGGGAGATCCACTCTTGCGTCGCGCCAATGGCTTGTGCGAGATCTGACTGGCTAAGGCCTTTCGTGCCTCTCGCGCTTCGTATTGCAGCGCCTAGCTCGGTAAGGTTGAAAACACGCATTTTCAGATTCCGGCGGATAAGCATTCATGATGTATATAGCATAATCTGATTTATGATGTAAATAGCATACTTCGGAATATGCGACAAATATCATAATCTGGGGCCCGAGGATGCCATCTCGTTGCGACGGGCCAGTCAGCGCTTGACCAGTTGGCGGCACCGCACGGCTGCCGGCTCCACCCGCCCGGCTCCGCTGCGTGTCCTTGCTCATGCGGCGGGCGAGGGCGCGTAGCGGCTGCCCAGCGAATAGCGGCTGCCGACATAGGTGAGCTTGTTGACGGTGGCGACCACCGCGCCCGACCAGGTCCGCCGATGCAGGAGCAGGCAGGGGTCACCCGGCCGGATCATCAACCGGCGGGCGGCCACCTCGTCGGCGGCGACGGCCGAAATCACGTGCTCCACTTCCGTCAGCGGTGTCGCCCGCTGCAGATAGTCGTAGGTGGTGGTCGCAACGAAATCCTGCCGGTGATAGTCCGGTGCGAGAGCCGGATTGACGAAGCGCTCCTCGAGCTGCACGGGCACCTCGTCCTCGAAATGCACGATGATCGAATGGGCGACCGGTCTGCGGCGCATGAACTCGAAGGCGACGACGAGCTCCAGCGCCGGGTTGCGGATCTTCTCGACGACGACGACCTCGGCCCGGTGGCGTCCGCCGCGCGCGGCGATCTCGCCGGCAATGTTCCTGATTTCGATGAGGGCGGATTGCGGTTTCGGCGGCGCCACGAAGGTGCCTACGCCCTGGATGCGCAGGAGGTGGCCTTCCGAAGTCAGCTCCCTCAGCGCCCGGTGCACGGTCATCCGCGAGACGCCGAGCGAGGCGACCAGCTCGTTTTCGGAAGGCAGCCTCCGGTCCTTCGGCCATTTGCCGCTGCCGATGTTGCCGAGCACGTAGTCCTTGACCTTTTCGTAGAGCGGCCCGGCGGTTTCGGGAAGCTTGATCATCGTCCTGTCTCCATTCGAACGATGGTCTTCAGGCCGCTGCCCGCGCCCACGATCAGGCGCTGGTAGGCGGCGGGAATCTCGTCGATCGCGATCTCTTCGGCCACGAAGCGCGACAGCGCGGGCGCGAGATCACCAAGCATCGCGACGGCCGGCGCAAGCTCGTCGGCAAAGGCGTGGCAGCCGACCAGCGCGATCTCGCGCTCGACCAGCAGGTTGGGGTCGAGGTCGAGGCGGCCATGCGAAATGCCGACCAGCGCCAGCGTGCCGCCGCCGGCCAGAAGATCGAGCAGCCGCGCCATCACCGCCACGTTTCCCGTCGCGTCGATGGCATGGCGCAGGATGGGATCGCCGGGCAGGGCGCCCAGGTCGACAATGGTCGCGCCTGTAACCTCGGCCACAAGACCCGCACGCGCCGCATTGCGGTCGGCGACGAGGACCGGTCTCTCGCCGGACCGCGACAGGATGAGCGCAGCCAGCCCGCCGATCGGGCCGCAGCCGGCGACAAGCACCGGCGCCCCGGCCGGCGCCGAAAGTCGCCGCACTGCGTGCAGGGCGACCGCCAGCGGCTCCGCCATGGCGGCGATTGCGGGATCGAGCGCTGGGTCGTGGCGCAGGAGCAGCCGCGCCGGCAGCTCCGTCTCTTCCGCGAAGCCGCCGTCGCAGACCTCGCCCACAAAGCCCAGCCTGGCACAGACATTGTGCAGGCCGGCCCGGCAGGCAGGACATTCGCTGCACCAGAAACGCGAATCGGCGACGACCCGGTCTCCGATGGCCAACTGGGACACCCCGCCCCCCACGGCGGTCACTTCGCCGGCGAACTCGTGCCCGGCGACACTCGGCGCGCGGCTGATCCACTGACCGGTGCGGAAGTTGTGGAGGTCGGAGCCGCAGATGCCGGCCGCCGTCACCCTGAGCCGCACCCAGTCAGGCGCCGGTTCGCCAGGAGATGGCACATCCTCAACCCGCAGATCGCCCGCCGCATGGAGTCTGGCCGCCTTCATCGTCGGCTACCGCACCAGATATTGGTCGCGCACGTCGGACACAGCGTGTTCGTGCGAGGAGAAGCCTTCGTAACGGGCAAGCGTACGCGCATGGCGCGCGAATTCCGGATAGGCCGCGGCCGTCACGTAGCCGATGGAAGAGCGCTTGACGAAATCCGTGACCGAGAGCGGCCCGCAGGTACGCGCCCAGCGGCTGGTCGGCAGGACGGCGTTAGGACCCAGCCCGAAATTGCCGATCGAGACCGGCGTGTGCGGCCCCATCAGGATCTCGGCGGCTTCGGTGATCTGGCCAAGGTGCGCGAAGGGATCGGTGGAGAGGATCTCCAGATGCTCCGGTGCGTAGTCGTTGATGAAGCGGTAGCTCTCCTCGATCGAGCCCGTCAGCACGATGCCGCCACAGGCGCCGGTCAGCACCGCGGTAGAGAACGCTACCCGCTGCTCGCTCATACGCGCCCAGTGCTCGGGCAATGCCGCCAGCGCCTCCTCAGCCACGCGGCGGCTGTGGGTCACCAGATAGGCCGATGAGTCCGGCCCGTGCTCCGCCTCGATGAGGAGGTCGAGCGCGGCCAGCCCGCCATGCACGCTGTCGTCGGCGAGGATGATCGCTTCGGACGGGCCGGCGGGGAGGCCTGGATCGATCACTCCGGCAAGCAGCCGCTTGGCCGCAACGACCCAGGGGCTGCCTGGACCGACGATCTTGAGCGCGGGCTTGACCGTCTCCGTGCCGTAGGCGACCGCGGCGACCGCCTGCGCGCCGCCGCATTTGTAGACCGTTTCGACGCCGGCGAGGCGCGCCGCGACCAGTGTCGCTGCGTCCACCGAACCGTCGGGCGCCGGCGGCGTGATGATGGCGAGCTCCGGCACGCCCGCCACCACGGCGGGCACCGCGGTCATCATCGTGACCGAAGGGAACGCCCCCTTGCCGCGCGGGACATAGAGCGCCACCGAGCGGATCGGCGTGAAGCGGTCCCCGGCATAGGCGCCGGGCCGCATTTCCTTGAGCCACATGGCTTCCGGTTTCTGCTCTTCGTGGAAGTGCCGGATGTTATCGATGCCGAAGCGAATGGCCGCGACCACGTCCTCGTCCACCATGCCGAAGGCGGCGTCGAACTCGGGGGGGCTGACTTTGAGCCGCGAGGCATCGAGATCTGCCTTGTCCAGATCACGGGCGAAGCGGACGAGCGCGGCGTCGCCTTCCGTTCGGACCGCCTCGATGATCGGTGCGGCCTTCTCCATAAAGCCGGAGAGATCCGTCTCGGAGCGCCGCATCAATGCCGCGCGACCGGCAGCATCGAGCTGGCTCAAGTCATGGAACGATACGTTTGGCATAGGATTTCCCCTTCCGGCCCGGCAGGCCGGCATTCCTCATTTTGATTTCAGGAAGATGTCGAGCCCGACCAGCCTGTCGAGCAGATAGATGGCGACAGCCGAACAGGCGATGAAGACCACCGAGATCGCGGCAAGGTCCGGCGTGATGATCGAGCGGATGGAATTGTAGATCAGCACCGGCAGCGTCACGATGCGCGCATCGACAAGCAGCAGGCTGACCAGGAACTCGTTGAGCGCAAGGATGAACATCAGCAGCGAGCCGGTGATCACCCCCGGCATCACCGCCGGCAAGGTGACGGAGAAGAACACCTGGAGCGGCGGCGCGCCGCAGTTGGCGGCGGCCAGTTCCAGGTCCGGGTCGAGCCCGGTGGCACTCGCCGTGACCGCCCAGATCATGAAGGGCAGGTTGATGACGCAGCAGGCGATGCCGACCGGCCAGAGCTGGCCGAGAAAGCCGGCCTTGCCGAAGACCAGCATGAGGCCGATGCCCGATCCGATCAGCGGGATGGTGAAGGGCAAGAGCAGATAGATCTGGATCGCCTTCTCGAAACGCACCGCATATTTCGCCAGCGCGATGCCGGCCAGCGTGCCCACGGGAATGGCAACGATCGTACAGACCGTCGCCACCTGCAGCGTGCGCAGGAAAGCGTTGCGCAGGTCGGAGGCCTGCGAGATGCGCGCGTACCACCGCAGCGACAGCCCGTCCGGCGGAAAGGTGATGATGTTGCCGCCGGTAAACGATGCGCCGAGCACCACGATCGTCGGCGCCGACAGCGTCACCAGGGCGATCGTCACCAGCGTCCACAGGACGACGGATTTGCTGCGCGAATGGCTCACGCCCGCGACCTCCCCATGGCGAGCGTTCCGGCTCCGAACAGCGCAAACACGATGCCGACAAGAATTGACCCGAGCGCGACCAGCATAAGCGCCAGCGTCGCGCCGAGGCCCTGGTCGGACGTTCGGAAGAACTGGTCGTAGATGGCGATGGCGACGAAGTCCTGCGAGCCGCCGCCAAGAATCGCGGGGACCGCGAAATCGGTGAGCGAAAGCGTCAGCACCACGACGCCGGCGCCGATGAAGCCCGGACGAGCGAGCGGCAACACGACATGGATGAACGTGCGGACCCAGTTCGCGCCGAGCGATCCGGCGGCCGCCTCCAGCTCCTCGGGAATGGCGGTGAGCGCCGGCGCAAGCATCAGCACGGCGAAGGGCAGCATGTACTGGACGAGGCCGAACAGCACGGCGGGATAGTTGTAGATAAGCCGCATCGGAGCGACCCCGACAAGGCCGAGCGCCTCGTTGACCATGCCCTGGTTGCCGAGGATGATCAGCCAGCCATAGGCACGCACCACCTGGCCGATGAAGAAGGGCAGGAACAGCGCAATCAGCAGGAACTTGCGCAGTCCTGGCGAAGCCGTGCGCACCATCAGATAGGCGTAGGGAAAGGCGAAGATGAGCGTCACCGCCGTGACGATCAGGGCGGCGATGAGGCTGCGCCGCGCGACGACGAGGAACAGCGGCTCGGTCAGCGCCCGCCGGAAATTGGCGATGGAATAGTCGTCGGAGAACTGGAAGGTGGTGGTGTCGAGCGTGCGCAGGCTCGCATCCGCGATCTGGATGAGACCAAGCACGAGCAGTCCGACAAGCAGCACCGCCGGAAGCAGCATCAGATAGGGCGTGGCGCGCCTGAACCGCGCCGGCCAGATGGCGGCGGCAACGCCTTCTAGGGCATCCATGATGCGCCATTTCAGGGGATAGGCTGTCCTGGCTGCCTGCATGAAAAAATCCGTATCCGACGTCGTGAAGGAGCCGGTGCTGCGCTAGCGCGGCACCGGCCGACCGGCGTCAGCCCTGCATGATCGCCTTGAACTTGGAAAACCATTCGCTCTCATTCTCGACCTGGACCTTCGACGAGATGCGGATGAGGTGCTGGAAATCCTCTTCGGTGGTCGGATAGGACGGATCGTCCACCAGATCCTTGGGCGGTGTGAGGCCCGGCACCACGCCTGGCAGACCGAGGCCGTCCAGCCAGACCTGCTGGGCTTCCTTGGTCAGTGCATGGTTGATGTACTGCTTGGCCCAGTAGAGTTCGTTTTCCGGCAGGCCCTTGGGAATCCACAGACCGTCCGTATCGAACTTCGCACCCTCTTCCGGCACGACCCATTCGATTTCCACACCGTTCTTGCGAGCCTCGCGCGCGTTGGTCGAAATGGTGCAGGCGGCGTCGATCTCGCCGTTCTGGAACCACGTGGTGAAGTCCGGATCCTCGCCGAGCAGCGGCTGCTGCGCCTTCATCTTGGTGATGAAATCCCAGGCCGGCTGCATGTTGGAGGGTATGTCTTCCAGCTTGCCGCCACCGGCGACCTGGGCGGGGAAATGGAAGCCGATGCCGTCATTGTAAAAGGCAAGCCGGCCCTTGAACTTCGGGTCGAGCAGATCCTTCCAGGACTTCGGCGGTCCGTCCGGGAACGCCGCGGGCCGATAGGCAAGCACATAGACATAGCCGTACGTATTGACGATCGGGAAGCCTTCCAGGCCGGCCGGCTTGGCAAGGTCCGTCACATGGGCGAGGTTCGGCAGGTCGGATAGGTCTTCCGTCACGCCGCGCAATGCCGACTTCGTCGCATTGGTGGTGGTGTCCCAGTTGATGTGGATCGGCGGGACCCGGTTCTGCGCCACGGCAGCCCAGACCTTGGGCTGGATCTCGTTGTCTTCGGTCAGGTCGTGACGGACAGCAATCCCCGTCATTTTGGTGAAGCCGTCGGACACGCCGGCCTTGAGACTATCCACCCAGCTGCCGCCCCAGGCGCGCACGATGATCTCCGCCGGCTTTTCCGGTTCCTGCGCATGGGCGCCGCGCAGGCCGAGCGCCGAGGCGCCGCCGAGCGCGGCGGTGGCCTGAAGGAAGGTTCTGCGGGAAAGCTGGGATAATGTCGGTCTGAAGCGCTTCATCTGCATTCTCCTCTGGGTTTGACCGGTTTCCGGTTCTATCGAAAAACAAGCATATCCCTGGCATTCCACCCCAGGAACACGCTTTCGCCTATCTCGAACTGCGTGTGCGTGGCGGGATCATGGTCGAAAACGCGAATGACCTCGTCGCCAATCGCGGCGCAGGCCACCTCGTAGACCATGCGCTCGCCTTCGAAGATCGTGTCGGTGACAGTCCCGGCCAGCACGCAATCGAGCTTCGACAGCTGAGCAGCATCGCCGGCGAGACGAATCTGCTCGGCGCGGATCGCTCCCGACGCCTTGCCGCCTTCAGCGGGTGGATTGACCGGATCGCCGATCTTTCCGGCAAGCACCAGATCACCCCGAAGGATGGACACGTCGCCCTCTTCCGAGATGGACCGTACCGTGCCGGCAATGAAGTTGGTGACGCCGATGAAGTTGGCGACGAAGGCGTTGCGGGGCTGGCGGTAGGCGTGGATCGGCCGCGCCTTCTGCTGGATCTCGCCCTGATCCATGACGACGATGTCGTCGGAAACCACCAGCGCCTCGCGCTGGTCGTGAGTGACGTTGATCGTGGTGACGCCGAGCTCGCGCTGGATGCGGCGGAATTCGAGCTGCATTTCTTCGCGCAGCTTTCGGTCGAGCGCAGCCAGCGGCTCGTCGAGAAGCAGCAGGTCGGGCTCGAACACCAATGCGCGCGCGATCGCGACGCGCTGCTGCTGGCCGCCGGAAAGCTCGTGAATGCGCCTGCCGCCATAGCCCCCGAGCCTGACCAGCGCGAGATAGCGCTCGACGCGGTCGGGAATGGTGCGCGCGTCGCGCCGACGCATCTTCAGCGGGAAGGCGACATTCTCGGCCGCCGTCATGTGCGGAAACAATGCAAGCCTCTGAAAGACCATGCCGATCGAGCGCTTGTGCGGCGGCACCGCGCTCACCGCTTCGCCATTGATGAAGATCTCGCCGCTGCTCGGCGTCTGGAACCCGGCGATCATTCGCAGGAGGGTCGTCTTGCCGGACCCCGAAGGCCCCAGAATGGTGAGGAACCGGCCCTTCGGCAGATCGAAGGACGCATTCTTGACGGCATGAATCCCGTCGAAATCCATCCCGACGTTGCGTACCGCGACCGCGATTTCCCTGCCGCCTTCCGCTTCGTGCGAAGCCACGGTCCGGAAAGGCTCCTGCATTGTGGTTCCCCTTTCGTCGCCGGTCGCATGCAAGAACGCCCAGCGTGTGAGGTGGTATATACAACCATATACAAGTCGGGTCTACATGGTTCTTGTTGCACCGTACCTAGATCGCTCAGATGGATGCGAGGTAGCCGCCGTCGACAGGCAGGCAGTGCCCGGTGACATAGGCGGATGCCCCGCTCGCCAGGAACACGACGGCTCCAGCCAGATCCTGCATCGTGCCGAAGCGCCGCTGCGGGATCTTGGCCAGCATCGCCGCCTGCCAGTCGGGATCCTCATAGAAGACATCCGTCATTGCCGTATGGAAATACCCCGGAGCGATGGCGTTGACGCGGATGCCGAGCGATGCCCATTCCGCGGCGAGCGCGCGCGTCATGCCCAGAAGCCCGGATTTGGACGAGCCGTAGGGTACCGCGGCCGGAATGCCGACATAGGAGGTCAGCGAGCAAAGATTGATGATCGCGCCGCCGCTCTTGCCGGCGGCCATCCGTCGCGCCGCAGCCTGCGCGCAGAAGAAAGCGCCCTTCAGATTGGTCGATATGATGCGGTCCCACACCGCTTCGTCCACGTCGAGCGCGGGCCGGACTTCCTCGTAGCCGGCGTTGTTGACCAGAATGTCGAGCCCGCCAAAGGCTTCCGCGACCTCGTCGACCACCACGCGGATGCGACCGGTGTCGAGCACGTCGAGAGACCGGCAAAGCGACCTTCGCCCGACAGCGCCAATTCGGTCCGCCGTCTCACGAAGCGACGTCTCGTCGCGGGCGGTCACCGCGACGTCGGCACCAGCGGCGGAGAGCGCCTCTGCCATAGCCTGGCCGATGCCGCGGCTGGCGCCCGTCACCAGCGCCTTCTTTCCCGTCAGGTCGAACAAGCCAGTGGCGTCCATGCCGTTACGGTTCCTGCATTCCCAAAAGTTGCATGCGGTCGGCTTGGAAACGAACACCA
Organism: Mesorhizobium tianshanense; assembly: GCF_007830515.1. GTDB lineage: Bacteria > Pseudomonadota > Alphaproteobacteria > Rhizobiales > Rhizobiaceae > Mesorhizobium > Mesorhizobium tianshanense. The sequence goes on from NZ_VLKT01000041.1 coordinate 13,401, forward strand.
GTTGTGGCCGGTTGTCTATACATCTCGCTGCTGCTGGGACGGTCGCCAACAAAACAATACGGCGCTGATCTCCCTTCGCCACTGCCAAACGGATCCAAGGCAATCAGTGTCTCAATGCCCATCGACACGATACACTATTGAAATTTCCGGGCTGGCGGGGCGACCCTGTAGCCCCGTTTCACACTCAGGCTACATCCTTCAAAGTGTCGAGCGGCCCTTTCAAAGCAGACCTGGGCTGGATCAACTCTGGCGCAATCAGGAAGATCTGCGGTGCCCTCGGCGGTTCATCGATCAGCTCGAACGCCTTCGTGATCATCGCCTCAACATTCTGCCGCACCATGATTACCGGGAAGGGCAGGAACGAGCCGAATGGATCATAGTCGTAGCAACCGACGACAAGTTCGCTAAACATCTCCGCCGGCCGGCCCGCCATGAAACGCAGCAGGCCTTCCATATTGATCGACGAATTGATGAACAGAGCGCGCGGCAGCTTGCCCTCGCGTTGGTAAAACGCCTCGAAAGCACGCAAAGTAATATCAGGCGAATACCCGGAGGACTGCACACCATCGTCAGGGTCGGCGCCCAGCAGTGCCTTCTTGGTGGCATGGAAAGCGGAGATGCGCTCGCGGCTAGCGTGGTCGTTGCGGCCGCCAAACAGAAACAGTTCGTCCGGCCGCAGAGGATCGTCATTGCCGAACTGTCGGATGATTGCCTCCGTCAGCATCCGCGCGCCCGCATAATTGTCACTGATCACCGAATGCGCCTTCGCTCCCGGCAGGTCGATGTTGATATGTCTCAGCCCCGCCGCCTCGCAAACCTCGTGCACGCCGTCCGGATCTGTGGCGCCGACGATGAAGAGCTGGTCGATTGAATAGGAGATCAGCGTCTCCGCGGTCCGCCGTTCCTCTTCCGGGTCGCGGCTTGCACTAACCACGACCGGGCATTGACCGCGGCTGCGCACATGCCCCTCAAACGTCTGCGCCATGGAGGAGAAGTAGCGATTGTCGTGGACGGGCAGCATCAGGCCGACCAGGCCTGATCGCGAGCGTCGCAAGCCCCGCGCCTGCAGATTGGTCGTGTACTGGTGTAGTTCGGCGAGGCCGATAATCGTTTGCGCCGTACTTTCCTTGATGCGGCGCTTGCGCCAAGTCCCGTTCAGCACGGCGCTTACGGTCGACGGCGAACTGCCCGACAGCACGGACAGGTCATAGATCGTCGCCTTCTTCTTGACCTGCTGATCCATCTGGCTCTCCGGCGCGTCCATTTAGAGCAATATCCCGCTTGACGAAAGCTTCTTGATGCACAATAGTTTCTGCACCATCGATTGTGCAAGCGCAAATCGTCGGTGGACGATCGATGGGGAAGTGCCCGTCTTTGTCGGGGAGGTTTTCTAACGGCCGCCGTCGTTCGACGGCTCGAGTGTGTTCCCACTAGGAACGTTATGGGAGGAGTACAGATGAAAAAGCTCATGATCGCGGCGCTTGCTGCGACCCTTATGCTTGGCGGATCATTCGCTGCGATGGCACAGCAGGCCGGCAAGGTCGGCGTCGTCGTAAAGATCGGCGGCATTCCGTGGTTCAACGCAATGGAGGCGGGTATCAAGGAGCGCGGCCAGAAGCTCGGCGTCGACGCATTCATGGTTGGCCCGACCAGCGCCGATCCGGCACTGCAAGTTCGCGCCATCGAGGATCTGATCGCACAGGGGGTCAAGGTCATCGGCGTGGTGCCGAACGACGCCAAAGTGCTTGAACCAGTGCTGCAGAAGGCCAAGGACGCCGGCATCATCGTCATCACGCATGAATCGCCCGGCCAGAAGGGCGCAGACTGGGACTTCGAACTCGCATCCGCGACCGGCTTCGGCGAGGCTCACGCCAAGCTCCTTGCGGAGAAGATGGGCGGCAAGGGTGAGTATGCAGTGTTCGTCGGCTCGCTGACGGTGCCGCTGCACAATGCCTGGGCCGATGCGGCAATCGAGTATCTGAAGAAGAATAATCCGGACATGAAGCTTGTCGGTGAACGGTATGGCGTCGCCGAGGATGCGGACAAGAGCCGCAGCACTGCGCTGGACTTGATCTCCGCCAATCCCGGCTTGAAGGGCTTTCTCGCCTTCGGCAGCCAAGGACCGATCGGCGCTGGCCGCGCAATCGAAGAGCGCCGCAAGGTGGGCGAAATATTCGTGCTCGGTCCATTTTCGCCAGGCCAGGGCCAGAAGCTCATCAAGAGCGATGCGATCTCCGGCGGCTTCATGTGGAATCCGAAGCAAGCGGGCGAGGTTTTCGTCACGATGGCCGACCATCTCATGAAGGGCAACGAGATCAAGGATGGCGATACGATCGAAGGGCTAGGAACAGTTAAGCCCGACTTCGAAAACCGTAACATCATCGTTGATCAGCTGGTCCCGATCAACAAGGATACTGTCGACGATCTCGCGGCGATGGGACTGTAAAACCTCCCAAGGCCATGGCAGCCGGGCCGGCCTCGAGCCGGCCCGGCTGCAGCACTGCAAACGCGATTGGGTCCAGGGTTCAACTCGATGGCTGATCAGGCACTCGATGGCGCCGCGTCACGGCCGCTGCTGTCGCTCCGCAACATCAACATGACGTTTGGCGGCGTGAAGGCGCTGAAGAATGTGAGTTTTGAGGTGCTGCCGGGCGAGGTGCATTGTCTCGCCGGCGAGAACGGCTCTGGCAAGAGCACGCTGATCAAGGTCATTACGGGCGTATATAAGCCCGAGGCGGGCGCAATGATCGACTATGATGGCCAAAGCTATTCCCAAATGTCGCCGGTAACGGCGCAGGCCGGCGGGATTCAGGTCATCTGGCAGGACCTCGCCCTGTTTCCCGAGATGACCGTTGCCGAGAACATCGCATTCCAGACTGTCATCGGCCGCTGGCCGCGGCTGGTGAACTATGCCGAAATGCGCCGTGTCGCGACCAGCGCCTTGCAACGCCTTGGTGTTACCCTCGATGTCGATCTTGCACTCCACCATTTTCCCATCGCGCAGCGGCAGATCGTAGCAATCGCGCGCGCCCTCGTCGGCGAGGCGAAGCTCGTCTTCATGGACGAGCCGACCGCGTCGCTCACCCAATCCGAAACCGACTATCTGCTCGACATTGTGCGCAATCTGTCGGCGTCGGGCGTCGCCGTTGTGTTCGTCAGTCATCGCCTGGCGGAGGTGCTCGAAATCTCCAGCCGCGTGACCGTGCTGCGCGACGGTGGCCTGGTTGGCGTCTATCCAACCAAAGGCCTGACCCAATCGCGCATCACCGAGCTGATGACCGGCAAGACCTTCGACCATTCCGTCCTGCGCCGCGACTTGGCCAAGAGCCCGGTCGTGCTTGAGGTTGAGGGGCTGTCGCGGCCCGGCGAATTCGAAGATGTGTCATTGACGGTCAGGCGCGGTGAGACGCTCGGCATCACCGGACTGCTCGGGGCAGGGCGCACCGAGTTGGCGCTGACATTGTTTGGCATGCGCAAGCCGAAATCGGGCTCTATCGTCCTCAATGGCAATCTCGTTCGCTTCGGTTCCAACCGTGACGCGGTCGCCGCCGGCGTCGCCTATCTTTCGGAAGACCGGCTGTCGCTCGGTCTCATTCAGCCCCAGGCAATCGCCGACAACATGGTCATCGCCTCGCTGGACAAGATTCTTGCGGGCGGCTTCATTTCGAGCGATCGCAAGCGATCTCTGGTCAATGGCTGGATAAGGGATCTCGGCATCAGGATTGGAAGGCAGGACGACGCGATCTCGACCCTGTCGGGGGGGAATCAGCAACGTGTCGCCATTGCAAAATGGCTGGCGACCGATCCGAGGCTGCTTATCCTCGACGCACCGACGGTCGGCGTCGACGTCGGCGCACGCGCCGGCATTTTCGATATTGTTTCCAAGCTGGCCGACAGCGGCCTGGCGATTATCCTGATCTCGGACGAGGTGCCTGAAGTCTATTATAACGCGGACCGTGTGCTGCACATGGCTCAGGGGCGCATTGTCGGCCAATATGCGCCGGGCGCTGCGACCCTCCAGGCGATCGAGGAGGCGGTCTATGCGTAGGTTTGTCCGCTCCCACGCAACGGAACTGGCCTTGCTCGCCGTTATCGCAGTCATCTGCGTCTTCCTCTCGTTTGCGTCACAGCGGTTCTTCACCCTCGGCAACGCGTTCGACCTTCTCAACACCAGCTCGGTCAACATCATCTTCGCCGTCGGCCTGCTCGTCGTGCTGATTGCCGGCGGCATTGACATCTCCTTCGCGGTTGCCGCCTCCGTTGTGCAATATCTGACGGCAACCGTTCTCGGCTGGATCGGTGGCGGGAATTGGACTGTCGGCCTCATCATCGCTGGCGCATTGGGCGTCGCGTTGGGCTGCATCAACGCCTTGCTGATCCACAGGTTCAGGATCATCTCGATCGTCGCCACGATTTCGACCTTCAACATTTTCTTCGGCTTGCTGATGTTCTTCACAGGCGGCGTGTCGATCTACAATCTGCCGGACTGGCTCACGACCCGCGTCGTGCTGTTCGAGCGAGAGATGGCTGACGGCACCTGGGCGGAGATCACCCTGCCTGTGCTCATTATGGCCATATGCGTGTTCGCGACCTGGGCGTTGATCACGCGCACCACCACTGGTCGCCAACTCTACGCATTTGGCGACAATCCGGAGGGCGCGCGCCGCTTCGGCATCAACATCGGCGCCATGCAATTTATCGCCTTCGGCTGGCTTGGCCTGATGGCGGGCATCGCCGGTCTCGTCCAAGCGCATTACGCGCAGGAAGTGGTGCCGAACGCCCTTTATGGGCGCGAACTCGACGTCCTGGCAGCCGTGGTCCTTGGCGGTGCGCGGCTTGGCGGCGGCAAAGGCAGCGTATTCGGCTGCATTCTGGGCGTTCTGTTGGTCTCGATCACCCAGAACGGACTCAATTTGATGGGTGTGTCGCCTTTCGCGTTCAAGATGATCGTCGGCGCCATCATTCTTGCCGCCATCACCCTATCGAACACCAGCATCGAACGTCTGCTGCCGTTCCTGAAAAGCCGGCGGGCGCCGTCATGACGGTTTGGATTGAACGCGCCCGCAACGCGCTCGGCCCCGAGCTGGCAGGTCCGCTTGCCGCGTTCGTGATGGTCATGATCGTGTTCGGCATTGCCGCGCCAAACTTTCTTTCCCGCGCTACCTTTGGATCCGTCGCCTTCCAGCTGCCGGAGCTCGGTCTGCTCACACTCGCCATGCTGCTGCCGATCCTGACTGGCGGCTTGAACCTGGCCATCACCTTCACCGCCAACATGGCCGGCCTGACGCTGGCCTGGGTACTGCAAAGTCAGGGAGGCGTCGACGCGGGCATCGGCGCCTTTGTCCTTGGCTCGATCCTTGCCATCGCGGTCGGAGCACTGAGTGGACTGATCATGGGGCTCGTTATCGCCTACACCAAGGCTCACCCGATCCTGGTCTCGCTGTCGATGATGATCTTCCTGCGCGGTCTCGGTGAATTCCTGACGCGCGGCGGCGACGTGTCCGGCATTCCCGGCTTCCTCGCCCGGATCGGTTACGGTTCGATTCTTGGCATCCCGGTGCCGTTGCTCATTTTTGTCGCGTGCGTGCTGATCTGGCACATCCTGCTGACGCGCATGAAGCTAGGCTTCAACACCTATATGATCGGCTCCAACATCGAGGCCACGCGCTATTCCGGTATCAATACGCGCAAGGTGCAGGTTCTGGTCTACACATTGTCCGGCGCGATGTGCGCAGTCGCCGGCATCATCATGCTGGCGCGCTTCAATTCGGTGCGTGTCGGCCACGGCGAATCTTACCTGCTGATCACCGTGCTTGCCTGCTTCCTCGGCGGGGTCAATCCGTTCGGCGGCTTCGGTCGGGTGATCCCCGTCTTCGTTGCGCTGGTCGTGCTCCAGCTTCTGTCCTCGGGGCTCAATCTGATGGGAGCCAACCAGCATCTTGCGACGGCGGTCTGGGGCATCCTGATGATCACGGTGATGATCCTGCGCTGGCTTGCCGGGCGCCTCAAATTCCTAAACACAAACAGAAGGTGAGTTAGATGCATGGTTTTGGAGTCCACACCTCGATGTGGACGATGAACTGGGACCGGGCCGGTGCCGAGAAGGCGATTGCGGCTTCCGTCAAATACGGGATGGACTTTATCGAGATCGCGCTTCTGAATGCGCCGGCGGTCGATGCCGCGCATACCCGCGCCTTGCTCGAAAAGCACAATCTTCCTGCCGTTTGCTCGCTTGGCCTGCCGGAGCGCGCCTGGGCCTCGGTGCGGCCGGATGCCGCCATCGAACATCTCGAAGTGGCCATCGACAAGACGGCGGAAATGGGCGCGCTGGCGCTTTCCGGCGTGATTTTCGGTGGTATCGGCGAACGCACCGGCGTGCCACCGACCGAGAAGGAATACGACAACATCGCGCATGTGCTGACGGTCGCCGCCAAGCACGCCAAGAAGCGCGGCATAGAACTTGGAATAGAGGCCGTGAACCGCTACGAGAATCATTTGATCAACACCGGCGCGCAGGCCGTGTGGATGGTCGAAAAGGTCGGGGCCGACAACATCTTTGTTCATCTCGACACCTATCACATGAACATCGAGGAGAAGGGGGCGGCCAATGGCATTCTGGCCGCCCGCGACCATCTGAAGTATATTCACTTGTCTGAGAGCGATCGCGGCACACCTGGCACCGGCAACTGCCCCTGGGACGAGATCTACGCGACGCTGGCGGCGATCGGCTTCACCGGCGGACTTGCCATGGAAAGCTTCATCAACATGCCGCCGGAAGTCTCCTACGGCCTCTCAGTCTGGCGGCCAGTCGCAAAGGACGAGGCCGAAGTGATGGGCAATGGCTTGCCGTTCCTGCGCAACAAGGCTCGCCAATACGGTCTGATCTGACACAATGGATGACGGGCAGAAGGTCAACGGCGCGAGGATCGCCGTCCTCGATGTCGGCAAGACCAACATAAAGCTTTCCGCGATGACGTGCGACGGCATTTTCGTGGAAAGCCTCTCGGTCCGCAACGAAGTGCGCTCCGGCCCACCTTGGCAGCATCACGATCTCGATGGCATTGGCGACTGGCTGTTCGGTTCGCTCGCCACGTTGTGCCGACACCATCCGCTGGAAAAAGTGGTTGGCACCGGACATGGCTCTGCGGGCGTTCTGGTCAACGCGGATCCCGACGATACTTCCGCTTTGCCGATGATTGATTATGAACAGGATCTGCCGCCTGCAATTCGCGATGGCTACGTGCCGCTTTCGGGCGATTTCTTCGATCGTGGCAGCACCATCATGCTGAAGGCCGCCCACCAGGCGCGCCAGCTGTACTGGATGCAGCAGGTTGATCCCGAACGCGTCGCTCAGGCCCGTTGGTATCTGGGCTTGCCCCAATATTGGGCCTGGCGGCTGTCGGGCGTGCCATCGGCCGAAACGACGGTCCTGTCGGCGCAGTCACATCTGTGGAACAACGTGCGCAAGAAGTGGGCGCCCATTGTGGCGGGGCAGGGATGGAAGCGCCTCATGCCACCGGTCCGTTCAGCCTGGGAGACGCTGGGGCCAATCCGCAAGGATCTGGCGCGCCGGCACGGCATACCGGAAAGACTGTCCGTTCTGACCGGCGGCCACGACAGCAGCCTCAACCTCTACCGCTACCAGGCGGCAGGCATGCCCGATGCCTGTGTGATCTCTACCGGAACCTGGATCGTTGGAATGTGCGCGGCGACACCGCTCCACCAACTCGATGAAAATCGCGCAATGGTGTTGAACAGCGACGTGGCAGGACGCCCTGTCGGCGGCGTCCTGACGATGGGCGGACGAGAGTTCAGCCATGTGGCGGGGCAGGGGCAGGAAGGCAATGCGGCCGACGGCGCGCTGGTCAGCTTGTTGATTGAGCGGGGCACTTTCGCACTGCCGTCGTTCGGCGACGATGACGGCCTCTTTCCCGGCAGCGCCGGGCTCGGCCGGTTTGAAGGGCCGCCTGCAGAAACCCCTGCGCAGCGCAAGGCGCTCGCGGTGCTCTATGCTGCGCTGCTGACGTGGGAATGTATCGATGCGCTGAACGAAAACGGGCTGGTTGCATTGGATGGCACCTTCCTGCGGGACCCGCTCTACGCCACGCTGGTTGCCGCGCTGCGGCCAACCGCCGAAACGGTCTACAACCTCGACTCCTATGGTACCGCTTCGGGTGCGGCGTTACTTGGCGAACATGAAACTCGTCACACCCCGGCTCCGATCGCGCTCAGCCTGCCGGCCCCCTTCGCTGGCGATCGTGAGGCGCTGAGGGCCTATGCACGGCGGTGGCGCGAACTGGCAAACAGACACGTTCTTGCGAAGACAAGACCAGCAAAAGGACCGACCGATGACCGATGACAATGCTCTGCGCCGCGAGATGGTGGATATTTGCCGGCGGATGAACTCCAGCGGCATCAACCAGGGCAATGCCGGAAACCTGTCGGTGCGCTCCAGCGACGGTTTCCTGATCACGCCCTCATCGCTGCCCTACGAAACGATGACGCCCGAGGACATCGTCGAGATGAGCTTTGATGGCACCTATGTCGGCCGAAGACCCTCCTCGGAGTGGCGCTTCCACCGTGACATTTTGAGGGAGCGGCAGGAGATCAACGTCGTACTGCATTGCCACTCGCTCTACGCCACGACGCTGGCCTGCCACCATAAGACGATCCCGAGCTTCCACTATATGACAGGAGTGGCGGGCGGTACGACCATCCGCTGCGCGCGCTACGCGACCTTTGGCACGCAGGCCCTGTCCGACAATGCCTTGGTTGCGCTCAAGGACCGCTTCGCCTGCCTGCTCGGCCAGCACGGCCAGATTTCGCTCGGCAAGACGCCGGAAGCAGCGTTATGGCTGGCGATCGAGGTCGAAACCCTGTCTCGCATGTACGTCCAGGCGCTTACCCTTGGCGAGCCGCCGGTCCTTTCCGACGAGGAGATGGCGCGGGTGATCGAGCGGATGCAGAAGATGAGTTATGGCCAGGCGCCGGATCCAGAGGGGACGAACGATCTGGCGCGGCCGCGCGGCGCTGCGGCCTAGACACCGCAGTGGGCGGGCGCTGCTTGAGCTATCCTCACCCGGGATATTAAAACAGTTCAGTATCAATTGGTTAGGCAAGCTTCCTCAGAGCTATGTTAAAATGACTAGGTCGACCGTGAACAATCTTGACCGCTAAGCGGCAAGCTGCTTCGGCCGGTTCAGGAACGCGGCGATCAAGAGCCACAAAAACGCCTTCAGCCTTGAGCAAGAGGGAGAAGTTGTAGCCGGCTGCGGCCAGGATGGCGTTGATCGCATCGCCTTGGGTGTGAGCGAGGTAATTGCGGCCCATTCTGTGTTCGTTCTTGATGTGGCCGATCGCCGTCTCGACGGCCGATCGCCGCCGCATCTAGCGCTTGACGGCCGGTGTCACGCGGCGCTTCTGACGGGCGGTCGTTGTCGGCGGGCTCGGGCTTGGCTACACGGCCGTCGCCGCGCTCCAGAATCTGAACGTGCGCTCGATGGCCCCTGCATAGTGATAGGTTGACGTTGGCAATAGAGCATCCATATACTCCCCAAGACAACCAACGAGGTTTTTATGGTCCGCACCGCGCCAAACCCGAGCAGCACACGTTCTGATTCCCTGCAGGCAGCCTTTCTTCGTCGCGCAACGTCGGCGCTCGAGCGCATGGCAGCCACTGCTTCGCCGAAGACCCTATCCGACGCCTTGGCTGCCCCAACCGACGCGGGTTCTCTCGCATGGCTCCTCAGTCGGTCCGAGGTTGTCGGTCCGGCCGTCATCGAGCTCGACCCACTCGTTCCCGCCTTGGCAAGGAACCTCGAACACCGCAAGCGGCTGATTGAGCGCGCTGGCGGCACTTTGTCGGCCGAGGATACAGGTCGACTTCTCGGCATCTCGCGTCAAGCTGTCGACAAGCGCCGGCGGGCCGGAGCGTTGCTTGCTGTTCGCGAGGGAAGCGACTGGCGCTATCCCGCCTGTCAATTCGGTGAGACGGACGTCGTCGCCGGTATCGCGGATGTCATTCGAGCCTACGCTTCGGCCGGGCCGTGGGTGGCGCTCGATTTCCTGCTCGCGCCCGACTCGGCGCTTGGAGGGCGATCGGCCCTTGAAGCGCTGAAGTCCGGCGATCGAGACTCGGTCCTGCGCCTCCTTCGCAGTGAGGCGCAGGACGGGTTTGCATGAGGTTGAGGAAACGGGCCGCGCCCCGCGGTCCATCCGGGCTTGCGCCACCTCCTCCCGAATGGCTCGCTGACATATCGCTGCCGATCGACGAGATACAGGTGTTGCACCGTGTCCACCGTTCGTCGCTCGACCCGATCTTCTTCGGCCCGGGGCCCAACGTGCCGCCGACGAACCGCTTTGACAGTGCCAGCGGACGGTTCGGAGTCCTTTATGCCGGTCTCACCCTTCGCGGCGCCCTGGCCGAAACCCTCGTGCGCAATCCGCAACGTCTCATGGTGGCCATGACCGATATCGTTGGGCGCTCCGTATCCGGGCTTGTCTCTGACCGTTCCTTGCGCATTGTACGCCTGTATGGAGCGGGACTGCAGACGGTCGGGACGGATAACTCGATTTCGACCGGACCCTATGAGCCTTGCGGCCTCTGGTCGGACGCCCTATGGGATCACCCAGACCGTCCGGATGGATTAGCCTACCAGTCGCGCCATGACTCAAGCGAGATCTGTCTCGCCATCTTTGAAAAGGCCGACGTCCGTCCTAAAGCTAAAGGAACTCACGCGTTGTCCAGCATGCTTGGAGACGTGGCCGCAGTGCTCGACAGCTACGGCAAATCCGTCTCCCCGCCCCTCGAATAATTCGATGCCCAGCCGCACGTTGATTCCGCAGGCACAGATCGCGGGCATCTCGCTTTGGCGCATCGCCTGAGGCCAACCTGCACATGGTCTGTGTCGAGGGGAGCTGCCACGCCTCCCCACCACGATAGACGAGGTGGTGGGAGGACAAGCTCGATGAGAACCATCGGTTGGAGCCGGTCATCGCGCAGGCGCAGTTCCAGGCCAGGAGCGCCCATGTGAAGCTCGAGACGCATGTCGTTGCGGGCCATGCGGTGCCTGCCATCATCGACTTCGTCGAGCGCGAAGGATTCGACCCGAACATCGGCCAGCCATGATCGATTTTGCGCGCGGCGAGCCAGGCCCCTTCGGGCACAATGCCTGCGCGAGGCAAAACGCAATGGACAGAGCCGATGGCCTCTCGAGGGTAAGGCAGACGCCAAGGATGCAGCGCGACGCCACATCGGTGACGATCCTCAGGTACGCTCGGCCGACGAATGTCCCTCCGCCCTCGATCACCGCCACGAAATTGATGTCGGTGGGCGTATGATCGATCTGGCAGATATCGAGCGGGCGCACGGCGTGGATGTAGCCCGGTCGAGGTTTGAGCCGCTGTAGATGCCTTGGTTTGCTGACCGCTTCCTGGCGATCTCCTTCGGCGAGAACAGTATCGGGATGCGACGGTCAGGTAGGAGGGCTCACACCGGCCGCGCTCCTCCGTTCCTCCCGGAGCGGGCGCAGGTTTTCGGGTGAAATCGTTAGCGGGAAATCATGCCCATCTTAACGCCCAATCCTAACGAGCACATGACGTTCCGAGCATTTGAAAATCGAGAAGTAAAAGCGACACTTGTCTTCAGGTGTGAGCCCGTTGTCCAGTTATCCCCCAACAAGACGCGGCAGTAGGAAGATTTCCGCGCCTTGTGGCAATTCCTTCGACCAGGTGTCACGATAGATCGTCCCGTCGATGGCGACTGCGATGCCGCGGTTGATATAGGGCTCGAGGCCGGGATACTGCTCAGCCAGCTTCCTGAACAGCTCCCGAATATCCTTGGCCTCGATCTCGATCTTGCTCTTGCCTCCGGCGGCCGCGCCGAGCGATCCCCAGAGCGTGACTTCGACCATCAGCCTGCCTGTTCCGCCTCGATCGCCGCCAGAATCCGTGGCGGTGACATAGGGATATGCGTCATCCGCACGCCCGCGGCGTTCGACACCGCATTGGCGATCGCCGCCAGCGGCGGCACGATCGATGTCTCGCCGACGCCACGCACCCCGTAAGGATGGTTGGGATTGGGGATCTCGAGGATCTGCGTGTCGATCATCGGCAGGTCCGAGCAGACCGGGATGCGGTAGTCGAGGAAGCCCGGGTTCTGCAGCCGCCCGTCTTTGCCGTAGATGTATTCCTCGTTGAGCGCCCAGCCGATGCCTTGCGCAGCGCCCCCCTGGTACTGCCCCTCGACATAGGTCGGGTGCACCGCCTTGCCCGCATCTTGCACGACCGTGTAGCGCACGACCCTCGTGGCGCCGGTCTCCGGATCGACCTCGATATCGCAGATATGGGTGGCGAAGGAGACGCCGGCGCCGTCGGCGACGAGCTCGCTGTGGCCGGCGATCGGCCCTCCCGTTTTTCCTGACGCGGCCGCGATCTCCTTCAGCGACAGCGCCGCAAGGTTGCCGTACTTGTCGCCTTTGGCAATCGCATGGCCCTTTTCCCAGACCACGTCGTCGACCGGGATGTCCCACGTCTGCGCGGCGCGTTCGCGCAGGATCTTGATGGCGTTGCGGGCAGCCGAGATCGTCGCCATGGAGGAGGAAAAGGTGCCGCGGCTGCCGTCCGTCATGTCGTTGTAGCCGAGGCTGGAGGTGTCGGCGACCACGGCCTTGACCTGTTCATAGGCGATGCCGAGTTCCTCGGCCGCCACCAGCGACAGCGAGGCGCGCGAGCCGCCGACATCCACGGTTCCGACGGCAAGCGAGACCGAGCCGTCCATGCCGATGTTGAGGTCGGTACAGGTCTGGCCGCCGAAGTTGAACCAGAAGCCGCAAGCCATGCCACGGCCCTGATTCTTGCCCAGCGGTGCCTTCATATGCGGATGGTTCTTCGCCGCTTCCAGCGTCGGGCCGATGCCGATCGGGCCGTATACCGGGCCGTAGGATGATCTGGTGCCTTCCTGGGCGGCGTTCCTGATCCGGAACTCGACCGGGTCCATGCCGACCTCCTTGGCCAGCTCGTCGACGGCACTTTCGACCGCAAAGGCCGCCATCGGCGCCGATGGCGCGCGATAGGCCGCCGTCTTCGGCCGATTGACCAGCACCTCGTAGCCGACCGTCTTGACGTTCTCCAGCTTGTAGCAGGCGAACGCGGTCATGGCGCCGAGCTCGGCCCACATGCCGGCATAGGGGCCGCAGGAATAGCGCAGCGTCGCCTCGGCTGCGGCGATCGTGCCGTCCTTGCGGGCGCCGATCCTGACGTCGATCGAGGTGGCGCTTGTTGGCCCCGAGGCGCGGAACACCTCCTCGCGCGTCATGACCAGCTTGACCGGCCGGCCGGCCTTGCGCGACAGCGCCAGCGCCACCGGCTCGGCCCAGACATGGGTTTTGCCGCCGAAACCGCCGCCGATCTCCGAGGAGGTGACGCGCAGCTTGGAGACATCCATTCCGAGAAGTTGGGCGCAGTGCTGGCGGTAGACGAAATGGCCCTGCGTGCAGACCCAAAGGTCGGCGGTGCCGTCGGAGCTGACGCTCGCCACGCAGGCATGCGGCTCGATATAGCCCTGGTGCGTCTGCTCGGTCCTGTAGGAGCGTTCGACGATGTAATCGGCCTGCGCAAAACCCTCATGGACATCGCCATGGCCGTACTGGCTGCGCTTGGTGACGTTGGACGGCTTGGCGGGCTTCTCCTCAAGGCCTTCGGTGAAGATGGTGTCGTTGAGCACGGGCGCTGAGTGCTTCATCGCCTCGTCGACATCGGTCACATGCGGCAGCACCTCGTAGTCGACCTCGATCAGCTTCAGTGCCTGCCTGGCCGTGCGGGCGTCGACCGCGGCCACCGCGGCCACCGCATGGCCGTCATAGAAGGCCGTCTTGCGCGCCATGCAGTTGTCAAGGATGTCGTACATGGCGGCATCGCCGTCGGTGAGGTCGGGCAGGTCGGCGGCGGTGATCACCGCCTTCACGCCGGTGAGCTTCTCCGCCTTCGAGGTGTCGATCTTCCTGATCACCGCGTGCGCGTGCGGGCTTCTCAGAACACGCCCGACCAGTTGGCCGGCCATGTTGAAGTCGGCGCCGTAGCGGGCACGGCCCGTCACCTTGTCGACGCCGTCGGGACGGATGGGACGCGTGCCGACGGATGTGAAATTGCGAGTGGAGTAACGCGGATCGAAATTCATCGTCAGGCTCCCTTCATCACGCTTGCGGCGTCCTGAACCGCTCGCACGATCTTGTCATAGCCGGTGCAGCGGCAGAGGTTTCCGGCGAGGCCGAAGCGGATTTCCTCCTCGGTCGGATCGGGATTCTTGGCCAAGAGGTCCTTCGCCGCGATCAGGAAGCCTGGCGTGCAGACGCCGCATTGCAGGGCCGCGTGCTCGAGGAACTTCTGCTGCAGCGGATGCAGCCTGTCGCCATGCGCCATGCCCTCGACGGTCTCGACACGCCGGCCCTCGGCCTCCGCGCCAAGCACCAGGCACGAGCACACCAGCCGGTCGTCGAGGATGATGCTGCAGGCACCGCAGTCGCCGGTCCCGCAGCCTTCCTTGGCGCCCGTCAGCCCGAGGCGGTCGCGCAGCACATCGAGCAGCGTCTCGTCCGGTTGGCAAAGGTACTCGACATTGTCGCCGTTGATTGTCGTTGAGACTGCTACACCAGCCATCATTTGCCTCCTGCACGCGCATAGGCGGTCGTGGCGGCCCGCCTGGCCAGCACGCCCGCAACTTTCCTTCTGAATTCGACGGTGCCCCGCTTGTCGTCGATGGGGCGGCAGGCGCCCGAGCAGACCTTGGCGAGCCGCTCCAACGTCGCATCGTCCAGCTTGGAGCCGATGAGAACCTCGGCGGCCTCCTCGACCAGAAGCACGGTCGGCGCTGCGGCGCCCACAGCAACGCGGGCCGATTCGACGGCACCTTGCTCATCAAGCGTCAGGTTCACCCCGGCGCTGACCACGGCGATGTCCATCTCCGTGCGTGGAATGAAACGCAGATAGGCATCGCCCGAGCGCGGCGCGCGCCTGTCGAGCAGGATCGCCTCGATGATCTCACCCTTGGCGAGCGACGTCTTGCCCGGCGCGGTCGGCACGGCCTCCACGGGAATCGTGCGCCTGCCTCCTGGCCCGATAATCAATGCCCTGGCGCCGGCGGCCACCAGCGCCGGCACACTGTCGGCCGCCGGCGAGGCGTTGCAAAGATTGCCGACGATTGTGCAGCGTCCCTGAACCTGCTTCGAGCCAATCAGCCTGGCCGCTTCGACGACGCCCGGCCATTCCCTCTTCAAGGCCGCGCTCTCTCCCATCAGGGCGCAAGGGACCGCAGCACCGATGCTGAAGCCCTCGGCTGTTTCCCTGATCTCGCCCAGCCCGTCGATCGCCTTGATGTCGACGATCAGGTCGGGTTCGATAAATCCGCCTTTCATCCTCACCAAGAGGTCGCTGCCTCCGGCGAGAATGGCGGCCGTACCGGTCGAGCCGGCCAACAGGCCAGCGGCCTCTTCTAGTGAATGCGGACGTATGTAGCGCATCGTCTCCCCTTGGTCATCACAATCCCATCAATCTGTTATAAAGCGTCCCTTCAGAATGGCCATCCGGTTCCTGGCTGCAGGTTTTTGCGATGCTCAATATTGCACCCGGCTTCAATCCAAACGCCGCGCGTCACCAACGGGTATTCGGATCTCATCCTGGAGGAGCAGACGTGGGTACGCACGCGCACTCATCAGTTGGCATGATGATCCCGCTGAACGTCCAGTAACTTGTGAAGCCAGATAGACGGTGGACGACAGGTCCGCAAGTCTACCGCATCAGCGACCATTTGTCCGCCGAAACGGAATTCGCCAGGCCGGGGAACATTGTCGATAGCCGCGACGTTCATAGCGGGAAGGGACGCTGTTTGCGGAGGCCTGTGATGGGCCAGTTCGAAATGATCGATCTCGTTACCGTCATCAACGACTGCACGACCGGCCGCGCCGCAGGGCGATTGGTGTCGATGGCCAAAGCCGTGGAAGAATTGCGGGTGCTGACCGGGGACTTCATCTCGCCGGACGAAATCGTGGCCAACGCCCTGTCGCCGGTGGCGCTGCAGCGCGGCTGCGCGGTTCTGTTCGACGAGCAGCCAGGCGCCGATATCCTGCGCACGCCAGGGCAGGACGCCTGACTGGCGGAGGACGCCTGAGCGTTACGGAACATCGACAGCCGCGCCAACGGGCGCTGCGTACGTTGGACGGCGCGGTGCTTCACGCTATCCACGTGAGTGAGCCAATAGGAGAAACTCGAATACACCGCCCAACTGGCGGTCGGGGTCAACGGCAACAGAGCTGTCGGCAGCGGCATCGTAATGCAGGTCGATAAAGTACTGCGACAACGGGCCGGCCTGCACGGCCACACGCACGGCAAGCTCCTTGTAGCTTTCCTCCATGCGCGTTAGCGTCTCGATGAGGGTTGCAACCGGCGTCGACTGCGGTGCGGGCTGTTGATAGAACACCGACAGGTCTCCGCCGAAGGCCAACTCCTCGCCCCTGACCCAGTCAAGCGCCGTACCCGGCGCCACCTCGAGATTGCCCGTTGCAGCATCCCTGACCAAACCCGGCGCGCCGCCGACCCTCGTGATCTCGCCGTCATCCAGCCCGAACAAGTGTGAGGACGAAACCCGGCTTCCCCTGAAAGGTCTCGCGGTGCTACCTATGCGCGAGAAGGTCTTTGGGGGGCACATGATCCTTAATCGCCCTCGAAAGCGTCGAGCGGATTCGAATCAACAGTGACGATGATGTCGCCAAGATTGATCCCGATGCGGAACTTGATGTGCCGATCCTCAGGAACCCCATATTGCGCTCGACCATGCCGCGCTGGATTTCAACCGCGCAACGCGCCGCGTTGATAACGCTGCCGAACTCGACCAGGAAACCGTCGCCCATCACCTTGAACATTCGCCCGCCATGCTTGACTACGGTTGGATCGAAGAACTCGTGGCGAAGCGCGACCAGCGTGCTTTCCTCATTGGCCTCCACGAGCCGGCTGTAGCCAACAACGTCGGTCGCCACAAGGCCGCCAGCCGGCGCTCAACCTGAACCGCGCCGGGTTTTCCGGAGGCCGTTTCGTTTGAGTCACGCGGCCATGGCTGGTTCTTCCAGCATGGCATAGTAGCGTTCCTCGGCTTCGGCCAGCGGGATGTTGCCGATGGGCTCCAGCAGCCGGCGATTGTTGAACCAGTCCACCCACTCCAACGTCGCGAACTCGACGGCCTCGAACGAGCGCCATGGTCCGCGTCGATGGATCACCTCGGCCTTGTAGAGGCCGTTGATCGTTTCGGCGAGAGCATTGTCGTAGCTATCGCCGACACTGCCCACCGAAGGCTCGACGCCGGCAGCGGCCCGACGGGCGCTCAAGGATCACGAGAGGCCGCCGGGCCCGACCGGCTGTCGGTTTGGGGTTGCGGTCGCCGGCTGGGCAGTTATAGGCGCTCCATGCGTGTTTACTAATTTAGTAAAATTGTCATGTTCCTTAACCATGGCCGTCAAATCGGATGAGCCTGGAGGCGACTCCATGGCTAAACGGGTGTGGGTAGCGCGCTCTGTGGTCCGCGAATGCGAGCAGTATCGTTTTTAGTCTGCGCGATCCCTAAGCACTGTCCGTTCGCGCTTCCAATTCGTGATAGAGTCCTGGTCGACCGTGACCAGGTCGCCAATCTTCACGGTCACCTTGCCGTCTTCATCATCGACGCGCGTGGCGTAGCCAATTAGCTCAACCTTGATGCCGGGCTTTGCCTTCTTTGGCGCGTCGATGGAGTAGGGAAAGTTGTAGGTCGGGATGCTAACGCTCGCGAGGCCGTCCGGGAGTATCTTCAGAATTGTTGCCGTCAGCGTGATTTCATCGCCGATCAGGATATCCCGCGCCATCCCATGATTCTGGTGTGGCTTTGGCTGTCGTCAAGCGGAACATTAGCCCTTCCTAACAGTTTGATACAGGCAGTGGGCTGTATGTGCCCCCCTCTGTCCACTGCAGATGCCGGTGAAGCCCGCGCTCGGTATGGGGCGCGGGCCTTACCATGGGCGGGCGCTCAATGTATTGAACGGCCGACCGGCGGACTTTGAGGAGCTGCACGCGGCGCCGATGTCTCGGGGATAGCGCAGTGCTGCTCGGGTTGCCTGGTGCCGCGTCAAATCAGTTCAGCCCTTGCACGCGGGGCGTTGTTCTCAGCCTTTGCGCCGCTTGGACACATCTTCTTCCGACGTGGGCTTTCCTTGTCCGGCGTTCTCGCCAATCCCGGACTTGGCGGCAAAACTATAAAGAAGGCCTGCCACGACAAGCACCAAAAGCGTGCCGAGCACCGCCACCTGCCACAGACCTAGCCCGCACGCCACGCCAATTGCGCCAGACAGCCACATGCCTGCACCGGTCGTCAGCCCGTGGATCTCTCCTCTCGAAAACAAAATCGATCCGGCAGCAAGGAACGCGACACCAGCGGTAACCGCTTCGACAACACGAATCGGATCGACCTTCACGGATTCCTGCAGAAACATCGGCGCGTGAACGATTTCAATCGTCAGAATACCGAAAGTAGCCGCTGCCACGCAGACCAGGATATGGGTGCGAAGCCCGGCGGGCCGATTTCGCCACTCGCGTTCGAAACCGATCGCAGCACCGAAGATCGTCGCCAGTAGAAGCCTCGCCGCAATAACTGGAAACGGGACGTATGTCGGATGGCCGAATTCTTGGAAAAGATATTGCATGAGCAGCCCAGGGTGACCGGCCACAACGTGCTCGGGCCGGCCAGGTTCCCCATGGTCTGCCGGAGGGAGCGCCGGCCTCCACCTGCGAAGTTCACCCCGAACACCTTCCCAGGTTTGTCGGGGGGCGGCCGGCACTAGTTGGGCGGGGGGCTTGATAAGGCGCCGGCCTAACGGATTGGGGATCCGCTGCCGCTGGATAGTACCGCGTATGGCAATTCGGGCAATTCCGTGATCGCGGAGGGCCCAGCAGCTATGACGGCGCCCTGACGGCGCACTTGGGAAACTGGCCATTGGCTCTGTCCTTCATCGCCTGATTTACCTCCGACTGAGTGGCGCAAGCACGGCCGTCAAACTTCACCCCGAAGCCTTTCGCTTCAAGACACCGGACTATGTAACGGTCTCTCAGCCCCTGGTTGACGTCGTAGGTTGTCGTTGATCCCGGAATATTAACCGCCCCTATCGTGTTGCAGGAGACCACGGTCCCGTACGTGTTGCACTGGACCGTGCCGGGGTTGCTGTAACCAGGGTGGTAATCAGTTGCGATCGATTGCGGAATATCCCTGAAAGAGGCGATTTTGCACTGGTCGACCGCCGCAACTGTGGAGCGCAAGTCGACGCCTGGCTTGAAAACGATAGGCGTTGGCCCGGTCTGACAGCCTGCAAGTATGACGACAGCAAGTAAAAACGGTTTGCGCATGAGTGATTCCCCCCTCCGCGCAATGGACGTCAAAAGCTTCGCCCTCGCAAGGTCGCGTTTGACGTTTTCAGCATGGGCAGTAACGGAGAGCGCATCACATCCACTCTGCCGCCGGATACTCAAAAAATCGTCGGCCTTCAGATTTCCAGTGCCTCCCTCAGTGGATGGCAATCGCGACCGAACTGCACGAGAAATTTCTAGCGGAACGCCATTCCCCTACGGCTGGCCGTCCGGGAATCGACAGGTTGACTAAGCGCTGATGGATTGGGCATAGAGGCCCCAAGGTCTGAGGGCGGGACGGTGACGCATCGGTCTGCAAAACCGACGTAGTGGGTTCAATTCCCACTCAGACCTCCAGCTCCTGGCGCTGATTTTCCGCTGTAATCGATTATAGACGCAAAACGTTGTGCCGGCCTGCCACCGTTGATGCTCCCCCATGTTGCGTCCATGTCGCGTGGACCTGCCGATAGTGGCAGGAAACCAAGCCAAATCAACCGTGCGCAAGTTTGTACGCAAGATCACTCAAAGGGCTGTGGCGGAGATAGCGGAACCCGAGCTATCATATCCCCGGCTCCGTGGATCGGCAATAAAAGGACTACGCGGCTTCTTGAAGGGCACGTTGATTGACGCCGCCCTCGCCGAGGCCCGGACAGCGCTTCGTCCGTAGCGAGCTCCTCCTTGAGCGTCGCGTTGAGAAGGGCGACAACGTCGCTCTTTCCCATCTGTTCCGCCCAGGCGATCAGAGTGCCATACCGGGCGATCTCGTAGTGCTCGACGGCTTGCGCCGCCGCTACCAGTCCGGCATCAAGCGCCGGAGCGCCCTGATATTCCTCAAGGATTTCGGAGCCTTCCTCGAGGATGCCGTCGATCGCCGGGCAAGTCTTGCCGCGCGCTTGTTTGCCGAACGCTTCGAACACCTCCTCTAGGCGCCGATCGGGGAATATCCGGTCGACCATGGCTCCAGTGAAGGACGCAGTTTAGTCGCGGCCGTTTTTTTTGTGCCGGCAATGGAACCTTCAGCGGTCGCTAATCTTCATTCCGAGAACTGATATCGCACTCGGTGTCTGTACAAGATCGGGTCCTTCGAGGCGGGAAGGTGGAAGAATGCGCTTCGGGAAGTGCCCGGCAAAGCACTAACAAAGGAGGAAGCCATGAATTGGGATCAAATCAAGGGAAAATGGACGCAGTTCAAAGGCAAGGCCAAGGAGCAATGGGGTGACCTCACCGACGATGACCTCGATCGCATCGAGGGCAATCGAGATCAACTCGTAGGACGCATTCAGGAGCGATATGGGATCGCCAAAGAAGAGGCAGAACGGCAGATAGATGACTGGTCTACAAGGATAAGCTGAATGTCCCAACGCGACGTTGCCTCAGCCCGATTAGGAGGGAATTCGTAAAGAGGTTTCGCAACGCCGTCTACCTCGATACGCAAAACAGAATACGTTCCGGAGCGCCGGCATCTTTTCGGTGTGGTTCGTCGCCAGCGGCAAACAATACGAGTTGAGGACGTGCCGCCGGAGACTTTTTGCCGCGTTCAAAGCCGCCTTTGCCAAGCGCCGCTATTTCAACGACCGCATCCGCAATTAGCCCCCGACTTCCTCGACCTGGGAGCAGGCATAGGCTTCGGCGACGCAATAGTGGTATTTTCCCTTCTTCGAGCAGCCGTACTGGGCGTATTGCGCCTTTCTCCAATCGTTGTATTTGCCGCCGAAATTCCTCCAGGCCTGGAATTCCCAGTTGCCGCGTGCCTTCTGCTTGGCCCTGTCGATCTTGGTCGCCTTCTGGGTGTGCGAAGCGATGTAACTGGCCTTGCAGCTCTTTCCCGGCGTCGCGCCGTTGGGCGCGCGGGCATCGGCGGGGATCGTGAGGCCCGCGAGGCAGACGGCGGCTAGCGAAGCGAGCGCGAACCGTCTGCTGCGTGACACGGTGAGGCTAAATTCTCTAGACATGACATATCTCCTTTTGACTGCCGGCCGACGGTGCGAGGGTGCCGCAATTCCACGGCAATTCGGGCTCGTCCGGCTCCGTCGTCCTGGTGACGATGGTGCGGAGAATTGTCCGCCCGTGCTTCGGGCGAATGTCGTCCTGGGGAGCCGATTATTTCATTTGTTTCAGGGCGAGCCGCGAACCTGTCGGGGCGGCTTCCCGAGCGACACGGCGGGGATGGTCAAGGGCAAGGGCAAGGGCAAGGGCAAGGGCAAGGGGTCTTCCTCGCCGACCATCTTTTCGAAGCGGTCCTATGGGTGGTGCGCACAGGCAGCCCGTGGCGGAACCTGCCCGCCTTCTTCGGCAACTGGAACACCGTCTTCAAGCGATACAGCGACAGGGTCAAAGCCGATGTTTTCATTGCCTGCTCGGACGCGCCCGACATGGAATACGCCATGGTCGACGCCACCATCGTCAAGGTCCATCGCCACGGCCAGGGCGCAAAAAGGGGGACTCAGAGCCAGGCCATCGGCCGCTCCAAGGGCGGCATGACCACCACGATCCTCGCGCTCACCGACGCGCTCGGCAATCTGGTCCGTTTCGTTCTCCTGCCCGGTCATCGCTTCGACACCGTCGGCGTGCCACCGCTGATAGATGGCCTCTGCTGAGATGCCCTCATCGCCGACAGGGCCTTCGACAGCTACGCCATCATCGCCGATCTCAACGAGCGCGGCGCCAAGATCGTCATCTCGCAGCATCCGCGCCGGACCAAGCCTCTGCCACTCGACGCCGAGATCTACAAATGGCGTCATCTGATCGTGAACTTCTTCTGCAAGCTCAAGGAGTTCAAGCGCATCGCTATACGCGCCGACAAAACCGACATCAGCTTCAACGCAATCTCGCCGCAGCCGTCATAAACTCTCGATGAATCTCAACAGGCCCTAGGCCAGCGCGAGAAAACCCGCCGCCGATTTTCCCTAAATTTTCAGCCGATAGGGCACCTTGGCCCGCCCTCACTTGCGAAGTCGCGTCGAAATTCAGAAATCGCTCTGGCCGAAGCGACGCTGCCGGAGCGGGTGTGCCTTCTCAGGGAGGGTTCGGGAGGTAGCGCGCCTTTCCGTCGCTGCTCAGGCGGCCCACTCGATGTCGGTGTCAGGGAAGTTGAGGATAAACTCGCGGCCAAACGCTTGGCTAGCGGTCGCAAAGCCGCATGGCACCTGGCGGGCAATTGAGAGTTGCAATGCCGCGACGGCCGTCAGCGTAGTGAGATGATACCCGCTGAGCGTTTCAAGGGTCGCCGAAACGGACTTGCCCGATGCGTTCGTGACACGTCCCCACAAAGACGAGCGCGCTGTGGTGCGGACTTCGTCCGAGGGTCCCTTCACGTTGCGGTCGACCCACTCCATGGCCAGGGTTTTCAACGGCCAACTACCGAGCAAGGGTAGGGCGAAGCGGATTCGACGCATGCGAGCGATTTGCGTGGGCGGCGCCGAGGTATAGACCTCGATGTTGGGAATTCCGGTCGAGTAATAGGCGCTGGCGACGTCGCCCCACGGAATCGACATGGCCATTAGCTTGCCGTGGCGAAACGGCACCTCCATTGTCTTCCAGGCGGTGGGAACTCGGCGAATTACGCCGTTGATCCGGGCGCGGCCACCTGATGGGAGTGCCTCAATCATCGTTTTGGTAGTGCCCGGGCTCATGCCGCCCAAGGCGATGAATGCCAATTCGAGTCGCTGCGCGGCGGGCAAGCGCTGGGCGAGCATGGCGGCCAGACAATCGCTGGGAACGACATCGAATCCCACGGCCGGAATCAATGCCACGCCAGCTTGCTTCGCCCGGTCACTCAATGACGCAGCGCGTCGATGACGTCGATCTCGCCGGTGATGTCCAGATAATCGGCCCCGGCAGCAATACACGCTTCCATCATGGGTCCGGCGGTCTGCGAGAACGGGCCGGCACAGTTCAGCACCGTTGAGAAGCCGCGCAGGCAATCGGTCAATTGGCTGGCCGAGGCGACGGGGAACGTTAGCGAAGGACAGTTCAACTCGCTGGCCAGCGTCGCAACCCGCTCTTCATTCCGGCCAGCCAGCGTAGGTTGAAGTCCCAGCGTCACAGCGTGCCGCGCGATCAGACGGCCTGTGTAGCCGGTGGCGCCGTAGATAGTGATTCCCGCGGACAGGGGATCGGAACTGTTCATCACAATGCTACGACAAAATCCCGCGCGCCGGCTCAAGTAATCCGACACGACATAGCGCTGCAGGGTCGCGACCGGACGCTATCGAAGTATAGCGAATTCTTAGCGGGCCGCATCCCCGAAGGCCTTACAATTGAGAAATTGCTAATGTGAGGCTGGCCTGTCGCGACGCTCGTCGAACCTGGTTGATCGGGCACAATGGTGTCACTTTATGCGCTGCGTACGGCGAACGTCAGCAGCCTCGCTCGGATTTTTCCTTGGTCTATATTAGTGGATCCCTACAGCAGGTTATAGATCGAGCCGCCCTTGACGTTTATATGCTGCCCAAGCCTCGGCGGGCACTGCCGAATCTGCCCGGGCCAGCCAGTCCGCGCGCTCAGCCTCGGTAAGCGAATTCCACCACTACATACCGGCCATTTCGTCAGCAGTCGGATTCCGGTTCGGTTCGTCTGCCATTTTCTTATCCTTGCATAAGACTCGAGTGCCCAAAGGCCCGGGACTATCAGAACGGCCATAAGCCGGCCAAAAAAGCCAGCATTTCGCTGCTCCAATGCATGGAGTTTTGGTACCAGCCAGACACCGTTTCATAAGCAACCTGCAGTGCACCCAGGAAGAAAACGAAACAGATGACGATAGCAAATAACTTGCCAAACCCCTCGTCACCCTTCGGGTCGCTGCTCTGGTAAACGTAATCCTGTCGATTAAACATGATCCTCTAACGGTCCCGGTCGTCGCGGTCGCGTTCCCTTCTTTCCAATTCCTCGCGCTCCAACTCCTCGAGGCGAGGAATATGCTGTTGCGCCGGATCGGTCCGGGTTGTCTCGCCGCCGCGTTGTGCGGCCATATTCGGAATGGCCCGGCGCGCCGATCTTGCGCACAAGCAGCACGTCGAGCCGGGCACGGAGCGCGTTCGCCACCTCGAAGCCAACCGGTACCCCGCCACGCGGCAGCGCCAGCACCGGTGGACCGGAGCCTGCGAACCCGGCCTATGCGGCGGCAAGCTGGCGCCCCGCATCCGTTCGACCTCTGAATCTCGGCACGTCAAGGATCATCGCCTTCGCCTTCCCAGGGATGAGTTTGCGAAACGGCGATCGAAGGCAATTGTTTCGTCATCCGTCGATATTTAGCGGAATGGGGCGATTGGCCGGTTCTGCCTCTCGGCGGTTTTTCCTATGCTGAAATCCGACATTGAAATGGTTCTTGCTGCCTTCTGTCTGTTCCGAATTGCGCTTGCGCTCATCGGTTCCACGGCATCAGCCGACAGTCGGGTCCTCCTGACTGTGGAAGGCGAGCGATCTTGCCGGCGAGCGTTGGGCGCGCGACGAAACGCTGCTGGAACAATCGATCACCCCTGCGCGTTCGACTGTTTTGCACCTTCCCGGGGATCCTTGATGGCGCCGCGTCCTTTCTGGAAAGGCTATTTGAAGCTCTCGCTCGTGACCTGTCCGGTCGCAATGACGCCCGCTAGCACCGAGAGCGAAAAGGTTCGCTTCCATACGCTCAATCGCAAGAGCGGGCATCGCGTCGTCAGCCAATATGTCGATGCCGTCAGCGGCAAGCCCGTTGCTGAACATGACGAGGTGAAGGGATATCAGCGCGGCGAGGACGAATACGTCCTCCTCGAGGATGATGAGCTCGACGCGGTCGCGCTGGAGAGCACGCGTACCATCGACATCGACATGTTCGTCGATGCCGACAGCATCGGCTGGATCTGGTACGACAAGCCCCACTATCTCACCCCGGACGATCCGGTCGGGGAGGAGGCATTCTCGGTTATTCGCGACGCCATGCAGAAGACAGGGACAGTCGGAATATCGCGACTGGTCATGTACCGCCGCGAGCGCGCCGTCATGCTCGAGCCGCGGGGCAAGGGCATCGTGCTGTGGACACTGCGCTATGGCGACGAGATTCGCGATCCCGAGGACTATTTCGGCAAGATCGACGATACCAAACCCGACCCGAAAATGATGAATATGGTCTCGACCTTGATCGATGAGCGAACCAGGCAATGGGATCCAGGCATGACCGGAGATCCCGTCCAGGCACGGCTGCTGGAGATCATTGCCTTGAAAAAGAAGGGCAGGAAGCGTCCAGCCAGGGCGAGGGCCAAGGCCGAGCAGCCGCCCAGCAACGTCATCAATATCATGGAGGCGCTGCGCAAGAGCATCAACTCGGAGGCTGGAAAGCGAAAAAATAGGCGCCTGGAAGCGGCCGGGTCGGGGACAAAGGCAACGCAATGAAAGTCATTCCCTGCGATCCTGCTTTCGACAACATGGCGCTGCTTCGCGAAGGCTTCCTCCTGCCGCTCGATACGCCGCCGATGGAAGCCAGGGCGGCCGACGCGATTCCCGAAGGCGACGAGTGGCAATATGAGCGCAAATGGGACGGCTTTCGCTGCCTGGCGTTCGGCAGGACGACGCGGTGGAGCTGCGCGCAAAATCGGGCAAGCCGCTCGGACGGTATTTTCCCGAACTCGTCGCGACATTGAAGGAACTGCCATCGCCCTGCTTTATCGTCGACGGCGAAATCGTCGTCTCGCTCGATGGCAAGCTGTCATTCGACGCCCTCCAGATGCGGCTTCATCCCGCCGAGAGCAGGATCGGCAAGCTGTCTGCGGAAACCCCGGCGCACATCGTCCTCTTCGACATGCTCTGCGACCAGCACGGAACCGTCCTGTTGGCCCGGACACTGAAAGAACGGCGAGCGGCCCTCGAGACGTTCGTCGCTTCGGCAAACCGCAGGAACATCATGCTCTCGCACTGTACGCGCGACGTGAAGGAAGCCCGCTCCTGGCTAGGCGACGCTGGACATGGGGCGACGGACGGCGTCGTCGCCAAGCGGCTGGACGATCCATACCAGCCGGGCGTGCGCGCAATGGTGAAGGTGAAGCGGTTGCGGTCGGCCGATTGCGTGGTCGGGCGGCTTTCGCTATCTCAGCAACAGCCGGCAGGTCGGCTCACTGTTGCTGGGCCTCTATAACGATGCCGGCAAGCTCGATCACGTCGGCTTCACCTCGACCATCGCCAAGGATGACAGGGGCGAGCTTACCCGCAAACTCGAAGCGATGCGCAAACCGCCGGGCTTCACCGGAAAAGCACCGGGTGGGCCAGCCGCTGGAGCACCGAGCGCAGTGGCGAATGGGAGCCGGTTCGGCCCGAATTGGTGGTCGAAGTGCGGTTCGATCATGTCACCGGCGATCGTTTCCGGCATGGCACCAAGTTCCTGCGCTGGCGGCCGGACAAGGCCCCGGAACAATGCACGTTCGAGCAGATCGCCTAGAAAGATGGCGGTCAGGCGGAAACTCGGCGTCGCAGAAATGCGGTTAAAACAAATAGATAGTTGCGTTTCTTGCGGTAGGTCTCAATCGCCATCTGTCAGCCGGCCTTCCGGCGCGCCCCAGTCTCCTTCGCCTTTGCGCGGCGCGCCGGCTTTGACTTTACCGGGGGCTTTCTTGTCGAAGGCGGCTTGCCGCCAACGCCGGCACTTTGGCGCAGCGCTTCCATAAGATCGACGACCTTCTCCCGCTTGGGCTGCTTCGGAATTGCGATCTTCCTGCCTTCGAGCTTTGCCTTTACAAGCTCGGCAAGCGCCGTCTCATAGCGGTCGTCGAATTTGGTTGGATCGAACTTGCCTTTCTTGGTGTTGATGATGTGTTCGGCCAGTTCGAGCATCTCGCCCTTGATCTTCAGGTCCGGGACGTCGTCGAAGGCCTCGTCCGCCGAGCGCACTTCGTAGTCGAAGTTCAGCGTCGTCGCGACCAGCCCTTCGTCATAAGCCCGAATGAGCAGGGTGCGGACACGCCGGAACAGGACGGCCTGGGCGATCGCGGCGACTTTCTTCCTGCGCATGCCTTCGCGGATCAGCCCAAACGCTTCTTGCGCATGTTTGTCCGGCGGGGCGAGGTAATACGGCTTGTCGAAATACACGTCGTCGACCTCCGAACAGCCGATGAAGGCCGAGACCGACAGCGTCTTGTCGCTCTCGGGGACAGCGTCTGCGACCTCGTCGGGTTCTAGCATGACGTAGTCACCCGAGCTGATCTCATAGCCTTTGACCTGATCGTCCTTCTCGACGGGTTTGCCGGTATCGCTGTCGACGAATGCGCGATGCACCCTATGTCCCGTGGCGCGGTTTATCGTGTGGAAGGCGATCCGCTCGGAGGTCGAAGCTGCGGTATAGAGCGCCACCGGACAGCCAAGCTCGCCAATCTTCAGGAAGCCCTTCCAATTTGCTCTCGGCGCCAAAAGACAACATCCTCACGGTCACAAGCGTTGCACTGGAAATGCAACGTGGCGGCGCCAGGATTAGTTCCTTTGACGCTTCTTTGTCCTTAAACGTCAATTGAGCTCATTCAATTGAAGTGCGGCTCGCTATGACGCAGTAAGACTAAGCGCCCGCACAAGAAGCTCGCTCTGCGCCAAGCCGCATGACCACCACCATGGCCGCCCCTTTTTGCAGAGTTTGACGCACACAACCCGTGATTTTCTAACGGGTAGCGCGCAACGCAGGTCGCCGGGTCGAGGCTGCACTCTCATGCCGGCCGATCTTGCTGGCATATCGCTCGATGGGGTAAGGCCGGCCGACCAGATAGCCCTGCACCGCATTGCAATCTTCTGCACGCAGGAAATCAAGTTGCGCCGATGTTTCCACGCCTTCCGCGACGATATTCATGGAGAGCCCGCGTCCCAATCCGACGATGGCGCGGATGATGGCGCCGGATTGAGGTGTGTTCTTGAGCTTGGCGACGAAGGATTGATCGATCTTGATCTTATCGAACGGGAAGGATTGCAGGTAGGAAAGGGACGAGTAACCGGTGCCAAAATCGTCCATGGCTATTTTCACGCCAAGCGTTTTCAGCCGCCTGAGGATCGAACTCGCGCGTGAAAAGTCGTCAAACAGCACGCCCTCGGTAATTTCGAGCTCCAGCCGGCCAGGATTAAGGCCGGTCTCGAGCAGGATTGTGTGCACCAAAGCCGGAAGATTGCCGTGACGGAACTGGACCGGCGAAAGATTGACCGCGATCTGGATGGGATTCGCCCAGGATGCAGCTTCCCGACAGGCCTCACGCAGAATCCATTCGCCGATCGGAATGATCAATCCGCTTTCTTCAGCCAGCGGGATGAACTTGGATGGTGAAACCATGCCATGCACTGCATGTCGCCAGCGAGCCAAGGCCTCAAAGCCGATGATCTCGCCGGAGACCAGGGCCTGTGGCTGATAGTACAACATCAGCTCCTTGCGAAGCATCGCCGACCGGAGATCCTGCTGAAGGACGCGTCGTTCACGCAACCGCCTGTCCATATCGGCTTCGAATACGCGAAACACGCCGCGACCCGCAGCCTTTGCACGATAAAGCGCGGCGTCCGCATTGCTGAGGAGCGTGGCCGCGGTCGTGCCGTCGTTTGGGAAGAAAGCAATCCCGATGCTCAGGCCGACGCGCAGATTATGACCCTCGATGTCGAAATCTTCCGCCACCGTTTCCAGGAGACGATCGGCAAGCGCCACCGCGGTCGCGGGCTGCGGGTCGTCGGTGACAATGAGGGTGAATTCGTCGCCGCCAATGCGGGCCAGGAATGCGCCGTTCGCCGCCGCGGCAAGACGGTTCGACATTTTGCGCAGAAGTTCGTCCCCGGCCGAGTGACCAAACACGTCGTTGATATCCTTGAACCCGTCCAGGTCGAGACACAGCACCGCGAAGCGCTCGCTGTTCGATGACGCCCGCTCGATGGTGAAATTCAAACGCTCCGCAAAGGCGGGACGGTTTGGAAGATCGGTAAGCGCGTCGTGGTTTGCCAGATGGGCAATGCGCGCCGCGGCGCGCTTGCGCTCGGTTATGTCTTCGGCAACGCCGAGCAGGTATTTGTTTTTTCCGTCGTCGCTATCGACTGCCAGTCTCTTCATCATGAGGTCGCGCATTCCATTGGCGCGCGTGCGGACAGTCTCCTCCTCCGCGATCTGCAGACGATCGGCGCGCAACACTTGCTGGTCGCGAATGAAGAACGAATCCGCCTCATCCCTTGGAAAGAGGTCGTAATCCGTCTTGCCGATCAGTTCCTCGCGGGGAATGCCGAGCAATTCCTCGCCCGCGCGGTTCATCAGGATGTAGCTGTGATTTCGAGCTTCCTTGACGAAAAGCATGGCGGGGACGTTTTCAATGATCGTGTCGAGAAATTCGCGGGTGCGGCGCAGTTCGTCATTTGCCCGCTTACGTTCAGTCACATCGACGACCGCCACCATTGCCGCCGCGCGGCCTTCGTACTGGAACCTCTGAGAGTAGACGATGACGTCGACAAGGCTTCCGTCCACCTTCAGGTGACGCCATGTCTGGCCAGTGTCATAACTGTCCCTTTTCGTTCCCGCCATCTTGCGGACTGCGTCGGCGTCCTCAGCCGGCCTGATGTCGAGCAATGTCATCGCCAGGAACTGCTCTCGAGTGTAGCCGTAACTCTCGACCGCAGCATCGTTGACAGCCAGAAACCGCAAGCTGCCCCTCTCGTACACCCACATCGGGATAGGATTGCTGTCGAATAGAAGTCGCGACGAGGCCTCACGCTGTTTCAGTTCGGTGATGTCGGACAAAGAACCGATGACGAGGCGGGTGCCGTTGGCAAGGCAGGCCCGTTTCTTTCGGGTCAGGATGGTGCGAATCTCTCCGTGATTGCCGGGGATGAACTCCTCGTTTTCGTTGATGTCGTCTGTCTCCAGCACCAGCCGGTCGATCCGCCGAAAGACGTCTGCAATCTCCTTTGGCAGGAAGTCGTGATCGGTCTTGCCGACCAGGTGCTCGTGTCGATGCCCCATGAGCTTGCACATGCTTTGATTCAGCACGACAAAACGGTGCTGGTCGTCCTTGATGAATATCGGATGTGGCACAGCGTCGAGCACACGCCGCAGAGCATCAAGATCTTCTGCCGGAAATGTCGCGGCCGGCGTTTCAGCCATAGATTTTGAAGGTGGCATGTCTGAGCCTCCCGGCGGCAATCGTTGCAGCAAGGTCTTTAGAAATCCTTCAGGGGCCGTCGAGACTTGGATGTATTCTTCACGAAGGACCTTGGTGCCGTTTCTTGCCTGAAGCTTCTTGGATTGGACTTATGGCGACTGGTCCGTAGCCCTGTCGGCAGGACTGGCGCCCGCCGGACGTTGCGGTGACTGCCACGCTGAACGGTCCTCACAGCACTGAACCGACACAGAGCAACACCAACACCGTCGAGCAAGATCCCGCGGTCGACAAGGATCCTCAGCCCAAGACGACCACGGGCGGCGATCAGCCCGGTACGACGCCGGCGCAATGAAGGATCGGCCGGCCGGCCCGAGTCTCCCGGATTCGATTGGACAGGGGCGCCGGCTCTCAGCTGATGGTAGCTGTACCGATTTCGAATGAACGCATTGGAGAACCGGCCTCTTGACGAGGCTTTGCCGAATGCAGCCTAGGTCTGCGGCGGCACGGCGTCGTAATCATAGCGATGTCCGCTTGGGACGAACCACACGGAGAGGGTTCTGGTCGCTTGACCGTAATTCATGCTTTGGATGGCGGTTGACGGCATTTCCCAACACTCGGTTCCGTCTCGTGCGGGAAATGGAAGTGCTGATCCGGCCGGCTTCGCGCCTCCAAGGCCTTGCCGCCGCCGGCCACCTTCACCAATTAGGGTTGATGCCATCGATCAAAACCAGGCAGCCGGAATTTGCCGGCCAAGGCGACCTGTTTCGTGCGCCCGACTTTCGCGTGCTTGACGATCTGCCGGAAGGATTTCGCTACCGGCCGGAGCTGATTACGGCGCAGGAAGAGGCTGAATTGGTGCGGCAGCTCGAAAGTCTACCCTTCCAGCCCTTCGACTTCCATGGCCACCTGGCAAACCGGCGCGTCGCTGGTTTTGGCCTGCGCTATGATTTCGACCAACGCAAAGTCGTCGAGGCGCTGGCGATCCCTGCTTTTCTGATGCCGCTCAGGCAGAAGGTGGCGGCATTTGCGCAATTGCCCGTCGACGCTTTCGTGCAGGTTTTGATCAACGAGTACCGACCCGGCGCGGGTATCGGCTGGCATCGCGACAAGCCGCATTTCGATGCCGTGGCCGGCGTCTCTCTTCTTGCGCCATGCAGCTTTCGGCTCCGCCGGAAGAACGGCACGAGGTGGGATCGCCAGACCATCGTCATCGAGCCAAGGTCGGCTTACCTGATGACAGGCCCGGCGCGCAACGAATGGGAGCACAGCATCCCCCCGGTTGCTGCGCATCGCTATTCGATCACCCTGCGGACCTTGCGGTCATCAAAACTGGTGGCCCGATGACCAGGATCGAGACCGGCTCCTGCTTTTGCGGTTGCATAAGGGCTGAGATGCATGGTGACCCGTTCTGGATTTGCTCCGATCACGATGACGATTGCCGCAAGGCCATAGGGAGCCCGCTGACCGTCTGGGTCGGCTATCGACCGGCCCAATTCAGATTGCTGACCGGCACGCCGAAAACGTTCTCAAGGACCCCAGGCGTGCTCCGCACCTTCTGCGCCGATTGCGGGACATCCATAGCCTATCTCGACCAGGGGCTTCGCGAAGAACTCTATGTGACGATCGGTTTCTTCGACCACCCCGAACGCTTTGCGCCGCAGGCTCATGCCTATTGGGACATGAAGCTGCCGTGGGTGGAATTTCACGACGATCTACCGCGTGTCGAAAAATACTCAAGACGCCGCGATCCGGCGGTCGGAAATCCAGCCGATCGGTAACCGGCAACCCGCCGCCGATGGAACCCGGATGGCCCTGGCTGAATTGAGT
Source organism: Mesorhizobium tianshanense (assembly GCF_007830515.1). Taxonomy (GTDB): domain Bacteria; phylum Pseudomonadota; class Alphaproteobacteria; order Rhizobiales; family Rhizobiaceae; genus Mesorhizobium; species Mesorhizobium tianshanense. The sequence goes on from NZ_VLKT01000041.1 coordinate 45,707, forward strand.
TGCGATCAATCAGCTCGTAATCCAAACGCCAGCGGTCAGGGTTTGCTGGTGTCTCTCATCCCGGTTTGGCAGGACATTGCGGCACGCCTGCTTCTGACCGTGCTCGCCGGTTCATTGATCGGCCTCGACCGGGAGGCGCGGACACGCGGCAGGCCTCAGGACGACAATCCTGGTCGGGCTGGCCGCCGCGATGCGATGACGAAGGCCACTATTCTGCTGGAGTTTGTCGGCACTGATCCGGATTCCTTTGCCCGTATGGACGTTTTGCGCTTTCCCCTGGGCGTGTTGACAGGCGTCGGCTTCATCGGCGGTGGCGCCATGCTTCGCCGGGGCAGTCTTGTCAGCGGCGTTACCACGGCAGCGACCTTGTGGATGATGACGATGATCGGATTGGCGTTCGGCGGTGGCCAATATGCCCTGGGCGCGGCCGGGACAGCGCTGACGCTGATCATTCTGCTCGTGTTGAAATGGGCGCAACTCGAAACGGGTATCATCGCTTCTTGACGCCGCATTCGATACCTATCTGTCGAACGCAAGGCATGCATCGGAAACAGGGCAGCGAGACTTTGGCGCAGCGATCGGGAAGTGCTGATCTTCCACTTCATGGCGGACGGGTGCCGAAATGGCTCGGCGACCGCATGACGCGCCTTGGCGCGGTCATGTGCGAGGCGATCATTCACCATTACGGTCGCGAAGAGCTGCTGCGCCGGCTGGCGCATCCCTTCTGGTTCCAGTCGCTTGGCGCGGTCATGGGAATGGACTGGCATTCATCCGGCATCACGACCAGCGTCATCGGCGCCTTGAAACGCGGGTTGGCTCCGCTCTCCGGCGAACTCGGTATTCACGTATGCGGCGGCCGCGGCGCGCATTCAAGAAAGACCCCGCACGAGCTTGCCGTCATCGGCGAGCGTGTCGGCTTCGACGGAACCAGCCTGGCAACGGCCAGCCGGCTCGTCGCCAAGGTTGATAGCGCCGCCGTTCAGGACGGCTTCGATCTCTATCTGCATGGCTTCATCGTGACCGACGACGGCGACTGGGTCGTGGTGCAGCAGGGCATGAACGGCGACAGCAAAGTGGCGCGCCGCTACCATTGGCTGTCCGAAGGCCTGAAGAGCTTCGTCGACCAGCCGCATGCCGCCATCGAGGGCGCCAACCAGGGCGAGATCGTCAACCTGACCGACCGCCGCGCCGACGCGTCGCGCAAGGGGCAACTTGAACTCCTGCAGCAGCTTGGGCCGGATCGCATTCTGAGGGAATTCGCCGCGCTGGAACGCGGCACGGCCGAGGCTTCAGAGCAGGCGCTCGACCAGCAGCCGATGCTGCCGCATTTGGTCATGCCGGCGCACCATGACGTTCGCGAAAGCGATGTCGTCATGCGCCGTCTTCACGGGAACATGGCGGCGGCCGCAGAGCGCGGCCCCGCCGATTTCTCCGAGCTTCTTCTCGTGCCCGGCGTTGGCGCGCGCACGGTGCGGGCATTGGCGCTGGTTGCCGAGGTGCTGCACGGCGCGCCATGCCGTTTTTCCGATCCCGGCCGCTTCTCGCTGGCGCATGGCGGCAAGGACAGGCATCCATTCCCCGTGCCGCTCAAGGTCTATGACGAGACGATCGGTGTACTGAAGTCGGCCGTCCAAAAGGCCAGGCTCGGCCACGATGAACAAATCGGTGCCTTGAAGCGGCTGGACGACCAGTCACGGCAGGTCGAACGCTATGTAACAGGCCCCAGTTTGAAGGAAATCGTCGCTGGAGAGTTCGATCAATCGCATCTGCTTGGTGGTCGCAGCGTGTTCGGCTGGGAGCCCGCACCCAAGGCTCCGGGGCAAGTCAAACAAGTCAACAAAAAGCATAATCGGGACCCGGATCGCAATTCAGCAAACCGCGCCTGATCCGCATTCGGCTTCAGGCGCCAAGATCGATCAAGGCGATGCCGAGTTCGGGATGTTTCCTGCGCCGCAGGTGGCCTGGCGCTTCCACTAATATGACTTCGAGTGTCGGCCGAACAACGCCTTCCAGCAGATGTCCGCCCTTCGTGCTACCGTCGCTCAATCCGAGCACCGCATGGAGGTGAAGGCTGGGCTTGCCGTCGTCTCCCATCGCAACATCGCCGATCGCGCTGAGCACCTCGCACTGTTCCAGGACCGGGATTTTGCGAAAGATCTTTTCACCAAAGTCGAACCAGCCGACAGTCGCCGTTTCGAAGGCGCCGAGCGCGGTCAGCGAGGCGCTGCCAATGTCTTGGTCGACCGCGAAAGACGTAAGCGCCGCGAACGCTTCCTCGCCTGGATCAAGCACCACCACGAACGTCCTTTGTCCGGCGCTCTCGGCGACGATCTGCGATTTCATGATTTCACTCCACACACCCAGGTCTATCTTTGCGTTACTCCTGCGGGGCCGTCGCGGGAGCCGTATACCGGCGGCGTACTGCATCCAGAACGTGCTTGCGGCTTTCCCGCGCCGAGAGCATTTCGTCCTTTTCCGCCGCGGCGGTTTCGCGCGCCAGCACCTTGTCCCTGATCTGATGGCGAAACCATTCGGAATAGTCGCCGGCGCGCAGGTGATGCTCCCAGGTCCTGTCGTCGATGCCTTCAGCGATCTGGGCGAAAATCATCAGGTTGTGGGCCCGGAGGTTCATCGCCTTGTCGGGGCCCCTGAAATAGAAACTGCCGGCCTCGTCGAGATGACCTTCTGCATATTTGCGGCTGTGACGCTTGAGTGACTGGCGCGGCTCAATTGCTTTGACCATGGCAATTTTCTTGCGAGCTTGCGGCCGCCAAAACAACACGCGCTCTCCTTTGGGCGACGGAACATCCTTTGGCGGCTTGGTGTCCGTCTCACGACAAAAGGCCTTGATGACATTCTTGGCCTTGGGACCGAGCGCAATGACGGCAGTGACCAGACGTAAGGCATCGGTCGAGATCGCTTCCGGATGAACGGTGATCAGGACAGTGCCCGGCAATTCCAACGACAGGACGGCGCGCGTGTCGTCGCGCCTCTTGGGCAGAAGATGATGTGCCTCGTCGATGACCAGCCAATGTGGCCTCGCTGTATGGAAGCGGAGATTGCCAAGGCCGGGGAGCAGGTCAGCAAAGAAGTCTGGTCGCTCATTGACCTGCAACGCCAGCCCATTCACGACCACGTTCGTGTCCGGCTTGCCGATCAGGTCGAGCACTTGTGCCTTTGTCGGCGGGCTCGAGCCATCACCTATCCGGACCGCACCTTCGAGGCCATCATAGTCGCCTTCGGGGTCGAAAATGCAGAACTGAAATCCGGCCTCGACGAAGCGTTCCGTCAACGCGGTGGCCAAGGTGGATTTGCCGATGCCGGAGCTCCCGGCGATCAGAACCGTGTCGGTCGGCGCCAGGTAGACTTCGTCGCCGCTGACCGAGCCGAGAAGGATGCCGTCACGGCGTTTTCGCACAAGTTTCCTGTCGTGCTTTACCAGTTTTTCGATCAATTGCTCGACGCCTTTTCCACGCGCGCCGCGCGTTACAAGGTCTGCGGTATTTTTGACCGCCGCAAGGGCGTTGTCGACGGCGACGCTGTAGCCGCAGGCCTGCAGGAAGGCATGATCGTTTTCGGCATCGCCAACGCCGACCACATTGTGTGGCGACAGCCGCAGATCCTCAAGTGCAGCAGCCAGCCCGGTTGCCTTGTTGATACCGCTCGGCAGGACCATCACCGCGCCCTTGTTGAAGATGATTTCCAGTTCCAGCCCCAATTTCTTGATGACCTCTAGAACTGTTGTCTCGTGTGGTTCCCAGGTCGCCACGATCGATCGTCCAACGGAAAGCGGCTTGACGCCGTGTTTCTTCAGCTTGGCGACGAACTTGGCTGCCGGTGCCGATGAAATCGCACGTTCTTCCTCGCTGGCAGGCGTGTAGATCAATGCCCCGTTTTCGGCGACGACCTTGTCGAACACGCCTAGCTCGGGAAAAGCGCGCTTGAGGTCGGGCAGTTCTCGCCCGGTGACGAGGATGAGCTTGCGGCCGGTTTTCTTCAGCCGTTCGAGGGCTGCAAGCGTCTTTTCAGCTACGATCCCATCTTGCGCCAGCGTGCCGTCATAGTCCGTCGCCAAGGCAATAAAATACATCTGTCGACCATGTCCTATCTGGCGTCGCGGCCATACCGTCCCATGCGAGAGGTCACACGACCAAATATGCCGTTTCGCAAAGGTGACAAGCGTTGCGGGCTATGGCGCAGGATTTCCCCCTCAGTAGCCGCTGATGGTCACCTGCATAGTTGTCTCCTTGGCCTGGAGAATGAACAACGCATGTCCGGCGAAAAAGTTTACACGACGGCGCCATTCCTTCAGCCCGGCGACGCGCTCGAGAAGGAGCAATGGTGAGTTGCGGCCAGTTGGCTGTCGGCAACGCGCGATGACTATCATGAGTTCCAGCCAACTGGGGGAACGAGATATGGCGCTTCGCGTTTGTTGGGGCAGGGCGTTCGAGCAGGTTGAATTCATGCACAAGGGACCCTCCTTTATTCTATGGCGCCAATTCCGCGTGGGCGATGAAATGACCCCGCAATTGTCGATATCCTGATGTCGACGCCGGGACTGGCGTATGGGCCCTTGGGCGACACATGCGTGCACCTGTGCGTCGATATGCAACGCTTGTTCGCATCGCCATCGCCTTGGGCGACGCCGTGGATTGAGCGCGTCCTGCCTCTGATCGAAAGCCTTGTCGAAAGGCGGGCCCGGCAAACCGTCTTTACCCGGTTCCTGCCCGCACGAGAACCTGGGCAAGGGGTTGGTGCGTGGAAGCGATACTACGAGCGCTGGGCGTCGATGACGATGGAAAATCTCGACCCCGAAATGGTTGACCTCTTGCCCTCCCTGGCACGACATTGTCCGCCGGCAGCCGTCATCGACAAACACATCTATTCACCGTGGCTGGAGGGCAGGCTCCAGGCATTCCTGTCCAAGCACCACGTCGACACGCTGGTTGTTACCGGTGGGGAAACCGATGTCTGCGTGTTGGCCACCGTTTTGGGGGCTATCGATCTCGGCTATCGCGTCGTTCTGGTCACCGACGCGCTGTGCAGTTCCTCGGACACGACGCATGACGCGCTCCTGACGGTCTACCATCAACGGTTCGCCCAGCAGGTCGAAACAGTCGAAATGGAGACCATCCTGTCGTCCTGGACTTGAGACAGGTCCGCTTGCCCGGCAAACTGCCGACCTGAGCCGAAGTGAATTGCCGGCTTTTGATGGTTTGTTGATCGCCCGACTTTTCCAGGCTGCTTAAAACTCCCACATCTGGCGAGACTTAGTGTAGTGCATGTCGCCCAGAGTGCGCAGCGGTTTTGGACGACATGCATAAAACAAGAACTTGACGCCGCGTCGCATCAATCCCTTCAGACGCGACACGCTTTAGTCGCTTCCATTGACCATCTCTGAAGTGGGCAGAATTCCAAACTCCTGTGACTTGGCGCCTTGTGCTGCCGTCAAAAATCCATCCGCATCGAGGCCGCGTCGCAGCAACTCTCTCACGGCCGCCGATCGGCTTGGCATGCGCTTTTCGAAGCGCCAGTTTTCCAATGCAGCCAATTCCTCAGCAGTCAGCATGATCTGCAGACGTTCGGGTCTTTCCAGTTCGGCCATATCTGCCTCCAGCCGCTCAAAGTTAGTATTTTGCTAATTCTAGTTAGAATTAGGAAAACGCTCACCGGACGTCAAGGGCGGTTCATACGCCGTCGACGTGGAACACTCACAATTATCGCAAGGCGTCGACTGTGCAGTCTACGGCATATGCTAACTTTTTGATTTTATACAATAATTTTTCAGATTCCGCTTGCCATTCGGGCCGATTTGGCGCATGCTGGTTATGAGGGACAAACCGCTCCTGCATATGAGAGGTTTTCCATGAGACACGGTTATTCGGCTCCTTTATGTCACGACGTTGACCTGCAGGTTCGGGCCGCCGCCCGCTCCCAGGGCATAATCAATGTCACTGCGGTGGCGGAGGCCGTTCGGCTGCGAAACCTCGCGGACAACGTCGCGCTTGAAGACATCGAGTGCCTTGTGCTGCATGCAGCCCAGTTCTGCGGGGCGCCCATGGAATTCGACAGCCTCATCATTTTTGAATCAGGCAACATCGCTCGGCTCTCAGGCAATTGCTATGCTCTGCCTGGGGGCGGCAATCTCGATGTTCTGGAGGAAAGAGCCGTTTCGCCCTTTCTTCACCAACTGGGCCAAACGCAGTAGATCTGGCCCAGCGGCAGCCTCGCTCGGGAAAGGGCTCAGCTTCACTGCTGCGACGAAATTCCTTCAGTCGACCGCGATATCCGTCATTGATGCCTGGACGAAGTACAGCGGCGCCTCGAGCGTCCAGGTGACGCCTTGCTCGTGGAACTCCAGCCGCCCGCTGCCGCTGAGTGCCTGCGGCGCCACTCTCTCGAGGACGACGGATCCGAATCCGCGCCTCCTGACAGCGTCCAGGATCGGCCCCCCCAACTCACGCCAGACCAGTCGAAAGATATCAGCGCCGTCACCGGCAGGAACCACGTCCCAATCGATTTCGACGCGTCCGCCACCGCAGCACAGCGCTCCATACTTTGCCGAATTGGTGGCGAGCTCGTGGAACGCGATGCCGAGATATTGCACGGCGTTTGGCTGCAGCAGCACCATCGGCCCGGCCATCGACACGAGGGGTTGTGCCGCGAACGCCTTGAGCTGTGCCTGGGCCAGATCGCCGACCGTCGCGCCGCGCCAGTCGGCATTGACCAGGAGATCATGGGATTCCGAAAGCGCCGTGATGCGCTCCCGAACCTGGTCGAGGAATGCCTCGGGCGTGCTCGTCAGCTTGCTGGTCTCGCGGATCATCGAAATGATCACCGAATATTGGTTCTTCACGCGATGGTTGACCTCGCGCATGAGTAGCCGAATGCGCCGTTCGCTCTCCTTGTGGGAACTGATGTCGCGCGCGATCTTGGAGGCGCCGACGGCCCGCCCGATGGCGTCGCGGATCGGGGAGATGGTGAGCGAAACCGGAACGAGGGTGCCGTCCTTGCGCAGGCGCATCGTCTCATAGGAGGGGACGCGTTCGCCTATGCGGATGCGACTGATGATCGAGGCTTCCTCGTCCAGACGGTCGGGCGGAATGAGGATCGTCACCGGGCGGCCGATCGCCTCGGCGGGCGTGTAGCCGAACAAGCGTTCTGCCGCATCGTTCCAACTGGTGATGATGCCGTTCATGTCCTTCGAGACGATGGCGTCCATCGACGACTCGACAATGGCGGCAAGACGCATGCGGGCTTCGTCGCCCAGCGTCTGCGTGCGCAGGTCGAGCAGTGTGTTGATGGCGCCGATAACATTGCCCGCACCGTCGCGGAGCAGGCGTGGGTGAGCCCTGAACGGAACGAGTTCGCCATCCGGCCGCTCCGCGATAGCCTGGTCCCACGAGACATCACGTCCTTCGCGCAGCGCCACGGCCATCGGGCATTCGCCATGCGCCATTGGCCGGCCGTCGAGCTGGCGAAGCTTCCACGAGCCGCACCACTGATCCTGGCCGATGACGGGACGACGGCCCCACATCTCAGCCGCGGCTTCGTTGAAGTAGGTGATGCGGCCCTGCTTGTCGACGGTGTAGATGGCAACAGGCAGCGACTGCAGCAGATCGGCCGAGGGAACACCCGGATCTCCGAGGCCTATATCGGCTTGTTGAACGAAGTCCACGTATTGCCTGCGCCATTCTGGTGGAATTGTGCGGACATAGAATGCGTCTGAGCGATTTCGGTTCCCGTCGGCTCATTGCGTGCGCCGCCTTCTGCCCCGCCGATGCCGCGATATTGCTCGACGCGGTAACGGAGCGGCAACTGTGCGGGCGGCGCTAGATGCGCCCGAGAAGGACCAGGACAATGACGATGAGCAACACAAGACCTAGGCCGCCGCCGCCATAGTAGCCGGTGCCATAGAACGGCCCGCCACCCAGGCCGCTAAACCCGCCAAGCAACGCTATGATCAGAATGATGATGAGAATGGTGCCGAGGCTCATGGTGGTTCTCCCTGTTTGCACACACACGCCATTTACAAGGGCACGTCCATGCGCCCGGCGATGAATATGAACTCGCAACAGGGCGTTCCTGTTCCACTAGCCGAAGCCAACAGGCCCTGGGGAACCAAGAGACCGGGACCGCGTTGGCCATTCGAGTTTCAGTCGCTTCATCGGCGGCCATGGGTCGCCTATCTCTTTCGCGCGTAAGGCGTTGCCGGGGGGAGGTTTTCATGCGGTATGGAGAGATGTTCGCCAATCTTGCGGCGCTCCTGCTGCTGGCACTGACGGTTGGCGGTATCTTCCTTCTGTTCGGCGAACCGCTATGGCCACGGCGGCACGCAAACATGGTCCTGGTGTCGGAACTTGATGTCGTCACGACCGCATCGACACGCAAGATTTGCGACCCCGCGCCGTGCCTGCCCGACACCTTCGAGGCAGACATGCTGCCTTCCCGTCCCATGGAATGACCGTGTGGCGCCCCGTGTGGCGCATGGGTTGGCCGTGACCCGCGGCCGGCTCGTGGTTTCGATCGAAAACTTTGTTCCAGCCCAATGAACGAACCGGCACGTGAGCAGTTTTCGCTTGGAACAAGCCACAGCCGATGGCGTTTACCGAATATGCGACCCCGCTGCGCATGGCGTGAGGCAGCGTAGCGTAAGAGGTGAATCTATCGTGAAAGGAGGCAATCATGAGAATGCATTTTTCAACTGCAGCCGCCGGATTTATGCTGCTGGCAGGTGTCGGCGCCGCTGCCGCTCAGGACGTGATCATCGCGCCTGAACAGGAGACCGTCATCAGGGAATATGTGGAAAAGCAGCCGCTCGCATCGGTGAAGATCCCCGGGGTGGAGCTCAATATCGGCTCAACGCTGCCCGACACGGTCGAGCTTCATGAAGTCCCAGACACCGAATACCGCTACGTGGTGGTCGACAACCGGACCGTTGTCGTTGATCCAGGCACGCGCAAGATCGTCAAAATCATTCAGTGACCGTTGCCGCTGAAAGGCCCGTCACTTTGGCAAGCGGCGGGCTGCAGCGGGACAACGCGTGCGTTAATGGTGACCTCGGCCTTGGATGACGTGAAACAGCAGCCGCTTTGCCAATGCAGGGCCAATGACGATTGCGAGGCGATAATCGCGGAATTTGAAACCGCGAGCGGAAACCATGTGCGTGTCGTCCGTTTCCGGAAAACCTGAACCGGAGCGGAGAGCGACGAACGCGGCAGGCCTCGATGTCTTCGACAAGACGCTTCAGACAACCCATACCTGGCTCGATGAGCTGATGGATGAGCTCGGCCCTGATCGGCAGCTCTCCTGGAAGGTGCTCTCGGTCGTGCTGCAGATGCTGCGTGATCGGCTGCCTCTGGGACTTGCCATGCATCTCGGTGCCGAATTGCCGCTTCTGGTGCGGGGCGCCTACTACGATCAATTCCAGCCGGCAAAGCAGCCAGGCGACTCGGATCGGGACGAATTTGTCGCCGAAGTCGCGGACCGCTTGTCCGACACGCGGCCCATCGACGCTCATGATGCGATCTGTTTGGTCTTTGCGACGCTGTCGCGGCATGTCTCGCGCGGTCAGGTCGCGAAGATCCAGGCCACGTTGCCCGAAAAGCTGCGCGCGATGTGGCGCGCGGCTGAAGAACGGGTCGTCGTCCCGCCCGATCGAGGCGCAGCCGGAATGGGCCGGACGCCAAGGTGCGTGACGTGATGTCGGCGGAAGTCAAATACTGTTTCTCCGATCAGGATGTCGATGAGGTTTCGCGCAACATGGGCAATATCCAGGTTCGCCGTCTGCCGGTCGTCGATCGCGACAAGCGCCTGGTCGGGATCCTGTCGCTCGGTGACGTTGCCATGACGGGCGACGACGTTACCGCCGGCGAAGCCCTGAGCGCTATCTCGCAACCCGGCGGTGCTCACAACCAGACGGCCTGACGGCGTTTCTCGCTCGCGCAGGGAAGGGTCACCTGGCCTGTTCGATGGCTCGCCAGCCGGTGCCGGCCGCAGGCGGGCGAGTTCTTCATATTGCCCGTCCCGGCCTTGTCGGCGCGTCACGGCGCGATAATTTTTTCCCAGGGCGTGGGCGCATTGACTTATTGAAAGGAGCCGACCATGAAACACCAGACACTCGACCAACTGCAGACAATCGCGGAGGTCAAGCTCTCGGCGACATACCCGACCATGACTCGAAGGCAGCGGATCGAGCGTTGGGCAGAGCTTCTCGAACAAAATCCACAGCGCTGCCTCGGAGCGCTGACAGGCACCGAATATCTCGCTCCCGAAGCCCGTGCCGTGGCGCGTGGCGCGGGGTCGCCGATCACCGTTGCCTATGAGGACCCGGTGCTACGCGCCGAGGGCTTGAAAGACGACACCTACGGGGAGGCGAAGCGCTTCTTCGAGGTGAGTGACTGGCAGTTGCACGACATCGTCTGCCATTGCCATGTCGGTGCGACGATGCAAGCGCGATGGGCTGCCGCCAGGGTTCGCCGGACAATCAACGGGAACAGATTCCTCGCTTGGCTAAGGGCGGCGCTAGCGCATTGACGCCCGCGCAGTATGGCGACAAGTCGTGCTCTCGAAAGTGGGCGTCGGGCAGACGGCGTCGTAATCGCCGAGCAGGTCCGGCATTGACGAGGTTTTTGGGGCCAACCTTGCTGGCATAGAAGCAGCAGGAGGTGCCCCGATCGAAAGCCGCAAACCGGACGGGATCGACGCCCTCGAGCTCGCTAACGGGAATGAGAGGGTTGTGAAACGGTCGTATGGTGATCACTGATCATTGAAGGAGTCGCGGACCATGTTTCTGGGTTTGAACAAAAAGCTCTGCGCCGGCCTGATTGCCGCAATTCTGATCTTCCCGGCGGGCGGTCTTGCTCCGGTCGCAGCCCAGGAGATCCCGAATGATTTCACGGCGATCGTGCGCCAGAAAATACCGGCCGTGGTCGCAATAACCACCCGACAAATCATCCAGGGCCAGACGACGTTGGACGATTTTTTCAGCCCTTTTGGAAACCCCGGACCGGCGCAACCACAGGTGCGCGAGGCTCTTGGCTCCGGCTTCGTCATCAACCCACAGGGCTATATCGTCACCAACAACCATGTTGTTGCCGACGCCACCGAGATCCACGTTGTTTTTTCGGACAAGGAAACGCTGCCCGCCCGACTGGTTGGCCGCGATCCGGGAACCGACATCGCCGTGCTTAAGGTCGATCCGCGGCCCAACATGACCACGACTGCCTGGGGCGACTCCGACGCAGTGCAACCAGGCGCATGGACGATCGCGATCGGCAGTCCGTTCGGCCTCGGTGGGAGCGTCACCGTCGGCGTGCTTTCAGCCCGTTCGCGCGACATTCAGGCCGGCCCCTATGACGACTTTCTCCAGACGGATGCCTCAATCAATCGGGGCAATTCCGGCGGTCCCCTGTTCAATGCGCGCGGCGAAGTGATCGGGGTCAATACGGCCATCGTATCTCCCTCAGGCGGCAGCATAGGGATTGGCTTTGCCATACCATCCCGCACTGCTCGGAACGTCGTCGACCAGTTGATCCGCACCGGCAGGATCGAGCGGGGCTTCATCGGCGTGCGTCTCCAGGAGATAACCCCGCCGATCGCCGAAGCGCTTGGCGTATCCGGCAGCAAGGGAGCGCTGGTCGCGTCTGTCGAACCTGGCGGTCCGGCCGACAAGGCAGGCATCCAGGCAGGAGACGTGATTACGCGCTTTAACGGCAAGGACATCCAGAGCGTCCATGATCTGACGCTCGCGGCTGCGAGCCAAAAGCCGGGGACAAAGACGACGCTCACAAGGAACCGCCGGGGCAGCCAACAGGAAATAGCCCTGACCGTCGGTCAGCGCGACGACGAGGAGGTACAGACCGGCGCCGTTCCAAACCCGCAAGCAGCGGACGCACGCCTTGGATTGTCGCTGAGCCCGATTCCCGATGAAGCGCGTCAGCAATTGCGACTACAGCCGGGCACTACAGGCGTGTTCGTGCAAGATGTGGCTCCCAACAGCCTCGCCGCCACAAACGGCTTTCGGCCCGGCGACGTAATCGTTTCGGCCAACAACCGGAATGTTACACAGCCATCTGATGTCCAAGAGGAATGGGCGAAATCACGCCAGCGCAACAAGCCCCTATTGTTGCGCATCGACAGGCAAGGGCAATCGCTTTTCGTTGCCGTAGCCAGATCTTGAAGGCGGGCGTGCGTGTAAGCCTTCATCGGATTGACGGCCTGCCGCCGCGAGAGACCGCCTCTTAGGCCTGGCAACGGGAACAACAGCCTGCCACCGTCGTTTCGTGGCGCCGGGCCTTGTCAGTCGCCGAGCCTCTATAGTGTCGCCGGCGCAAGCGGCGTCCGAGCCGGACCGTGGATGACCGAACCGTCGGCGGCGAAGATCGATCCATGGCATGGACAATCCCAGGTGTTGTCGGCGTTGTTCCAGGTCACGGTGCAGCCTTTGTGGGTGCATGTCGCCGAAACGCAGTGGAGTTCGCCTTCAGCGTCTCTCCTGGCCGCGATCTTTTCGTCACCCCTGACGATCACGCCGCCCGCGCCGGGAGCAATCTCGTCGACGCTTGAGACGATCGATTGGCTGCGGCCATTCTTGTGGAAGTCCTTGGGATAAGAGCGCGCCGGATCGTAGAGCTTTTGCCATGGGCTTGGCCGAGCACGGATCAAATCCGCGACCATCGTGCCCGCGGCCGTTCCGTTGGTGATGCCCCAGGCGTTGAACCCGGTGGCGATGTGGAAGCCGGGAGCTTTGTCGGGATCGGGTTCGCCGGCATACGGAACCCGGTCCGCCGTATCGTAGTCCTCGTTACACCAGCGCCACGCAATGTCGCCGATCGGAAGGTTCTTTCTTGCCCAGTTTTCCAGCTCGACGAACCGCTTTGCCACGTCGCCGTCTTGGCCGGTGTCGAATTTGGGACCGAGCGTGACCAGCAGCGGACCCTCAGTGTCGCGGCCTGTGCGAATGGAATGCGTCGGATCGTCGATGCCGATGAACATGCCCTCGATGGCAAGAGGGTCCTCGATCCGAAACGCCATGGCGGTATGGCAGCGCGGCTGGGTCCGGTTCGCCATGCCGACGGGGCTCTTCACTGTCATATTGGTGGCGACGACCAAATGCTCGGCGTGAACGGTGCCGCTGCCGGTGACGACGCGCCAGCGGCTCGCCTCGCCGATCGAGACGGCACGGCTGTTCTCGAAAATCCGTCCGCCACGGCCCGTAACCGCTTGAGCCAGGCCAACCAGATACATCGCCGGATTGAACTGCGCCTGGTCGGAAAATCGCAGAGCGGCGGCCGTTTCGAAAGGGAGCGGCGCACGATCGAGAACATCGGCTTTCAGCCCGAGCTGACGCGCAGCCTCTGCCTCGGCCACGATCTTTGCGCGCCGGCTTGTATGGCAGGTGTAGGTATAGGCGTCCTTGTCCTCGAGATCGCAGGGGATGGCATAGTTGCGAACCCATTCGCGGATCTGCATGGCGCCGGCGCAATTCGCATCGGCGTAGGCCTGGGCCAGGTCCCGGCCAAGGGTGTCGATAAGATGACGATAGATCAGCGCGTGCTGCGTCGTGATCTTGGCCGTCGAGCGGCCGGTTACCTGGCCGCCTGTTCGCAGGCCTTCGATGACGATCACCGACCGACCGGCCTCGCAAAGGCGAAGCGCGGTGGTGAGCCCGACAATGCCAGCACCCACAACAACGGCCTCCGCATGGATCGAGCCCTCGAGCGGGGGATAGTTCGTAGCGGTGGCGGCTGCCGTCCAACAGCTTCCCGGTTTTCCCAAAAGAATGGTCATTTCAACCGCGTTCCTTGTGTTTCGACCCACTGACGCTGACATTTCGATAACTGCGTCTGCACGGGAACGTTCCCTGGATCACCGATCCGGGGGTGATCGGGGCTTCTAAAGCAGCCGGTTGTTGGATTGGGGCCTTCATTCGGGTGATGACAGCCGTAGAGTGTCGGCTCGCCACCGTAGCCTTAAATTGTGCGTCGGCTGCGTTGATGTGCTCATGAAAAGATGGTAACGCGAGATTAAAGAATGTTTCTGGTCGTTACCTTGGGCGGGGCGAATGGGATTTGGGATACCGCGGGCGTGGTTGTGTGCTGGCCTGCTGACAGGCTTGATGTTGTCCGTCACGCCGATGCAGAAAGCTTCGGCTGACGGAGTGCTTGGTGCCATGGCCATCGGGCAGCGGACCTCCGCCCCTGTCGGCTACATTGAATTCTGCCGAAGGCATGCCGCGGAATGCAGGATACGATCAGGCAAGGTTCCTCCAGCCGTTATGAGTGCAGGACTGGAAGATAAGCTCGCGTCCGTCACCAGGCTCGTGAACAGATCGATCAAGCCCGCGAGCGATCTTGCCGTTCATGGAGCGATGGAATTCTGGTCCTATCCTGACAACGCACGGGGCGACTGCGAGGACTACGTCCTGCTTAAGCGCCAGATGCTCGAGCTGCAGGGCATATCGCTTTCAAACCTGCTGATCACCGTCGTCAAAAAGAAGGACGGCGAGGGACACGCAGTGCTGACGGTCAAGACCGACAAGGGCGACTACGTGCTCGACAACCTTAACAACGACGTGAAGCTTTGGTCGGAAACTGGATATAGGTTTCTGAAAAGGCAATCGTCCACGGATACCGGGCGCTGGGTCGCGATACGTGGACATCCCGATGTTCTGGTCGGGGCAGTCGACTGAACCTTTCGAATTTGCGACTGGACAACGCTTGGCGCTCCCGCGCCATGCCCGGAATGTCAAGGTTCGACACAGGTCGCGTGAACGCGATTGGCGTGGCTGGCTTAGACGGTCTCCGGTCGCCGCTAAAGCTCTGTGCCAGGATGTGGGGTTGCAGTCGAGCACAGACCTCATGCCACAAGTCGCACGGGCAACCCTGCGAGAGCGCGGATGCCTGGGCGCTTGCGCCACTCGATTTTCCGCGCCTTGTCGTCCAGACGCATGTTTGGAAAGCGCGTGAAAAGGCGTTCGAAAGCGACCGCGGCCTCCGCCCGGGCGAGTTGGAAGCCAAGGCAGAATGTGCGCCCGTGCCGAAGGAGATGTGGGTTCGGGTGGCGCGTAATGTCGAAACGGTGCGGATCTTCAAACTTGGCCGGGTCGCTGTTTGCCGCCGTGAGGAATGCCGCGAACATGTCGCCGCGGCGAAATTGCCGTTCCTGCCAGACCATGTCGCGGGTCGCAAAGCGCGGCTTGGTCATTTGAACCGGTGATACGTAGCGCAGACACTCCTCGATGCAGGTGGGCATCAGCTTGGGTTCGCTCTGCAGCCTGGCGCGTTGGTCCTCATGCGATAGTAGTGCGAGCAGTCCGCCGGAAATCAGATGGGTCGTGGTTTCCTGCCCGGCGCCGAAGAGCAGGAAAATCATCGAGACCAGCTCGTCCTGGCTGAGTTTCTGCCCGTCGGTTTCGGCATCGCGGAGCGCGGTGATCAATCCGGCAGGCAGCGCACCGCCTCCCGCTTGCGAGACGCGGCGAAGATACCGGACAACCCGGATCACGCCGGGAACGGCGCGGATGACCGCTCCGATATTGGCCGTGTCCTGCAGCCCTCCCAGCCAGTTCTTGAATCGATTGTGATCCTGCTCCGGCAGGCCGAGCATCGCGCAGATGACCGAAAGCGGCAGATCGCGGCAAAGTTCGGCCATGAGATCGACCTCGGTTCTTCCCTCCAGCTTGTCGAGAAGCCGATCGGCAATTTCGGTGATCATCGGCTTCATGGCCTCGATCGTCCGGCGCTGGAACGCCTGATCGACCAGGCTGCGCAGGCGGCGGTGCTCTGGGTCGTCGTGGCCGAGCATGTTCAGCGCCAGAACGCTGATCGTCCTCGGCAGGACACGCAGTATCCGCGCCTGCGTCCTGCTCCCTGCGTTGGCGGGATCGCGCGCGAAGTTGTCATGGTCTTTCAACAGCATTGCGCAGGCGTCATGTGTGACCGCGAGCCATGTGTGGCCGACAATCGGCAGCTTCATGCGGATAACCGCGCCTTCGGCTCGCATGCGGTCAGCCGTGGGGAAGGGGTTTGCATGGAAGCTCGGTGACAGGATGTCGAAATCATGCGTCTGGCCCATGGCTCTCACTCCAGTACCGGCAGCCGTGTACGTGTATTATGAGGCGCTGCAGTGTCTCTCCGGTCAACCCGTCCGACTGTTTCGGCGGCCGGAATGTCCACGACACCGCCCGCGCCAAGCACAACGAGCATGAGCCCCACACCGCCGCAAGGATGGAGCATTCGGGTTCTTGAAAATCCCTGTGTCTCTGTTATGTTAGACGAAATCGCGAAATGTCCGACATTGGAGTCTGCTTCATGGCTAAGGCAGCGACGAAGAAACCCACAGCTAGCGCAGGTATGGCTGACATGGCTTCGAAGGTGGGTGAGCCGCTTTCGAAGGTCGGTCGGGTAAAGAAGACTGGTACCTCTGTCCCGATCAGCGCAACCCGTTTCGAAGCTGTCATGAGGGCGGCAGAACTTTCTGGTCTCCTGGGCGAAAAGAGCACGAGGATCGGCGGCCGCATCAGCCCGGTGCTGATTGATAAAGCAAAGAAGCAGACTGGGATTAAGACTGATACCGACTTGATCGAATTCGCCCTTGCCAGTGTCGCGCTCGACGATAATTTCGCAAAAACATTCAGAAAGACGAGGCGAACCGTCGATCCGTCCCTTAAGCTTGGGTTCTGAATGACGGATTTCGATTTCGCCGGGTCTGTCCGCTGGGCACGGTTCGATCCGCAAAAGACGCTGTCGCGTCGCAAGGATGACGAACTGCCTTTCCTCGGCGATACCGCCGAGGCGGGACAGGAGCTTATGCTTGATACCTGTGTCTATATCGACGGTTTGCAGGGACGCGCCCCAGATGTCGTGGCCGATCTGCTCGATCTCAGGCTCAGCAATCATTCGACGATTGCCATCCAAGAACTTATGCATACCGTCGGCGTGCTAGACCCCAAACATCCCGGCACAAAGACGGCAATCAGGCAGATTGGCACGACCGTTGGCGAGATGCACCCGCATCGTGTGTTCGCACCAGATCCCGACGTGCTTGGAAAAGGTGCTCTATTGTCAGGCATCCTATGTCGCCTTCAGGGTTACCGGAAAGATGCCCGGCTTCGTGCCCTTCAGGATTGTGTTTTGTTCCTGCAGGCGCAGAAGCTAGGGTTTACGGTCCTTACTGGGAACATCGGCGACTTCGATTATCTTCTTCAACTAATCCCGACCGGGCGGGCGCTATTTTATCGTCGAACGTGATCATCGCTCCATGGCGAGGAGAGCATCATGTCAACGAGCCCACCCGCGCGATCAGACTCATGGATCATCACACCAACTTCGTCCGTCGCGTCGCTGGTGCGCGGGCGAACGCAGGAGCGGCCTTCGTCACGCCGATCACGACGCGCATAACGGCCGGGCAGCTGCCCGACATGGCGGCTGAAGCGCTGCTGAATGTGCTTGCCGAACCATAGCCTACCCGCCGCACAACTTCGTCGAGCGCGGCGCCCCTGCTCAGCATTCTTCGCAACAGCCATGCGCCAGCCGAGGAGGTGCTCCATCGGTCGGAGCCCCACGGTGCGCGTGAAGCGGTCGCTGTGCAATTGCCGTAACGCTTCGGCGACATGCGCGTCGGCCAGCCCGCGCAGCAGCCCGGGCGGTGCGTGTTTCCCCTGAGTTGCCCGCAGCGCTTCCGCGCGATCTGGCCGACGACCCCCAGCGGCGATCGGCTCGATGCGCTTTTCTGCGCGATCCAGACGGCCTGGGCGTGAACGATGCGAAGCGATACGGCGCGCCGGAACATCTCGATCCGCTCGAGGGATGGACCGCCGGTCCATCCCTCCGCGAGATCCAGGAACCCGCCGGTCCGGCCTTCAGCCTGAACCCGGCGCCTCATCGGCTCGGCGTCTACTCGGCTGCGCCGCTCTCGGAAGCCAGGTTAGGGCCGGCTTCAGGCCGCCTGCGCCGGAATGTCGTGCGCAGAGCAACGTAGAAGACCGGCGTCAGAAACAGGCCGAACAACGTCACGCCCAGCATGCCGGAGAACACGGCCGTGCCGAGCGATTGGCGCATTTCCGCGCCAGGCCCGCTGGCGATCACCAGCGGCACCACGCCCAGGATGAAGGCGAATGCCGTCATCAGGATCGGCCGCAGCCGCAGCCGGCAGGCCTCGACAGCCGCCTCGACGGCGTCAAGGCCGCGCTCCTCACCTTGGCGCGCGAACTCGACGATCAGGATCGCGTTCTTCGCCGCCAGGCCGATGAGCACGATCAGCCCGATCTGCACGAGGATGTTGTTGTCGAGACCGCGGAAGGCGACGCCCAAGAGGGCGCCCAGCACGCTGAGCGGGACGATAAGCACGATGGCGAAGGGCGTAATCCAGCTTTCGTACAGCGCGGCGAGCGCCAGAAAGACGAACAGGACCGACAGGCCGAAGATGAAGACCGCCGTGTTGCCGGTCTGCCGCTCCTGGAAGGCGAGTTCAGTCCATTCGAAGGAAGTGCCCTGCGGCAGCGATTCGGCTGCGATCCCCTCCATCAGGTCGAGCGCCGTGCCGGTGGCGACACCCGGCGCTGCATTGCCCTGAAGCGGCACGGAGACATACATGTTGTAGCGTTGCACGAGCGAGGGACCGGTGACGTCGCGGATGTCGACCAGTGTGCCGAGCGGCACCAGGTCGCCGGCCGCCGAGCGCACCTTCAGCTTCAATATGTCGTCGCGATCGATGCGGAAAGCCTGGTCGGCTTGCGCCCGCACCTGGTAGACGCGACCGAAGGCGTTGAAATCGTTGACATAGGCGGTGCCTAGATTGATCGACAGCGTCTCGAAGATGTTGGGGATCGGCACGTTCAGCATGCGCGCCTTGTCGCGGTCGATCGCCAGGAAGAATTGCGGGCTGGAGGCCGAGAAGGTTGTGAAGACGCCCATCAACCCGGGCGTCTGGTTGGCCTTGCCGGCGATTTCGTTGGCCAGCGCCAGAACCGGCCGCATGTCGGCGCTGTTGCGCTCCTGGAGCATCATCTTGAAGCCGCCGGAGTTGCCGATGCCCCGCACTGGCGGGGGCGGCAGCGCGATGATGAAGGCCTCCTGGATGCTTTGCAGACCGCCAAACAGCGTGCCGATGATCTTGTCGGAAGTATCGCCGCTCTCGAGCCGTTCCTCGAAGCTCTTGAATGGCGCGAAGATCACGCCCGAATTGCTGGCGTTGGTGAATGTCGCGCCGTTGAATCCTGCGAAGGCGACGGCGTTGGCGACACCCGGCGTCTCGCGGATGATATCCGACGCCTTCTGGATGACTGCGTCCGTTCGGGCGAGCGAAGAGCCCTCCGGCAATTGCACGACGACGATCGCATAACCCTGGTCCATGTTCGGGATGAAGCCGCGCGGCACCGTCTGCAGCATGTGATAGGTCGCGTAGAGCAGGCCTGCGAAGACGAGCAGCATGGCGGCAAGCGCCAGAGTCGTGCCGACCAGTCTGTGCACCAGCCACGCATAGCCGTCCGCCATCTTGTCGAACCCGTTGTTGAACCCCTTTGCCAGAGCGCGGCCGAACCTTGCCAGGAAGAAGTTCGAATGTTCCTCGATGTGCGGCTTGAAAAGCACGCCAGCGAGAGCCGGCGAAAGCGTCAGCGAGTTGAATGCGGAGATCGCGGTGGAGACCGCGATGGTGATGGCGAACTGCAGGTAGAACTGGCCGGAAATCCCGGGAATGAAAGCCGCCGGAACGAAGACGGAGATAAGCACCAGCGAGATCGCGAGGACCGCGTTTCCCACTTCATCCATGGTCTTGTGCGCGGCGGCGCGCGGGGCGAGGCCCAGCCGGATGTTGCGCTCGATATTTTCCACAACCACGATGGCGTCGTCGACAACGATGCCGACCGCCAGCACCAGCCCGAACAGAGTGAGCATGTTGAGTGAGAAGCCGAAGGCGAGCAGCACGGCAAGCGTGCCGATCAGCGAGACCGGTATCGCCACGATTGGCACGATCGCCATGCGCCACGACTGCAGGAACACGACGATGACGATCACCACCAGCAGGATCGCCTCGGCGATGGTGACATAGACCTCGCTGATAGATTCAGCGATGAACTCGGTCGGATTGTAGATGATCTCGTAGGCCAGCCCCTTCGGGAAATCCTCCGAAAGCTCCGCGATAGTCTCCTGGATTTCTTCCGCCGAGGCCAAGGCATTGGTGCCCGGCCGCTGGAAGATGCCGAGCGCCACCGCCGCCTTGTTGTTGAGATAGGAATTGGTGACGTAGTCCCTGGCGCCGAGCTCTATGCGCGCCACGTCCTGCAGGGAGATCAAGCGGCCGTCCTCGGTCGACTTGACTATGACGTAGCGGAAGTCGCGCGCGTCTTCGAAGCGCCCTTGCGTGGTGACCGTATACTGGAAGGCCGAGCCGTCGCCAATCGGCGGCGCGCCGATCGAGCCGCCCGACACCTGGACGTTCTGGTCGCGCAGCGCCTGGACTACGTCGCCTGCGGTCATGCCGTAGGCGGACAGCTTTTCCGGGTCGAGCCAGACGCGCAGCGAATATTCGCGCTCGCCGAAGATCTGCACGTCGCCGACGCCGTCCAGTCTCAGCAGGACGTCGCGCACGCGCGAACGCGCATAATTCGAGACGTAGAGCTGATCATATGTGTCGTCGGGCGACAGCATATGGATGACCATCATCAGGTCGGGCGAACTTTTCGCCGTGGTGATGCCGAGCCGGCGCACCTCTTCCGGCAGGCGCGCTTCGGCGATCGAGACGCGGTTCTGGACTAGCACCTGCGCCGCGTCGAGATCGGTGCCGGGGCGAAAGGTGATGGTGAGCGACATCGAGCCTTCGCCGGAGGAATAGGACGACATGTAGAGCATGTGCTCGACGCCGTTGATTTCCTGTTCGATCGGCGTCGCCACGGTCGCGGCGACCGTCTCAGCGTCGGCGCCCGGATAGGAGGCGCGCACCACGATGGTCGGTGGCGCGATTTCGGGATATTGCGCGACCGGAAGCTGCGTATAGGCGATGCCGCCGACGAGCACGAGCACGATCGACAGCACCGCCGCGAAGATCGGGCGGTTGACGAAGAAATGGGCGAAGTTCATTGCGTCTGCCCTTCGGCTTCAACCTTGGGCGGCAACGTGGTCATCTCGGGCTTGACGGTGATGCCCGGCCGCACTCGCACCAGCCCGTTGATTACCACGGTCTCTTCGCCGGTGAGGCCCTCGCGGATAACGCGATAGCCGTCGATGCGCGGACCGGTGCGGACCGGCTTGGCCGAGATCAGGCCTGCCTCGTCGACAACGAAGACGATGCGGCGGTTCTGGTCGGCGCCGATCGCCTCGTCAGGCAGAAGCACGCCCGGATGCGGCAGCGAGCCGGGCACGTTGATGCGGCCGAACATGCCCGGCTGCAGCACGCCGTCCTTGTTGTCGAAGCGCGCCCTGACCCGCATCGTGCCGGTAGCTTCGTCCAGACGGTTCTCGGCGAAGTCGAGCTTGCCCTTGAACGTCGCTTCATTACGGTCGGCGACACGGACGACAACATCGACGCCGCCGGCGCCCTCCTGCATGACGCCGCCGCGCTCGCGGGCGTCGCGCGCATAAGCGAAGTAAGACCGCTCATCGATGTCGAAATAGAAGTCGATCGGGTCGATCGAGACGATGGTGGTCAGCACGGTCTGGTCGGCCTGCACCAGATTGCCCGGCGAGACGAGCCGGCGGTCGACCCGGCCGGGAAACGGCGCCTTGATCTCGGTGAATTCGAGATCGAGACTTGCGTTTTCAAGTGCCGCCTCCGCTCCCTCCAGTTGCGCTTGGGCGGCGAGATATTCGCGGCGGCGGTCGTCCAGTGTCGAAACCGGTATGTTGCCTTCGCGCGACAGGGTCTCGGCGCGCTCGAACTGCATCTTGCTGAATTCGACCAGGGTCTTGGCCGAGTCAACTTGCGCCTGCGCCTGGTTCAGCGCCGCCTTGAACGGCCGCTGGTCGATGGTAAACAGGAGGTCGCCCTGCTTGACCAGCGTACCGTCCTGGAAATGGACCTGGTCGAGATAGCCGCCGACGCGGGAGCGCAGCGAAACCTGGTCGACGGCTTCGAAACGGCCGACGAACTCATCGTCCTCGACGATATCGCGCACCAGCGGCTTGGCTACCGTGACGACGGGCGCGGGAGGCGCTTCCTGCGCCTGTGCGGCCAGGGCCGCGAGCAAGCCGATCGCCGCGAAGGCCGCGGCGGCGAGCCATTTTGCAGGGACGTTTCTGCTTGAGGGGGCGGCCAGAGAATCGTGGCGGAGGCGTGCAGTGTGAACCATGGTTACCCCTCGTAAGCGGCCCTACATGCGAGTCCGTAAAAGGTAGCGGGTGTGCTGCACAAATCAATCATTTTGAACTGACCATCACAACCGACAGCCTGCTATAGAACAAACATCGAACATCACCGTCCTTGACAAGGAAGCGGCTAACCGGGGAGCGCGAACGCACATCTCGCGTTTATCCGCTGCGTAGGCATCGCCATGCGCTCGAGCTAAAGCGGATCTGACAAGCCGTTGCGCATCCCGACGTGCGGCGGTTCTGTCGAGGAACAGGGCCGCTCTCGCATAGAGGTCCGACCTGCTTCTCATATCCGATAGGGCCTTTCCGGCGATACCAGGTGCGACCGGGCGGGCGCTGTTTTATCGTCGAGCGTGATCATCACTCCGTGGCGAGGAGAGCATCATGTCAACGGACCCATGGATCATCGCACCGACCGCGTCCGTTGCCTCACTGGTGCGCGCGGGCGAACGCGGGAGCGCCCGGTCCTTCGTCACGCCGATCACGACGCGCGTAACGGCCGGGCGGTTGCCCCACATGGCGGCTGAAAGCGCTGCTGAACGTGCTTGCCGAACCATAGCCGACACGCCTCGCAACTTCGTCGAGCGCGATGCCCCTGCTCAGCAGAAGGTCCTTCGCAACAGCCATGCGCCAGCCGAGGAGGTACTCCATCGGCCGGAGCCCCACCATGCGCGTGAAGCGGTCGAAGAAGGCCGATCGGGACATTCCCGCCTCGCGTGCAAGTTCAGCCACTGTCCACGGCCGTTCAGGATCGCTGTGCAATCGCCGTAACGCTTCGGCGACGCGCGCGTCGGCCAGCCCGCGCAGGAGTCCGGGCGGTGCGTCTTTCCCCTGAGTTGCCCGCAGCGCTTCGATCAGCAGGACCTCGACCAGACGCGCAAGCACAAGATCGCGGCCGACGCTCTGCTCGCTGGCCTCCTCGCCGACGAGGCGTACCAGCAGCGAAAGCCGCTGGATTCCGCGCACGTGAACCATCGCCGGGAGGAGCGATACCAACAAAGCCGCATCGGGAGACTCGAAAATGAAATAGCCGCCGAGCAGGCGCACGTCAGGAGGGCCGCCGAGCCGGCCGTGACGGACCTCCCCAGCGGGCACGGGCGTCACCTTCGGATTGATGTGTCTGGGCATCGCCCATTCGAAGCTGGACATCGTGAAGGCGGGCGTCGCCGGCAGAAGCACGAAGTCGCCTTCCTCAAGGCTGATGGGGTCTTCTCCATCGACGGCAAGGCGACATCGGCCCTCGATTACCGCACAGAAGCCCGGCTGGCCGAACTCGGAATAGCGCACACCCCAACGCCCTGCGCCGCTGATCCCTTTCGAGAAGACGGCGCGTGGCCGGAGGAGTTCGATAACTTGACAGAGAGGATCGGTCATTTCCGGACTATCTCTCATGAAATATGGACTTCTGATCGATGATAGTCCTGAGGTTATTTCTCTCGCGTCAACCTCCAAGAAAGGACCTCGACATGAAAACCGTCCTCATTACGGGCTGCTCGTCCGGCTACGGACTCGAGACTGCGCGCCATTTCCATTCCCAGGGATGGAATGTGCTGGCCACCATGCGAACTCCGCGCGAAGGAATCGTGCCCTCGGTCGGATCGCATCCGCGTGCTGCCGCTCGATGTCACCAATGCGGAGAGCATATCAGCGGCGCTCGACGCGAGCGGCCCAATCGACGTGCTCGTCAACAATGCCGGCATCGGTGTCGTCGGCGCTTTCGAAGCCACGCCAATGACCCATGTGCGCAAAGTGTTCGAGACCAACACATTTGGCGTGATGGCGATGAGCCAGGCCGTAATACCCCAGTTTCGTTCCCGCAGATCGGGCGTGGTGGTCAACGTGACTTCAAGCGCAACGCTTGCCCCCATGCCGTTGGCAGCGGTTTACACCGCCAGCAAGATGGCCATCGAGGGATTCACAGGATCGCTGGCCCACGAGCTGCGGGCGTTCGACATACGGGTCAAGCTGGTTGAGCCCGGTTACGCCCCGACCACGCGCTTTTCGCAGAATACGCAACTGCGCATCGACGAGTTGATTCCCGAGGCATATGCGTCGTTTGCGGGACCGATCTTCGCCGAATTCTCCAGCCCAGCCATGGTGACGAAGGAAACCGACGTGGCCGAGGCGGTGTGGCATGCCGCGAACGATGTATCAGGCCAACTCCGTTTTCCGGCAGGACCCGACGCTGTGGCGTTGGCACAAGCGAGCTAGCCTGAAAAATTCACGGCGGGTTGGCGGATGTGGTTCAAGCCGTTGAAATGACCTAGGATTTGGTTGCTAAGGCCGATCCGAATCATTTC
>NZ_VLKT01000042.1 GCF_007830515.1 Mesorhizobium tianshanense
GGCGAAGCGCCGGAACGACAGCCGGTCGCCAAGCGCCTCCTCCAGTTCGCGATCCGACAGACCATAGAGCGATTGCAGCAAAAGCGCCTTGAACAGCACCAGCGGCGGCCACGCCGCCCGCCCGGGTCCGCCATCGCGCAGCGGGGTGAGCAGCTTCTCGAAACGATACCACTTCACCAGACCCGACAACCGGTCGAGCGGCGAAGAGCCGCCCGACAGCTTGTCGCCCAGAAAAGCCTCTGCCAAGCTCAACTGACCCGTCCGCTTCACCGCCATCGTGATTCCCTCCGAGCTGCCGTCTCACAGAATCACAACCACCGAATTTCGCAACAGTCCCCTTGTGGGAGGGGAAGCCAACGCCGGCGCTACCGCACATCCATCCAGCGCCGTTCCTCGAACGAACGCGCCATGGCATGCACGGTGCGCTCGATCTCGAGGCCCTCGTCGAAATCGATGATCCGTGCCGGCTTGCCGGCCAGCCGCGTCAAAAGCTCGCGGCATTCGATGATCTTGAGATCGTTGAAGCCGAGGCCGTGGCCGGGCGCCGGCAGGAAGGCATCGTAGGGCTTGTGGTGCGGCGCTACCAGGATGGTGCGGTAGCCCTGCTCGGTCGGGCGGTCGGATGTCAGGTAAAGCTGGAACTCGTTCATCCGCTCCTGGTCGTACAGGATCGAGCCCTTCGAGCCGAAAATCTGGATGGCGATCCGGCCCTTGCGGCCCCAGGCCGAGCGGTTGACCAGCAAGGTGCCGGCAATGCCGTTTTCTAGATGCATCAGCACGCTGGCGATGTCGTAGGTCTCGACCGCGCGGCGCCCACCCGACGCGACGCGGCGGTCGGCATAGGGTTTTGCCATGTCGCACATGACGCGGGCGACGCGGCCGAACAGCACCGCGACCAGCGACAGCGGATGCACGGCGAAATCGTCGAGTGCGCCGTAACCGGACGCCGTCTCGTGCTTCCAGAAGAACAGCGCTTCCGGATCGGCCATGAAATCCTCGTCCATCTCGATGCGCAGATGGTTGACCTCGCCGATGACCTTCTCGTCGAGCAGCGCGCCGATATGGCGGATCGCCGGATTCTGGACGTAGTTGTAGCCGAGAGCGGCCACCTTGCCGGACTTCTGGGCGGCCGCCGCCATGGCTTGCGCCTCGGCGAAATTCGGCGCCATCGGCTTTTCGCACCACAGATGCTTGCCGGCTTCAAGGATGGCGATGGCCATTTCCGGGTGGAACTGGTTCGGCGTGGTCAGCGAGACGATATCGACGTCCGGATCATCGACAACCGCGCGCCAGTCGCCGGAAGCCTTGGCAAAGCCGAATTCGGTGGCACGGCGTTTGGCAAGGTCCTCATTGACCTCGCCGAGATGGACCAGCCTTGGCTTGGCCACGTCGGGGAAGACGGTGCCGACCGCATTCCAGGCGATGGCGTGACACTTGCCCATGAAGCCCGTGCCGATAAGACCGACTCCGACCATTTCCCTTGTCTCCGCTGTCAGGAAGATTTGTGTGGATGAATTAGTCCATTTTATCCAGAAATGGAACGCATGCCTCATTTTTTATGGCCTTCTTGCACAGGCTCGTTATGATGGGGCACACAGCATCTACTGATGGGCCTAGGCGGAGCGACGATGGACGAACGGGTGCCCCGCGATTTCGAGACGCTGCGTGCGACGATCCTGGAGCGACGGCAGAGCCTGCCCAAGCGTATCGCGCAGATCGCCGCCTATGCGCTCGACAATCCCGACGATATTGCCTTCGGCACCGCCGCAAGCATCGCCGCCTCCGCCGGCGTTCAGCCTTCGACCCTGATCCGCTTCGCCCAGCAGCTCGGCTTCGACGGCTTTACCAGCCTGCAGCTGGTGTTTCGCGAGCGCCTGCGCGAGCGAAATTCGTCCTATGACGAAAGACTGGCGGCATTGCGCGCCAAGGCCGAGGAAGGCGCCGGTCACCGGGCGATCTTCGACGGCTTCGTCGCCGCGGCCAGCACCTCGCTCAACGATATTTCAGGCAGGTTGAACGAAGACCATTTCGAAGATGCGATCGCCTTGCTGGCAAAGGCGGAGACCATCTATGTGCTGGCCAAGCGCCGCTCCTATCCGGTCGCCTCCTACATCGCCTATGCGCTGGGCAAGCTCAAGATCCGCAACCAGCTGATCGAATCGGCCGCCGGCCTCAACGCCGAGATGATCGGCTTTGCCTCGCCCAGGGATGCCGTCATCGCCATCAGCTTCTCGCCCTATGCGCCGGCAGCCATCGAGGAGGCGCGCGTCATCTCGGAACAGGGCGTGCCGATCGTGGCGATCACCGACAGCTCGTTTTCGCCGCTCGCCCAGTTCGCCAAGGTCTGGTTCGAGGTCGCCGAGGCCGATTTCGCCGGCTTCCGCTCGCTGTCGGCGACGATGGCGCTGGCCATGGCGCTGACCGTCGCGGTTGGCGAAAAGCGGAGCGACAGCAGCCGCAAGCGCAAGGCATAGAGGGCCACTTTTCAGCAAAGGAATGCGTGTTCCATATTGACTATGGATTGGAATTATTATTTCATATTACCCGGCGCCACGCTGCCGCTCGCGCGTGTACTCCAAGACAACAAGGCCGATGGGAGGTTCGAATGGGCGAAGCTGTGGACGCGAAACATGCGCCGCTCGACGTCATCACCATTGGCCGCGCCTCCGTCGACCTCTATGGCCAGCAGATCGGCTCGCGCCTGGAGGACATCACCTCCTTTGCCAAGTCGGTCGGCGGCTGTCCGGCCAACATTTCGGTCGGCACGGCCAGGCTCGGCCTGCGCTCGGCGCTGCTCACCCGCGTCGGCGACGAGCAGATGGGCCGCTTCATCCGCGAGCAGCTGACACGCGAGGGCGTCTCCGTCGCCGGCCTCAAGACCGATCCGGACCGGCTGACGGCGCTGGTGCTGTTGTCGGTCGAGGACGAAGGCGTCTCGCCGATGATCTTCTATCGCACCGATTGCGCCGACATGGCGCTTTCGGAAGACGATATCGACGAGGCGTTCATCGCCTCGGCACGCGCCATCGTCGTCACCGGCACGCATTTTTCGCGTCCCAACAGCGATGCCGCGCAGCGCAAGGCGATCCGCGCCATCAAGGCGAAGGGCGGCAAGGTGGTGTTCGACATCGACTATCGCCCCAACCTCTGGGGCCTTGCCGGCCATGCCGAAGGGTTTGAGCGCTATGTGAAATCCGACCGGGTCTCAGCGCAGCTGAAATCGGTGCTGCCGGACTGCGACCTGATCGTCGGCACCGAGGAAGAGATCATGATCGCCTCCGGCACTGACGATTGCCCGAGCGCGCTCAAGACGATCCGCTCGCTGTCGGCGGCCACCATCGTCTTGAAGCGCGGCGCCATGGGCTGCATCGTCTATGACGGGCCGATCAGCGACGATCTCGAGGACGGCATCGTCGGCAAGGGATTTCCGATCGAGGTCTACAATGTGCTCGGCGCTGGCGACGCCTTCATGTCGGGCTTCCTGCGCGGCTGGCTCGGCGGCGAAAGCCTCGAGACGGCGGCGACCTGGGCCAATGCCTGCGGCGCCTTCGCCGTGTCGCGGCTGCTCTGTGCGCCGGAATACCCGACCTTCGAGGAATTGCAGTTCTTCCTGAAGAACGGCAGCCAGCACCTGGCCTTGCGCAAGGACGAGGCGATCAATCACATCCATTGGGCAACGACGCGCCGGCGCGACATTCCTTCACTCATGGCGCTCGCCTGCGACCACCGTATCCAGCTTGACGATGTCGCCGCGAAAGCCGGCGCCGACCCGTCGCGCATCCATGATTTTAAGGTGCTGACGGTCAAGGCGGCGGCACGGGTCGCCGCCGGCCGCGCCGGCTACGGCATGCTGCTCGACGAGAAATACGGCCGTGAAGCCATGTTCGAATTTGCCCGCCATTCCTTCGCATGGCTTGGCCGGCCTGTCGAACTGCCGGGCTCGCGGCCGCTTCGGTTTGAGTTTTCGCAGGACATCGGCTCGCAATTGATCGAGTGGCCGGTCGACCATTGCATCAAATGCCTGTGCTTCTATCACCCCGACGATCCGGAGGCGCTGAAGACCGAGCAGCAGCAGAAGCTCAAGGGCCTGTTCGAGGCCGCGCGGAAAGTGGGCAGAGAACTTCTCATCGAGATCATCGCCGGCAAGCACGGCGAGCTCGACGATACGACGATCCCACGGGCGCTGGAGGAACTCTATGCGCTGGGAATCAAGCCCGACTGGTGGAAGCTCGAACCGCAGGCTTCAGCCGGCGCTTGGGCAAAGATCGAGGCGGTGATTCTGAAGAACGATCCATGGTGCCGCGGCATTGTGCTGCTCGGCCTGGAAGCGCCGCAGGACGAATTGGAAGCAGCCTTTGCCGCCACCGCCAAGGCGCCCATCGTCAAGGGCTTCGCCGTCGGCCGCACCATCTTCATCAACGCGGCCGAACAATGGCTTGCGGGCAAGATGTCGGACGAGGAGGCGGTGGCCGACATGGCGTCTCGCTTCGAGAAGCTGACCGAGGCATGGCTTGCCGCGCGTGGCCGCAAAGCAGCATAAGAAGGCGCGGCATAAGGACTGCGGAGGAAAACACCATGACCAAGACAATCCGCCTGACGATGGCACAGGCGCTGACCCGCTTTCTCGCCCGGCAGATGACCGAGATCGACGGCAGGAAAGTGCCGATCTTCGGCGGCGTCTGGGCGATCTTCGGCCATGGCAACGTCGCCGGCATCGGCGAGGCGCTCTATCAGGTGCGCGACGAATTGCCGACCTTCCGCGCCCATAACGAGCAGGCGATGGCGCATGCGGCGATCGCCTATGCCAAGGCCAATTTCCGCCGCCGCTTCATGGCGGCGACCAGTTCGATCGGCCCGGGCGCGCTCAATATGGTGACGGCGGCAGCACTTGCGCATGTAAACAGGTTGCCTGCCCTGTTTCTCCCCGGCGACGTCTTCGCCAACCGCATCCCCGATCCCGTTTTGCAGCAGGCCGAGGATTTTTCCGACGGCACCGCGACGGTCAACGACTGCTTTCGCCCGGTGTCGCGCTATTTCGACCGCATCACCCGGCCGGAGCAGATCATCCCGGCGCTGAACCGCGCCATGCAGGTGCTGACCGATCCGGCCGAATGCGGACCAGTGACGCTGGCGCTCTGCCAGGACGTGCAGGCCGAGGCCTATGACTATCCCGAGAGCTTCTTTGCCGAACGGGTCTGGCATCAGCGCCGGCCGCGTCCGGACCGTAAGGAATTGGCGGCCGCCGTGGCGGCGCTGAAGGGGGCGAGGAAGCCGTTGGTGATTGCCGGCGGCGGCATGCTCTATTCGCAAGCCTCCGGCGAACTGGCGAAGCTGGTGCAAGGCGCCGGCATTCCGGTCTGCGAGACGCAGGGCGGCAAATCCTCACTGCCGGACGATCATCCGCTCAACATGGCGGCGGTCGGCGTCACCGGCACTTCGGCGGCCAACCGGCTGGCTGAAGAAGCCGACGTCGTGCTTGCCGTCGGCACCAGGCTGCAGGATTTCACCACCGGCTCCTGGGCGCTGTTCAAGAATTCCGGCAAGACCATCATCGGGCTGAACGTCCAGCCTTTCGACGCGGGAAAGCACCAGGCGCTGCCGCTGGTCGCTGATGCGGCGGAAGGACTCGCCGAGCTCGGTGCGGCACTGGAAGGCTGGAAAGCGCCGACCGCCTGGACCGACAATGCAGCCAGAGGCAAGAAGGACTGGCAGGCCGAGGCCGGCAAGGTGACGGCCTCGACCAATGCCGCCTATCCATCGGATGCGCAGGTGATCGGCGCCGTGCAGCGCGCCATGGGTTCCGGCGTCATTCTGCTTCATGCCGCCGGCGGGCTGCCCGGCGAGTTGCACAAGCTGTGGCAGGCGGGCGCACCCGGCTCCTACCACGCCGAATACGGTTTTTCGACCATGGGCTACGAGATCGCCGGCGGACTTGGCGTCAAGATGGCCAAGCCCGACGAGGAAGTCGTCGTCATGATCGGCGACGGCTCCTATCTGATGCTCAATTCCGAGATCGCGACATCGGTCATGCTCGGCCTCAAGCTGACGATCGTGCTGCTCGACAACAGCGGCTATGGCTGCATCAACCGGCTGCAGATGGCGACCGGCGGCGCCAATTTCAACAATCTGCTGAAGGACGCACACCACGAGGTTATGCCCGATATCGACTTCGCCGCGCATGCCGCGAGCCTCGGCGCCATCGCCGAGAAAGTTTCGTCGATCGCCGGGCTGGAAACGGCGCTGGCGCAAGCGAAGAAGAATGCACGGACGACCGTGCTGGTCATCGACACCGATCCGCTGGTTTCGACCGAAGCCGGTGGAAGCTGGTGGGATGTCGCCGTGCCCGAAGTCTCGGTGCGGCCGCAGGTCAACGCAGCGCGCAAAGCCTATGATGAAAAGCGGCAGATGCAAAAGATTGGAGATTGATGTCGGCGCTGCCAGGCCCCACCCTCCCCTTGTGAGGAGGTCGGACCGAAGGTCCCGGGTGGGGTCGGCGCCGCACCCCGCTGCTTAGTAGCGACCCTCCCCACAAGGTGGAGGGGTGGACACGAACTGAAATTGGAGTGACGACTTGAGAGCCAAACTGGGCATGTCCCCTATTGCATGGTGGAACGACGATCTTGCGGAACTCAGCGATGACGTGTCGCTGGAGGAATGCTTGGCGCAATCGCGCTCGGCGGGCTTCACCGGCATGGAAATGGGCCGCCGTTTTCCCAGCGATCCGGAGATCATGCTGCCGATCCTGAAACAGGCCGACGTGACGCTTTGCGGCGGCTGGTTTTCCGGTACGCTGGTCGACGAGGACATGGCTGACAACAAGGATCGCATCCAGCCGATGATCGATCTGTTCAAGGCGGTGAACGCGCCTTGCATCGTCTATGGCGAGGTCGGCCGCTCCATCCAGGGCGATCGCTCGAAGCCCCTCGCCACCAAGCCTAGGCTTTCGGACGACGAGATGAAAGCCTATGCAAGGCGCCTCACGCAGTTCGGCGAATGGTGCGCCGAGCAGGGCATGCCGCTGTCCTACCACCATCACATGGCGGCGGTGGTCGAGACCGAGCCGGAGCTCGACGCCTTCATGCGCCATTCCGGCGAGGGCATTCCCTTGCTGCTCGACGCCGGCCACATGGCTTTTGCCGGCGGCGACGTGCTGCGCGCCATCGACAATCATCACAAGCGCATCAACCATGTGCATGTGAAGGACGTGCGCATGGCGGTGATCGAGAAACTCGACCGCCAGAAACAATCCTTCCTCGATGCCGTGGCGCTCGGCGCCTTCACGGTGCCGGGAGATGGCTCGTTGGATTTTGGCGCCATTGTGGAAAGGCTGGCGAACTATGGCTATGAAGGCTGGTTCGTCGTCGAGGCCGAGCAGGATCCGAAGAAGAATCCGCCGCTCAAGATGGCGCAAGTCGGCTACAAGGAGTTGATGCGGGTGATGACGGCTGCCGGCTATACGGTTGAGACACAGGGCTTCCCCAATGCTTGAGCGATGCGACGACGGGCCGATTCGATGAAGGATTCCGAGCATCCGTTCTTCCGGCCTCTGTGGCGGCGCGTTGCCATCGTCGCGGTCTGCCTGGGCTGGGCCGTGGTCGAGTTTGCCACCGGCGCGCCGTTCTGGGGCACGATCGCGCTCGGCTTCGCCGGCTATGCCGTCTGGCAGTTCTTCTATCTCTACAAGCCGGCCGACGAGGGCAAGGCATCGGCTGAAGCCGAGCCGGAGGCTTCGGCCGACACCGAACCAAAGGAATGACCCAGATGTCGAAACTGCTCGTCAAAGCCGATAAGGGCCATGGCCGCGTCGCCCATGTGACGCCGCAAAACGCCGGCTGGACCTATGTCGGTTTCGATCTGCATCGATTGCGGCCAGGCGAAACAGCCTCCGGGCAAACCGCGAACCGTGAAGTCTGCCTGGTGTTCGTCACAGGCAAGGGCAAGGCGAAGGCCGGCGGCAAGGATCTCGGCCTGCTCGGCGAACGCATGTCGCCCTTCGAAGGCAAGCCGTGGTCTGTCTATGTGCCGCAAGGCTCTGACTGGTCGGTGATCGCCGACACCGATCTCGAACTCGCCGTCTGCTCGGCGCCTGGACTTGGCGGCGGCCTGCCGGTCCGCGTCATTCGGCCGGACGATCTCGGCCAGGAAGTTCGCGGTAAGGGCACCAACACGCGCTATGTCACCAACATCCTGCCGGAGGGCAAGCCGGCAGACTCATTGCTGGTGGTCGAGGTCATCACGCCTGGCGGCCACACATCGAGCTATCCGCCGCACAAGCATGACCAGGACAATCTGCCGGCTGAATCCTATCTCGAGGAGACCTACTACCACCGCCTCAATCCGCCGCAGGGCTTTGCCTTCCAGCGCGTCTACACCGATGCCGACAGGAATGGCGCCCGCGCGCTGGACGAGGCGATGGCGATCGAGGACGGCGATGTCGTGCTGGTGCCCAAGGGCTATCATCCTTGCGCCGCCTGCCATGGCTATGACCTCTACTATCTCAATGTCATGGCCGGGCCGAAGCGGACGTGGAAATTCCACAACGCGCCCGAGCACGAATGGCTGATGAAGAGCTGATCGCGCGGCTGTTCCGGGTCGGCGAACTGGCCCAAGGCGAAAAAATCGTCGGCTAATGACCCGCCCGAACAACTTTGTTATCAGGAGCGACCATCAGCTTCGTCATTTCGTCATGCAAATCGCCTATGGCAGCGGAGTTGACGAGGAACTTCGATGCGCTACGCGATCTATTTCACCCCCCGGCAGGACGAACCGCTGGCGCGGATTGCCGCCAATTGGCTTGGCCGGGACCCGTTTAGCGCCGCCACAAGGCCGGTCGAGGCCGTGGGCGAACTGTCGGCGGCGGAGGTCGCCTTCCACACCGCTTCGGCGCGCCGCTACGGCTTTCATGCGACGCTGAAGGCACCCTTCCGGCTGGCTTCGAACGAGACGGAAGCCTCGCTTCGCGCGGCGCTGGACGATTTTGCCGAGGCGACACCGGTGGTGACGATCCCGCGTCTTGTCGTCAGCCAGATCGACGGCTTCTTCGCGCTGGTGCCGCAAGCGCCGCTGCCGGCACTCAACCGCTTCGCCGACGACGTCGTGCGCGGCTTCGACCGCTTCCGCGCGCCGCTGAGCGAGGCGGAAATCGAGCGGCGCAGCCCCGATTCGCTGAAGCCGGCTGAATTCCGCAATCTCTGCCAATGGGGCTATCCCTATGTCTTCGAGACCTTCCGGTTCCATATGACGCTGTCCGGCCGGGCCTCGCCACAGGAAAGCCCTCGTCTTCGCCTAGCAATCGACAGCCTGTTTGCGGAGGTCCTGCAACGGCCGGTGCCGGTGGACGCGCTGACGCTGTTTGTCGAAACCGAACCTGGCGCCCCGTTCATGGTGCTTTCCCACCATGCGCTCGGGCGTCGCCCGGCCAGAAAAACTGCCTGAAGTGTTTTTTTGTTTTAACCGCATTTGTGCGACGCCAATTGATTCCGACTGGCTCCAAAATGCTCCAAGGACTGCCTGAAATGACCACCGAGACCGTTCTCAACAATGCCCGCATCGTGCTTGCCGACGAGATCATCGAAGGGTCAATCGTGCTGCGCGACGGCCTGATCGCCGGGATCGATGCCGGCGCCGGCCGGACCGGTGAGGACATGGGCGGCGATTTCATCATTCCCGGACTGGTCGAGCTCCATACCGACCACCTCGAAGGCCACTACGCGCCGCGGCCGAAGGTGCGCTGGAACCCTATCGCCGCGGTGCTCGCTCACGACGCGCAGGTGGCGACCGCCGGCATCACCACCGTGCTCGATGCCTTGCGCGTCGGCATGGATGACGATGCGGACATGGGGTCGGCCGACATGCGCAAGCTGGCCGACGCGATCGAGGACAGCGTCCAGCAGGACCGGCTGCGGGCCGACCATTTCATCCATTTGCGCTGCGAGGTTTCGGCGCCGGATTGCCTCGCCGCCTTCGCCCATTTCGACGGCGACGAAAGGATTAAGCTGGCGTCGCTGATGGACCATGCGCCGGGACAGCGCCAGTTCGTCGATCTCGAAACCTATGCCTACTACTACCAGCGCAAGCTGAAGCTGTCGGATCCCGATTTCCAGAAATTTTGCGAGAAGCGGATGACGGAGTCGGCGAGGAATTCGGGGCCGAACCGCACCTTCATCGCTGCTGCCTGCCATCAGCGCGGCATCGTGCTGGCCAGCCATGACGACGCGACGACGGGCCATGTCGACGAGGCGATCGAACAGGGCGTCCGCGTCGCGGAATTCCCGACCACACAAGAGGCCGCCAGGGCCTCCAAGGAGGCAGGGCTCGGCGTGCTGATGGGCGCGCCAAACGTCATGCGCGGCGCTTCGCATTCTGGAAACGTCTCGGCCCGCACGCTCGCCGGCGACGGCCTGCTCGACATATTGTCGTCCGATTACATTCCCTTCAGCCTGATCCAGTCGGCCTTTTTCCTCGGCGACGTGGTCGACGGCATTTCCCTGCCTCAGGCGGTGGCCATGGTCTCGAAGAACCCTGCCGAAGCGGTCGGCCTCACGGATCGCGGCGTCATCGAGCAGGGCCGGCGCGCCGATCTGGTTCGCGTGCGTCTTGACGACCATGTCCCGGTGGTCCGCACGGTCTGGCGGCAGGGACGCCGGGTCGCATGATGGTGTCGGCTTCGATCGAGTGTGAATTGTCGGCCGCGGCGTTTCCGATCCGCGACGGCGTGTTCGTCGCCGTCGTCGGGCCGAGCGGCGCCGGCAAGGACACCGTGATCGGCTATGCCCGCACCCTGTTTGCCGACGAAAGCCAGCTGGAGTTCGTGCGCCGGGTCATCACCCGACCGAGCGACACGGCGAGCGAGGATCACGACACGCTGGCCGATGCCGCCTTTGTCGAGGCCGAAGCGGACGGCGCCTTCGCCATAGCCTGGGAGGCGCATGGCTTGCGCTACGGCATCCCCACCGAAGTCGACCGGTCGGTCGCCAATGGCCGCGTCGCCATCGCCAATGTCTCCCGCGCGATCATCCCGGTTTTACGCGAGCGTTACGCCAATCTCGCGGTCGTCGAGATCACCGCCTCGCCGGAAATCCTGGCCGAGCGGCTGGCCATGCGCGGCCGCGAGTCGCGCGGCGAAGTGCTGGCGCGGCTGGCGCGCAGCGCCAATGTGGCGTTGTCCGGGCCAGGCGTCACCTCGATCGACAATAGCGGCCCACGCGAGGCAGCCGGCGAGCGCTTCGCCGATGTGCTTCGCAAGGCCATGGCTTTTTCGGACCGACCGTGCAGCGGGGCAGAAACCAATCTGTAGCGATCCTTCGCGCCCCCTCTGTCCCGCCGACTCAAAGGTTCGTGAAGCGCTACTCCGCAGCCGCGCCGGCCGCGCCCTTGCGGGTGGCTTCCAGCATCAGCCGCCGCTCGCGGAACACACCCCATTGCTGGTCGACCAGCACGCCGATCAGGATCACCCCGCCCATCACCGCGAAATTGAGCGAGGAGGGGATGCCGAGCAGGTTGACGAGGTTCTGCAGCTCCTGCAGCAGGACCGTTCCGAGGATGACGCCGATCAGCGAACCTTCGCCGCCGCGCAGGGAGAAGCCGCCGAGCACCGCTGCCGCAATGGCATAGAGCTCGTAGAACTGGCCGTGGCTCGCCGGCGAGATCGAGCGCGTGTACATGGCGAAA
This sequence comes from Mesorhizobium tianshanense, assembly GCF_007830515.1. Taxonomy (GTDB): domain Bacteria; phylum Pseudomonadota; class Alphaproteobacteria; order Rhizobiales; family Rhizobiaceae; genus Mesorhizobium; species Mesorhizobium tianshanense. Next base: position 11,671 of record NZ_VLKT01000042.1, read on the forward strand.
TAGATCGCCGACAACGCCGTCAGCACACCGCAGATGACATAGGCCGCCATTACGACGCGGCCGGTGCGGATGCCCGAATATTTCGCCGCCTCCTCGTTCTTGCCGATGGCGTAGAGATAGCGCCCGAACACCGAACGGTGCAGCACCACCCACATCACGATGGCGATGACGATCAGTGCGATGAAGCTGTTCGGCACGCCCCAGGATCGCCCCGCGGTCAGGAACTCGAGCTCCGGAAAATTCTGCCCGAAGGCGAAGCCCGCGGTGCCGTCGGCAGTATAGAACCGCGCCACGCCGCGGTAGATCAGCAGGCCGCACAGCGTCACCACGAAAGGCTGCAATTTGAGCCGGGTGATCAGCCAGCCATGCGCCAGCCCGATCATGCCGCCGAGGATGAGGATCAGCGGCAGCGCGACCGGCCATGCCATGCCGCGCGTGGCGATGAAATCGATGAACAGGACGCCGAGCAACGCAACCACCGAGCCTACGGACAATTCGATGCCGCCGGTGATGATGACGAAGGCCTGGCCGATCGCCAGGATGCCGAACAGCCCGATCAGGTTCGATGTGTTGGCGAGGTTGATCGGCAGCAGGAAGCGCGGATTGATGATCGCCACCACCGCTCCCACCACAAGGATCAGGATCAGCAGGCCGAGATCTTTCTTGCTCATCGTCTTCTCCCCAATGCCAGCGAATTATTTCGGCTGTTTGCCAACCGCCAGCAGCAGCACGTTTTCCTGGCTGAACTGTTCCTTGTCGAGAATGCCTGAGATCTGGCCCTCATGCATGACGGCGATGCGGTCGGAAACCCCGATCACCTCCTCCATGTCGCTGGAGATCATCAGCACGCCGACGCCGGCGTCGGCCAGCGCCCGCATCAGTCCGTAGATTTCGGCCTTGGCGCCGATGTCGATGCCGCGTGTCGGTTCATCGAGGATCATCACCTTGGGGTTCATGGCAAGCCATTTGGCCAACACCACCTTTTGCTGGTTGCCGCCAGACAGCGTACCGGTGCGCGTCGCCACCGACGGCGCCTTGATGCCGAGATTGCTTTTCTGCTTTTCGGCGGTGGCGGCTTCGGCACGGACAGAGACCAGCGATCGCCGGGCATGCGCCGGCAGATTGGGGAGCGAAATATTCTGGGCAATCGACAAGTCTAGCAGGATGCCGGTCAGCTTGCGGTCCTCCGGGACGAGGAAGATCCCGTTGGCCACAGCGTCGGCGGCCGAGCCGAGAACCAGGTCCTTTCCATCAAGCTGCAGCGCACCGCCAAGGCTCTTCTCAATGCCGAAAAGCACACGCGCCAGTTCGGTGCGTCCCGAGCCGACAAGACCCGCAAGCCCCAGGATTTCACCATGCCTGACGCCGAGATCGACCGGCCGGTCTGGATAGGCGTTGGTGCGAATGGCCTTGGCCGACAGGGCGACGGTGCCGGGCGGGCGCGCCGATTCCGCGGCCTTCTCCCTCTCTTTCAGCATGCGGCCGATCATCAGCTTGACCATCTGGTCGTGGTTGATGGCGCTCTTCGGCAGCGTGCCGGCAAGCATGCCGTCCCGCAGCACGACGACGCGGTCGGCGACACGCTCGACCTCGTGGAGACGGTGCGAGATGAAGATGACGCTGATGCCCTCCGCCTTCAGCGCCTTGATGACGTCGAGCAGCTTGTCGGTTTCGGCAAGGGGCAGGCTCGACGTCGGTTCGTCGAGGATCACCAGCCGCGCCTCGATCGACAGCGCCTTGGCGATTTCGACCATCTGCTGCTGGGCAAGCGACAGGGCCGATACTGGCGTATCGGTCGAGAAATTGGCGCCCACGCGTTTGAGCAGCGGCGCCGCCAGCGCGCGCAGCCTGGCGCGATCGACCAGCTTGAGCGGACCGGCACGCAATGGCTCGCGCCCGAAAAAGATGTTGGCGGCGACGTCGAGATTTTCGAACAGGTTGAGTTCCTGGTGGACGAAGGCGATGCCGGAACCGATGCTGGCCTCGACGGTCAGCCCGTCATGGGCGACGCCGTCGACGGTGATCGTGCCGGTGTCGGGCGTGGTCACGCCACCGAGGATCTTCATCAGCGTCGACTTGCCGGCGCCGTTTTCGCCGACGAGGCCGATGACCTCGCCGGGCCTGACCTCCATCGAAAACCCATCCAGCGCGACCACGCCAGGGTAAGTCTTGCGCACACCCTCGAGACTGAGGAACGGGGCAATCGTGGAAGCGCCGATGGATGCGTCGGAATAATTCATCATGCCTGACAGCAGCCGGTGGGCCCTTGTTTGAGCATGATCTCCAGCGAAAACCGGTTCCCACTTTTCGCTGATGCGGACCTTCGGTTCGGGATCATGCTCGTGCCACATCTGCAGACTGACGACCCTTGGCGGGTTCGTCAATGCGAGCCGCCGGCCCGAAGCGAACCTCGAGCCGGCGCAACTGCCTTCGTCTCAATTGCCGGACATCGCCTTCAGATTGGCGGCATAGGCATCGACGTCGTCCTTGCCGATGATCTTGGTCGGCACGATGATCAGCCCGTCGGCGGGAACGCCCGACTTGTCGCCCTTGAGATAGGCGGCCATCAGTTTCATGCCCTGATAGGCCCATTCGAAGGGCTGCTGCACGACGGTGGCGGCGACGGTGCCTTCCTTGACGCCACCCAGCGTGATCGGATCGTCGTCGAAGCCCACGACGGTGATTTGGCCGAGTTTGCCGGCGTCGCGCAGGGCTTCATAGATGCGCGGCGTGTTGTAGGAATAGAAGCCGACCATGCAGGTCACGTCGGGGCTGGCGACGAGCGCGTCCTCGACGTTCTTCTTGGCGCGGGCCTGGTCGATATCGTCGCCACGCACGTCGATCAGCTCGATCTTGGTGCCGGCGAGCCCTTCCTTCATGCCCTCGATGCGCTCCTTGGCATTGTCGGCGCCGAGCAGCCCGACAAAGCCGAGGCATTTGCCGCCGTCGGGCATCGCCTTCTTGGCGATCTCGGCCGCCTGCTTGCCGGCATCGATGTTGGACGAGCCGATATAGGCGACACGCTTGGTCTGCGGTGCGTCGCTGTCGGTGGTGAACAGCGCCGTCTCCGAGGCGATCTTGTTCAGCCCGTCGGTCGAGGTCTTGGGGTCGACGGCCGAAACCATGATGGCCTTGACGCCGGCCGTCACCAGATCGTCCATCAGCCGCTGCTGGATGGCGACCGACGATTGCTCCGGATATTTGAGCTGCAGATCGTAGTCGGGCAATTCGGCCTGCGCCTTCTTGACGCCGGCTTCGGCCGCCTTCCAGAAATCGGAAGCGCCGTTGACGACGAAGGCCAGCGTCGGTTTTTCCTGGGCACGGGCAATTGCCGTGATCGTCAGGCCGAGAACCAAGGTCGCGACGGCGACGGACGCATTTCGTACAACAGATTTCATGTTCAACCTCCCGTTTGATTCAGTCATTTTCGCTGATCTGAATTTTGTCGAAGCGGCTTGGACGCCCTCCTCCTCAAGGGGTGCTGGCAGCGAAAGAACGGTGCCATTCCAGCCGCGATCTGAACTCTAGAGACTCATTGGCTGTTCGTAAATAGTCCGATTTGTCTGACATTTCCGTAGTTGTGCGGCGCTGCTCTGCCGGCCCAGGAGCCACCAATACCGCGCCACACGTTTGCTTCCGTCACGGCTCGCTCGATGCCAGGCCGGCACGACAAATTGACATTAGAACGCTTACGGATATTAGTAAATAGTATTAGTTTCCGTTGGAAGCTGATGCCGGAGGTGGAATGGTTGCCTGTGGTGTGATGCGAGAAAGAGAGGGTTCTGTCATCGACGAGACCGTCTAAAAGCTTCGAAATTTGAGTTGTGCCCCGAGAAATCGGCGTTTCAGGACCACGTCGCTCTCTTTGCGTTGATAGCCATGCGGCTGGCAGAATGATAATAATGATTAATTGAGTGTTTGTTTTATAAACGCGAGGCGCCGGACCGTCTTGTCGTCTTTAGTGACCTCTGGGACAACCTCTGATTAGACAAGCCGGGAATTTGGAACACAATGCCATGAGCGAACCGACGGACCTGCGCGGTCCTGCCCTTGAAGCCTCCAGGCGCCGAAAGCAACCGGGCAAGAACCCCAAGGGTCGCGTCACCATGACCGATATCGCCAGGGCCGCCGGCTGTTCGCAGGCCACGGTTTCGTTCGTGCTCAACAACACGCCGGGCATCAGGCTTTCGCAGCAGACCCGCGAACGGGTGATCGAGGCCGCGCGGGGTCTCGGCTATGCGCCACCAGCCTTCTCTGCTCTTCGCAGCCCTGTCGCCTCGTTCGAGGGATTGGACGGGGTGATCGGCTTCGCGGTCGATCAACTGGCGACCAGCCCCGAAGCGGTCGTCGCCATTGAAGGGGCGCGGCAGGCCTCGTGGAATGCCGGCAATGTCGTGCTCGTCGCGCAGACTTTGGGGGATTCCATCATGGAGCCGCGCGCCATTGCGGCATTGACCAAGCGAGGCATTTCGGCGCTGATCTACATGACGATCTTCACACGCGAGATCGTCGCGCCCGATTATCTCTACGGCCTCGATATCCCGGTCATCCTGCTCAATTGCTATACCGCCGACTACGCCTTCCCTGCCGTGGTGCCGAGCGAAATCGCCGGCGGGCAGAGTTCCACCCGCCACCTGATCAGCCATGGTCACCGCCGCATAGCCACGATCACTGGCGAGCCCTGGATGCAGGCAGCGCAGGACCGGCTCAAGGGCTACCGCCGGGCGCTGGCGACGGCCGACATCCCGTTCGATGCAGAGCTGGTGGTCGAGGGCGACTGGTCGGCGAGCGCCGGCTATGCCGCGACCGTCAAGCTTCTGGCGCTCAGGGACCGCCCGACCGCCATCTTCTGCCAGAATGACCGCACCGCGATCGGCTGCTACGAGGCGCTCAAGGAAGCCGGCCTGCACATCCCTGGGGATATTTCGGTCGTCGGCTATGACGACGAGGAGATCGCCCGCCACCTGTTCCCGCCTTTGACGACGTCGATCCTGCCGCATATGGCGATGGGCCAATGGGCGATCGAGCAGCTTGAGATTCCCGCACCGCCGGGCCGCGGTCGCTACCCCATCACCAAGCTCGAATGCCCGCTGGTGGAGCGGGAGTCGGTCAGTGTTGTGGCGGGTGCGCGCTCACGCGGTCCGACAGCCGGCTGAGGACCTCAGACCCCCGGCGGTGCAAACACCGTACGGTTTGCTGCCGTCTGGCTGTGGTGAAATCTTGGATCCAAGGGTACAACAAATCGGATCTCGCTCGCCGTTCTGCGCCGGCCTTCGAGCCCGACTTCCTAGCCGACATGCGGATCGGTAACCCGCCAGGAGTTGTCTTGCCATGAAGCCCCAGCATCGCCATGGCCCGCCGCGCGATTTCGTCGGTTATGGCCGGCGGCCGCCGCGGATCACCTGGCCGGACGGACGTCTGGTCGCCGTCAATCTCGTGGTCTGCTACGAGGAAGGGTCGGAATATTCGCTGTTCGAGGGCGACGACCACAGCGACGGCTGGGGCGAATATCCGTTGTCGGCGCCGGCCGGCGTCCGCGACCTCGGCACCGAAACGCATTTCGAGTATGGCAGCCGCGTCGGCATCTGGCGCATCGCCAGGCTGCTCGACCGGCACGGCGTTCAGGCAACGGTCTCAAGCTGCGCCGAGGCACTGCGGCGCAACCCGGAGGTGACGGCATGGCTGCGCCAATCGGGTCACGATCTGCTCGGTCATGGCTTGCGCTGGACCGAACAATGGACATTGAGCCGTGACGAGGAGCGCGACCATCTGCAGCGCGCCGTCGCGCTGTTCATCGAGCTGCTCGGCGAGCGCCCGATCGGCTGGAACAGCCGTTCCTTTCCCAGCGTCAACACGCGCGATCTCCTGATCGAGGAAGGCGGCTTCCTGTACGATTCGGATCCGTGCAACGACGACCTGCCCTATTTCGTGCCGGCAAAGGACGGGCGCCTGCTGATCGTCCCTTATTCCAAGACCTTGAACGACAGCCGCTATCTGGTCAGCCCCGGCTATGTGACGCCCAAGGACTTCGTCGACAATGTCGAGACCTATCTGGACTTCCTGATCAGGGAAGCCAGGGAAGAAGGTGGGCGAATGATGACGATAGCCGTCCATGCGCGATGGACCGGCCAGCCCAACAGAGCGGCGGCCCTGGAAGGCGTGATCGAGACGGTCCTATCCAGGCCGGAGGCCGCCTTCATGCGCCGCAACGACATCGCCCGGTACTGGCTGTCGTTGTTTCCGGCCGGAAGCGAAGCGCGATGAGCCAGCGCCCAACTCAGGAAGGCTTCTGGTTCGCCGATGAGGCCGAGGCATGATCGCCCAGCGCCCTCGGTTCGACCTCGTCGTGCGTGAAGGCCTGGTGGCGATCGGCGACGCCACGATGCGGGTCGACCTCGGCATCCGTGACGGGCGCATCCAGGCCATCGCGGAGCGCATCGAGGACGCCACGCAGATCGTCGATGCAAAAGGACGCCTTGTGCTGCCCGGCGGCGTCGATGCGCATTGCCACCTGGACCAGCCCAACTATGGGGCTGCCTGCGCGGACGGTTTCCGGAGCGGCACGCTGTCGGCCGCCTGTGGCGGCACGACGACGATCGTTCCGTTCGCGATGGCCTATGCTTCGGATCCACTGGCCAAGACGGTTGCCGCCTACCGTCTCAAGGCTGAAGGCCAGGCCCTGATCGACTACGCGATCCATCCGACCATACAGGCGGCGAGCGCCCAGACCCTCGAACGAGACCTGCCCGATCTGATCCGCGGCGGCTATGCCTCGCTCAAGATCTTCACGACCTATGACGATTTCCGGCTCGGTGATTCCGAGATCCTGGCTATCCTCAAGGTGGCGGCGGCGCATGGCGCGCTTGTCATGGTGCATGCGGAGAACGACGCGATCATTGCGATGCTGAAGCAGGACCTCGTGAGCCGGGGCCTTGTCGCACCCCGCTTCCACGCGAAGGCAAGACCACCGATCGCCGAAAGCGAGGCGATCCACCGCATCGCCAGCTTTGCCGAACTGACCGGCGCCGAGGTTCTGATCGTCCACGTCTCCAGCCGTGTCGGCCTCGAAGAGGTAACGCGCGCTCGCGCCAGAGGCGTCAGTATCCACGCCGAGACGTGCCCTCAATATCTGCTTCTGACCGAAGCCGACCTCGATCGCGACGGCCTCGAAGGCGCGAAATTCATGTGCAGCCCGCCGCTGCGGACAACCGACGACCAGGAGGCACTGTGGACCGGCTTGGTCGAGGGCAGCGTCGCGATCTATTCCTCCGACCATTCGCCCTATCGTCTGGCGGGACCGGACGGGAAGCTGCGGTACGGCCCGCAATCGCGTTTCGACCAGATTGCCAACGGCATGCCCGGACTGGAGCTGCGGCAGCCACTTTTGTTCAGCGAAGGTTATCTGAAGGGCCGCATAAGCCTCGCCCAGTTCATCGCGCTGAGTTCCACGAATGCCGCCGAACGGCATGGCATCGCCCCGCAGAAAGGCTCGATCGCCATCGGCGGCGATGGCGATCTGGTGATCTGGGACCAGGAACGGGAGACGACCGTCACCCGGGATCTGCTGCATGACAATACCGACCACACGCCCTATGAGGGCATGCGGATCCGAGGCTGGCCGGTAACCACCATCGCCCGCGGCGAGGTCATCGTCGACGACGGCCGCGTGCTCGGCGTCGCGGGGCGCGGCCGCTTCGTTCCGTCAAAGGCTAGGAAGGCATGATGAGCCTGCAGCGCGCCAGTGCCGCAACCTGGGAAGGCAAGCCGGCGCTGGTCGAATGCCTGACCCGCGAGGAGCGCCGTATCCCGTCATGACCACCTTCGACGTCTTGCTGCGCGGCGGCCAGGTGGTCGACACCGATGGCATTCGTCACCTGGATCTCGCTTTGAGGAACGGCAAGATAACGGCGCGCCTTACGCCGAACGAGCCGGCGGAGGCGGCACACATCGTTCGGGTGGGCGGGAGATTCCTTCTGCCAGGCCTGGTCGATGCGCATGTGCATCTGCGCGAGCCCGGCATGACCTGGAAGGAGGATTTTGCCAGCGGGACGCAAGCCGCGATCGCTGGTGGCGTCACCACCGTCCTGGTGATGCCGACCGACGAGCCATGGACCGTCTCGGCAGCCGACTTCAAGGCCAAGCGCGCGCTCGCCGAAGGCCGGATATTTTGCGATGTCGGGCTGCAGGTCGCGGTTGGCCGCGATCGCTCGGAACTGGCTGAACTCGCGAACCTTGGCGCGACCTCCTTCGAGATATTCACGTCGGACGTCCCTCCCGATTTCCTGCATGCCTCGACGGCCGACCTGCAGGCAGCCGTCGAGGCCGTCCGGGCGGCGGGCGGAATGGTCGCCATATCGCCGGGCGACCAATCCGTGCTCGATGCCGAACTCGCCCGGCTGACGGCGGGACGCAGCACGGCGGCGGATTTCGTCCGCAGCCGGCCGGGACATGCCGAGGCGCAAGGCATCGCCCGCGCTATTCTGGCCGCCGCTACGGCCGGCGCTCCGGTCCATATCCGCCAAAGCAATTCGCGCCAGGGAATGGCGGCGTATCGCCGCCTGCGCGACCTTGCCGACGTCTCCATAGAAACCAGTCCGCAATGCCTGATGTTCACGGCTTCTGACTACGAGCGGCTCGGACCAGCCGCCAAGGCGTCACCGCCCTGGCGCGACGCAGCCGACCGGGAGGCCGTGCGAGCCGCGGTTGCCGACGGCGTCATCGACATTATCGTCACCGACCATGCACCGCATCTCATGGCCGAAAAGCTGGCGCAGGCGGAGGATTTTGCCGCCGTGCCCGGCGGTTTCCCCGGCGTGCAGACCTTGCTGGCGACGCTGCTCATGCTGGTCGACGACGGTCTCATCGGCCTGTCCGACCTCGTCAGGCTAGCCGCGTCGCGCCCGGCGGAGCGCTTCGGACTCGGCTCTCACAAGGGCCGCCTGCAGGTCGGGTTCGACGCCGACGTCCTTGTTCTCGATCCGGACCGGCCGACGGTCATCCGAGGGTCCGATCAATTGAGCAAGGCCGGCTACACGCCCTTCGAGGGGCTGAGCACGTCCTTCTCCCTGGAACGCGTCTTCCTGCGCGGACAGGAAGTGCCAATGCATAAAATGTCAGGAAAAACCGGTTTCGCGGGCATGGCGCAAGGCCTTGTGGTCATGGCGGAAAGGTGAAGCATAAGCTTGCTGGGATGCCGCCTATGCCGTCCTGCGCAAATGCGCCGTGCCCCAATCGCAAAGGACAATCAGGGGGACAGCAGCAAAGCCGCTTACGAGCAGCAGCCAATCCTGTGTTATGCCAAGCATGATGGCGGCGCTTCCGCCGATCAGCGACCAGACGAAGGGGATGACCAGCAGCCAGCGGGAAAGGCGCTGCGTCGTCAGCAGGAACATGCCGAAGGTGAATATCGTCACCGGACACGGCGTCACCCCGAACATCGGCATCTCGGGATAGGTGTGTCCCGTCACCATGCCGATCACAGGATAGAGGACGGCCGCGTAAAACAGCAAAGCGGCGGCCACCCACGCGGCCGGTCCTGACCGAACGCCGAAGCGGAGCCGGTCGTGCTGGATTCCGGCATAGGCCAGGAACCCTCCCTGAAACAGGAACATGGCGCCGAAGAAATGAGCCGCCGTGTTGATCGGCGCGAAGAACAGCCCGTGATAGACAATCCCGGTCCAAACCCACATCGCCGCGAGAATGCCCGCGATGACCCGGCCAGAGGAACGGCTGGGTCGAAACAACAGGGCGACGGCGACGATGCCGAGCAGGCAGGCTGCGATCTGCAGCGGCCAGATCGCCTCGTTGTAGGTGACGAAGACGCCAAGGAATTGCTCGCGCGTGAATGGCAACATCAGCCACGGTTCCCAGCTTCCAGCACAAGAGATCAGGACTGTTTCGGCCGCGCCTTGATCTGGCGCAACCGACAGCGCCAACGGCGTTCGGTTCGCTGCCATGCGTCGAGGCCGCAAGGACGCATGATTCAGATCAAAGCCGGGCTGATCCCAGCCGTGATACGCACCCCCTATGTCCGAGGCCCATCAAAGCCGTCGTGGATTCCTGGCCGCGCTAGCCGTCGGAGGAGGGCTTGTCGCAATTGGCGGCACAACCGCGCTGGTGATGAACGCCCGAGGCCTTTCCGGGTACGAGAACGCGATCAACGCCACGTGGCGCCATACCGACAGCACCGATCTGCCGTTGTCGTCGGCCCGACAAGAGCTTGTGCGTTACGCCACCTTGGCGGCAAACAGCCATAACACTCAGCCTTGGCAATTCCGGCTCTCGGACCGCTCCATCCTCGTGCTGCCGGATCCCGGGCGTGGCTTGCGCGCTGTCGACCCCGACGATCACCATGTGTTCGCCAGCCTCGGCTGCGCCGTCGAGAATATGGTTCAAGCGGCTCGCGCATTCGGGCTTCGGGCGGCTCCGAGCTACGACGCCGACGCGCGCGGAATACGGGTCGATCTGGAGGCCGCGCCGCCCGAACGGACGGACCTGTTCGACGCCATCCCGCATCGCCAATCGACGCGCGCTCTCTATGATGGCCGATCTGTCCCGCCCGAGCATCTCCGGCTTCTGGACGCTGCCGGCAACGGTGGCGGCGTGCGGATGCTGCTTTTCACCGAGCGGCAGCAACGTGAGGACATCCTCTCCTATCTCGTCGCAGGCAACAGTGCGCAGATGGACGATGCCGCGTTTGTGGAAGAACTGAAATCGTGGATCCGATTCAGCTATGGCGACGCCCTTTCGACCCGAGACGGACTGTTTTCGAAATCCTCCGGCAATCCGGCTCTACCGGGCTGGATCGGGCGTTTGATCTTCAGCCAGGTGTTCACGAAGGACACCGAGAACAGCAAGTATGAGAGCCAGCTCAGAAGTTCGGCCGGTATTGCCGTGTTCGTCTCCGACAAGAATGAACCGGCCTACTGGGCCGAAGCCGGCCGTTGCTGCCAGCGCTTCGCCCTACAGGCGACGGCCCTTCAACTGCGGCATGCTTTCATCAATCAGCCAGTGGAGGTTCCCGCCGTGCGCGGGCAATTCGCCAGCTATCTCGGCATCGATGGCCGCCGGGCGGATCTCGTGATGAGGTTCGGCTATGGGCCCGAGCTGCCCAAATCGCTCCGCCGCCCGGTCGAGAACGTCATTCTTCGCGCGTAGGGTCGTGACGTTCTGCCCCCAGGCGCCCGCATCGGAGAACGAGCTAACGCGCTACGTACGGCCTCATCACGGTTGCGCTTCCTTTCGACCTGCTCTTGCTCCGAAACAGCTTGAAAGCGTACCGCCATTTCGTATACGGGTATACGAAATGGCGGTTGTCGATCAAGATACAGCGGATCGATGTGCCGCACTTCGGCCAATGGGAACCGCCAGAGTTGACGCTGTCGCTGCCGGCGGGGGCGATCGGCGCTGCCGCGGGATCGCAGTCGGCTACCCGGCCGCTCAAAACCGGATCATTTGGAGCTTTTCATGGCCGCTTCCTCGAACCGATTGCGTATTGCCGTGCTCTTTGGCGGACGCTCCGCCGAGCATGACGTTTCGGTGCTTTCGGCAACCAATGTCACGCGTGCGCTGGATCCCGCGAAATACGATGCCGTTCCCGTCTTCATCACACGCGAAGGACAATGGCTGCTGAGCAGCTTCGAGGATGGCACGCTGGCGAAACCTTCCAGCGGCACGGAAGTCTGCCTCGTGCCGGGCGGACAGGGACGGATGATGGCGATCCCGACCGACGGCGCGCCCTACGAACTGCCGAAGATCGGAATCCTCTTCCCGGTGCTGCACGGTCTCCATGGCGAGGACGGCGCCGTGCAGGGGCTGGCGGAGGTTGCGCGTGTGCCGCTGGCTGGCTGCGGCATCCTCGGTTCCGCGGCCGCGCTCGACAAGGACATCGCCAAGCGCCTGCTGAACGAGGCGGGCCTGCCCGTCGCGCGATCCGTCACGATCCACCACGGCGTCGCACCGGCCTTTGCGGAACTGCAGAGCGCGCTCGGGCTTCCGCTTTTTCTCAAGCCGGCGCGGCAGGGCTCCTCGGTCGGCGTCAGTAAGGTTTCGACTGAAAAAGATTACGAGGCAGCGCTCACCGAAGGCTTCAGGCACGACCGCAAACTGCTGGCCGAAGAATTCATTCGAGGCCGCGAGATCGAGTGCAGCGTGCTGGAGGATACGGAAGGCGGCCTTTTTGCTTCCCGCCCCGGCGAGATCGTGCCGGCACAGAGCCACGGCTTCTACAGCTACGACGCCAAATATATCGACGAGAACGGCGCGGTTCTGAAAGTGCCGACACAGCTGCCGGAAGAGATCGAAGGCAGTCTGCGCGCGATGGCGGCAAAGGCCTTCCGGGCGGTCGGCTGCGATGGCATGGCGCGCGTTGATTTTTTCGTCACTCCGGACATGCGCTTGCTTATCAACGAGCTCAACACCATTCCCGGGTTCACCGATATCAGCATGTATTCCAAGGCGATGGCGGCAAGCGGCGTCAGCTATTCCGAAATTATCGATCGGCTGGTGGCGCACGGGCTGGCCCGCGCTGCGCGACTGGCCTGATTCTGCCGAGCGCAAGAAACGAAAGGACGCACAAGGCGCCCCTCTGCCTCCAGGTCAGGCGGCCTGAGACCGCCGTCTCGTCGTCAGAAGCGGTAGGTGACGCCGGTGCCGATCAGCCAGGGGTTGAGCTTGGCTTTGCCCGTCAGTGCAGAGCCACCGACCGTGACGTCGTATTTGGGCTCCAGAAACAGCTTCTTCACGTCGAAATTGACGCCCCAATGTTCGTTCACCATGTAGTCGAAGCCGACCTGCAGGGCCCCGCCGAACGTGTCCTTGACATCGATGTCGTCGGCGTTGGTCGCATCCTGGCTGTAGAACATCGTGTAGGTCGCGCCGGCGCCGACATATGGCTTGAAGGCGCCGAAATTGGTGAAGTGATACTGCAGCGTGAGCGTCGGCGGCAGCACCCAGACCTTACCGATCTCGCCCAGCCCGCCTATGGTCCCTTCCCCATCGATTTTTGCATAGGTGGTGGCAAGAATGAGTTCGGCGGCGATGTTGTCGGTGAAGTAGTAGGAGATGTCGAGCTCGGGTGTCACCGTATCCGAATAAGAAAGATCCGAGCCGGGGATCCCGTTGACATAACCCGAATCTTCCGTGAGCACGCCCAGAGCGCGCAGGCGGATCTGCCACGGGCTTTTCGGCGCCGCCACGTCCACGGGTTCGAGGTCCGCCGCCACGGCCTGCTGTCCTGCCAGAAAAAGCGCGACGGCCGCCGCAATCCCCCGGGCCACGCCCAATCGGTCTGTCACCATTATGTTCTCTCCTTGAGACTCGAATATGTTGCGGCGCAACAATCGTCCCGGCGGAGAGACGCCGGTTGATCTGGATCAACTGCGGGGGAGGCAAGAAAGGGGCGGATGCCTTTCGGCTTCTGCTTGTAACAAAAATGCCACAACGGTTTGGGCGCGAAGAGCCATGGGCCGCTTGGGGACCCTTCACAGGTGCCTGGCTCGACCAGATGCGGGGGAACGCGCTCGACGCTTTCCGAAACGAAATGACAGCGACCATCAAACCCGCGTTGATATCTTCGAATCCGATCGGGGCTGGAGCGGCATCCTGCCGAGTTATGTCCAATTGATCGAGAAGCGGTAGGCGCCAATCAACCCCGGCCAACACACTTACCCCTTGAGCACGTGAAAGGTGCGCTTCAATTCGCAATGCATGTGCTATAGGCAAAGACGAGGAGTGCGGCCTGCCGCTTACCGAGCAATGAAGGCGAAGGTGCGTTTGATCACAGTTTATGAAGAGCCGTACCGGTGAGATGCGACGAATCGGTCGAAGACAGGCTGGCATGAGGCCCGGCGTTCTGCTCAGCGCGGGTGCTGGCCTGCGGCTGCTCGCTTCATTGCTCTTTTTGATCTGGACCATTCCTGCGGCAACAGCCGACCAGATCGCACAGGACCCTGCCAACGGGCAATTCGGCGCGACCGAGCCAGTCACACACCCGACTATCACCGCCCGCGGCACTGCGCGCCACGTTGGGGCTGAGACGTCCCGTTTCAAGGCGGGAACACCTGCCATTGCGGGAAACGGCAAGACCTTTTGCATTACCCCGGATTTGCGCCTGCCGCTTGAAACCGCGTCAGCCGCATCTCTTGGCATATGGTCTGAAGACAGGCCGAAACTGCCGCCGACCCTCGCCTTCGATGCTCGCGCGCCTCCGGTTCTCACGGCCTGACCTTGGCCGCGACCGCGGCCTTGACTCCCAAAACTTTCACATCGCGTTCCGTTCGGGCTCTCGTCGAGTTGCTCGCCGATCGGAACGCCAAAGCTCTTGTCGGAGGCGGTTTCCGCCCGATATGGGCTGAACGGACAAGAACATGCTGCATTTTTCGCGCTGGAAGACCATTCTGATCTGGCTGACGGTCCTGGCCGGTATCCTGTACGCAGCTCCCAACCTGGTTCCCGCCTCCACTCTGGCATCGCTGCCGAATTGGCTGCCAAAGCAGCAGCTGACGCTCGGGCTCGACCTGCAGGGCGGCTCGCACATCCTGCTCCAGATCGATCGGCAGGACCTCGCCAACGAACGCCTCGAATCGGCACGCGACGAGATCCGCACATCGCTGCGCGATACCCAGATCGGCTATACCGGGCTTACCGGCACCGCCAATTTCATCCAGGTCCGCATTCGCGACCAAGGTCAGATCGAAGCTGCGAAGAGCGCGCTCGAAAGGCTGACGCAGCCGATCTCGACCGGCCTTTTCATGAGCGGCTCCGTGACCGAGATGGAGATGGCCGAGCCGGAACCGGGCCTGCTGCGTTTTACGCTGACCGAAGCCGGGGTCGACTACAGGGTGGCCGCGGCGCTGACCCAATCGATCGAGGTTGTAAGCCGGCGCGTGAACGAGCTCGGCACGACCGAGCCGATCATCCAGCGCCAGGGATCGGACCGCATCATGGTCCAGGTGCCGGGCCTGCAGGATCCGCAGCGGCTGAAGGATATTCTCGGACAGACAGCGAAGCTGACCTTCCAGATGGTCGACCAGTCGATTCCGGTCGAGGAGGCGATCTCCGGCCGCCCGCCGGCTGGCTCGACGGTGTTGTATTCGACGGACGAGCCGCTCGTTCCCCATCTGATCGAGAACCGGATCATCGTCTCCGGCGAAAACCTCGTCGACGCGCAGGCAACCTTCGACCAGCGCACCAACGAGCCGGTGGTCTCGTTTCGCTTCGACAGCCGCGGCGCCACCCGCTTCGGTCAGGCTACTCAGGCCAATGTCGGGCGCCTGTTCGCGATCATCCTCGACAACGAGGTGATCTCCGCGCCTCAGATCCGCGAACCGATCCTGGGCGGCACCGGGCAGATATCCGGCAGTTTCACGGTGGAGAGCGCGAACGACCTCGCGGTCCTGCTGCGCGCCGGCGCACTGCCTGCCGACCTCACCATCGTCGAGGAACGCACCGTCGGTCCGAGCCTCGGCAGCGATTCGATCGAGGCGGGCCAGTTCGCGTCAATCATCGCTGGGTTCCTGGTCGTCGGCTTCATGCTGTTCGCCTATGGGCGACTGGGACTGATCGCGAATATCGCGCTCCTCGCCAACGTCGCATTGATCATCGCCGTCCTGTCCGTTCTCGGCGCGACGCTGACTCTGCCTGGCATCGCCGGCATCGTGCTGACGATGGGCATGGCGGTCGATTCCAACGTCATCATCTTCGAGCGCGTCCGCGAAGAGAGCCGCCAAGGGCGCTCGATCGTGCAGTCGATGGATTCAGGGTTCAGACAGGCGCTGGCGACGGTCGTCGACGCCAATGTGACGACGCTGATTGCCGCCGTCATCCTGTTCTTCCTCGGCTCCGGGCCGATCAAGGGGTTTGCCGTGACACTCGCCATCGGCATCGTCACCACCGTGTTCACGGCCTTCACGCTGACGCGCTGGCTGGTCGCGTTCTGGCTTCGCCGGCAGCGCCCGAAAGCGATGCCCAATGGTGTCATGCGCCTGGTGCCCGACGACACGCGCGTACCGTTCATGGCATTCCGAAAGTACGCCTTTACGCTGTCCTTGCTGTTGTCGACCGCTTCGGCCGCGCTGTTCTTTACGGTCGGCATGAACTACGGCATCGACTTCCGCGGCGGCTCGAGCATCGAGGTGCAGGCGAAGGGCCAGCAGGCCGACATCGGCGACATCCGAGAACGGCTGACGGGTCTCGAACTGGGTGAGGTGCAGGTGCAGGAGTTCGGGTCGACCCGGGATGTGCTGATCCGCATCGGCACCCAGGGGGGCGGCGACATTGCCGAACAGTCCGCCGTTGCGAAAGTGAGAAGCGCGCTCGAAAGCGACTACGAGTTCCGCCGCATCGAGGTTGTCGGTCCAACAGTGTCCTCCGAACTCGCGTTCAACGGCACAATGGGCGTGCTCGCCTCGCTGCTGGCGATGCTCGTCTATATCTGGATCAGGTTCGAGTGGCAGTTCGGGCTCGGCGCCATCATTTCGACGTTCCACGACGTGATCCTGATGGTCGGCTTCTACGTCGTCGCGGGCATAGAGTTCAATTTGACCTCGATAGCCGCGATCCTGACTATCGTTGGCTATTCCATCAACGATACGGTTGTTGTCTATGATAGGGTCCGCGAGAATCTGCGCCGCTATAAAAAGATGCCGATCGCCGAACTGCTCGACCTGTCGATGAACCAGACGCTGGCGCGAACGGTCCTGACCGGCGTGACCACGCTGTTTGCGCTGGCGGCGCTTTCGATCTGGGGCGGCGAGGTCATCCAGTCCTTCACGATCGCGATGATCTTCGGCATCCTCGCCGGGACCTATTCCTCCATCTTCGTCGCCGGACCGCTCCTGATCCTGTTCAAGCTCCGGCCGGGCGCCCTCAGTCCAGAGGAAACCACGGCGGCGAAAGAGCCGCCGGCGCGACAGGCCTTATGATGCAACGATGGGCGATGCCATCTTTTTGGGTCCGACGCTTTAACCGGTGACGGATCGGACCGTGACTGCTCGAAGCTGATCCACGATGGTGTCGATTTCAGCCTCGGTCGTGGCCCGACCAAGACTGAAGCGAACCGCACCCATGCCGATCTTCTCGGGCACGCCCATGGCCGTCAGCACTGGGGAGAGCTCGACCCGGCCGGCGTGACACGCCGAACCGATCGACGCCGCAACGCCGTCGAGACGTGAAAGCAGCTCGGCGCCGATCATGCCGACGAATGAAACACTGAGCGTGTTGGGAAGGCGATGATGAGGGTGCCCGTTGAGCGCGACCCGGTCGCCGAAGCCTTCCTGCAGCGCGTCCCAAAAGCGATCCCGCAACGCGCGGACGCGGGCCATCGGCTCCAGGTCGCTGGCGAGCGCACAGGCGGCGCCAAGGCCGACCGCGAGCAAGGCGCTCTCAGTGCCGGCGCGCCGGCCCTGTTCGTGACCCGCGCCATGGATCAGCGGCTCAAGCGTGACGCCACCGCGGACATAGAGCGCACCGACACCCTTCGGCGCGTAGAGCTTGTGGCCGGCGATGGTCAGCAGATCGACCCCAAGCGTGTCGACCTTGGTTGCAATCTTGCCGACCGACTGCGCTGCGTCGGTGTGAAATCGAACCCCATGCTCCCGCGCCATCGCACCGATCTCCTCGATCGGCTGGATCGTGCCAACCTCATTGTTGGCGTGCATGACACTGATCAGGATGGTGCGCGGCGTGATGGCACGACGCACATCCTCGGGATCGACGCGGCCCGTGCTGTCGACCGGCAGATAGGTCACTGCCGCGCCGAGCTGCTTGAGGAAACGGCAAGGAGCGAGAACGGCCGGATGCTCGACCGTGGTGGTGACGATGTGCTCGCCCTTGTGCCTCAGCGCGAAGAACGTGCCCTTGATCGCCAGGTTGTTGGCCTCGCTGCCGCCGCTCGTGAACACGATCTCGTCGGGTACACAGCCGAGCAGTCCGGCAACCTGGCTGCGGGCCTTCTCCAGCGCAGCCTTTGCCGGCGTGCTCGCCCAATGGCCGCTCGACGGATTGCCGAAAGCTTCATCCAAATATGGCCGCATGGCGGCCGTGACCGAAGGATCGATCGGCGTGCTCGCGTTGTAATCGAGATAGATCGGCGTCATGTCCGGGAGCTTCCTCAGCGGTTGGTCAGAATACCAGTACCTTGTCGGCAGCGAGCGTCACGGCAGCGAGTTCCGCCATGCTGCTGCGTCGCGCGCCAGCCATCATCTCGGTGTCAGCCAGGCCGCGCGCATCCATGCAGGTGCCGCAGAGGAACACCTGTCCCTTGCCGGCAATCACCCCCTTCAGCATGCGCTCGACATTGTAATAGCCGTCGGAGTCTTTTGGCCCGCCTTCGCGGCCACGACGGCGTCGGCCATCAGGAACACGGTGACGGCGGTTCCGGGCTCGTTCTTGAGGAGAGCAAGAGCAAGGCGCAGGCCGTTGTAGCACCGCTCGGTACCATAGGGCGGGTCATTCAGAATGAGCAGGATCTGCACAGGCGTCCTTTCTTCGGCCCTTCGACCGGGCTCCAGTCGGAAGGCGACTCCGGCAAGCATAGATCGTTCGACAAGGACGTCCTATTCGCCGAGCACGCGGCGCCGTTCCTCGAACTCGTCCTTGTCGATTTCGCCACGCGCAAAGCGCTCCTTGAGAATGTCGAGCGGTGTGCGGCCCGGCGGCGCGTGATGCGGTGGAACGGTTATCTGCCATGGCCCGCCGGCCCAGCGGGCCAGAATAACCACGGCTGCGATCAGCACGGCGAGGAAGAGGATCATGAACAGCGGTCCGAAAAACCAGCCTCCACCCCACATCATATGTTGCCCGTAAGCGTACCGGTCAGCATCTGACGGTGCCTGCGCCAACACCGCGCCAGGCGCGAGTGCGGCGCTCGCCGCCGCGAAAATCGGAATCAGAACCTTTTGCATTGACGAACTCCATCACGGTCAGCATGGTCGGTAGTGCCGCGGAGGCCGTCGCGCCCGGCGACCGGCTTGCGCGTAGCTACTCCCGCATGAATGCCTGAACCTCCTCGGGCGTTACCTTGCCGTCCTTGTCGGCGTCCACCTTGTCGAAGATTCGCTTATGGATGGCCGAGATCTCTTCGAAGGAGAGCCCGCCGTCGCCGTCCGTGTCGGCAATGGCGAACATTATCTTCATCATGTGCCCGCGCATGCGCATCATCGGCATTGCGCCCATCATGCCGGGCTGCATCATCCCGCCCATCATGTCCTGACCCATGCCCTTGCCCATCATGCCCTGGCCCATCATGCCCTGGCCCATCATTCCGGGAGGCATCATGCCGGGTTGAGCAGGCTGTGTACCTTGGTCTTGTCCCGCCGTATCTCCAGGCTCGGGAGACGGCGCCGCCTGTGCGACCGCTGTATCGGGATGGTGCGGATCGGCTGCGGCCGTTTGCGCGGCGGCTGTAGCCGTCGCGCCGGCGGCGACAGTGGCGGCGAGCGCGGCCACGCGCGTCAGTGAAATCAACGTCATGGTATCCTCCTTCGTCTCATGGGGCTCGGCAGAGCCCGTTCTAAGCTGCTGGCGGCTCTGCGGCTTCTACACGGAATGCCTTCGGCTCTTTCCGTGCGCCGGCAAACCGCCTGTCGCGGCCAATTCCAATATAAGCCACAAAGGCAGCACGGCGAGTTTGCGCCGGATCAATTGCTCGGGCAGACGATCCGCCGCCGCTGTCATGTTGTCCTCCTCGAGGACGGATGGGACGCGCGCGAGGCATCCGATTCGTTCATCACGACAGCCACGACCGCACCCGAGAGAAACGTCAGCGCGGCGATCGATGTGATCGCCCATGACAGCCCAAAACTGTCGGCGATGAGGCCGGCGGAGAGCGCACCGATCGCGTAGCCGAGATCCCGCCAGAACCGGTAGACGCTGAGCGAGCGGGCGCGCCAGGTCGGATGCGAGGCATCGGAGACGGCCGCGATCAAGCTCGGGTAGACCATCGCCGTGCCGAGGCCGAGAAGGAGGCTGCCGACGATCCACCCCTCGAACTGGCGCGTCGCCGCGGTGAGAAACAGACCGGCGGCCTGAACCCACATGCCGGCGACGATCAGGCCCTTGCGCCCCCAGCGATCGCTCAAGGGGCCTGTGACGACCTGCAAGACACCCCATGTCGCGGGATAGATCGCCTTGAGGATGCCGATGCGCTCGACACCGAGGCCGAAGGAAGCGAAGAACAATGGGAAAATGCCCCAGCTCATGCCGTCGTTGAGATTGTTGACGAGACCGGCTTGCGAAGCGGCGAACAGGTTGCGATCCTTGAACGAGGTGAGCGCGAAGACTTGCCGAAAGCTGATCGGCGCGGACTGCTGCGCGTGGGACGAAGCCTCCAGCCGAACGTGGTCCCGCGTGTCGCGCACGAGCAGGATCGACAGTCCGGCACCGAGGAGCGCATAGCCGATGCCGAGATAGATCGGCACTGGCCGAAGTCCGTATTGCGCGGCGAGATAGCCGGTCAGGAACGCCGTCACCCCGACGGCGAGATAGCCGGCGAACTCGTTGAGACCGACGGCAAGGCCGCGCGACTTCGGTCCGACGAGATCGACTTTCATGATCACGGTCATCGACCAGGCGAGCCCCTGGTTGATGCCGAGCAACGCGTTGGCCGCGATCACCCATTCCCAGGTCGGCGCCCAGATGATCATGAACGGCACCGGCAGGCCGACCAGCCATCCCAAAACGAGCACGCGCTTGCGGCCCCACGCGTCGGCAAGCTGGCCCGAGACCAGATTGGCGAGGGCCTTGACGACGCCGAAGCTGACGATGAAGGAGACGATGAGCGTCGTCGACGTGACGTGGAACTCCTCCGATCCGATCAGCGGCACCACCGTTCGTTCTATCCCGACCATGCCGCCGACAAAGGCGTTGATCACGACGAGCAGCGCGAATTGCGGCCAGTTCTCCCTAAGGCCGAGCCTGACGGGTGAACCCGCCCTGCCTGGAACTGATGCCGCTTCGTCCATGGGTCAGGCCGCCGCCGCAGCCAGGGCGGAATTGGCGGCCCGGAGCGCAGCGGCCTCGGGCGGAGCCGGCGGAATCTCGGCGAGCATGAAGCGGATGAAGGCGGCTTCGTCCTCGATCCGGAGGGCCTCGTTGTGGCGTTTCTCGAAACCGATGGTCGACCAGGGCTTGCCGCTCAGGCGCCGGCCGCAGACCGAGCCGGCATAGGCGCCGGGGAGCACCTCGACATGATCGGGAAGAGCCTTGAGCCGACCGGCGCTGCGAAAGAGATCCCTTGCGCCTTGCTCGGCGCTGACGGCGAGTTCGGTGCGGCCGAGATCGCCGACCATCAGCGTGTGGCCGGTCAGCACGAACCACGGCTCGTCGGCACGCGTGCGGTCGCTGACGAGAAGGCAGATGTGCTCCGGCGTGTGACCGGGCGTGTGCAGGACGGTTGCGGTGACGTTGCCGAGCGAGAGGACCTCTCCGTCGCGCATGCCTTTGAACGGGAACGCAACATCCGCCTCCGCCCAGAGCACGTATGCGGCGCCCGCCGCTTCGGCGAGCGCGCGGCCGGCGGAGAGATGGTCGGCATGAACATGCGTGTCGACGACGAAGTGGATGCGCATGCCGGCGGCTTCGGCGGCGCGCAGGTAGAAATCGATGTCGCCGGCCGGATCGACGACGGCTGCGGCTGCCTTGCCGCCGCAACCGAACAGGTACGAGATGCCGACTGGATCGGTGTGAAGGAATTGGCGAAGGATCATGGTCTTGCGCTCCTCGCTACGAAAGGCTAAAACATTCAATCATTCCGCTGAATGTTTCACTGAGGAGAAGCCGTGTCAAGCACCGGACCAAAACAGGCGATCTACGCGAGCCTTGCCGAAGTGGCTCAGGCGCTCGGCCATCCGCATCGGCTCGAGCTTCTGGAGCACCTCGCGCAGGGGGTGCGCAGCGTCGAGGACCTCTCCGCGCGAGCCCATCTGAGTTTCGCCAACACGTCGCGCCACCTGCAGATCCTGCGGCGGGCGCGCCTCGTCGAGACGGAGCGCCGCGGCAAGCACGTGCTCTACAGCCTCGCCGGCGACGCCGAGGTGGTGGCGCTGATCAAGGCGCTCGGCCGCGTCGGCGAGCGAAACGTGGCCGAAGTCGACCGCGTCATGGCCGACTACTTCCGCGCTCGCGATGCGATGGAGCCCGTGTCGCGAGACGACCTCGTCTCGAGGCTGCATGACGGCATGGTCACGGTTCTCGACGTGCGGCCAGAGGATGAGTTTGCGGTCGGACATCTCCCGGGCGCCCTCAACATCCCGCTGGCCGAGCTGGAGCGTCGCTTAGGCGAGCTACAGGCGGATCGGGAAGTGATCGCCTATTGCCGCGGCCCCTATTGCGTTCTCTCGTTCGAAGCGGTCGCCGCCTTGCGAGAGCGGGGCTATCTCGTCCGTCGGCTCGAGGACGGCTATCCCGAATGGAAAGCCGCCGGCCTGCCGGTCGAAACGGCCGCCTGAAACAGAACACGCGGAGCGAGTCCCATGGATCAGAAGACCGCATGGCCGATCGTGAACGACAAGGACCATGCTTCTCCTTCCGTGTTCCGGCCGGAGGCGCTGTTGCGCGAGGCGCGCCGGCAGAAGGGACTGCCGCTTGTCGCGGTCCCTCTGGTGTGCGTCCTCGATCCCGACGGCGACGTGGTGCGGCACCTCAAACTTGCAGGACAGGGCCGCGCACACCAGGGGTGGGCTTGTTATCATACCGAGCTTCTTGTCTTCGATCTCGATGGCGTCGGAGAGATCGGCATCGTCGGCTGCGCGGTGGGCGCCTCCTTTGCGGTGCTCGTGGCCGAGCAGCTTTTTGCGGCCGGCTGCCGGCTGCTCGTCAGCGTCACATCCGCCGGCCAGATCACCGACAACGGACCCACGCCCTACTTTGTCCTGATCGACCGCGCTCTCCGGGACGAGGGGACGAGCTATCATTATCTGCCGCCGGCAATCTTCGCCGAGGCGCCAGACGCAAGCCTTATCGCTCGCATCGAAGACGCTCTGTCGGGGCTTTCCGGCATTGTCGTCCACCGCGGCTCGACCTGGACGACCGACGCTCCTTACCGCGAAACCGAGACCGCGATCGCGTCCGCGCGGGATCTGGGCGCCCTCGCCGTCGAGATGGAAGCCGCGGCTTTGTACGCGTTTGCCGCGGCTACACACCGCCCTGTCGTGTGCTTTGCGCATGTGACGAATGCCATGGCGCAAACCGAGGGGGATTTTGAGAAGGGCGAGGCGAACGGAACAAAAGCGACGCTCGCGGTCATCGCCGCAGTTGCACGAGTTTGGTTGTCCTCCATCAAAGCCGAACGGCATGCGGGAGCAGGCGGGACATAGCGAGCCGATTGTGCGGTGAGACGACTGAGAGTGGTGGCCGTGGTTTTGAGCGCGTTGGCAGCTTGCAACGCCGGTCTGGCGTGGAATAGTGCCGATCCTGGCTGAAAGGTCCAGCTTCCCAGCGAGCTCGCGGCACCGGATCTCAGGAGCACAATGCCAGGAGGAAGATTATCAAGACCCCTAGTGCTGCGGTGATCGAAACGGGATAGTCCGCGAACAGTGTCTCAAGGAGCCGCCGCTTGGCCTCACTCCGAGCTTTTGGAGCATCACTTGGACGGCTTTCTGTCGGCCTACGGCCCGGAGAGGTTTTCATCTGCATGAGATACCTGTCGCGCTTCACCGGCCTTCGGCCGATGACCTAGATTCTTTGAGATTTGATTCGCTGCATCGAGGATCTGCCTGACCTGCTCTGTCGTTGGAGCTTCACCGATGAACTGAACGGAGTCGGTTATTGCAACGGCGCCGACGTAGTGGCCCAATGCATCGAAAATTGGGGCGGCCAGGGCATTGAGTCCCACCATCTCTTCATTGGGCGCAACCGCCCAACCACGCCTTCGCACCGCATCGATTTCCGTCTTGAGCTTTTCGGGATCGGAGATCGTGTAGGGTGTATGCATATCGAGCCTGGCGCTCATCACCTGCGGCAGAAGCATCGCGTCTCCGAAGGCGAGAGTAAGCTTTCCCTGCGCACTGGTATGGAATTGCAGGATCGAGCCCGGCTTCACGCTGATATCGATGTTGGAGCGGCTGGGCATGAGCAGCAGAATGCGGTTGCCTTCCTTTTCGGGCTGGCTGATGGCGACCGCGTGGCCTAACCGGTCGCGCAATTCCCGCGCGGTCTGCCGCGCCGCGGAAGCCAGTTCGAAGCTTTCGGAGACGGCCTGACCCAGCGCCATGAGGCGGGCACTGATCATGTAGCGCTCGCTCTCTTCGTTGCGGATCAGGTAGCCGGCCGTGACCAGCGTCTGGAGATGGCGGTGTATGCGGCTCTTCGTGGTATCGAAGGCGCGCGCAAGCTCGGATACACCGACGGAGGTCTGGCACTGGGCGACATATTCAAGGATGTTGAGCGCAAATACGACGGCTTGTACCCCGCTGCCTTCGCGCCTGGTGTCTTTGTCGTCCAGCATCGTCGTCTCCGAACCGGATGGCTTCAATCACGCCGCCCGTCCATTACGGGCTGGCGCGAGATATGCAGTTCGGACGGCCGGGAGACAAGAAGCCTTCGACGGCCCGGGGTTTCCGGCACTGTTGCCGCTGTCCGGTGAAAGCCAAGCCATGTCAGGCCTCCGGCGGCATGGGATACGCATCGGCGTTGAGCACCCAACCTGGCTGTTTCGAGAAGTCGGCGCGCGGCGGCGAGAATATGTCGACGAGCTGATTGAGACCCTCTTCCATACCGCGTGAGGTGTGGATGGCAGGCGGCGGGATGACGGCGAGCGAGGGCGACTTGCAATACGCATGCTCATCCTCGCGCCAGGCGGTCATGTCGGTGGTCCAAGGCCAGCGCAGGTGATGCGTGAACGCTCCGTCGAGCGCCAGCGACCCCTGTTCGAAATCGTCGTGATGGTGCGGCGACAGTTTGGTGACGTCGCGCGGTCCCTGTTGAGGGTCGAGGTAGTTCACCATCAGCGTGGTGCAGCGGAAGATGCGGCCGAAGCGGCCTGGCTCCTTCGGGATGTCGAGGCTGTAGGCGCGCACCCTGTAGCCCGCCGGCGGCTCCGGCCACGGCTCGAAGGGCGGAATGCGCGGATGCTCGGCGGCGAATGAGGCGGCGTTGGAGCAGCGGGCCACCAGGTCCGGCGACCGGGTTGAAAAGATACGGGCTATGCGCCCGCCGTCCGGCAGCGCAATCCGCGTATCGCCCGGGGGTAGAATGACCAGTGAAAAGCCTTCGGCTACCGTCCGCCCTTCCGGCGCATCGATCACTGCGCCTTTTCCCTTGTCGGGCAGGAGCAGCACATATTCGTCGATCTGGCCCTTGCGCTCGAGCACGGCGCCGGGTTCGGCCTCCGAATAGGCCACGAGGAAGTTCTGCCCGCGCGACATCCAGGTCCTGGTATCGGCCGCGGTCTCCTGCGGGTCTTCCTCGTAGTACAGGCCATACTCGGCCGGCGTGTAGTGGCCGGAGATGGAGGGCGCCTTTGCAGCGGCAGCCATACGCGATCTCGGGTCGCTTGAATCATACATCTGCATTCACTCCAGGGCAGCGTGACACAAGGTCGTTATTCGTTCCGCTGTACGGAACAAAAATATGCACATAAGAACGCACTCTCATCGGCCCTGTGTCAAGTGGGCAGTGCTTGTTGCAGTGCAGCTAACTTCTTTCCGACACATGCTTGACAGCAATGCGGGGCGCATGAATTATAAACGAAACAACGTTCTGCACAACGAAACAGGAGGAGACGTTATGCTGACTCGCCGCAGGGTGATAACCCTTGCGGGCGCCGCCACCGCGACGCTTGCAATGCCCAACATCTCTCGTGCCGCTGCCATCAACATGCGCCTGGCGCACGCCGCGAATGAAATTCATCCCGGTCATATCGCGACCGTCGAGTTCAAGAAGGCCCTCGAAGCACTGGTTCCCGGCGCGACCAATCTAACGATCTTTCCCAACCGGCAGCTCGGCGAAGACCGGCAGAATCTCGAATCCGCTATCGCCGGCACCAACGAGCTGTGCGGCTGCAGCGGTGTCCTGTTTCCCCTTGTGACCGGGCGCAACGCGCTCGACGCGTACCAGCTTCCCTTCCTGATCAAGGATTACGATCATTTTTCGCGGATCGCGACGGCAGACATCGGCCAGAAGCTGCTCGACGATCTGGAGCCGGCCGGCCTCGTCGGGTTGCAGACCACCGACATTGGACAGCGCCATTTCCTGTGCGCCACCCGGGAAGTGAAGTCGGTGCCGGATTTTGCCGGGCTGAAGACGCGCATCCTGCCCGTACCGCTACACAAGGCGATCTGGGAGGGCGTCGGCACGGCGCCCATAGGCCTGCCCTACGGCGAGGTCTACGGCGCGCTCGAGACCAAGGTCATCGACGCCGTCGAGATCAACGTCTCTTCCATGCTGGGTGAGAACCTCTGGGAGGTCGGCAAGAACTTCACGCTCACCGGTCACTATCCGTGGCACCACGTGATCGCGATCAACAAGACCTTCTTCGACGGCCTGCCGACGGAAATCCAGCAGGCGATCAAGCAGGCAGGCCGCGATTCCATCGCGCCGACGCTCGAATACACCAAGAAGCAGGACAATGAGGGCCGTGACGAATTGCGTGCCAAGGGCGTTCAGATCTTCGAACTCGAAGATCTCGCCGGGATGCAGGCGAAGGTCGAGCCGATCATTGAGCAGTGGAGTTCGACGTCGCCGCTCATCAAGGATTTCGTCGGGCAGGCGCGCGCGCTGATCTGAGCGCGCTGCCGCGATGCGACAACGCCGCGGGCAGCGTCCGGCTGCCCGCGGATACCCTCTATTCGCCTCTGGGGATTCCGAATGGATGTCAACGAGGAAAGAGCGGCATGGCCGAGCGGGCTCTTGGGCTGGTACGTCAAGATCATCCGCTTCCTGGCAGGGATTTCCATGCTGGCGATCGTGTCGATCATGATCGCGCAGGTCGTCGCGCGCTACATCTTCAACGCCTCCTTCATCTGGGCCGAGGAGATTTGCCGTTACCTGCTGATCTGGCAAACGTTCCTTTTCATCGGCATGGCCTATCACCGCGGTGAGCTCGTCGCTGTCGACGTGGTGCCGCTCATGCTGAGGCCCCATGCACGCCTCGTGCTCAAGGCGATCGTCACGATTCCGATCCTCGTCTTCCTCTGTCTGATGGCGATCAACGGCTATGACTACGCAACACGCTTCGGCGGCCAGATCGTGCCGGCCGTCGATTTCATCGCCATGTCGCTCATCGGCCATGGCGTCGGCCTGTCGATCTTCTGGGTCTATGTCTCGGTCGCGATGGGCTCGGCGCTTCTTGCGCTGCACATGATCGCCGCGATCGTCATCGAGGCCCGCGACCTCAGGGCCGGTCGTGCCGATTCCGGCCTCGACCGCATCCCGGGAGCCTGATGGATGGGAGCGTTCTTCGGCGCCTTCTTCCTGCTGCTCGCCACGGGCGTGCCGATCGCGCTCGCGCTCGGGGTGGGCGGCATGATCCACCTCTATATGAGCGGCAACGGCGCGATCGTCCTGGCGTTCCCGCAGCGCATGATGGCCGGCGTCGACCAGTTTATTCTGCTGACCATTCCGCTGTTCCTGCTCGCCGGCATGCTCATGAACGTCGGCGGCATCACCGACCGCATCGTGGTCTTCGCGCGCGCCATGGTCGGCCATCGCAAGGGCGGCATGTCCTCGGTGACGGTGCTCTCCAGCGGCTTCTTCGCAGGCATATCGGGAAGCGCCACGGCCGAAGCCTCGGCGCTGGGTTCGATCCTCATTCCCGCCATGCGCAAACAGGGTATGCCACCGGCCTATGCGGCAGCGCTGGTCGGCGTCAGCTCGATCATGGGTCCGATTATCCCGCCCTCGATCACCATGATCATCTACGGCGTTCTTTCGGGCACCTCGATCGGCCAGCTCTTCATCGCCGGCGTCGGTCCCGGACTCCTCCTGGCCGCAGGACTTCTGATCTATGCCGGCTGGCGCGCGCGCCGGGACGGCTTTCCCGTCACGCCGAAGATGCGCTGGGCGGAGCGACGCCAGGCAACCATCCGAACCCTGCCCGCACTGGTCCTGCCCCTGATCATCGTCGTCGGGATCAAGGCGGGCGTGTTCACGCCGACGGAAGCAGCGGCGGTTGCGGTCGCTTATGCCCTCGTCGTCGGCTTCGCCTACCGCGACCTGACGCTGAGGCGCGTCTGGGAGTCGCTGGTCGCGGCGACGCTGGTCAGTTCCTCGATACTCTTCATTACCGCCATGGCGAGCATCGTTGCCTTCGTCTTCACGCTGGAGCAGGTGCCGACGACGATCGCCTCCGCGGTGCTGTCGGTCAGCGAGAACCCGATCGTCGTCCTGATCATGCTGAACCTTGCGCTGCTCGTGCTCGGGATGTTCCTCGAGCCGATCTCGATCCTCATCCTGACCATGCCGATCCTGCTGCAGTTCAACAAGATCATCGCCATGGATCCGGTGCAGTTCGGCATGATGGTGGTGCTTAACGTGGTGATCGGCATGGCGACGCCGCCGGTCGGCATCCTGCTGTTCATCGTCTGCGCCGCGTCGGGCCAACCCTTGACTGATGTCGCGAAAGAGTCCGTGCCGCTGATCGGCATCTGTCTGCTCGTGCTTTTTCTCGTCGCCGCCGTACCGGCCGTTTCACTGTTCCTTCCGCACGCCATGCTGCCGATGCGGTGAGATCCATAGCCAGGGAGAATTCACAGCATGACCACCGAACGCCGCAATTTTCGTCAGCGCTTCCTCGACCGCGAGCACCTCGTCGGCACTTTCGTCAAGACTCCCGCGACCCATCCGATCGAAATTCTAGGCGCGGTCGGCTTCGACTTCGTGGTGATCGACGAGGAACATGCGCCCTGGGATCGCGTCGCGATCGATGGCGGGCTGCTCGCCGCGCGCGCTTCGGGCACCGCCGGACTGGTGCGCGTGGCCGAACCGACGGCGGCAAAAATTCTCTCGGTGCTGGACGACGGCGCGACAGGCGTTCTGGTGCCGCATGTCAGTTCTCCCGCAAAGGCGAGAGACATAGCCGCCGCCTGCCGCTACCGCGGGGGTAGGCGCGGCTTTTCGAATACGACGCGCGCCGGCAGTTTCGGCGCGGTCGGGATTTGGGATCACGTCCAGGCAGGCGACGAGGCCGTCACGTTCATCGCGATGATCGAGGACCCGGAAGCGCTCGAGGACCTCGACGGCATTCTGGGGGCCGAGGGCCTGGATGGAGTCTTCATCGGTCGCGGCGACCTGACCGTGGCCTTCGGAGCAACCGGGATGGACGGGCCACAGGTGCGGGACGCCTGCGACAGGATTTTCGCCGCGGCGAAGCGAGCCGGCAAACCTGTCGCTGTCATGGTCGCGAGCGCCGAAGAGGCGGCGCGGTTCCGAGGCATGGGCGCAAGCGCTTTCATCGTCGCCTCCGACCAGGGCTTCATGCGCCAGGCCGCGATGAAGGCCTATGGCGACATCGCCTCGGTCGCCAACGGCTGAAGCCGGAGAAATCTCAAGAACGAGGAACAGAAAGATGGCTGACACAACCACCAACTATCCGACCATCGTGCCGCTGCCGCCGATGGAACCTTCGCGCGCGGCCGAGGTCGCCGACCTGCTCGTCGGAGCGGTCGATCTGCACTGCCACTCCGGTCCGGCCGCCATGCCGCGCATCCTGGGCCATCACGAGGCCTTCAAGATGGCCCTCGACGCCGGGTTCAAGGCGCTGCTCTACAAGGACCACTATTACATCGGCATGCCGCACTGCGCTGTGCTGAAGGACATCTATCCCGACGCCAATATCGAGCTTTTCTCGGGCGTAGCGCTCAACAATGCCTCCGGCGGCGTCAACCCCCACGCGGTCGACCATGCGATCAAGCTCGGCGGCAAGATCGTCTGGTTTCCTACATTCGCGGCGAAAAACCACATCGCGGCCTATGCGGCGAAGAGCTTCCCGAAAACCGCCAAGCCGATGCTGCCGCCGTCCCCGCTCACGGTGCTCGATGCGAACGGCAAGCTCATCGACGAGGCCAAGCAGATATGCGACCTGATCGCGGAGGGCGACATCATCCTGGCCGGCGGCCATCTCCACGTCAGCGAACTCTTCGTGCTGTTCGAGGAGGCGAAGAAGCGCGGCGTGAAGAAGATGCTCGTCAACCACCCGTCCTACATCATCGGATGCTCCGACGAGGACATTCGCGGCCTGGTCTCGCTCGGCGCCTATATCGAGCACTCGATCTGCATGTTCGTACCCAGCCGCGCCAAACAGCATGACGGCCAGGACCTGCTTCATCTGATCGAAGTGGCGGGCGTCGAGCGCACCATCTTCGGATCCGACCTCGGCCTGACCCAGGCGCCGAAGCCGGTAGACGGCTATCGCATGATCGTCTCGATGATGCTCGACCTCCAGGTGCCGCGCCAGGATATCACCAGGATGATCTCGGCCAATGCGGCCGGGCTACTCAACCTCGCCGCCTGAACCTGGACGATCGAGAGGAAAAGTCACGTCATGGCGCCACGAAAAGTCATCATCACATGCGCGGTCACCGGGTCGATCCATACGCCGTCGATGTCGCCTCACCTGCCGGTCACCGCCGAAGAGATCGCCGATGCCGCCGTTGGGGCGGCGGAAGCCGGCGCGGCCATCGTGCACTTGCATGCCCGCGATCCGGAGACAGGTCTGCCCGACCAGTCTCCGCAACGATTCGAACCGTTCCTGAAGATCATCAAGCAGCGTTCCGACTGCGTGGTGAACATCACCACCGGCGGCGCTCCGACGATGACGATCGAGGAACGGCTCAAGCCGGTCGCCACATTCAAACCGGAAGTCGCTTCCCTCAACATGGGCTCGATGAATTTCGGCCTGTTTCCGATGCTGGAGCGCTTCAGGGAATTCTCGCACGACTGGGAGCGGCCGTATCTCGAAGGATCGCGCGACCGCATCTTCAAGAACACCTTCACCGACATCGAGAACATCCTGACGACCTGCGCGGAGAATGGCACCCGCTTCGAGATCGAGTGCTACGATATCGGTCATCTCTACACACTCGCCCATTTCGTCGAGCGCGGCCTGGTGAAGCCGCCGTTCTTCGTCCAGAGCGTCTTCGGCATCCTTGGCGGCATCGGCCCGCATCCGGAAGACGTCATGCATATGAAGCGTACCGCCGACAGGCTGTTCGGCAACGATTACCGGTGGTCGGTCTTGGGCGCGGGCCGCAATCAGATGCCGATCGCCGCGATCGCCGCGGCGAACGGCGGCAACGTTCGTGTCGGGCTGGAGGATTCGCTATGGATCGGTCCGGGCAGGTTCGCCCGCTCGAACGCCGAACAGGTCCTCAATATCCGTGAGATCATCGAAGGCCTCGGCCTCGAGGTTGCCACGCCGACCGAGGCGCGTGCGATCCTCGATCTCAAGGGCGCCGATCGCGTGAACTTCTGACCGGAGTGCGTTCATGAACGTTCTGATCGTCTACGCGCATCCCGAACCAACCTCGTTCAACGCGGCGCTGGTGGCGCGTGCGAAAGCCGCCCTCCGGGCCGCCGGGCACACGGTGACGGTGTCGGACCTCTACGCCGATAGATTCGATCCGGAGGCCGGACGGCACGACTTCTCGACTATCGCAGATCCGGATCGGTTCCATTACCAGAGCGAGCAGGTTTTGGCTGCAAGGCAAGAGGCCTTCGTTCCGGAGATCGCGCGCGAACAGGCGCGGGTCGCCGCAGCCGATCTTCTGGTTCTGCAGTTCCCGCTGTGGTGGGGCGGCCCGCCCGCAATCCTGAAAGGGTGGTTCGAGCGCGTGCTGGCCTACGGCTTCGCCTATGTCGACGGCCGGCGCTTCGATACCGGCGTATTCAAGGGACGCCGGGCTCTGCTCTCCGTGACGACCGGCGGCACGACGGCCCGTTTCGGTCCCCATGGCGTCTATGGCGAGATCGAAAAGGTGCTGTGGCAGACGCAGCGCCTCACCCTGCAATATATGGGCTATTCGGTCGAGGAGCCCTTCGTCGCCTATGGCGCGCCGCGGGTCGGCGACGAGGGTCGCGCCGCATATCTGGACGAGTTCGCCCGTCGTGTCGTCGAAGCGGCGGCGAAACCGGTGGACCGCAGGACAGACGAGGCTCTGCGCGAAAGCGTACCGGCCGACGCCTGGGCGCAGACGCGTTGAGGCAGCGCGAGGAGGACAGCATGACCAACTCCAAGGCTTTCGAAGGCAAGGTCGTTCTGGTGGTCGGCGGATCGCGCGGCATCGGCGCCGCGGTGTCGCGCCGCTTCGCGGGGCTGGGCGCAGCCGTCGCGATCGGCCATCGCACGGCCGGTGCGGCCGACGCGATCATCGCCGAAATCGCCGCGAGCGGCGGTCAAGCGAAAAGCTTCGCCGGAGACACCTCGAAGCCCGGCGAGGCCGAGACCATCGTGCGCGGAGCCTACGAGGCTTTCGGACGGCTGGACGTCCTGGTCAACACGGCCGGCATCGGGCCATACCTGCCGCTGGCCAGAATCGACGAGGCCCATTACCGTTCGATCTTCGACACCAACGTGCTGGGAACGATCCTGCTTACACAGGCAGCCGCACCTCTCCTGCCTTCGCCGGGCGGACGCATCGTCCATTTTGCGTCGCGCCTCGCCTGCAACCCGATCCCGACCAGTTCCGTCTATTCTGCGTCCAAAGCGGCTGTCATCACGCTCGTCCACGGTTTCGCGCGTGAGTTGGGCCCAAAGGGCATCACCGTCAACGCAGTGGCTCCGGGCGTGATCGAAACGGACATGACGACGACGATCATCGCTGAACGGGGCGAGCAGATACGCGCCATGACGCCGCTCGGTCGCATCGGTCAGCCGGAGGATATCGCAGGGATCGTGGCCTTCCTTGCCTCGGACGATGCCGGCTGGATCACCGGCCGCACGATCCTGGCGGATGGCGGCGTGAACTGATCCGGGTTTGACCGGAACCATAAGACTGGCCCGGTTGCTACGGTGCGAATTGCGTCGCTGGCGACGTCGGTCGCGTGAGGAAGCTCTCGATCACTTGCGCCACCTCCGGTCCTTGGCCGAGATTGTAGTGCGAATAGCCCGGAATGATCGCCAACCGCGCGCGCGAAAACTGCGGATCGATCCAGCCCGGTTCCCGGATGCCACCGCCGAACAGGGCGAAAAACTCGGCGATGTGCTGCATCGAGACGGAATCGTGATCGGCAAAGATCAGCAGCACGGGCATGGGCAGGGCACGCACTTCCTCACGCCAGTTCCAGTCCTGTCGCATAAGCTCGCCCATCCGGTCGACGAACAGCGGAAACTGGTCGGGGTGGCCGTAACCCTCGAAGATCGGTGTGGCCTTCATCTGCTCGGCGAGGGAGCTGTTGACGGCGCTCATGCCTTCCTGCGCCTCCGGGTACCAGCCGTCACGCGCAAAGCCCGTGGCGATCACGATCAGGTTGCGCACCATCGCCGGGTGCTGGATGGCCATCCAGATTGCAGCATCAGCGCCATGGGAATAACCGGCGACGTCGGCTTGGCTGATGCCGAGGTGGCGCAAGACCGCAGCGACATCGTCGCCGTTTCTTTCGTGGCTCATGGGTGTATCACGCAGACCGGTACGGCCGTGGCCTTCGAGGTCGATGGCGATGACCTGGCGCCGCTCCGCCAGGGGTCCGGTGATCTGCGCAGTGGTCCTGATCGGCATAAGCCCGCCGGCAAGAACGACGATCGGCTCGCCCTCGCCGTAGATTTCGTAGTAGAGGCGCAGGCCTTCGGCAGCTTCGGCGTATCCATTGCTGGCAGGTTCAAGTTCTTGCATGGCGGATTCTCCTTGGAATTCCTATGCGTGGGTCGGTGGCGTATCCGGAAGGACGAAAGACCGGCGCTTCTCACGACAGCCGAATGGAGACTTTTCTCAACTTGAGCTGTTGGCGGGGCCGCGATCCGTCAGCGGACCGTTTCTTGCCGCGGATATTCTAGCTGCATGGCGACCACGCTTGTGGTGCTTTTTCCGTAACGCGCTGTGATCGCCTCGAGCGCCCGGTCGAGCGCCTCCGCCGGCTTCCGATCGGAAAACGTCGGCACTTGCCGGTCTTCTGGCCAATTCCGGCCTGACTGGTCGGGGATGACGCGAATGCCGTTGCGGGTCTCGACGGCATCCGGCGCGACAGCAAAGGTCGCGGCGCTCGACCGGTAGGTTCGCGACCAGGCATCGGCCACCAGTGCAAGCGACACCTCGTCCATGCCCGGCTCGAGGCGGATGCCGAACTCTTCGCGGTTCCAGAAGGCCATCCTGTTGGCAAGTACCGTCGTCGCGAACGGACGCGTCAGCTTGAACGCACCGCTTGCATGCCGTGCATTCCATTTCGCAAGGCCGAGATCGTTCGCGACTGCTTCCGCCTTGGCTCGACCGGCGATTGCCTCGATCAGCGTCAGCATCATCGGCATGGACGCCGTGATGCCGGTCGTGGTCGTGACGCTGCCGTCAGATACCATGCGCCGGTCGGGCACGTATTCGATCGTCGGGCTGCGCTTGAGCATCTCGACGAGATAGTACCAATGCGTCGTCGCACGCTTGTCGTCTAGCAGGCCGGCCGCTCCGACGACCTTGGCGCCGGCGCAGATACCGATGATCCTCGCGCCCTTCTCCGCCTGGCTTTTGAGCCAGGCGAGCGCCGCCGGATCGTCGTCGCGGCTCATGGCGGGGACGATGACGTAGTCGGCTCCATCAGGAAGCGCGGCGTCGAACTGTGCGATGGTCGCGTCCGGCTCGACGTTGAGCGCGGGATAAAGCTGCACCGGTCCCGGTCCGGTCGCCAGCATCACCACGTCGGCGACGTCGGCTCGCCGCAGGATGCCGGTCGGCATGAGATAATCGGTGGTCTCCGTGGCGTCGTTGATACCAATGATCGCGACGAGCGGACGCTCCCGCACCGCAGGCTTGAGCGCGGTCAGCATGGCGGCAGTCTCTTCCTGCGGCACGGGCGGCGCCTCTTTGGCCGCCGTCGCCGATGGCAGGCTGAACATCCAGCCGCCAAAACCCGCCAAGGAAAGGACGATGAGAGCCAAGCCAACCCGGACGAAGATGGATTTCGACATCACTGCGTTCTCCAGAAGAACGAACGGAAGCGGCTCCAGGCGACCGGCCGCGTTCCGGCGCTTCCATCGACCGGTCTAACCTAGCAGTGGAGGCCCTTGGCAGAAAGGACAAAGATGCGGTAATTTCTGCCAATGCACCACGTCGCCCTCATCGTCTATCCCGGGTTCGAGTTGCTCGACATGTCGGGACCCGCATCGGTTTTCAACGGTGCCAATCGCGCCTTGAGCCAGCAGGGAAAGCCAGCCCTCTACAAGGTCCTGCTCGTATCGACACAAGGCGGCGCTATCGAGAGCAGCAGCGGCGTCGCGGTGGAAACCCGCCCGATCACCGAGATTCGGCCGGGGGACGCCCACACAGTGCTGGTCGTGGGGGCGGAACGGGAGCAACTCCTGCCGGCAGTGGCGGATCCGATCCTGCGGGCAGCAATTCCAGGATTAGCGGCGAAGGCCGAGCGTTTCGGTTCAGTCTGCACAGGAGGATTCGTGCTCGCCGCGTTCCGGCTGCTCGACGGTCATCGCATCGCGACCCACTGGGACTCATGCAAGCCATTTACTGAAAACTTCCCGTTGGTCACGGTCGATCCGGACGCGCTTTACGTGGTCGACGGACGTCTCTGGACGTCCGCCGGGGTTACCACCGGCATCGACATGGCGCTGGCGATGGTCGCGCATGACCTCGACGCGGCGATCGCTGGCGAGGTCGCGAAACGGCTGATCCTCTACGCTCGTCGCCCCGGCTACCAGTCCCAGTTCAGCCCACTCCTGCAGGCTCAGGTGAAGGGCGACAGCCCGTTCGCCGACCTGATCGGCTGGATTCAGGCGAACCTCGACGCGCAGCTTGACGTGCCCTCGCTGGCTGCGCGCGCCGGCCTGACCGAGCGCACCTTCCATCGCAAGTTTGTGGCGGCGACGGAGGAAACGCCGGCCCGCTTCGTCGAGATCGCCAGGCTCGATGCCGCGCGCATGCTGTTGTCGCGCGGGCTTTCGCTGAAGTCGATTGCGGTACAGGTCGGCCTGTTCCCGCCTGCTCGCCTTGCGGACGCCTTCGAGCGCCGTTTCGGCGTCGCGCCGAGGCTTTTCCGCGACATGCACGCCGAGCTGTGAGAACTGGTTCCTGCCGCCGTCACACGCGGGAACGGCTCTCGAAGCCGGCAAGGCGCGCATAGCCGCGTACCACAGCTTCCCGCTCGTCACGAGACGCGATTGCTTCGATGTCGTCAAACCCGTCCGGCGCGCGAGATTCCACCATGTCGATGACGCCCTCGGGACCGCCCCCGCGATTGGCAAGTACGATGGCCGATGTCGCCGGCCTGCGTTCCGCGTCATAAGCCGCAAGTGCGGCCTCGACCGACGTCTCGGCGACCAGATTCTCGGCGAGGCTGCGCGCATCGAGAACCGCTTGGCTCGCTCCGTTGGAACCGACCGGGTACATGGGATGGGCGGCGTCGCCCAGCAGCGTCACGCGTCCGAACGCCCATCGGTCAAGTGGGTTGCGGTCGCAATTGGGGTATTCGTAGAACGTCGGCGTCGCCCGGATGATCTCGGCCGGATCGACGAAATCCAACCGGAAGCGCTCGCGCACGAAAGGCAGAACGTCCGCCAGAACGCCCGGCCGGCTCCAGTCCTCCTTGCGGAGCGGCGCGGTGCCGGGAATTCCTGTCCGCGCCATCACCGCCCAATTCGTCAGGCGGACGCCCGGCTGCGAGGTATCGGCGGCGATCGGATAGAACACGAATTTCGCGAAGTTGCCGCCGGCGATCGCCATCGCCCGGCCGTCGCACCAGGTCGGCCAGCTTGTGCAGCCGCGCCACAGCATGACGCCGTTCCAGATGGGTGGCCCCTCTTGGGGAAAGAGATGGGCGCGTACGGTGGAGTGTATGCCGTCCGCGCCGATCAGGAGGTCGCCGGATGAGTGGGTGCGCTCGCCGTCGCGGCTGGAGAGATCGACCACAACGCCGCCTCCCGATTGGCGAAAGCCGTCGACTTGCCAGCCGGTGCGGATAATTTCGCGGCCCAACCGTTCAATTACCGCCTTGTGGATCAGCCCCAGCAACTTGCCGCGATGTATGCTGTATTGCGGATGAAGGTGGCCTGCATCGATGCCACGCAGTTCCTGCCAAACGGCTTGGCCGAATCGGTTTGCGTAGATGAGCTCGTGCGTGCGGATACCCTGAGCGTCCAGGTCCGCCTGAAGTCCGAGAGCCGCCAGTTCCTTCACGGCATGCGGCAAGATGTTGATGCCCACGCCGAGCTCGCGAATATCGCCGGCCCGCTCGAATATCTCGGCATCGATGCCGATCCTGTGCAGGAACAGGGCCGCGGTCAGCCCGCCGATCCCGCCACCGGCGATCAGCGCCTTCATGATGCCGCCTCTCTTCTTCGTCTGTCCAAGGCAGCCTATCGGCGTGGTGACGTATCTGAAATGACATAAAGCGCGGGATATCTGCCACCTCCGGTCTTACCCGCCACGGAAGAACGACGCGTCCCCGCCCGCAGCGGGCAATTGCAATGACAGCGCCATTCGTCGTAGCCATTCCGACCGCTTGGTTTTGGAGGAGACGCAGCATGGACCGATTCACCGGCGGTTGCCTGTGCGGCAACGTGCGAATTGTGGCGTCGGGACTCCCATACCGGGTCGGCCTTTGTCATTGCCTCGACTGCCGCAAGCATCATGGGGCCCTGTTTTACGCTGCCGCGGTGTTCCCTCAGGATGCGGTGACGATCGACGGCGAAACACGCGACTACGCCGGGCGGTTTTTCTGCCCCCGCTGCGGCTCGTCCGTTTTCGCACGCAACGCAGACGAAATCGAAGTGCACCTGGGGTCCCTGGATGCCCCTGACCAACTGATGCCTACCTACGAAAGCTGGATCGTCCGTCGCGAATCCTGGTTGCCGCCGTTTCCGCTCAAGAGACGATACGAGCGCGATCGTGACGCTACGGGTCGCTTTGAGGAGTAGGTCGCACAAACGGTGCGAAGGCGCCGTTACGAGGTGACAGCGACGCCTGCCTTGATCGACATCTCGAACCAGATGCTCGAGGACGGCGCCTTCGATCACGCCCGCGCGTCACTCCGGAAGACCGGCCTTGCGGAAGCCATCAACGAAATGCTCAAGCGTCCCAGCGTCTCGGAATGGCTCCGTCGTGGCCCAGTGGCGGGTTGTGAAATGCGGGTTGCCGACGAGGAACAGTTCGACCTCCGCGCGCGCCTCGTCGAGCCGGCCCAGTTGGGCAAGGCTTGCCGCCAGGAAACGGCGTGAGCTTGTCCGATAAGTCTCGTCCCTGCGCAGCGTCTCGACAGCGGCTTCGTATTCGCCGGCCGCATATTGCGCCTGGCCGAGCGTCAGATAGTACCAACTTGCCGGGAACGGGTTCAGCCGGAACGCCTTGCGAATGTGCTCAAGGCCCTCCTCGACCCGCCCGGCCAGGACCGCGATGTCGGATAATGCCGCCCAGGCATCAGCCTCGTTCGGGTCGAGCTCGATCGCCTTGGCGAATTCGGCATCCGCCTCGGCGAAGCTGCGGTCATATGCAAGCAGGTAAGCCAGGACCCAGCGGCAGCCCGCATCGTTGGGATCGATCGCCACAGCCTTGCGCGCCAGTTCCAAGGCAAGGCTACGGGAAGATTCAGTCGGTCCGCCGGAATGCACCCATCCCATCCAGTGGTTCATGGCAAGCCAGCGATAGGGCTCGGCGTACCCCGGATCGAGCGAAACCGCGCGCGTGAGCATCAGATGCGCTTCCCGCGCCGTCTGCGGCTGATCATCCATCAGCTTGCGCGCCCGCACGCAGAGATCGTAAGCCTCGAGATTTTTGGGCCGATTGCGCGGCAGCGGTGCGCTGAGCCGGCCGAGCAACGCCTCCACGATCTTGCCGGTGACCTCGTCCTGAACGGCAAAGATATCTTCCAGGCCGCGATCGAAGCGTTCCGCCCACAGATGATCGCCACTCACCGCGTCGACCAGCTGGGCGTTGACGCGCACGCGCCCCGCGGCGCGCCTTGCGCTCCCCTCCAGCAGGTAGCGCACGCCAAGGTCCAGCGCGATCTCGCGCACGTCCGTCGCTTTTCCTTTGTAGGCAAAGGCCGAGTTGCGCGCGATGACGAACAGGCCGGAGATCCTGGACAGGTCGGTGATCAGGTCTTCGGTCAACCCATCCGCGAAGGATTCCTGCTCGGGATCGTTGCTGACATTGACGAAGGGCAGCACGGCTATCGATGGTTTGTCGGGCAGCGGCAAAGGTTTTCGCTTCGTGCCACCGAGCTGTTCGATAGCCCCCGTGAAGCGGTAGCCGACGCGTGGGACCGTGGCGATCCATTGACCACCGTCGGCGACCGGACCGAGCAGCTTCCGCAGCTGCGCGATCTGGACGGTGAGGTTGCCTTCCTCGACGGCCGTGCCCGGCCACGCCGCGTCCATCAACTCGGCCTTCTCAAGGATTTCACCGGGCCGTCCGACGAGCGCCGCAAGCAGCTTTAGCGCGCGGTAGCTAACGGCAACGGGGACATCGTTCCGAAGGAGTGTTCCCGCACCCGGATCAAGCACGAACGGACCAAAGGCAAAGCGCGATCCCTGCATACGGCGCATCTATAGCCCGTTTGGAAGTTTTGAGAACTATTTGGGAGAGCTTAATTACGACGCTGTTCGTATCCTGCAGAATTCAACCTCTTTCAGGTCGAGGGTCCACGGACCTTCAAACCATATGGAGGTTGCTATGAACAATACCCTTGCGTCGGCCCCGCATCAGGCAGCGCGGCCGGGAACGCCCGTGGGGCGGGCGTCGCGTCGGCACCTGACGACCCTGCGAAGCATTATCGCGACCTGGCGCGAGCGGATACGCTTTCGCTGGGAACTTGAGCAAATGTTGAAGGCCAATCCTCATTTGATCGACGATATCGGTCTGACGAAACGGCAGGCCGAGGCAGAAATCGCCAAGCGCTTTTGGCAACGATAAGGCGAATGCGGCAATGACACCCGATCGCGGCGCCACGCGCGGGAAGTCGCGACGGTGACGCGTCCGGCACAAGGCCCGCGTCGGATCGCCGCCCTCACTTTCCTGTCTGGTACCGTGGTGGCTTTGATGACGCGCGGAGGTCACGTCGGAAGGATTGGTTGACGAGCGCCCCGGTATCCACCTTCAAAGGGCTCGCGGACTCCTCGCACTTTCCCATTCCGACTTCGTTGCCTTGCGGCCCGAAACTGCGCTTACTAGCCGACATGACTGGGATGGCCATGGTTGACTTGGTGTTGCGGGGCGGCGCGATCGCCCTTAACCTGCTTTTGGCGTTTCAGTTTCTTCGCGCAAGGCCGATTGGCGTCGGCACGCTCAGCGGCTGCCTGCTGACGCTGGGCGTCGCCAGCTACGTGCTGCTCTCAGCGCCCGCCATGCCCGAAGCGTTGGGCGCTGCCCACATCATACCGTTGCTGCTGGCCGTCCTAAATCCGGTGTTCCTCTGGTGGTTCGCGATGGCGCTCTTTCGCGACGATTTCGTCTGGAAGCCTGTTCATGCGCTGCCCGCGGCGTTTCTTCTCGGGGCGCTGCTACTCGGTGTCTTGGGCAGCCCTAAGCTTGAGGGTGCCCGGACCGTTCTGCATCAAACGATACTCTTGACACTGCTCGCGCACGTTGTCTGGATGGCCATCCAGGACCTGCGCAACGACCTTGTCGATTCGCGGCGTCGCTTCCGCATAGCACTTGCCATCGTGCTGCCAATAGCGGGCGCTCTCGTCGCGGCAGGCGAGATTTACGCGATGTTTGCGCCACTTCCCGGGTGGACGCCACCCGCGCAGGCCGCGATGCTGTTCGCGATCTCGTTTGTCTTCACCGCATGGCTGGCACCGCTACGCGTGGACATGTTCGAGGCGCCCGCTCAGCGTGGCGTCATCGAAGCGGCTGATCTTTCCACCGCCGAGCGCGTCGAGCTCGAGCGCCTGAAGCGCGTCGTTGTGGAAGGCGTCTTGCTCGAGCCTGATCTTTCGCTTGGCCGGCTGGCTGGCCGCCTCGGCGTGCCGGAACACCGCCTGCGCAGGCTGATCAATGTCGGCCTCGGTTTTCGGAGCTTTTCCGCTTTCGTCAACGAACATCGCGTCGATGAAGCGCGGCGACGTCTTGCCGACCCGAATCGCGTGCGAGAACAGATCGTGTCGATCGCGTTTGGCGTCGGCTACGCATCGCTCGCGCCATTCAACCGGGCATTTCGCGACCGCACCGGAACGACACCGTCGCAATTTCGCAAGGATGTGCTCGGCAGGCTCGTCGATTCCGAAAATCTCTGATCGAAATCGAAATTTGGCCATCGATTTCTCCTGGCGCGGAGCAGCCGCGAGCACGCCTCGGTAGTCCCGACCATCCAACACGGGAGACCATGAACATGCTCGACACCTTGGTTGCCGCGCCGCTTGTCCGCTTCGCGGCCGACATCTATCCGCTGATCTTACAGAACGATCTTTATCGCTACCTGCTCGGCGCCGGTGGGACTTTTCTCGTGATCAACGTCCTCCTTTCGGCGCGCCTTGCCTCGCGCAAGATTCGGGATGAGACGCCGGACGCGGGGCAAATCGCCCGTGAGATTCTTGCGTCCCTGAGAACAGTCTTCATTTTCTCACTGGTCGGGCTGACGATCGCCATTCTGGCCAATCTTGGCATGCTGCCTGTCCATGAAGACCCGGCGCAGTATGGGTGGACCTATTTCGCCATCAATGTCGTCGCGCTAATCGTCGCGCACGACGCGTGGTTCTACTGGACCCACTGGATCATGCATCGCCCAAAACTCTTCCGGCGGTTCCACCTCCTGCATCATCGGTCGCACAATCCGACGCCGTGGACAGCCTACGCCTTCAACGTGAGCGAAGCCTTCGTGAATGCCGTCTTCCTTCTGCTTTTCATGGTGGTCATGCCGACCAGCGTGCTCGCGGCGTTCATCTTCACGGCCCACATGATGGCGCGCAACGCGATCGGACACTGCGGTTATGAGGTATTCCCGGCCAATCGGGACGGTCGCCCTCTATTCGACTGGATCGCTGCGGTCACGCACCACGACCTGCACCACGCGCGGCCCCGCACCAATTTCGGGCTCTATTTCACTTGGTGGGACAAGATCATGGGGACCGAAGATCCGACCTACTACGACGAGTTCCGGCGGGCAGTCACTCGCTGCGCTCTGCGCACCTCGCGCTCCGCACACTGATGAGGAGAAAGCACCATGGGCTTCTATCGGAATGTCGTGCTGCCACGCCTTGTGCATCACTCGATGACCAACCGCGAGCTTCTGCCTTACAGGCTGCGCGCACTCTCCGCCGCGGAAGGGCGCGTGCTTGAGGTCGGGATTGGCTCCGGCCTCAACCTGCCGCTCTATTCCGCAGCCGTGCGCGAGGTGATCGGACTTGATCCATCGCCGCAACTCTTGACGATGGCCCGGCATGCCGTCGGGCGTTGTGCCTGCCAGGCAAGCCTCATCGAGGGGTCTGCCGAGGCGATTCCATTGGACAGCCATTCGGTCGATACCGTCGTCACGACCTGGACGCTTTGCTCGATCCACGGCGCCGGTCAGGCATTGAGGGAAATGCGGCGCGTACTCAAGCCAGGCGGGCAACTCCTGTTCGTCGAGCACGGTCTCTCGTCGGAGGAACCGGTTCAACGCTGGCAGGATCGCCTGACGCCGATCTGGAGGTGCCTCGGCGGCGGCTGCCATCTCAACCGGCCGATCCGCACACTGATCGAGGCCGCCGGTTTCAACATCGCGCGGATCGAAACTGGCTATGCGAAGGGGCCGCGGCCGATGGTGTTCATGTATGAAGGCCGAGCCGTGCCGTAGAACCAGACCGATACAACTGCTCGAAACGCAACCGTTGTCCCAGCGATCTGCTCATGGTCCGCACCGCTATGTGCGGACCTTCTCCTTCATCGGGTACGTGACCATCAGGCTCAGCGACCAAACAGATCGGCATACCGCTGCAGGTAGAGCGGCCAGCCCTGATCGGCGGCGACACCGTCGCGCACACTTTCCCAGCCGGCGCCGTGGCGGTCCAGCTTGCGGTGCTCGATCTCGACACGGGTCCGGTTCGCCGTCTCGGCGGTGAAGCGCACTTCCCACTCGCTGGCCTTATTCGGATCGGTCTCGAGCCGCCATTGCGGGGAGATATCCCAGCTGAGCAGAACGCGGTGTGGCGGTTCATATGCCAGCACGCGGGCCCACCGGCATTCGCTGCCGTCACCGCCGCGGTCATAGATGTGGCCGCCGACCCGCGCCTCGAACACCGTCTCGGCGATCGGCACGGCGAGCAGATTGTGCTCCCTGGGTTTGAACTTGCCGAAATCCTCGGTGAAAACCTTGAAGGCACGCTCGACCGAAGCCTCGACCACGATCGAATGTCTCACGGACGTCTCTGCTGCTTGCGTATTCATCGTTACTCCTCCTGTGGTTGCTCGACGGCTGCCTTGTAGGCCGCGAGTGCTTTCATCCAGTACCGATCCAGATCCGCCCGAAGGGGTGCGAGACCGTTGGGGTCTACCCGGTAGATGCGGTGTTTGCCGGCCGGCGTATCGACCACCAGCCCGGCACCCTTCAGCACCTTCAGGTGCTGCGAGACTGCCGACCGGGTGACCGGCAGCGCGCGCGCCAACTCGGTAACCGAGCGCGGATCCTCGACTAGGAGTTCGAAGATCGCGCGCCTCATCGTATCGCCAAGGGCTGTCCAGCTATCGTTCGTGTTAGTCATGGCTAACGCGTTAGTATAGACTCACGCGTGCGGTGTCAAGCTCGCCGATGCGCGAAGCCTGGTCAAAGGGCGAGATCTGAGTTCCACGTACGCAACCGTCCGCTGCCATCCTCGATCAGGGACAGCCCAGGTCAAACGCTCATGTCAACCACGCCGGTCGTTCGCGGTGCCTTGGGGCACCCGCAGACTAAATCGCAGACTAATCAGTGGTTTTAGTCTGCGGCGTCCGGCTAAGTCGTTGAAATAATGGCGCGCCGGACGAGATGAAACTGGGCACCGCTATGTGATTGAAGTCGCTCTGTAAAAACTTTCAGCCGGTTTCAGGAGCCTTGGCCTGTGCGAGGTCCTGCAGGAACTCTTCCATCAGCGGCCTGTCACCAAACCGGCGGTAAGCGCGCTCTGCTTCCAGCGAGAATGCCGGATGCGCCTCGACCAGCTTTGCCATCGTCTGCTGGGCTGCCTCGATCTCTCCGCCCCCGCCCTGCAAAGCGGCCTGAATCAGAAGGCAGTTTGCATCGCGCGGCGCCCGGATCAGGCATTCCTCTATGACGGCGGAAGCCTCATCGCGGCGGTCAGCCGCATAGAGCGCCTGCCCGTGCACAT
This sequence comes from Mesorhizobium tianshanense, assembly GCF_007830515.1. Taxonomy (GTDB): domain Bacteria; phylum Pseudomonadota; class Alphaproteobacteria; order Rhizobiales; family Rhizobiaceae; genus Mesorhizobium; species Mesorhizobium tianshanense. The sequence goes on from NZ_VLKT01000042.1 coordinate 56,030, forward strand.
AGGCATAGTACTCAGGCGCCATAGGATGAAGGCGGCGGGCCCGCTCTGCGTTGGCGACGGCATCATCATATTCCCCGAAGCGAACCTGCGCCTTTGCAAGCGCCATCATGCTGTCGGGATCGTTAGGGTTGAGTTCCACAGCGCGCCGTGCGGCCTGCAAGCCGCCTGAATAGTCGCCCTGCACGGCAAGCCCGAAGCTGATGACCTGATAGCCAAGGCCAAGATTGGGATCGAGACGGACCGCCTGCCGGGCTTCGCTAAGCCCAAGATGGAGCTCCGGCGCGTTTGCCCGGCCGTCACCGCTCTGCGCCACGCTGGCGATAAAGGTCAGCGCGAGGCCTGCGCGGGCGGCCGCATAGGACGGGTCCATTTCAAGGGCGCGCTGGTATAGGCCCCGCGCTTCCAGAATGTCCTGCGGGTCATTGGCGCCGTGCCGGTAGCGGTTGCGGGCCTGCAGCACGAGGTCATAGGCCTGCAGATTGTCGGTCGGGCGCTCCGCTGCTGCCGCCGCCTCGCTCCTGCCGATATAGGGCGCGATCTGCGCGACGATTTCAGTGGTCAGCTCGCTCTGGACGGTGAACACGTCGGCGACCTGCCGGTCAAAACTGCGCGACCACAGATGCGCGCCTGTCTTTACATCGATCAGCTGCGCCGACACGCGAAGCTGGTCGCCTTCACGGCGGGCGCTGCCTTCAACCACATAATCAACGCCGAGCTTCGCCCCGAGCTTGCGCACGTCCGTATCCTGCCCGTGCACGGCGTAGCTGGAATCGCGCGCGATCACCTGCAGCTCTGAATTGCGGGCGAGGGCTGTCGTCACATCCTCTGTCAGTCCGTCCGCGAAATACGATTGCTCGCCACTGCCACTCATCGCGGCAAAAGGCATGACCGCCACTGACGGCCGGGGGTCGGCGCGGCTCTGGTCCATCGACAAGACCGCCGGGATGCGGCTGACCATGGCTGCCAGGGGGAGCGGCTGGATCTGGGTGCCGATGAGGATGAGGGCTATAGCGGCCGCGCCATAAGACCAGCGGGCGGCGGTGCTGCGCAGCACCTGCCGCCATGGCGACCACGGAGAGCCCGCGCGCCTTACGCGGTAGACGTTGAGAAGTTCGGGAATGTTCTTGGCCCACCTGCGGCCGATGCGGACGAACCTGTCCGCGCTGTTGCGGTCGGCTGCCATCACTACGGCGCCGCTGACGAATATCTGCCCCGGATCGCACATGGCCTCAAGACGAGCGGCCACATTGACGCCGTCGCCGTATACGTCGCCGTCATCTTCGATGACATCGCCAAGATTGATGCCGATGCGCAGCTCGAACGGGCCCTTGTCGAAGCCTTCCTGTATGGCCAGCGCCGCATCAACCGCTTCGTTGACGCTGGGAAACATGGCGAGAAAGCCGTCTCCCGTCGTCTTGACGATGCGCCCGCCATGGCGGGCAATGGTCGGGTCAATGAGCTCATCAAAAGCAGCGCGCAGCTTCGCGTAGGTGGAAGCCTCGTTTTCAGCCATCAGCAGGCTGTAGCCGACGATATCGGCGGCCATGATTGCCGCGAGCTTGCGTTCCATCAGCATTATTCCTGAGCGGCGGGCCATGCACGGACTATTACTGCTGACACTTAAGGCGACGCACGGCCCAAGATTAGACCCATAATCCCGGATAGGCTAATCAACACAGCTCATAAATGCGTGATGATTGTGGCCTATACCGTTCGACCTTCGTCAGCCATCATCTGCTTCGTCCGGAGCCGCCGCACTGGCGGAGGGGACGCCGCATTGAACGGCCTGGGTTTTGCCTGCCTGCCCGACCACGCTCTGCGCCCCTTCCTTGCTGAAGGACGGCTTCAGCAGGTGCTGGAGGACTGGTGCCCCCCCTTTCCAGCTATCATCTCTATTATCCAAGCCGCCGCCAGAATTCCCCCGCGTTCGCTCTCCCGATCGAAGCGCTCCGCTGGCGAGGATAGCCCGGCAGGGCCAACAAACAAGTTCAGCGCTGCTTCGCGCTTCATCGCAATTTGGTCTGTGCCATTAACTAGGTTGGGATGTACATTCCAATTGGCGCGCCCGAAGAGATTCGAACTCCTACCGCCGCGCCGGACGTCTATAGCACGCGCTGGACGACGCTAGGCAAGCTTCGGACACGCTACCGGCTGCTCAGGAACTCGATGATGATGCGCCGTTCGTCTGCTTTGTTGAAGCGTTGGACCATCCGTGTGCCCCGCACCATCGCGGTCGGATTTGCAAGTAGGTCTCCAGCGTCTCGGGCGTCCAGGTGATGGCGGATGCGTTCAGCGCGGGCGAATAGTTGAATCCCTCGACGCTGCCTGCAGCGCGGCCGATCACGGCCTGCAGATGCGGGCCGACGCCGTTGCGGGTGGTCGCGATCTGGTGGCAGGCGCCGCAGCGCTGCCGGAACAGGCGCTCTCCTGAAGCGATATCCGTCTCCTGGGCAACGGACGGAACCGTTGCCCAGGCTGTCGCGACCGCCGTCAAGGCGGATAGTGCGATGTTCCTCATCCCTCTATCCCCTTCAGGTCGAGCTTCGAGAGGGGCAGGCTGCGGATACGCTGGCCTGTCAGCACGGAAGCGGCGTTGACGACCGCCGGCGGCACGCCCGGCAGCCCGGGCTCGCCGATCCCGCCCATCGGCGCTCCGCTCTCGACGATGCGAACATGCACGCGCGGCATGCGGTCGGGCGGCAGGATCGGATAGCCGTCGAAATTGCGCGCCTGAGGCATGCCGTCGACATAGACGACTTCCTCAAGCAGCGCCGAGGACAGGCCGAGGGCCACGGCCGAGTTTACCTGCGCCTCGATGATGGCCGGATTGACGATGCTACCGGGATCGATCGCTACCCAGACGTCGTGAACCACGACCCCGCCATCCCGCAGCGACACTTCGGCGATCGTGGCGACCTCGCTGCCGAAAGGCGAGGCCATGGCGACACCACGGGCGCGCCGCGTGCCGTCTTCGGCCGTGAACGGTCCGCGTTTCCATCCGCCGGACAGATCGGCGACTGCCTGCAAGAGATTGCTGTGCCTTGGGCTATCAGCCAGAAGCCGCCGCCGCAGCTCGTAGGGGTCCTGGCCGCCAGCATCGGCCATCTCGTCGAAGAACGTCTCGTAGAAGAAGTCGTTCATCGAATGGCCGACGGACCGCCAGAAGCCGATGATAGCCGGATCGTCGACATGGACCTGGCCGACGCGCCGGTTCGGAATCGCATAGACTTTCCCTGCGATGCCCTCGACGGCGGAGCTGTCGACCTTGTCCGGCTGACGGCCGAACCAGCGACCGGTCGGGCCTTCACCCACCGCAACCGCATCCAGCGCGACCGGAAGACCGGCAGCGTCCAGCCCTGCGCGGAAGCGGACCGCGCCCATCGGCCTCAGCGTGTCGCGCAGGAATTCCTCCTCGCGGCTCCAGATCAGCTTGACTGGCCGCCCAGCGGCCTTCGCGAGCAGAATCGCCTGCGGAAACGGATTGGCCGTCTGATAGAGGAAATGCCGGCCGAAGAAACCACCGAGCATCGGCGAATGGATGATGACATTGTCCGGCTCGATGCCGGCGACCTTCGCGGCATCGGCCTGGAACATCTCCGGCGCCTGGTTGGGGATCCATAGCTCCAGCGTGCCGTCCTCATTCCAGCGCGCGATCGCTGACGGCGGCTCGAGCTGTCCATGCACAAGATATGGCGCGTCATAGGTTCCCTCGATTACCCGCGCGGCGTCGGCGAACTCACCTACCGGGTTTCCGTGTTCCTCGAAAACGACGCCGTCGCCTGACGTCGATTTCAACATCTCTTTGTGGGCCTCGGAGGAGAAATCGGCCGGCATGGCATGAGGCGTTCCGGCGGCAGGCTCCGTCCAGGTCACCTGAAGGGCTTCCACGGCGCGGCGCGCGCGCCACCAGCTGTCGGCCAGGACTGCTACCGCGCCCGGCAGCCGGTGGATGGAATGTACGCCCGGCATGGCCTGGACTTCCGCCTCGTTGGCGAGCTTACCGGGCTCCCCTCCGAGACGCGGGCTGTGCTGGACGGCGGCATGCAGCACGCCGTCGATCTTGAGATCGATCGCGTACTGCGCACGCCCGGTGGACTTTTCGCGCACGTCGAGCCTTGCGACCGGCTTGCCGATCCAGCGGAAGCTGTTGGAAGGCCGCAGCACAACGTCGTTCGGGACGGGCAGTTCGGTGGCAGCGTCGGCGATTTCTCCGTAAGGGATCGCTTGACCGCTCGCGGCATGCACTACGCGGCCCGGTTCCGTGGACAGCTCCGACATCGGCACGCCGAGCCGTTCGGCCGCAGCCTGCAGCAGCATATGGCGTGCCGAGGCGCCGAGCTTGCGCATGGTCTCGTAGCTCATGCGCACCGACATGCTGCCGCCGGTGAAGCGGCCGCCTCCGGTCAAAAGATAGTCAGGACCGGGAGGTGCTCCTTCCACCACGAACTGTGAGGGATCGACATCCAACTCTTCGCCGACGATCTGCGCCATAGCGGTGAACACGCCCTGGCCTCCTTCGATGAAGGCGCTGCGGAACAGCACCGTGCTATCTGGGCGGATTTCCAAAAACGCGTTGACGCGCGTTCCGGGCGCGACGGCGGTAGCGGCCTGCGCTCTGGCACGTCCGACCGGCACCGTGACGGAAAGAACAAGCGTTGCGGCGGCGCCGAGGAAGCCGCGCCGTGAGATGTTGAGCGGTCCGTCTTCGCCGCGCGTGGACCGGCCGTCCCGAATGGGGGTCATGTCGTTCATCAATCCCTCCTCACGCCTGCGCGGCCTGCCGGACGGCAGCCGAGATCGCATTGTAGGTGCCGCAGCGGCAGAGGTTCACCATCGCGCCCGCGATGTCGTCGTCGGTTGGCTGCGGGGTTTGCTTGAGGAGCGCCGTGGCAGCCATCACCTGGCCGGACTGGCAGTAGCCGCATTGCGGAACTTGATTGGCGACCCAGGCCTCGACCACCTTCCTGCCCTCGGCATCCTGCTCGATCGCCTCGATGGTCGTGATCGCCATCCCGCCGACGCTGTCCACTGTTGTCACGCAGGAGCGCGTCGCCTGTCCGTCGATCAGCACCGTGCATGCGCCGCACTGGGCCACGCCGCACCCATATTTTGTGCCGGTCATGCCGAGTGTGTCGCGCAAAACCCAGAGCAGCGGGGTGTCCGGTTCGACATCGACTTGGTGCGTTGAGCCGTTGATGGTCAGTTCCATGGCCTTCTCCTCGTGGTTCGCAGAAAGCCAACGCGACTGGCTGTTGGCTCGTCGAACCTGAAGAGTAGGTGTCCCGGATCACCCTGATTAGGCTGCCCAATTCGCTTGCGTTAATCGATGAGAGACATAAATCTTTTGAACGGTGTGACCAGCACGATGATTTCAATAACCTTTTGGGTTCCTGGCGTAGCCGAGGAAAAGAGCTTCACGCGCGCTGCGGCGAAGCTCGGCTCGGCGGGCACAGGCCCGCCGAACCCCAATCAATCGCTGATGAAAGCCAATCAGGGGGGTAGGCTCTCCCGATTTGCGTTCCCAAGACCAGGTAGCGTCGCGACGATGATGCGGTCTGGTCTACGCCGATAGATGCTGATTGAAGAAACTGGACAGCTTATCGAAGGGAATGAGATCCACGCGGTCGTAGAGATCGACGTGGCCGGCGCCCGGAACCCAGACGAACTCCTTCGGCTCGGCCGCGCGCTTGTAGGCGTCCTCGCTGAACTCACGGGAGTGCGCCTGGTCGCCTGTGATGAACAGCATCGGCCGCGGCGAGATCGTCTCGATGTCATTGAACGGGTAGAAGTTCATGAACTTGACGTTGCTGGTTACCGTTGGCTTTGTCGTCCTTTGGTCGGATGCGCCCGCCGGGGTGAACTCACCGCGCGGCGTTCGATAGAAATCGTAGAACTCGCGCTGTATCGGATGGGTGTCTGCAGTCAGTTCGAGATCCGTTCCACCCGCGACCGCAATCTCGCCGCCTTCGAATTCAACGTAACGCTGCTCGGCCGCCGCCGCGATGATTTGTTTGCGCTGCTCGACTGACAGCGAGTGGTTGAGCGCGTTGCGGTTGGCGGCGCCCATGTCGTACATGCTGACGGTCGCGATGGCCTTCAGGCGCGGATCGATCTTGGCCGCGCTGATGATAAAACTGCCGCTGCCGCAGACACCGATCCCGCCGATCCGTTCCCGGTCCACGAACGGCCGGGTGCCGAGGAAATCGACCGCGGCGCTGAATGCCTCCGCGTAGAAGTCAGGCGAAACGGCATTGCGAGGCTGCCCTTCGCTCTCGCCCCAGAAGGGCAGGTCGATCGACATGGCAACAAAGCCCTGCTCGGCCATCTTCGTCGCGTAGAGGTTCGCGCTCTGCTCCTTGACCGCACCCATCGGATGTCCGACGACAATCGCCGGGATGGCTGCATTCTGGGCCAGGTTCCTGGGGGTGAACAGATTGCCGGTGACGTTCAGTTGATACTGGCTCCTGAAGCTCACCTTTTCCAGGTTCACCTGATCGCTGGTGTAGAAGTTGCTGGCGCCGTTCGACATATCTTGAGCCTTTGCAAAGGGGGTATTGAGGATTGACATCGCACCGAGCGCCGCAACGCTCGCGCCGGTCAGCTTCAGGAGGTTCCGCCGACCGACATCAAGGCCGGCCTGCTGCTCTACTGAGTTTTCTGTTCCAATTGGCTTGTTCATGCTTCAATCTCCTGTGACAGCGAGAAATGTCGGTGAGCCAAGCGGTCGAATTAGATCATCCGCTTCGATTGTCGTTGTGAAACCAGCACATCAAGCGGGACTGCATTCCCACGCGCCTCGTGGTTCCCTCCTGATGGCCGCAACTCATTGAACCCAAAAAGTAGCGACCTCAGATCACTACGATTAGATCGCTTAATTCGCTTGCGTTAATCGATGAGAGACATAAATCTTCCTCAATCAGTTCGGACAGTTTCATGGCGAAGGAAGACTTCAACGACCTGTTATGGTTCCTGGCCGTGGCCGAGGAAAAAAGCTTTACGCGCGCGGCGGCAAAGCTTGGCGTCACGCAGTCCACGCTCAGCCACACGATAAAGCGCCTGGAAACGGCGATGGGCATCAGGCTGCTCATGCGCACGACGCGAAGCGTGGCGACCACCGAGGCAGGCGAGCGCCTGCGGCAGTCTCTCGCGCCGCGTGTCGCGGAGATCGAGGCGGAGATCGCCGCACTGATGGAATTCCGCGACAAGCCCGCCGGCACAATCAGGCTGACCCTTTCGGATCATGCATTCGAAAGCGTCGTCTGGCCGAAGCTCAGGCCGATGCTCGCCAACTATCCCGACATCAAGCTGGAATTCAGCATCGACAATGGGCTTCGCAACATCGTCGACGACGGCTTCGACGCCGGCGTCCGGTTGGGGGAAAGCGTCGAGAAGGATATGATCGCGGTTCGGATCGGTCCTGACTGGCGGATGGTCGCCGTCGCCTCGCCCGACTATTTCGCCACGCATCCTGCGCCCCGGCATCCGCAAGAGCTGATCGGGCACAACTGCATGAACATGCGCCAGACACGGGGCGGCGGACTCTATGCCTGGGAGTTCGAGAAGGACGGTCAGGAGCTTCGCGTCCGGGTAGACGGGCAGCTCACCTTCAACACGAACTACGCCATGGTGGATGCGGCCTTGAAGGGCTATGGCATGGCCTTCGTCCCCGAGAACCTTGTGGAACGGCAGGTCGCGTCCGGCGAGCTCGTCCAGGCGCTGGACGACTGGTGCCTGAAGTTTCCAGGCTACTACATTTATTACCCAAGCCGCAGGCAGGGCCTGCCGGCGTTCAAGGTGATCGTCGATGCGCTGCGGCAAGGGGAGGCATAAACAGCAGTTGCATCACCCTCCCCGCCCTAGGCTCCGTTCTCAGACCTGAAGCAGCACCTTGATCGCACGCCGTTCGTCCATGGCGCGGTAGCCATCGGCAACTTGCGCTAGCGGTAGCTGCAAGTCGAAGACCTTGCCGGGCTTGATCTTGCCTTTGAGCACACGGTCCATGAGGTCGGGCAGGAAGCGTCGGACAGGCGCCGGCCCTCCCAGCATGCGCTTCTGGCCGAAGAAGAGCCGCTGGCCGTCGAAATTGACGCCATGCGGAACGCCGACATAGCCGATCGTGCCGCCGGGGCGCGAGCAGGCCAACGCCTGATCGAACGATTCCGCCGTGCCGACGCATTCCAGCACCGAGTCCGCGCCTACGCCATTGGTAAGATTCTTGACGCGCGCTATACCCTCCTCGCCGCGCTCGGCCACGATGTCGGTGGCACCGAACTCGCGGGCGAGTTGCTGTCGGCTCTCGTGACGCGATGATGCGCTCCGCGCCCATCTCCTTGGCTGCGAGCACACCCATCAGGCCGACAGCGCCATCGCCGACCACGACGACGGTCGAGCCTTCCCTGACTTCTGCTGCATCCGCCGCATACCAGCCGGTGCCCAGCACGTCGGACACCGCGAGCAGATCCGGCACTTGGTCGGCGGAAGGAACTTCCGCCGTGGCCACCAGCGTGCCGTCCGCCAAAGGCACACGGGCATACGGTGCCTGCGCCCCGCTCATGAACTCGCGCTGCACACAGGACGACTGGAAGCCGAACCGGCAATGCGGGCAGGTGTTGTCGGAGATGCAGAAAGAGCCGACGACGAACTGGCTGGGATGGACCGTGCGAACCTCGCTGCCGACCTCGACCACGACGCCACAATATTCGTGGCCCATATGCATCGGGCGGTCCACCGGCTGCAGCCCGCGATAGGGCCACAGATCGGACCCGCAGATGCACTGGCTGACAGCTTGATGATGGCGTCGGTCGGCTGCAGGATCTTGGGATCGGCGATTTCCTCGCACCGGATGTCGCCTGGCTTGTGAAGAATGGTTGCGAGCATGAGAGTGCGCCTTTCTTGCGTTGCGTCAGGAGATGGCTTCGATGCGCAGGGGAAACTCGCCACGAACGTGCAGCGCCTCGTAGCCGTCGTCGAAGCGGCCGAGCCTGATCAACCTGGGGTGACGGTAGTCGGCGTAGAACATGGCGAGGTTGCCCCAGGGCATGAAGTAGCACAGATCGTAGGGCTGCTCATTGTCGAATGGGCCGCTTCCCTCTTCGGTGAGCTTGCGCGGCAGGTGTGCGATCTTTTCGTTGTTGCTGAAATCCTCGATCGTCAGATCGAGCGGCAGCATGGAGAAAAAATCTCGGGCCGACGGGTTGTCGTAAAGCGTGGCGGTCATGATCCGACCGTCGAACGTCATTCTGATCCGCATGTTGGTAGGCTCCTGGCTGGTCGGGTCGCTGCCCTGCTGGCTGTAGGCGAGGCGCGGCAGGGCCGCCGTCGCGAGCGCGCCGCCAAGCAATGCTCGGCGGCTAAGAGTAGGCGGCAGCTTGATCGTCATGGCAGAGAACTCCGAGCTGCGCGCCATGCGGCGACTGCGAAGAGCGACGATCCGCAGAGTAGCGCTGCGCCGAACGCGAAAGCGCTCCACCAGCCGATCGCATCGAAGAGCATACCACCGATCGCCGCCCCGCCTGTAATCGCCAACTGGATGACGGCGACCTGCAGCCCGCCTCCTGCCTCCGCATCGTCCGGCAGGGCGCGGCTCAGCCACGTGCCCCAGCCGACCGGGGCAGCAGTTCCGAGGAAGCCCCAGGCGACGAGCAGCAGGAACACCGGAACGGGCATCGCCCCGAGCGCGATAAGCCCGAAAGCGAGAACAGCCATTACGAGCGGGATCACGACCAGGATACCGAACAGGCGCTTGGTCAGGAGCCGTCCGACGCACCATGTGCCGACAACACCTGCCAAGCCCATCACGAGCAGCACGGCCGAGAGCGAGGGGATGGCGAGACCCGTCACGCTCTCGAGGAACGGGCGCAGATAGGTGAACAGCGCGAACTGCCCCATGAAGAGCATCAGGATGGAAGCCATGCCGAACGCGACCGGGCGGCGGCCAAGCAGTGCCAGCAGATTGGCGGACGTCCTCCTGTTGCGCGGGGGGAGCGACGGCAGACTGATCCACTGCCAGACCAAGGCCAACAGGCCGAGCGGGACGACGAGAAAGAAGGCGCCGCGCCAGCCGACATATGCTCCGAGAAAACTGCCTAGAGGCGCCGCGATTGTCGCCGCGATCGCGTTGCCCGCGTTCAGCATGGCGAGCGCCCTGGGGACGAGGTCTTCCGAAACGAGGCGCATGACGATCGAGGTCGACATCGACCAGAAGCCACCGATCGCGACCCCGAGCATCGCCCGGCCGACCATGAGGAAGGCGTAGCTCGGGGCGAAGGTCACCGCGAGGCCTGACGCAATCAGGAGCACCGTGAAGCCGCTCACAACGAGCTTTCGGTCGATCCGGCGCGTGAGACTGGAGACCAGCAGACTGGTCACGACGGCAAAGGCGCCCGATATCGAGATGGCCTGTCCGGTCCGGCCTTCGGTAATCCCGAGATCGGCCGCGATCGGAGAGAGCAGACTGACCGGCATGAACTCCGACGCAATCAGCACGGCGACACACAGCGCCATCGAGAGCACCGCGCCCCATGCGGCGCGGTCATCGGCAAGCTGGGTGTCGTAGGTGGTTTCCATGGCCGGCATCCTGACGAGGCGGCAGGCGGCTCGTTCACGCCGCCGATCCACCGCTATGCCCTGCTAAATAGCGTCCCTACGCCAATCGCATTAGACGGACCAATCCACTTGGACTTATCGATCCCGCGCATAAATCAAGCTGGGGGCCGCAGCTGCCGCATCGACACCTGACGTCAGTGGAAGCCATTCCCGCTTGCGTGCGACATCGTTCGGCGGTTTATCCGTTGTGCAAAACAGTTTCAGAATTTCCGCAGACTAAATCGCAGACTAATAGGGACTTTTAGTCTGCCGCGAATGTAACCGGGGCAAAAGCGGCGGCGTTTGGGCGCGTCGATCTGCTGTTGGGGTTCAGCGCGCGGCGAGGAGAACGGGAAGCGGTAGGATCTTGCTGCCAGGGATGCCGAGGCGGTCGCCGAGATAATCCCAGAAGCTGACACCGAGCTTGTTGCAGGTCTTCATCATGCTGAGCATGGTGTCGCGGGCGGCACGGCCCTGGTTGCTGTGGGTTCCGCCGCTGATCTTGCGCCGGGTCACCACGCTGCGGATATCGTTCTCCGAGCCATTGGTGTGGAGCGGAATGTCCGGGCGTTGGAGGATCTTCAGGAAGCTTTGGCGGTCGGTCCGGATGCGCGCGAGTAGACGGTCGAGG
>NZ_VLKT01000043.1 GCF_007830515.1 Mesorhizobium tianshanense
GTAGAACCACACCGACAGCGGCCCCGTCTCGAACACGACCCGCCAGGCATACGGTGCGCGCTTGCGGATCACCGCCGCGAGCAGTTGCGGGTCGGACGCGCACTTGCCCCGCCAAATCCTCTTGCCGTCCTGCCGGATCGAAATTGCCGTCTCTTTTATGGATACGTCGAGACCGATATACTGCTTCATGGCTGTCCTCCGTTCGATGCCTGGGCCCGGTGTCCATCGTGAGCCCGTTCTTCATCCTAGCGGGGGACAGCCAGCCGGCTAGAGCTCCGAACATCGCCGCCACAGCTTTGGTGGCCACCGCTCCCGCGATTACGTCATGTTCGTTCTCCGGCCCAAACGCGACACTTCGAGATCAACTCGGTAAGGACAGCTTCCGGCGTGACCGCGCTGTTCCGAAAGATGGAGCGAAAGGGTAAGTTCCACCCTTAGCGGCAGTTGGTTAAGGTGGTTGGCGCTAGATTTCACACTTGCAGCCAGGCGTCGATGCGGACCCTCCATCCCTCGATCATGTGCGCGAACGCATCCTCCGTCAGCTCGGACAGATACGATCTTCCTGCCGTGCTCAGGGCAGTGAAGGTGTAGGCAATCGACGCCTCGGTGCGGCCGTCGGCGGTTGGGCGGCAGGCCACTTCGACAAGTCCGAAGCGCGAATCCGGCGTAACCCGGACATAGCGAACACGATGCGCCACGGGGTCCCAGACCGTGCAGGCCCACAGCGTGACCTCATCACCATGGGCGGTCCGGAAGACCATGCCCTGGCGCGTCTCCCCGTCCTGCGGATGCAGAAACTCCGGGTTCCAGCCGTCCACCCACAGCGTCTCGCCGATCGGCGTGAACAGCGGGAAGACGCGGTCGACCGGTCCCGAAAGCACGATGCCGTGGCTGCGCTCGAGATGATGCGTCATCCGCCCTCCCCGCCGGTTTCCGCCAGACGGTGGCTGTCCGCCGCGCCAAGCTCCAGCCCGTAGATGCGCTTCAACTGGCCGATTGTTTCCAGGGTCGCGGGGGAAAACGGCGTCCGGCCTTCGAAAGCATGCAGCACGACGCCCTCGATGAGGTCACCCAGGCTCATGTCGCGATGCTCGGCCAGGGCCTTGAGTACCTTTACCAGTCGTTTTTCCAGACGCACCCCGGTCTGCACGCGTTCTATGGTCATAGCAAAGCGCTACCATGGTACATTGGTACAATCAAGCGTTCGCCGGCAGCGGTCATGTGTGTTGCCGAAATACCACCGCTGAAAGAAGCCGCGATTCAGCCACGACAATGCCGCTTGCGACAACCCGTCGCAGGGGCTATAGGCGCGCTCCCGGTCACGAAAACCGAAGCGAGCACAACGGTTGGAGCTTTCGTCTCCGCCCGCGCAGGCAGCATTGCCGTCCTGTGTACGGCGCCGTTTCGGAGATTGGGATTGGGGTGTAGCTCAGCGGAAGAGCGCCGGATTTGGGTCCGGAGGCCGGAGGTTCAATTCCTTCCACCCACCACGGATAGCTCAGTTTGGTAGAGCATCAGATTTAGGGTCTGATTGTCGAAGGTTCAAATCCTTCTCCTTTGGCCTGAAAAGCCAACACCCTGCCAGGTGTTATCTGAAAAACGGTCCGGGGACTGGAATGCGAAAGACCTGACGGACGACCCAAACCTGCGGGCGCGGGCCGGATCGAAGGGTTTTTCGCCATCGGCTCGCGGCCAGGCCCGCGGTGACGATCAAGGCGCAGCATCGCCGGCAAGGGAGGCCAAGGCCTCCGGCGCCCGCTTTGCTGCCTCGCGATCCGCTCCCGAAGGCCCGCCATGGGCGGATGTCACCGGTCCCCGGATCATTCGTGCCCGGAACGTGAAGTGAGACGACGTGAAACGAGAAGCGAAAGGATGATCGACGCATGACTTGACGCCTCGCATGGGGCCATGCCCGACAGGAGTAACGACAATGACTGTTCTCGATAAGGTTCTTGGGCGCGAGCGCGTCCTCGTAAAGGAAAACGAACGTGCCATCACCCTCTACAAGGGTGAGATCAAGGCTGTTCTGGTGCCGGGCGAGCATTGGCTCGCCAACCGGCGCCAGAGCCTTGACGTGTCGCGGCATGATCTGAAGAACCCGGAATTTGTTTCGGCGTACGAGAAGGCGTTGTTCGACAAGCTCCCGGACGTGGCCGCGCGTCATTTCACCGTCGTTCGCACCGGGCGCACGGAAGTCGCCGTCATCGAGCGTGACGGCAGCCTCCATGCCGTTCTGGCGCCGGACCACAAGCTCGTCCTGTGGACGGACGCCGGGCCGTGGACGGTGACCGTGATCGACACCGCCACCGATCTCGCGATCGATCCGGCCGTCATGCGCCGGCTCGGCCAGGCCCGAAAGGCGGAGCTGATGTCCGTCCATCCGGTCGTGGACGGGCAGGCCGGACTGCTCTTCGTCGACGGCGCCCTTGTGCGGACGCTGACGGCGGGCGTGCACGGGTTCTGGAACGTCGGGCGCATGGTGCAGATCAAGGTCGTCGACCTCAAGCGCCAGTCGCTCGACGTCGCCGGGCAGGAAGTGCTGACCAAGGATCGTGTCACGATCCGCGTCAACATCGCCGCCGAATACCGTGTCGTCGACCCGGTTCAGGCGGTGAGCGCTGTGAAGGACTTCGCCGAAGCCCTCTACCGCGCCCTGCAATACGCCTTCCGCAAGACGCTCGGCGCGCTGACGCTCGACCAGATCCTCGAGAAGAAGGTGACGATCGACGAGGAAGCCGCCGGGAAAGTCCGCGCCGACATGGCCGAGATCGGCATCGAGGTCAGCGATATCACCCTCAAGGATGTCATCCTGCCGGGCGAGATGCGCGAGATCCTCAACCAGGTGGTGTCGGCCGAGAAGCAGGCCGAGGCCAACGTCATCCGCCGCCGTGAGGAGACGAACGCCACGCGTTCGCTGCTCAACACGGCCAAGGTGATGGCCGAGAACCCGGTGATGCTGCGGCTGAAGGAGCTCGAAGCTCTGGAAACCATCGCCGGCAAGGTCGAGCGGCTGACCGTCCATAACGGAACGGGCGGGCTGCTGAACGACCTGGTCAAGCTCCGCGAGAGCTGAGCTGAAGCGACATCGTGGGAAGGGCCGCCGGGCCAACCGGCGGCCCTTCTTGCGTTCGCCAGGCAGGCATCCCATCTGCGCCCGGCGCATCAGGCCTTTTCCTGCCCGGAAAAACCGATTAGACAGCGCCCAGCCACATGCGGACAGATTCCGCCCGCAACCCGAAGGAAAAGCCGTTGTCCACCACGTTCGACAAAGTCGCCAAGATCATCGCCGACACCAGTGAGATCGATATCGACACGATCACCCCTGAAAGCCACACCATCGACGATCTCGGCATCGACAGCCTCGACTTCCTCGACATCGTCTTTGCCATCGACAAGGAATTCGGCATCAAGGTGCCGCTGGAAAAGTGGACGCAAGAGGTCAATGACGGCAAGGCCTCGACCGACGATTACTTCGTCATGAAGAACCTGTGCGCCAAGATCGACGCTCTGGTCGCGGCCAAGAGCGCCTGAAATGGCTCAAGCGCGCGACCTTGACGCGTCTTGCCGCGTGATCCCGAAAATCGATTTTCTCTGGGGATCATGCGCAGGATCAAAAATGCAACAGCGTCCTTTGCGCGTCCAAAAGAATGCGCGGCGCTGTAGTCGCCTGAGCCACAACAGCCGCCCCCACAATAGCCGCCCATGAGCCCCCACCACGTCGTCATCACAGGCATCGGCCTCGTCTCTTCGCTGGGAGAAGGTCCGGATGCGCATTGGCGCAAGCTCGTCCAGCCGGGCCTGGAACCCGTGCTCGACGCCGCGCGCTTCCCGCCATACACCGTTCACCCGCTGCCGGAGATCGACTGGAACCTGCAGATCGCCAAGCGCGGCGACCAGCGGCAGATGGAAACCTGGCAGAGGCTCGGCACCTATGCCGCCGGCATGGCGCTGGACGACGCCGGCATCAAGGGCAACGACGAACTCTGCACGACCATGGACATGGTGGTGGCTGCCGGCGGCGGCGAGCGCGACGAGACGGTCGACGCCGACATTCTCGCAGCGTCCGAAAGCCGCAACGACCGCGACGTGCTGCTCAACGAGAAACTGACCACCGAATTGCGCCCAACGCTGTTTCTGGCGCAACTTTCCAACCTGCTCGCCGGCAACATCTCGATCGTCCACAAGGTGACGGGATCGTCGCGCACCTTCATGGGCGAGGAAGGTGCGGGCGTCGCCGCCGTCGAGACAGCCGCCGCGCGTATCCGTTCCGGTCAGTCGACGCACATACTGGTCGGCGGCGCCTTCCAGACCGAACATTCCGACATGCTGCTTGGCTATGAGCTGGCCGGCTACCTGCATCGCGGCCCCTGGAAGCCGGTCTGGCAGAGACAGGGCGCCGAAGGCGGCGGCGTGGTGACCGGATCCGGCGGCGCGTTTCTCGTCCTGGAACAGCGCGAACACGCGATCAGCCGCGGCCGAAAGATCTATGCCGAGCTCGGCCCGGTCTTATCCGGACGCGCCAGACGGCGGCAGGGCGAGCTCGATGCCGGGATTGCAGCGCTGCTCAGGCAGGCGGCATTGCCGAACGGCGAGTTGCTGGCGATTTCGGGCGCTTCAGGTGCGCATGCCGCCACTGCCGCCGAGAAATCGGCGCTCGACGCCAATCCGGCGATTGCCGCACGCGGCTTTTCGACGCTGACCGGCCACATGAAGGAAGCGCAGTTTCCCTTCGCCGTGGCGCTAGCGGCGCTGGCTGTCGAACACAAGGCCGCCTACCCCGTTTTTGACGCCGCCAACGAGAAGCCGTTCAACGGCATTCCCAGGACTGTCCTTGCAACGGCGATCGGCTATCACCAATTCGAGGGCGTGGCGTTGGTCAACGCTGCCTAAAATATCAGGGCGAAGCGGTTTCGGACGAATCCGATGCTCCAACTCAAGGAAACGGTCGAGGGTCTCAGGACAACAACATGGCCAATCTGAACGATCACATGGGCAGGCCGATCGTCGCCGTCACCGGCATCGGCGTGGTAACGTCGCTGGGCGTCGGCAAGGCCGACAATTGGGCGGCGCTGACCGCCGGCAAATCCGGCATCCATCCGATCACCCGCTTTCCGGTCGATCATCTGAACACCCGCATCTCCGGCATGGTCGATTTCCTGCCGTCGAGTTCGAAGGGCGCCAGCCTCCTTACTTACGACCTCGCCGAGATCGCCGCACAGGAAGCGATAGCGGAAGCGGGTCTTAATTCGGGCGATTTCGGCGGGCCGCTTTTCCTTGCTTCGCCGCCGGTCGAACTCGACTGGAGCGAGCGCTTTTCGCTCTACAATTCCGACAAGGACAACATCGGCGCCGAAAGGCTGCTTCGCGTGGCGCGGGGCTTGAAGGAGCTCGATATTTTCGAGACCACCCAGTTCGGTTCGATCGCCGACCGGCTGGCCGACCGTTTCGGCACCCGCGGCCTGCCGATCACGCTGTCGACCGCCTGCGCCTCGGGCGCCACCTCGATCCAGCTCGGCGTCGAGGCGATCCGCCGCGGCGAATGCGACCGGGCGCTGTCGATCGGCGCCGACGGTTCCGCGACCGCCGAGGCGCTGATCCGTTTCTCGCTGCTTTCGGCGCTCTCCACGCATAACGACATCCCCGAAAAGGCATCCAAACCGTTCTCCAAGGATCGCGACGGCTTCGTGCTGGCCGAGGGCTCGGGCGCGCTTGTGCTGGAATCGCTGGAGGCCGCACTGGCCCGCGGCGCGACCGTTCTCGGCATCCTGCGCGGCTGCGGCGAGAAGGCCGACGACTTCCATCGCACCCGCTCCAAGCCGGACGGTTCGCCGGCGATCGCCGCCGTTCGCGCCGCCTTGGCCGATGCGGGCCTGAGCGAAGGCGAGATCGACTATGTCAACGCCCATGGCACCTCGACGCCGGAAAACGACAAGATGGAGCATCTGTCGTTGTCGACCGTGTTCGGCGAGCGGATCGGCTCGATGCCGATCTCGTCGAACAAGTCGATGATCGGCCACACGCTGTCGGCGGCCGGCGCGGTCGAGGCTGCGTTCTCGCTGATGACCATGCGCGAAAGCGTCATCCCGCCGACGATCAATTACGACAATCCCGATCCGGCGATGGTGCTCGACGTGGTGCCGAACAAGAAGCGCAACGCCGAGGTCGGCACCGTTTTGTCGAACTCCTTCGGCTTCGGTGGCCAGAACACCTGCCTTGTCATGGCGCGGGAACCGGTCTAAGCGACCCTTTTCCGACAACAGAACCGACAGGCTCCATGCGCGCATTGCAACTTATCGAGGACCGCCGCCTTGAAACGGTGGACCTGCCGCCTCCGCCGCAGCCTTCGCTTGGCGAAGTGACGCTGCGCATCAAGGCCGTGGCGCTCAACCATATCGACGTCTGGGGCTGGCGCGGCATGGCCTTCGCCAAGCGCAAGCTGCCGCTGGTCGTCGGCGCCGAAGCCTCCGGCGAGGTCGAGGCGGTCGGCCCCGGCGTCTCCAGCCTCGTACCCGGACAATTGGTGTCGATCTATGGCGCGCGCACCTGCGGACTTTGCCGTGCCTGCCGCGAAGGCCGCGACAATCTCTGCGAGCATGTTTCGGGCGTTCACGGCTTCCATCTCGACGGCTTCGCGCAAGAGAAGATAAACCTGCCGGCGCGCCTGCTGGTCCCTGCCCCGCCCGGGGTGACCGACATCGGCGCTGCCGTCGCGCCCGTCACCTTCGGCACGGTCGAACACATGCTGTTCGACAATGCCAGGCTGCAGCCCGGCGAAACGATCCTCATCCATGCCGGCGGCTCGGGCATCGGCTCCGCCGCGATCCAGCTCGCCATGAAAATGGGCTGCACCGTGATCACCACGGTCGGCTCGAACGACAAGATCGACAAGGCGAAGGCGCTTGGCGCCGACCATGTCATCAACTATCGCGAGGACCGTTTCGAAGGCGTCGTGCGCAAGCTGACGAAGAAGAAGGGCGTCGACGTCGTCTTCGAGCATGTCGGCGCCGACACTTTTGCCGCCTCGATGCTGTGCCTGAAACGCGGTGGCCGCCTGGTCACCTGCGGCTCGACCTCGGGCGTGTCGACACAGATCAATTTGATGCAACTGTTCCAGCAGCAGTTGAAGCTGCTCGGCTCCTTCGGCTGCCGCATGCAAAACATGGCCGACGCCATGCAGAAGATGGCGGCGGGGCTGGTTTCTCCGGTTATCGACACCGAAGTCGGCTTCGACGGCATCGACGCCGCGCTGAAGCGCATGGAAGGCCGCGACGTGTTCGGCAAGATCATCCTGCGCGTCGGCTAGATCCTTGCTCGGCAACGCCTTCAGGAAGCTCCGCAGGGACCTGGCGTTCCGCCACGGCAGGCGGCTCCGCCAGTTCAACTACTGGCTGCTTGCGCGCGCCGCGATGACGATGATCTGGGTGCTGCGTCTGCTGCCGGTCGACAGGGCGCTCAATTTCGCCGACCGCGCCGCCCGCCGCATTGGTCCGTGGATTGGGCGCCACAACGTCGCCGTCGCCAATCTGCGCAAGGCCTATCCCCAGAAGAGCGACAGGGAGATCCAGGCCATCGCGTCCGACATGTGGGGCAACATGGCTCGCCTCGCCGCGGAATACATCTTTCTCGACGCCCTGTTCGACTACGATCCCGCCGCGACAAAACCCGGCCGCGTCGAGGTTCGCGGCGTCGATCATTTCGTCGAGATCGCCCGCGAGCAAAAGCCGCATATCATCTTCACCGGGCATCTCGGCAATTTCGAGCTGCTCCCGGTGGCGGCAGCCACTTTCGGCATGAACATCACGGCGCTGTTTCGCCCGCCCAACAACCCTTACCTTGCCGACTACATCCTCTCGACGCGCCGCTCGACCATGGGTTCGCTTCTACCCTCCTCGACCGGCGCGTCATTCGCGCTGGCGGCCATCCTGGAAAACGGCGGCAATATCGGCGTGCTGGTCGACCAGAAATTCTCGGGCGGGCTCGAAACGACCTTCTTCGGCCGCCCATGCGAGAGCAACCGGGTCCTGGGCACGCTGGCGCGGCACTATGACTGCGACGTCTATCCGGCGCGCTGCATGCGCCTGCCGGGCAACCGCTTCCGGCTGGAGATCGAGGACAAGCTGACCTTGCCCCGCACCGCAGACGGCAGTGTCGACGTCCGCGCCACCACCCAGCTTCTCAACGACATGGTCGAGCGCTGGGTGCGCGAGGATCCCGGCCAGTGGATGTGGTTCCACAAAAGGTGGGAAATGACCGGTCGGCGCCGAAGGCGTCGCCACGCGAGACCGCGCGGCGAGGCCACCTGAGCAAAAGCCGGGCAAGTTTGTTCTTGCTTTGTGCCGGCAATTATGCTAGTGATTTAGGCATGGTGCTGATTTGCGCCAACGACCCGCCCGCCGAGGCGGGTTTTTTGTTTTGCCCATCGACCGCTCGATAGCCGCCTGACGCCTCGCCTCAAGTTTCGGTCTTTTCGGCGCCGTAAGTTTCATGAAAGGGCTGTTAGACAGCCACGCCTGGAGAAAAGTGATCCTGATCGGTCAAGGCCTTGCCTCATCGGCCGTAAGTGCGTGCTCTCGCGTGCCGGAGACGATGATCTCCAGGACCTCATGCTCGTCGGTGTTCCTGACGTAGCGATCGCCGACGTTCTCGCCGCGCTTTAGCACCATCACGCGGTCCCCCACAGCGAAGATGTCAACGAGGCGGTGGGAGATGATGATCTGGGCAACGCCCTGCTTTTTCAGTTCCAGCATGGTTTCGAGCAGCCGCTCGGTCGCCATCACCGAGAGATTGGCGGTCGGCTCGTCGAGTATCACCACGCGCGGCTGGAAGGAGATAGCACGGGCAATCGCCACGGACTGCTGGCGGCCGCCCGACAGGCTCTCGACCTTTTGATAGACGGAATTCACGTCGACCTTCAGCCGCTTCAGCACGCTGTCGGCTTCCGCGTACATCTTCCGCCGATTGACGAAAAGGCCCTTGCGCGGCCAACGGCCAAGAAAGATGTTCTGGCCGACATCCATATTCCCGCAAAGAGCGAAATCCTGGTAGATCATCTCGATGCCGGCGTCGCGGCTTTCGTGCGGGCTCTTGAAGTGCACCGGCTGCCCGGCGACGAAGATCTCGCCGGCGTCGCGCTGGTAGGCGCCGGTCAGGATCTTCATCAGCGTCGACTTGCCGGCCGAGTTGTCGCCGACGAGGCCCAGGATCTCGCCGGGATAGAGCACGAGGTCGACGTTGCGGAGCGCCTGCACCGCACCGAAGGCTTTTTCGATGCCCCGCATTTCTACGATCGGTGCAGGTTTGGTCGCGTCACGCATGAGTGGTTTCCGCCGTCCTTGTGCGCCGCGCGAGGCGTGCCCGCAGGCGGCCGAAGATGTTGGCCTGGCGCACCCAGATGTCGATCAGCACCGCCACGATCAGGATGCCGCCGATGAAGACGTTGATCCAGTGCTGCGGCATGGCGAAGCCCTGGACGTTGAGCTGCAGCAGCGCCCGGATCAGGGTGATCACCGCCGCCCCGGCGAGCGCCCCGATCACGGTGCCGTAGCCGCCGAAGATCGAACCGCCGCCGATGATCACCGAGGCGATGGCGTCGAGCTCGCGAAACTGGCCGGCCACCGGGTTGAAGCTGCGGAAGTAGGCAACGTTGATGATCCCGGCCATTGTCGCGCAGAGCGCCGCCAGCATGAGCGCGAGGAACCGTACCCGGTTGGTGTTGATCCCGGCATAAGCGGCGGCGCGAATGTTGCCACCGGTCGCATAGACCTTCTGCCCGAACGGCATGTAGGCGAGCACGACGCCGGCAATGAGGGCGACGAGCAGCATCCACATGGTCTGTACGCTTACCACCTCGGCGATCGAGCGCAGCAGCCCGTCCGGCAGCGAGATGCGGTAGTGCAGCAGGATATCGTTCACCTTGCGGCCAAGCAGGTTGTAGCCCTCGGGCCAGCCGGTGAGCTGCTGCCCGGCGACGAACCAGGCGGCGAGGCCGCGGGCGATGTAGAACATGCCGAGCGTGGCGATGAAGGCCGGCAGCTTGAAGCCGACGGTGACGATCGCGTTGACGAGGCCGGCGCACATGCCCGCGAGCAGGCCCATCGCCACGGCGGTCACGGGGTCGGCGCCGAGGACCTTGAGGAAATAGGCGGCGGTGCTGCCGGCGAGGGCGAGCACCGCCCCGACGGAGAGGTCGATATCGCCGGCGGCGATGACGTAGGTGAGCCCGATGGTGATCAGCGCAAGCTCGGTGTAGTTGAGCAAGATCGCGAAGCTGTTGGACAGGTTCCACCAGTAGTCCGGCCGGAGCGCGAGGCCGGTCAGCCACAGGAACACGGTCAGGATGATGGCGAGCGCGTCGCGCCGGGCGAGGAACTTGCCGAACCCGGTGGCCGACAGCGCCATGTCGGTCGCCATCGCGCCCTTGGTCTGCACCCCCTCGATCGCGATGCCGCCGATCTCATAGGCCGGTGGCGGCGGCCGGCCGCGGAGCCAGGCCCAGAGGCGCCCCGCCACCTGGCGGCGGATGAGATAGGGCTCGATAAGCACCGCGACGACGAGCAGCAGCCCAAGGAACACCGGCACCGCGCCGACCGGCAGCGAGAAGACGGCGTTGACCGTGATCTCCTCGTCGCCGATCTTGATGACGCGCGTGATCGGCCAGCCCTCGCGCAGCACCTTGTCGAGCAGCACCACCAGCAGGGCGCCAAGGCAGGATCCGGCGACACGGCCGCGGCCGCCGAGGATCGAGGCGCCGCCGATGATCACGGCGGCGATGACGATCAGCTCACTGCTGACGCCGTAGAGGGGCGTCACGCCCTTGTCCTGGGCAGCCGACATCAAGCCGGCTAGCGCCGCGCAGAGCGAGGAGATCAGGTAGGCTCGAATGCGCACCCAGTTGGTCGGGATGCCGGCATACGACGCCGCCTGCTCGTTGCCGCCGGTGGCGAAGGTCTCGTAGCCCCAGCGCGTCTTGGCGAGCACATAGGCACCGATCACGGCGACAACGACGAAGATCACGATCTGGTTGTTGAACCCGAGGAGGTTAGTCTCGCCGAGGTGAAAAAAAAGCGGATAGCCGGTCGCCTTGGCGGGATAGTAGATCGACTGGCCGTGGGTCAGCGCCAGCACGAAGCCGCGGCCGATGAAGAGGACGGTAAGCGTGGCGATGAACGCCGGCACCTTCAGGATGGTGACGAGCACGCCATTGACGAGACCGATCAACACGCCGAGCAGCAGGCAAAGGATCACCGAGGGGACGACGCCAAGGTCAAGGAAGCTTGGCGCGAACAGCCTGGCGAAGACGACGGCAACCATGCCGTAAGTGGAACCGACCGAAAGATCGAGGTCCTTGTTGACGATGACGAAGGTCACTCCGACCGCGATGATGGCAACCCGCGAGGTGTCGCGGAGCAGCGAGTGAAACGCTCCTGTTGACCCGAAGAACGCGGGATTGACGAGAGCGCCGCCGAGATAGAGCAGCAAAAGCAAGGCAACGAGCCCCACCTCCCAGCCGCCGACAATCTGGGACGGCGCACGGCCGAGCGATGTGGTCGCGGTGGGCGCCATGGGTCCCCTCTGGTTGTTGCCGTCGTTGCGGGAGAGCCTGCGCCCTCCCGCAGTGATTTCGGACGTTCCGAGCGGACTCAGTTCTCGAAGCGCTTGCCGACGTCCTCGACGGTCTCCTTCGTCACGAGTTGGGCGCGTGTGTCGAGGTTGGCCGCCGCGATGCCGCGATCGATCTCCAGATAGAGCTGCATGACCGGCCAGAAACCCTGCAAGAAGGGCTGCTGGCCGAGCGCGCCGGTCAGATCGCCGCTCTTCATCGCATCCTGCTGGGCCGGGCCGAGGTCGAAACCGTAGGCGCAGATCTTGCCGGTCATTCCGGTCTGAGCGACGGCCTTGGCAAGCGCCGGCGTGAACACGTTGTTGCCGGCGAAGGCGCCAACGACGTCGCCGCGCGATTCGAACAGCGTCACGATGCCGTTCACCGGGTCATTCGGATTGGTGTCGATACCGGTGTTCTCCGGACCCGCGTCGACCTTGAAGGCATCAAGCTTGCCGGCATCCTTCAAGCCCTTGACGATGGCGTTGAAAGCCGAAGTGACGCGATTGTTCACCTCGATGTTGCCCATTGCGGTCGACGACGGCAGGACGATCGAACCCTTCTCGATACCCTTGTCCGCGAGGCACTTGACGAGTGCCTCGCCGGCGATTGCGGCAGCGGAGGCGTCCTGGCCGGTGTGGCCGATGCCGCTGCGGTTGAGGATCGTGCCGTCAAAGGAATTGGTCGTGGCGACCGGTATGCCCTTCGCCTCGGCGGCCTTGACGATGTCGTTATAGGCGCCGACCTGGGGCGTTGTCATGATCAGCCCGTCGATCGTCGGATCCTGCACGATCTGGTTCAGGATTTCGATCTCGCGGGCAGGGTCGTCGGTCGGCGATTCCGAGCCGAGCAGCAGGACCTTGGCGCCGATCAGGTTGCCGGCGACGGTCGCACCGACGTAGACCGGATCGAAGAAGCCATTGCCGGCAGTGTGTGTCACGATAGCGAAAGTGAGGTGACCATCGGCCGAATGGAAGTCCTTGGTACCGGGGGCCTCCTTTGCGGCATCTTCGAAGTTGTAGCCGCCGACCGCCTTATCGACGCCCCCCGATTGTGCGTAGGCGTTCGACACGCCGAGCGATAACGCCGCGGCACACGCCGCGAGCGAGAAAATACGTTTCATGATTATCCTCCCTTGCAACCAACGGTAGGAAGCCGTTCGGCGCATTTATTCAGGAGTTTCCGAATGCTTCCTCCCAGCCGTATCTTCTGCCCAAAGCCTGCCCACGTAAATAGTGCTCCCACTTTCACCGACGAATTGGTCGGCGGTTCCGTCATTTTGACCGGGCGCGCCGGTTTCTAGCGTTGATGTAGCGCGACGCGGTGTCAGACAGACGAGGAGACTTGGTGTATCATGAACCGTACCTGGGCCGTATTTCAAAAGGGAGCGACACAGAGAGCAACAAAAATAAAGTTTCACAAACGCTTAGGGAGGATACCGCAATGAATCTGCGACCAGACCCCACATTCTATCCGTCACCCAAGCTGGCTATGGAAGGGCCGCCGGAAATTCTGGCCTACACGTTGATGCTTAGCCCGGACTTCTCGCAACCCGACGGCCTGGCTGTGGTGAATGTCGATCCAAATTCGCCGGATTTCGGCAAGATCGTCCACACTGTGATCATGCCAAACAAGGGCGATGAGTTTCATCACTTCGGCTGGAATGCGTGTTCTTCGGCGCTATCACCACTGACTGGCCACGCCTTTTTGGAGCGTCGTTATCTGATCATTCCGGGCATGCGTTCGTCGCGCATCTACATAATTGATGTGAAGGGCGGGCCGACAGCCGCCAAGATTCACAAGATCATCGAACCCGCAGAAGTCTTTGCCAAGACGGGCTATTCTCGTCCGCATACGATCCACTGCGGACCCGAGGGCATCTATGTCTCGACCCTCGGCGGCGGCGGCAAGGACGGTACCGACGGTCCTCCGGGCATTTTCATCATGGATTGCCAGACCTTCGATGTCATTGGCCGCTATGAGATAGATCGCGGTGCCCAGGACAAGCACTATGATTTCTGGTGGAACCTGCCGCGCGACTACATGGTCAGTTCCGAATGGGCCCTGCCGCCGCAGTTCGAAAACGGCATCGTCCCGGAGGATCTACTGTCCAACAAGTACGGCCACCGCATGCATTTCTGGGATCTGCGTGCGCGTAAGAACATTCAGACGATCGATCTGGGCGCCAATCACCAAATGGCGCTCGAAATCCGCCCGGCGCATGATCCAGTCCAGCAATACGGCTTCTGCGGCGTTGTGGTCGATACCACCAATCTCGAAGGCTCGATCTGGACTTGGTGGCGCGACGCAGATGGCAAGTTCCAGGCCAAGAAGACGGCAACCATTCCGCCTCAACCGGCCAATGCCGACGATCTGCCGGATCTTCTAAAGGGTTTCTCGGCGGTGCCGCCGCTGGTCACCGACATCGACCTCAGCCTCGACGACAAATATCTCTATGTAGCTTGTTGGGGTACGGGTGAAATGCATCAATACGATGTCAGCGACCCGATGAAGCCGGTTCTGGCGGGCAAGGTCGAACTGGGTGGGATCGTCAAGAAGACCAAGCACCCCTGTGGCAAGGTCTTCGGCTATGGGCCACAGATGGTCGAGATTAGCCGCGACGGCAAGCGTGTCTATTGGACCAATTCGCTCTATTCGACCTGGGACGATCAGTTCTATCCCGGTGAGCGCGGCGGGGCGATGGTGAAGGCCGATGTTGGCGCCAATGGTGGCCTGACGCTCGACACCAACTTCTTCGTCGAGTTCCCCAAAGGCTATCGAACGCACCAGATCCGACTTGAAGGCGGCGACTGCTCTACCGACAGTTTCTGCTACCCATCGGTCTAGGTGTCGCCCGAACTCCTTTCGACCACAGCCGGCCTCTGGCTTGCCGTGGTCGCCAGCGGGATTTACCATGGCGTAAACCCGGGTATGGGCTGGCCGCTTGCCGTCTCGGCCGCCCTGATGGAGCGGCGAGCCTATGCGCTGCCGCGCGCACTCATGGCGCTGGCGTTCGGGCATCTTGTCGCCATGACGGTAGTCCTCTTGCCCTTCGCGCTGATGACCGCGCTGGTTGATTGGCAAACCGAGATCCGCGTTGGCGCAGGTCTAATTGTCGTCGCGCTCGGAGTCTGGCTGCTCTTCAACCGGCGGCATCCTAGATTTCTGGCGCGCGTGCCGCCGTCGCGACTGGCGCTCTGGTCCTTTCTGGTCGCCGTCGCGCATGGCGCCGGCCTGATGCTGGTGCCGATCTACCTCGGCCTGTGCGGCATCGTTGAAACGGATGCCGGGCACCGTGCCGCGACCGCCCTCATTGCACGAACTGCAGTGCTCTCGATCGGCGTGGCAGCGGTCCACACCGGCGCGATGATCACTGCGGGCGGCGCTTTGGCCTTCGGCGTCTATCGGTGGCTGGGATTAAGGTTTCTTGCGAAAAGCTGGTTTGATCTAGATGTGATCTGGGCGCTAAGCCTAGTTCTGGTCGGGGCGATCGGCGTATTTTCCGCGCTCTAGGGTGTGTTGAGATTCAGGTCAGGCCGGGTCGAAAACGGTGGTTTCCGAGAACCGGAGCGGAGCGTACTTTGGTACGTGAGCACCGGAAGCGCAGGAACCCGCCGTTTGCAGGCCGGCATCGCCTGAATCTAACACACCCTAGTTGGTCACGACGATCCGCGTATTGCGGAAGCCGGCTCGCCTCACCATCGAATAGAAGGCGGCGGCATTGGAGGGGTGCAGCCGCACGCAGCCATGCGACGCCGGACGCCCGAGAGACTTCACCGCGCCCGTGCCGTGGATGGCGTAGCCGCCGCGGAAGAACACCGAATGAGGCATCGGCGACATGTCGTATTTGCGCGAATACCACATTCGCGCCGTCCGTTGCGGCCGGTAGCTGCCGCGCGGCGTGATATAACCTTTGCGCGCCGTGGATACGGGCCATCGGTAAACCGCACTACCGTATCTTACAGTCATCGTCTGCGATGACACGTCGATTCTTGCAACCAGCTTGGCTGCCCAGCCCTCGACCGAAGAACCGAACAGCATCGTTGCCAGCGCCGCTGCCATGAGAACGGTTTTTTTCATGTGTTCACCCCCCTGATTGCCCCTTGCCTGCTGCCCTTCACGCTATTTTTCATCTTTTTAATCTCAAGTGAACGAGGTAATCACATACTCCTTGACGAATTCACCAATCCAAAGCAGCAAATTTGAACGATTTCCCGTGATAGTTGCCGCAACGACACATCCGCCAACAGGCTTGCAAAACCGCACCTTTGGCTGCTCAATTCGCCGAATGAACGTAAAGAACGAACGTCTCCTGAAAGCGGTCGATGACCGGGTCGACGATCTGGTCGCGCTGACCGCGGATCTGATCCGCTTTCCGACCATCAACCCACCCGGCGAAGCCTACCGGCCATGCGCCGAATATGTCGGAGCGCGGCTGAAGCAGCGCGGGTTTGAAATCGAGTTCATCCGCGCCGAAGGCACGCCCGGCGACACCGACCGCTACCCCCGCGTCAATGTCGTCGCCCGCTTCGACGGCCGCTCGCCCGGCGCCTGCGTCCATTTCAACTCGCATATCGACGTGGTCGAAGCCGGCGACGGCTGGAGCCTCGACCCCTTCGCCGGCATTATAAGGGATGGCAAGGTTTATGGGCGCGGCGCCTGCGACATGAAGGGGGGCCTGGCCTGCTCGATCGTCGCCGCCGAGGCGTTCATGGAGGTCTTCCCCGACTTTCCCGGCGCCATCGAAATATCGGGCACGGTCGACGAGGAGTCGGGCGGCTTTGGCGGCGTCGCCCATCTGGCCAGGCTCGGCTATTTCTCCAAGCCGAAGGTCGACCACGTCATCATCCCCGAGCCGCTGAACAAGGACCGCATCTGCCTTGGCCATCGCGGGGTGTGGTGGGCGGAGATCGAAACCAAGGGCGAGATCGCGCACGGCTCGATGCCGTTCCTCGGCGACAATGCGGTGCGCCATATGGGCGCCGTGCTGCAGGCGTTCGAGGACGAACTGTTCCCGGCGCTCGACCGCAAGATGACGCGTATGCCGGTCGTGCCCGAAGGGGCAAAGCGCTCGACCATGAACATCAACTCGATCCATGGCGGCCAGACGGAGGATTTCCGGCCCGGCCTGCCCTCGCCCAACGTTCCCGATTCCTGCCGGCTGACCATCGACCGCCGCTTCCTGCTCGAGGAGGACCTCGGCACGGTCAAGAGCGAAGTGACCGATATCCTCGATCGGCTGAAGCGCGAGCGGAAAAAATTCGACTATGAGATCCGCGATCTCATGGAGGTGCAGCCGCTGATGACCGAGCGCGACGCGCCGGTGGTGAAGGCGGTGGCGCAGGGGATCATGGAGATATTCGACCGCGAGCCCGACTACGTGATTTCACCCGGCACCTACGACCAGAAGCACATTGCCCGCATCGGCCACATCTACGACTGCATCGCTTATGGTCCGGGCATTCTCGACCTCGCCCACAGGCCCGATGAATGGGTCGGGATATCGGACATGGCTGACGCGGCCAAGGTGATGGCGGTCGGGCTCAACATACTGCTCAGGGGCGCCGGCGCACGGTAATGCGGCAGCGACGGGGCAAGCTCAGATCGCCCGATCCCGCGGCTCACGGAAAAACATTCCCGCCGGCGCTGCCGGAAAGCACGAAACGCAATTTACTCCTTCGCGAAATCACGCTTCTATCCACCGGGTTTTGAGCATTTTTTTGAGCAAATCGGGAGTTGCACGATGAAATTGTGGAAGACCATTCTCACCGCTGCGGCTTTGGCGCTGGCTGCCGGAACATCGGCGTTTGCCGCGCGAACCGACCTGGTCATCGGCGTCACGCTCGAACCCCCGCATCTCGATCCGACCGCGGGTGCCGCGGCGGCGATCGACGAAGTGCTTTACGCCAACGTGTTCGAGGGGCTGACCCGCATCGGCCCGAATGGCGAGGTGCTGCCGGATCTGGCCGAAACCTGGACCATTTCCGATGACGGCAAGGTCTACACCTTCAAGCTGCACACCGGCGTGAAATTCCATGACGGCACTGACTTCAATGCCGACGACGTGAAATTCTCGCTCGACCGCGCCCGTGCCGAAGACTCCGTCAACGCACAAAAGGGCCTGTTCGCCGCCATCGATACTGTCGAGGTGGTCGATCCGGCGACGTTGAAGATCACGCTGAAGAACCCGCAAGGGTCCTTCCTCTACAATATGGGCTGGGGCGACGCGGTGATCGTCGCACCTGAGACAGCCGACACCAACAAGGAAAAGCCTATCGGCACCGGCCCGTTCAAATTCCAGAACTGGGCCAAGGGCTCATCGATCACGCTGGTCAAGTCGGACACTTACTGGGGTGCTCCGGTGTCCCTCGACAAGGCGGAGTTCCGCATCGTTCCCGATGCCGCTGCCGCCGTGCCGGCACTGCTTTCCGGCGACGTCCAGGCCTTTCCCTTCTTCCCCGATCTCGACAGCGTCGCGCAGGTCCAGGGCGACCCCCGCTTCAAGGTGGTGATCGGCTCGACCGAGGGCGAGACCATTCTCTCCATCAACAGCAAGAAGCCGCCCTTCGACAAACTGCAGGTCAGGCAGGCGATCTCCTTCGCGCTCGATCGCAAGGCGATCATCGACGGCGCCTCGGCCGGGCTCGGCGTGCCGATCGGTTCGCATATGTCGCCGGCCAGCAAAGCCTATGTCGACCTCACCGGCCTCTATCCGCACAATGTGGATAAGGCCAGGGAACTGCTGAAGGAAGCCGGCTTCGAGAACGGCTTCAAGGCGACGCTGAAACTGCCGCCGCCCCCCTATGCGCGGCTTGGCGGCGAGATCATCGCCTCGCAGCTTCGCGACGTCGGCATCGAGCTGGAAATCGTGCCCGTGGAATGGGCGCAGTGGCTGGACCAGGTGTTCACCAAGAAGGATTACGACCTGACCATCGTGTCCCACACCGAGCCCAACGACATCGATATCTATTCGCGCAAGGATTATTACTTCAACTACGACAATCCGGCCTTCGACAAGATCATAGCCGGGCTGAACCTCACCTCGGATGAGGCCAAGCGCATGACGCTGCTCGGCGAGGCGCAGAAGATACTGGCCGACGATGCCGTGGTCGGTTTCCTCTACGAACTGCCGAAAGCCGGCGTCTGGGACGCCAAGCTCGAGGGGCTGTGGGAAAACGCACCGATCCAGGCCAACGACCTGACCAAGGTGAAGTGGACGGATTAAGGCTGTTGGCCGGCCAAAGGCGAAGGGTGCGCTCCGTCCCACCCCCCTCTGTCCTGCCGGACATCTCCCCCGCAAGGGGGGAGATTGCGCCGTCATCTCCGCTTTCGCCAATCACCGACATCGCAGGGGTGAGCGGTGCGCTGAAACTGCCGATCGCCCCCCTTGCGGGGGAGATGTCCGGCAGGACAGAGGGGGGTGGGCGGGAACGCGACCTTTGCCCGGTCTTTGCGACAGGCAACGCAGCGGCCCTCCCGCCATGACCGCCTACCTCCTCAAGCGCCTCGCCATCGCTCTCGCCACGCTGGCCCTGGCCTCCATGGTGGTCTTCGCCGTGCTGGAGATCATTCCCGGCGACCCGGCGCGGCTGATGCTGGGCCTGAACGCCAGCGCCGAGCAGGTCGAGCTGCTGCGCAACCAGATGGGCCTCGACGCGCCCCTTGCCGCGCGCTATCTGCGCTGGGCCGGCGGCTTGCTGAGCCTCGATTTCGGCCGTTCCTACACCTATTCGGTGCCGGTCATCGACCTGGTCCGCGAGCGGGTCGTCGTCTCGCTGCCTCTGGCGCTGATCGCGCTTGCCCTGTCCACCGTCATTGCCATTCCGGTCGGGCTGTTTTCCGCCAGCCGGCGCGGGCGGGCCGGCGACACGATCGCGATGGGCGCCGCGCAGCTTGGCGTCGCCGTGCCGAACTTCTGGTTCGCGCTGATGCTGATCTATCTCTTCGCCGTCTGGCTGCGGCTGGTGCCGGCCGGCGGTTTCCCGGGTTGGAGCGCGGGTGTGTGGCCGGCGCTGAAGTCGCTGCTCCTGCCGGCGGTCGCGCTTGCTCTGCCGCAAGCGGCGATCCTTGCCCGCGTCACGCGATCGGCGCTGATCGAGGTGCTGCACGAGGACTATATTCGCACCGCCCGCGCCAAGGGCCTGCCCTATCGTGCCGTCTTGTGGCGGCACGCGCTCCGTAACGCCATGATCCCGGTTCTCACCATTCTCGGCCTGCAGTTCGCTTTCCTGCTCGCTGGCACGATCATCATCGAGAACATCTTTTACCTGCCCGGTCTTGGCCGGCTGGTGTTCCAGGCGATCACCCAGCGTGACCTGATCGTGGTCGAAAGCGTCGTCATGCTGCTGGTCGCCGCCGTCATCGCCGTCAACCTGCTTGTCGATCTCTCCTATGCGGTCGTCGACCCGCGCCTGAGAAGCCGCCAATGACGCTGCACATCGACATATCAGAGGAAAACCTTGCCGGCATCCTCGCCAAGGCGTTCCGAAACCGCTCGTTCCTCGCCGGCTTCGTCATCACCGCGCTGGTGGCGGCCGTCGCCCTCATCTCGTTCTTCTGGACGCCATTTGACGTCACCAGGCTGATCATCGCCGACAAGACTCAAGGGCCCTCGCTGACGCACTGGTTCGGCACCGACCATTTCGGCCGCGACATCCTTTCCATGATCATGGTCGGGGCGCGCAACTCGATCGCCGTGGCGCTGGTGGCGGTCGGCATCGGCATGGGCGTCGGCGTGCCGCTCGGCGCCTTCGCCGCGGCGCGCGGCGGCATCGTCGACGAAGCGGTGATGCGGTTGAACGATCTCGTCTTCGCCTTCCCTGCCCTGCTCTCGGCGATCATGATCACCGCCATCTTCGGGCCGGGCGCGCTCAACGCCATCATCGCCATCGGCATCTTCAACATCCCGGTCTTCGCCCGCGTCGCCCGCGCCGGCGCGCTGGCGATCTGGCCGCGCGAATTCATCCTCGCCGCGCGCGCCGCCGGCAAGGGCAGAACGCTGATCACGCTGGAACATGTACTGCCCAACATCGTCACTTTGCTGCTGGTGCAAGGCACCATCCAGTTCGCGCTGGGCATCCTGGCCGAAGCCGGGCTTTCCTATGTCGGGCTTGGCACACAGCCACCAATGCCGAGCTGGGGCCGGATGCTGTTCGATGCGCAGACGCGCATGGTGGCGGCGCCGTGGATGGCGCTGTTTCCGGGCATGGCGATCGCCGTCACCGTGCTTGGCCTGAACCTGCTCGGCGACGGCATTGCCGACATCCTCGATCCCCGGTCGCGGCGGCAGCGATGAACCTGCTCGAAATCGAGAACCTGTCGCTGACGATCGGCGGCACACCGATCCTGAAGCGTGTCGAGCTTTCCGTCGCGCCCGGCGAGGTGATGGGGCTGGTCGGGGAATCCGGCTCCGGCAAGTCGATGACGGCGCTCACCGTGATGCAGCTTCTGCCCTGGGCGGCGCGCGCCACGGGGCGCATCGCCTTCGACGGCATCGACATCCTTGCGGCCAGCGAA
Source organism: Mesorhizobium tianshanense (assembly GCF_007830515.1). Taxonomy (GTDB): domain Bacteria; phylum Pseudomonadota; class Alphaproteobacteria; order Rhizobiales; family Rhizobiaceae; genus Mesorhizobium; species Mesorhizobium tianshanense. The sequence goes on from NZ_VLKT01000043.1 coordinate 21,116, forward strand.
GACCAGATGTGCGCGCTGCGCGGCGACGACATCGGCATGGTGTTCCAGGAGCCGATGACGGCGCTCAACCCGGTCAAGACCATTGGCGAGCAGGTCGCCGAAGGCATCCGCTGGCACATCAGGGCAAGCCGCGCCGACGCGGAGGAGCGCGCGCGAAAAATGCTCGACCGGGTCGGCCTGCCGGCGGCACAATTCCCGCTGTCGCGCTATCCGCATGAGCTTTCCGGCGGCCAGCGCCAGCGCGTCGTCATCGCCATTGCCTGTGCGCTGAAACCGAAGCTGCTGATCGCAGACGAGCCGACGACGGCCCTCGACGTGGTGTTGCAGGCACAGATCCTCGACCTTTTGCGCGACCTGGTTGCGGAAAACCGCATGGGCCTGCTCTTGATCTCGCACGACCTCGCGGTGGTGACGGAGATGGCGGATCGCATCACCATCCTGCGCCATGGCGAAGTGATGGAGGCCGGCGACACGGCGCGCACGCTGTCCGGACAGTTCCATCCCTACACGCGGCAGCTGGCGCAGGCCTCGATGCATGTGCCCGCGCGGGCCAAGACACAAGAGGTCGGCCAAGGCAAACCGCTGCTTCAGGTAGACAGCTTGACGCGGGACTATCCGGGACGTCGCACGTCGCTGTTGAAGCGCGCGGCCCCGATCCGCGCCGTCGACGATGTCTCGTTCTCGGTCGATCCCGGCCAGTCGGTGGCGCTGGTCGGGCGTTCGGGCTGCGGCAAGTCCACGCTTGCCCGCATGGTCCTGGCGCTGGACGGGCCGTCATCGGGAACGATCCGGTTTCGCGGCGAGGTCATCACCGGCAAGAGCGAGGCGGAACTCAGGCCGGCGCGACGCGACATGCAGGTGGTGTTCCAGGACCCCTACGGCTCCTTCGACCCGCGTCAGAAGGTCGAAAAACTGGTGGCCGAGCCACTGCATGTCCTGGAGAAGAAGCCAACGAATACGGAGCGACGCGAGATGGTGGCAAAAGCCTTGCACGAGGTCGGCCTCAGCCCGCGCGACATGGACAAATATCCGCATGAATTTTCAGGCGGCCAGCGCCAGCGCCTGTCGATCGCCCGCGCCATCATCACCCGCCCCAGACTGGTCGTCGCCGACGAGCCGGTCTCGGCGCTCGATGTCTCGATCCGCGCCCAGATCCTCGACCTGTTCGCAGAGCTCAATCAGAAACTCGGCATCGCCTATCTGTTCATCACCCACGATCTGACCGTCGCCCGTGCCATCACCGACCAGGTGATGGTCATGCATGACGGCAGGATCGTCGAGCGCGGCGGGACGAGCGAGGTTCTCGACCATCCGCAATCCGAAGCCGCCAAGGCGCTGGTCGCCGCGGCGCCCGATTTGCACAGGGCGATCGCGCGCCGGTTGCAGGAACAGGGATGAACAGTCGGAGCCGGCTTACCCTTGCGGCTTCACGACATCGGCAGGTCTGATGTCGAGCAGGTCGAGCGTGCGGCGCAAGAGCTGCATCTCGTTCCCGGCAAGTTGCGAATCGGCCTTCGCGATCTCGGCCATATGGCGGGCAAGCAGCTTTCGCCGCTCGACATCGAGGTCGCGGAACTGCGCGATGGCTTGCGAGCTGTTGGTCTCGTAGCCGAAGTCGTTGAGATATTCGATGACGCTTTCGATGCTGGCTTCCGGAATGCCGAAGGCTTCCCGGCAGATGCGCCTGAAGGCAACCATTTCGCTCTCGCTGACCGAACCGTCGGCCAGGATCATGCGAAACAGCATGAGCAGTTCCGCCGACAGCACGGGATCGTCCGCAACCTTGCGCACGCCGGGGTCGCCATCGAAGATCGAACGTATCTGGTCCAGCAAAGCAAATGCCATCAGCGTCCCTTTCCGTTTCGTCAAATGCATGTCGCTCAAAAGTGCGCAGCGGTTTTGAGATAACGACATGCATAAAAATAAAGAGCCAAGCGCGTCGCGACGCGCTTGGAATAGGTAGCGCGGAATCGGTCTTGCGCAAACGGGTGATCGGACGCGCCGCACCCCGCCGGACGTCTACCTGCCATCCGCAATGGCGCAAAACTGATCAAGCCGCTGCTGAGTGGCGCTGGCCATCAAGTTGCTGGCCGATCCGGCAAACCCGCTGCGCACGCTCATTGGTGTGTGACGGTGCGCCTGATAGTATGCGGTTGTACGAATCATGTTGGAGGAGCCACACATGAATCTCAGTGCGCCTACACAGCTTATTTTCATTATATCCGTTGTTATCGCCGTCATCGGCCTTCTCGCCGCTCTCGGCGTTCTTGCGTTTATTCCACTTGCCGCGGTGTGGATCGTCCTCATCGCTTACATCGTGCTTGCCGTCGGCTGCTTGATGCCCGGCGCTTAAGCACTCAGATCTCAGGCAACTCGGAGCGCCCGGCCACAAGCCGGGCGCTTTTGATTCCGGGGGATGATCTGTTAGACTCCTTGGGCACAAGGATGGCCAATGCCGGTCGAGATGCAGCATCATGATCAACTGGACCGTTCGGTCGCCGGTCGGTTCGAGATGGTGCGGCGCGCGCCAGGCTTTCAGCTTGAAGGCGCGGTCACCGACATTTGCGGCTACCGCGAAACGACACCCGGCCGTTTCCGCAACGTCGAATTTGCATCGCTGACCGTGCCGCTGGTCATCAGCTTTGCCGAACCCTTCGCCATCGGGCTCGGCAAGAATCCGGGCGACAACGACCGCTTCGGCAGTTTCGCCGCCGGCCTCTATGCTGGTCCGGTGGTGATCGAGTCCTTCGGCGGTGCCTGCTGCGTCCAGGTCAATTTCACCCCGCTCGGCGCCCGCCGCTTCTTCGGCCTTCCGATGAGCGAACTGACCGACCGCATGGTCGGCCTGGACGATGTGCTCGGACTTGAAGGCACCGCGCTGCGCGAAAGACTTGGCAATGCGCGCGACTGGAGCGCACGCTTTGCCATCGTCGAGACGTTCGTCGCGACACGTCTGGCCGAGGCCCGGGAAACGCAGGCCGAAATCGCTTGGGCCTATGACCGGATCATCGTGTCGGGCGGCCGCATCCGCGTCTCATCGCTCGCCGACAGGCTGGGCTGGAGCCGCAAACATCTCTTGGGAAAATTCTCCAACGCGATCGGCGTCGGCCCCAAGACACTGTCGCGCATCGTCCGTTTCAACCGCGCGCTCGGCCTTTCAAGGCAGGATAGATGCGGTTGGGCCGATATCGCCGCCGACTGCGGCTATGCCGACCAGGCGCATCTGGTGCGCGAATTCCGCGATCTTGCCGGCGAAACGCCGACGACGCTTGCCGCCCAGGCATAGGCGCTGGAGCGTCCTGTGAGCGCCCAATGAGGCGCGTGGTAACATTTCTTCAAGACGCCGAAACGGCCTTCGCCCAGACTGGGTTATCCAACAACCCAAGGGAAGGAGATCGTCATGCCCAATACCATCGAAGCGCCGCGGCTTTATCCGGCACTGCGCTACAGGAACGCCGCCAAGATGATCGACTGGCTGGGCGAGGCCTTCGGCTTCAGCGTCCGCGCCCGCTATGGCGAAGGCGACGTCGTGCACCATGCCGAGCTCGCGTTCGGCTCTTCGATCATCATGCTCGGCACTGCACGCGATGACGCTTTCGGCAAGATGGTCGGCGCACCGGGTTCCGGCGGCGGCAACTCGATCTATGTCGCCATCGACGACGCCGACGCCGCCTACGCCAAGGCCAGAAAGGCCGGCGCCGAAATACTGGAAGAGCTCACCGACCGCGACTATGGCAGCCGCGAGTTCATCTGCCGCGATCCGGAAGGCAACGTCTGGTCGCTTGGAACTTACTGGCCGAAGGCCGGTGAAAAGGCCTGAATTGGCAGCGCTGCACATTCGGGATTGGCCGAAGCCTCCCAACTTCGTCATCCCTGGGCGAAGCGGGAGCGAAGCGCCGTCGCGGAGACCCAGGGATGACGAAGCAATGGGCGTTTCCGCTAATCGCCAAGGCATGTGGTCCGTCAAGGCAAATGACCCGCCAAAACTTCTGTGTCAAGGAACTACCGCGCGAGGCCAAAAATCGCGTCGCAGTCGAGATGCGTCTCCAGTTTGGCTGCAATCTCGTCCAGCGCCCGTTCGACCTCGGCGCGGTAGTCGATGCCGCCGCCTTTGACGCCGAGGTTTTCGAGGAATTTCGCCCGGAAGGAGTCGGCGGAAAACAGCCCGTGCAGATAAGTGCCCGATACCTTGCCGTCGGCGGAGATCGCGCCGTCGTCGACGCCGTTGATGACGGCGGACGGCCGCAGCGTATCCGGGCCGGTGGTGCGGCCGAGATGGATCTCGTAGCCTTCGAGCGGCAGGTCGAACTGCACCGAGCGCGCGCTGACGTTGCGCACCGTCTTTTCCGGCTCCATCACCGTTTCGACGTCGAGCAGGCCGAGGCCCTTGGTTTCGGTAACGCTGCCTTCGATCCCGTCGGGGTCGCGCACGACATGGCCGAGCATCTGGAAGCCGCCGCAAATGCCGACCACGTGGCCGCCGCGCTTGCGATGGGCGGCAAGGTCGCGGTCCCAGCCATTCTCGCGGAATCTCAAGAGATCGCCGATCGTCGATTTTGACCCGGGAATGACCACCAGCCCGGCATCGTCGGGAAGGCGCTGACCGGGTGGCACGAACACCACCTCGACCTGAGGCTCGGCCTTGAGCGGATCGAGATCGTCGAAATTGGCGATGCGCGAAAGCATCGGCACGGCCACCTTCAGCGCGCGCTTCTCGCCAGACGCCAGGCGTTCGAGCACCACCGAATCTTCCGAGGGCAACCGCGCCGCCGTCTTCAGCCAGGGCACGACGCCAAAACAGCGCCAGCCGGTGAATGTCCCGATCGCCTTGATGCCGTCATCGAAAAGGGAGACATCGCCGCGGAACTTGTTGATGAGATAGCCGGCGATCATGCGCCGGTCCTCTTCCGGCAGGATCAGATGGGTGCCGGCGACCGAGGCGATGACGCCGCCGCGGTCGATGTCGCCGACGAGGATCACCGGCACGTTGGCACTCGTGGCAAAACCCATATTGGCAATGTCTCGGCTCCTGAGATTGATCTCGGCCGGCGAACCGGCGCCCTCGACGATGACGAGATCGGCGCCCTCGCCGACCTTTGCCCAGGACTCCAGCACGGCATCCATCAGCCGGCCCTTCAGCGCCTGGTAGTCGCGTGCCTTCGCCTCGCCGAACACCTTGCCCTGCACCACCACTTGCGCGCCGACATCGGTCTGCGGCTTGAGCAGCACCGGATTCATGTGGACGGAGGGCGCCACGCCACAGGCGATCGCCTGCAGCCATTGGGCGCGGCCAATCTCGCCGCCGCCGCTGTCGCCCGCAATGTCGGCGACGGCGGCGTTGTTCGACATGTTCTGCGGCTTGAACGGCCGCACTTTCAGCCCGCGTTTTTTCGCCGCGCGGCACAGGCCGGCGACCAGCACCGTCTTGCCGACATCGGAGCCCGTGCCCTGCAGCATGATCGCCTTGGCCATCAGTTCTTGCCCTGCGCCATCGTTCCGGTGATCGTCGACTTGGCCGCCAGTGGTCCGCCGCGCCAGATGTAGAGCGCCAGCAGCGGCTCCTTGCCGGTGCGCATGGCGTGGCTGACGTCGGAGGCGTGGTGGATTACCTCGCCCGCCTCGCGCCTGCGAAAGCCGCCTTCGCCCATGCGCCATTCGGTGCCGCCGGTCAGCGCAAGGTAGATCTCCTCTGCAACATGATGATGGTCGGGATAGACGATATCCGGTCCGAGGATCAGCAGACCGCCCGCGACGTCGTCGTTGACGAAATGGCCGCGCGTGCCGAAGACTTCCAGCCAGCCGTAATTGTCTATGAACGCCTTGCCGAAATCCGTCTCGCTGTAGGTCTGCCCCCAGCGCAGATCGCCGCGACGCTCCGCAAGCAGCTGCGCCAGCGGCCTGGCGCTTGCCGGAACAAGTTCGACGATACGGTCGAGCTGGCGCAGGCAGGCGAGCGGATGAGGATCAAGCGGACGCGCCGGCATGGCCCAGCCGATCCGGGCAACGGCATCGCGCACCAGCGCATCATCGAACGTTTCGAGATAGGTATGGAAAAATTCGAGCAGTTCATCGAAATTTGTCGTCACGCCTTGCTCCAGACACGCATTCGCGCACAGCCGCTCCGCAGATGGTCGGGTTGCGCGGCGGCATCATTGGTCTAGATTGATGCGCGCGCAAAGCCAAGAACAACAGGCCAGCAGGCCGAAGAACATCAGGGAGCACGCCATGGACGCCGCTGTCGATGCGAGCACCAGCCAGTTCGAACTCAACGAGGACCAGCGCGCCATCCAGGCGATGGCCGAGGCGTTCGCCGCCGACCGTGTCGCGCCGAACGCGCTCGACTGGGACCGCAACAAGCATTTTCCGGCGGACGTGATCCGCGAGACGGGGCCGCTCGGCCTCGGCGGCATCTATATCCGTGACGATGTCGGCGGCTCGGCGCTCGGCCGGCTCGACGCCGTGCTGATCTTCGAGGCGCTTTCGCGCGCCGATCCGGCCTTCTCCTCCTTCATCTCGATCCACAACATGGTGGCGTCGATGATCGACCGCTTCGGCAGCGACGAGCAGCGCCAGCGCTTCCTGCCGAAGCTGACCTCGATGGAATGGCTGGCAAGCTATTGCCTGACCGAGCCGGGCTCAGGGTCGGATGCGGCGGCGCTGAAGACGCGCGCGGTCAAGAGCGGCGGTGACTATGTGCTGAACGGCGCCAAGCAGTTCATCTCGGGCGCCGGCGACAGCGACATCTACATCGTCATGGCGCGCACCGGCACCGAAGGGCCGAAGGGCATTTCCACCTTCGTCGTGCCGAAGGACGCGCCCGGCCTGTCCTTCGGCGCCAACGAGCACAAGATGGGCTGGCACATGCAGTCGACCCGCCAGGTCGTCTTCGAGGACTGCAAGGTGCCGGCGCAAAACCTGCTGTCGGTCGAAGGCGCCGGCTTCGGCATCGCCATGGCCGGGCTCGACGGCGGCCGGCTCAACATCGCCGCCTGTTCGCTGGGCGGCGCGCAATCGGCGCTCGACAAGGCCATGTCCTACACCGCTGAGCGCAAGGCTTTCGGCACCAAGATCAACCAGTTCCAGGCGCTGCAGTTCAAGCTCGCCGACATGGAGACCGAGCTGCAGGCGGCACGCATCTTCCTCTACGCCGCCGCTTCGAAGCTCGACCGCAAGGCCCCGGATGCCTCGAAATGGTCGGCGATGGCCAAGCGCTTCGTCACCGATATCGGCTTCAATGTCGCCAACGACGCGCTGCAACTGCATGGCGGCTATGGCTATTTGCATGATTACGGCATCGAGAAGCTGGTGCGGGACCTGCGCGTCCATCAGATCCTCGAAGGCACCAACGAGATCATGCGCGTCATCATCGCACGCGCCCTGATTGGGCGCTGACTGAGCATTTTTCAGCCAAGCGGGATCACTTGGCGTCGCAGAAATGCGGCTAAACAAACAGATAGAGCGGTATCTCTTCGACCCTGGACATCCCGCTCTAGAAAAACCGGGAGAAAAACGATGACCACCATCGCCTTCATCGGCCTCGGCAATATGGGCAACCCGATGGCCGCCAACCTCGTCAAGGCGGGACACACGGTGAACGGCTTCGACCTGATGCCGGAGAACCTCGTCGTCGCCAAGGAGCATGGCGTCGTCGTCATGGCCAATGCCGTTGCCGCGGTGAAGGATGCCGATGTGGTCATCACCATGCTGCCGGCCGGCAAGCATGTCCTGTCGGTCCACGAGGACATCGCGCCCAAGGCGAAAAAAGGCGCGCTGTTCATCGATTCCTCGACCATCGACGTCGAATCGGCACGAAAAGCCCACGCCATCGCCGCCAGGCACGGGCTGCTGTCGGTCGACGCGCCGGTTTCCGGCGGCACCGGCGGCGCCACCGCCGGCACGCTGACCTTCATGGCCGGCGGCTCGAAGGACGCCTTCGCCAAAGCCGAGCCAATCCTCAAGCCGATGGCCGGCCGCATCGTCCATTGCGGCGACGATGGCGCCGGACAGGCCGCAAAGATCTGCAACAACATGATCCTCGGCATTTCGATGATCGGCGTCGCCGAGGCCTTCGTTCTGGCGGAAAAGCTCGGCCTGTCGCATCAGGCGCTGTTCGACGTCGCCTCGACCTCCTCCGGCCAATGCTGGTCGCTGACCACCTATTGCCCGGTGCCTGGCCCGGTGCCGACATCGCCGGCCAACAATGGCTACAGGCCGGGGTTTGCCGCAGCCCTCATGCTGAAGGACCTGAAACTGTCGCAGGAAGCCGCGCAGGGCGCCGGTGCGGTAACGCCGCTCGGCGCCGAGGCAGCCCAGCTTTATGCGCTGTTCAATGCCCAGGGGAATGCCGGCGCCGATTTTTCCGGCATCATAAATTTTCTGCGCGGTGCCCCAGCGTAAGCCTTGAATTCGACAGGACTTTTCGATTTCCCGGCAAAAGAAACACCGCGAATTTAGATTTGCTTAAGCTCTCGATAACCCCCCGGTAACGATGTGCCTGTACAACGGAATGCGAGGCGGCAATCCCGCCCGGCGCTCCGGATCAGGTCTCGCGTACCGGAGCCCGTAAGTTTCGCAAGTGTTCTGGTAGCGAAGCGCCATGCGTATCTGGCAAAGCCGCGTTCCCGATGGAGCGCGGTTTTTGCGTTTCCTCGCCTGGCGGGCTCTTCGGCAGAATGCGGCATTCAAACACCGGGCGTCCCACTGCGGGACGCCCGGTGATCGTTCTACCTTACCGCTTGTGCAGATCCGCTTGCGCCAGATCGAGCGCCTTGGCGATGCGGTCGCAGGCCATGTCGATCGTCTCGCGCGTCCAGATCAGCGGCGGCGACAGGATCATCGTGTCGCCGGTGGCGCGCAGCATCATGCCCTGGGCGACTGCGTGGTCGCGGACAAGCACTGCCGTGCTCCCAGCCGGCAGGAAGCGCTCCTTGGTCGCCTTGTCCCTGACGATTTCGATCGCCCCCATCAGCCCGATCGAGCGCACCTCGCCGACCAGGTCGTGACCACCAATGCGCTCCTGCAGCGCCTTGGCGAAATAGGGTCCGGTGTCGTTCTTGACCCGCTCGACCAGGCCTTCCCGCTCCATGATCTCGAGGTTCTTCAGCGCCACCGCGCAGGCCACCGGATGCCCGGCATAGGTGTAGCCGTGATAGAACTCGCCTCCCTTCTCGACCAGCGTCGCGGCGATGCGGTCGCCGACCAGCAGCGCCGACAGCGGCTGATAGCCTGACGTCAGCGCCTTGGCGGTGGTGATGGTGTCGGGCTCGATGCCGAAGGTCTGCGCTGCGAACCACTCGCCGGTGCGGCCATAGCCGGTGATGACCTCGTCCAGCATAAGCAGGACATCGTATTTGCGGCAGATGCGCTGCACTTCCGGCCAGTAGCTCATGGGCGGTATCTTCACGCCGCCTGCCCCCATCACCGGCTCGCCGATGAAGGCGGCGACCTTGTCGGCGCCGGCTTCGAGGATGGCGTCCTCGACGGCCTTGGCCGCGCGCAGGCCGAAATCATGGTCGCTTTCGCCGGGCAGAGACAGCTCGTAGGCGTAAGGCATCATCACATGGACGATGTTGGGAACCGCGCCGTGGAGCTGGTTATGCATCTGTTCCATGCCGCCCAGCGACGCCCCGGCAATGGTCGAGCCGTGATAGGCCGACTTGCGCGAGATGATGCGGTTCTTCTCCGGCTTGCCTTCCAGCGCCCAATAGTGACGGACAAGGCGCAGCGCCGTATCGTTGGCCTCCGAACCGGACGAGCCGTAGAATACCTGGTTGACGTGCTTCGGCGCCAGTTCCGTCAGCTTTTTGGCCAGCAGCACCGGCGTCGGTGTCGAGCATTTGAAGAAGGAATTGTAGTAGGGCAGCTCCTTCATCTGGGCGTAAGCCGCGTCAGCCAGCTCATCGCGGCCGTAACCGACGTTGACGCACCATAGCCCGGCCATGCCGTCGAGGATTTCCGTCCCGTCGGAATCGTAGATGAACGGACCGTTGGCGTGGGCGATGATGCGAGAGCCGGCCTCGCGCATCTCCTTGTGGTCGGTGAACGGATGAAGGTGATGCGCAGCATCGATCTGCTGAAGCTGCTTCAGCGAATAATTCTGATAAGTCATGTCTGATCTTTCCTCTTGAACCAATCCGGCAATTCGCGCCGGGGCGGATTCCTCAGAGGAGCGCGGGCGGCGAATAGCCGATGCGGGCGCAAAGCCGCAAAAGCTCGGCGCGAAGCGTGCGCGGCGACGGCGTCACCGCGACCCCAAATGCGCACCATATCCTCATCCGAGCCATGGGCTGTACCTTAGGCCGTCCGATGCGATCAGTTCAAGCCGTTCCGTTCAAGCAATGCCGGTCAGCGCCCGTTGCAGGAAGACATACTTCATCGCGGCCTGTGCCGCTTGCGGCCGGCGATCACCGCGCCCGCCATGGCCGCCCTCGGTCTCCTCGAAGAACAGTGTCTTGGCATGACCGGCAGCCTGCAGCCGCCCGGCCATCTTGCGCGCATGGCCGGGATGGACGCGGTCGTCAGCGGTCGAGGTGGTCAGCAGGACCGGCGGATAGGCGGGATCGCTCTCGACATGCTGATAGGGCGAGTAAGCGGCCAGCCAGGCCGCTTCTTCCGGCTTCGCCGGATCGCCATACTCGGCCATCCAGGATGCGCCGGGCGGCAGCTCGGTGTAACGCAGCATGTCGAGCAGCGGCACGTCGATGATCACCGCACCGAACAGCTCCGGATGCTGGGTCAGCGAGACGCCGGTCAGCAGGCCGCCATTCGAGCCGCCCTGAATGCCGAGCATGGCCGGCGTGGCGATGCCGCGTTTCATCAGGTCTTGCGCGACCGCGGCGAAATCGTCGAAGGCATTCTGGCGATTGGCCTTGAGCGCGGCTTGGTGCCAGTTCGGGCCGAACTCGCCGCCGCCGCGGATATTGGCCTGCACATAGGCGTTGCCCTTCTCCAGCCACAGCCTGCCGCGCACGCCGGCATAGCCGGGCAGCAATGGCACTTCGAAGCCGCCATAGCCATAAAGCAGCGTCGGCACCGGCCCGTTCTGGTCGCGTCGCCTGACGACGAAGTAAGGGACCATGGTGCCGTCCTTCGAGCGCGCCTTGAACTGTTCCGAGACAAGGGACGACGCATCGAAACGCGCCGGCTGCGATTTCACCGTTGTCAGCGTGGCGGCATTGTCGTCCGACCAGATGATCGAGCTCGGCGTCAGGAAATCGGTGAAGGAGAACGACACACTGGAGCCGAAACGCTCGGCGTGGCTGATGCCGACGCTGCCGTTTTCGGGCAGCGCCACGGGCTGCGGCGACCAGCCGCCGTCGGCGCGTTGGCAGGCGACGACCTTGCCGCGCACATTGTCCATCAAATTGATGAACAACCGGTCTTGCGTGCGGGCAATGCCGGCGATCGAGACGCGATCCGCCGGCTCGAGCACGGTTTCGACAGGTCCCAACGCATTGGTTTCGATCCAGCGCTCGAAATCCAGCGAATAGAGGCCGTCAGGCTTGCACAGCGTACCTTCCGGCGCCGTCCATGGGCTGCGCACGCCGAAGACGAACTGGTCCTTGAACAGCTCCGTGTCGGTGACGTCGTCCGGCAGCGGGATGCGCCTGTTCTCGCCGGACGGCAGACGCAGAAAATTATGCGAGGCGAAGAAGTCGAGCGTCCGGGTCAGGAACAGATGCCGCTTGTCGCCGTCGAATTCGACGGAACCGCCGGCAGCGAGATCCTGCTTCTGCGCCTCGAAGATCGGCGTCGCGTCCTCCAGCCTGGTGCCGCGCTGCCACAGCTTGACCACGCGCGGATAACCGGACTGGGTTTTGTCCGCCTCCTCGAAGGCGGACGAAACGACGACGGTGTCCTTGTCCAGCCAGCCGAAGCCCGATTTCGAGGCGGGAGCGCGAAAGCCGCCCTCGACAAAGGACTTGGTGTCGATGTCGAATTCACGCATCTCACTGGCGTCGCCGCCATCCGGCGACAGGCTGAGCAGGCAGCGGGTGAAGTCGGGATAAAGCCAGCTGGCACCGCTGAACACCCATTTCACGCCCTCTTTGGCGGACAGGCTGTCGAAGTCGATAATCGTCTCCCAGTCCGGCTTCTCGGTCTTGTAGGAAGCGACCGTCGTGCGCCGCCACAGGCCGAGCACGTTGGTCCTGTCCTGCCAGAAATTGTAGACGTGGCCGTTGAGCGCGGACCCGACCGGAATGTTGTCTTCGGCCGTCATCAGGTCGAGCGCGGTTTCGAACGACGCCTGATAGGACAGATCGCCCTGCAATTCACCTGTTGTAACCGCGTTCTGACGGTGAACCCAGTCGAGCGCTTCCTTGCCTGTCCTGTCCTCCAGCCAGAGAAAGGGGTCTTCTGTCTCGCCGGCTGAACCTGGCTGCTTTTGAGTGATCGGCTTGGTCATGTGGTCTCCAAAATTTCGTCACGCTCGGTGCCACAAACATCGGCATGGCGCTACCGACATTCAACTGGAACACGTAAATACGAATGGTCGGAGATTGCCATGATAAGGCTCTCTGCATGGAGTGCGAGGAACCTCATGCAACGTCTGTACATTGCAACCGAGAAGTTTGATCCATCCCACGGCACGGGATGGGGCAAGTACATTGAGTGGTCGAGCCTCACCCAATTGACAGAGGTCGTCTCACTCGACGGCATGCTCTGCCCGACGGCACTTGGGGAGATAAAGGATAGCTACTGGCCCCACATTGTGAATGAAGACTTTATGCTGAGTTTCTTCGTGGATCTGGACTTCCTTCCTTCGGAATTGGCCGATACGAGCGGCCTCAACATCCTTGGCGTGATCCGAACGCCTTCGGCAGACGTGCGCTCACTTGGTTGGGACGGGTTCACTTTCATGGGCTATGAGCTGCTGGACAAGGACGTCAGCATCAGCGCGTTGACCAATTGCGGCGGGTTTCCCGACGTGTTTGCAAACGCAGAACTATCCGGTGTCGGGCTGATAGACGACTTTGATCGCGCCGTTGAAATCCGGGATTTGCTGCATAAAAAGCATCCCGAAGAACATCACGCCGACTGCGACCTCTGGGCCATTTTCAGACGGCAGGGCAGGTAATCGGCATTACGCCGCTGCGTGTCTCACACCATCCGCCTCCGCATGATGGTTGTAACCGCCAACGCCAGGCAAATGGCGCCAAGCGTGATCGGCAGGCCGTCCGCACCGAAAATATCCATGGCGCCGCCCGCCAGCGGCGGCACGGCGATGCCGCCGACGCCCCACATCAGCGAAAAAGCGGCGTTGCCGGCGACCAGTGCCGAGCCAGTGAACCGCTCGCCGAGCTCGATGATCGACATCGTATAGATGCCGTAGGAAACCGCGCCCCAGATAAAGACGCATGGCCAGATCAGCGGCGTCTCGATAAGGACCGGCAACAGCACGCATCCGAGCACCGTTAGGGACACACAGATGAACCGCACCAGACGCGCCGTCAGCCGTTCGGCAAGCAGGCCGAGCGGTACCTGCATGGCGATGTTGCCGGCGATCATCACGGACAGCAGCGCCGACATTCGGGCCTCCGCGAGGCCGTAATGCGTTCCGTAGACCGGCAGCAGTGCCAGCACCGCCTGTTCGAAACCGGCGGCCACGACGACCGCTGACAACAGCAGCCATGCCATCGGCATGAAACCCACGACCGAAACCCGGTGCCCGGTCTCGTCGAACTTCGGCAGCCGTCTCAGCACCAAGGTGAGGCAGGCGCCGCAAAAAACGAATGCCGCGATGCCGACGAGAAACGGCGGCCATCCTTCGGTGCCGACGGCAAGCAGGCACAACGGGCCGGCCGCGAAGCCTGCCGAAATGACTGTGGAATAGATCCCCATCACGCGACCTCGCCGCGCCGGCGGCGCCAGCGCGATCACCCAGGTCTCGCTCAGCACGTAGAGCGGATTGGTCACCACGCCGATCAGGAAGCGCAGCGGAAACCACAGATAGACATTTTGCGTCCAGCCGATCAGCGCCAGCACGATCGCGGAAAGTGCTGCGCAGGTGAGCGCCGTGCGCCCTGCCCCGAACCGGCGCGCCAACGCCGGGATGTGCGGCGACGAGACGATGAAGCCGACCGGCGTCATTGCCGCCGAGAGGCCTATCATGGCCGGCGAGACGCCCTGGCGCTGCAGGATGAAGCTCAACAGCGGATAGCTCAGCCCCTGCGCGATGGCGAACACCGAGACGGTGGCGATCACGCCGGTGATCGCCGCCCACTGCATCCTCTCGCCGCTGTTCGTTTCCGCCAGGTCCATGATCCGCAACCCATATGGGAACCTGCAGGATTAGCGTTTCGGCGGCGCGCCGGGAAGCACCGACGGCGAGAACCGCTTGCGCCAGCGGTCGAGCTTCAAGCTTTAGCTCCGGCGATCCAGTCGGCTGCCTTCGGCCATGTCGCTTCCCTCGTCCTAGTGGTCGCCGCCTCCGCAATGGCGGGACGCCCGGCGGTCCATTATGGCGCCGCACCGTCGCACCGTATGAGGCCTGTCATGACCGCCGCCCTTCATCCCGCCGAACCGGCATTGGCAACCGACCGCGCCCGTCGCGGAGGGCGGGCGGGCAAACGCGTCGGCGCAGCGTCGGCGTTCGCGCAGCCACCTTTCCGCCAGCTGAAAATCCCGCTGACGCCGACGAAGCTGGTCTCCGACGACGAGCTGGAATCGATTCATCTCGCCTCGCTGCGCGTGCTGCGGGAAATCGGCGTCGACGTGCTGCACGACGAAGCAAGGCGCATCATGAAGGCGCATGGCGCCGATGTCCGCGAAGGCAGCGAGCGGGTGCGCTTCGATAGCGACATGATCCTCGAACTCATTTCGCACTGCCCGCCGGAATTCACCATCCATGCCCGCAATCCGGCGCACGACGTGCGCTTTGGCGGCGACAATCTGATCATCTCGATGATGGCGTCGGCGCCTAACTGTTCCGACATCGACCGTGGTCGCCGGCCAGGCAACCAGCAGGACTATCGCAACTTCCTCAAGCTCGCGCAGATGCACAACATCCTGAACTGCACGGGTGGTTATCCGGTCGAGCCGATCGACATCCATCCGTCCGTCCGGCACTTGGAATGTATACGCGATCTCAGCGTCCTCACCGACAAGGTGTTCCACATCTATTCGCTCGGCAAGGAGCG
This sequence comes from Mesorhizobium tianshanense, assembly GCF_007830515.1. Taxonomy (GTDB): domain Bacteria; phylum Pseudomonadota; class Alphaproteobacteria; order Rhizobiales; family Rhizobiaceae; genus Mesorhizobium; species Mesorhizobium tianshanense. The sequence continues at coordinate 36,256 of NZ_VLKT01000043.1, forward strand.
CAATCTCGACGGCATCGAGATCACCCGCATCGCACGCGGCATCAGCCACGAGCGATTGCTCGAGGAGCCGTCGGTCTTCACCATCATCAACACCAATTCGCCGCTCAAGCTCGATGTGCCGATGATGGAAGGCATCATCCAGATGTCGAGCAAGGGCCAGGTCGTCATCGTGACGCCGTTCACGCTGTCTGGCGCCATGGCGCCGGTGACCATCGCTGGCGCGCTGGTGCAGCAGAATGCCGAAGCGCTGTCCGGCATCGCCTTCGCACAGATGGTGAAGAAGGGCGCTCCCGTCGGCTATGGCGGCTTCACCTCTAATGTCGACATGAAGTCCGGCGCACCGGCCTTCGGCACACCGGAATACATGAAGGCGCAACTGGTCGGCGGCCAGCTCGCCCGCCGTTATCAAATCCCCTACCGCACCTCCAACACCTGCGCCGCCAACACTGTCGACGCACAGGCCGCCTATGAAAGCGTGTTCTCGTTGTGGGGCGCCATACAGGGCGGCGGCAATATGATGATGCATGCGGCCGGCTGGCTGGAAGGCGGCCTGCGCTGCTCCTACGAGAAGACCATTCTGGACATCGATCTGCTGCAGATGGTGGCCGAGTTTCTGACCCCACTCGACCTTTCCGAGGAGGCTCTCGGCTTCGATGCCATCCAGTCCGTTGGTCCGGGCGGCCATTTCTTCGGCACCCAGCACACCCAGGACCGCTACAAGACCGCTTTCTACGCGCCGGTTATCTCCGACTGGCGCAATTTCGAGACCTGGGTGGAAGCCGGGTCGCCGACGGCGCTCGAAAAGGCCAACCGAGTGTGGAAGGAACGGTTGGCGTCCTATGAAGAGCCTTACATGGACCCGGCGATCCGAGAGGAGCTCGACGCCTTCGTCGAAAAGCGCCGGTCCGAAGGCGGCGCACCTACCGATTTTTGATCATCACGCAGCGACGGGTCTAACTCGGCGTCGAGGCGCGGTTCCCCGCTGACCAAAACATCTGATTCAATTTACACAAAAACGGAACTATCTTCATGAAATCTCATGCAAAAGCGGTTGTCATCGGCGGTGGTGTCGTCGGTTGCTCCGTGCTTTACCATCTCGCCAAGGCCGGCTGGACCGATATCATGCTGATCGAGCGCTCGGAGCTCACCTCCGGCTCGTCCTGGCATGCAGCGGGCGGCTTCCACACGCTCAACGGCGATCCCAACGTCGCCAAGCTGCAGGCCTACACGGTGCAGCTCTACAAGGAGATCGAAGAGCTTTCCGGCCAGTCCTGCTCGCTGCACCTGACCGGCGGCGTGATGATGGCCGACACGCCCGAGCGCATGGACTTCCTGCGCCTTGCCCACGCCAAGGGCCGCTATCTCGGCATGGACACGGAACTGATCACGCCGTCCGAGGCCAAGGCGATGTTCCCGCTGATGGACGAGACGAATTTCGTCGGCGCCATGTGGGATCCGGTCGAAGGCCATCTCGATCCTTCCGGCACCACCCATGCCTATGCCAAGGCCGCTAGGAAGCTCGGCGCCGAAATCTTGCTGCGCAACCGCGTCGTCGAGCTGACGCAGGAGGTCGACGGCACCTGGAACGTCGTTACCGAGCAAGGAACGGTCAAGGCCGAGCATGTCGTCAACTGCGGCGGCCTGTGGGCGCGCGAGATCGGCCGCATGGTGGGTGTCGAGCTGCCGGTGCTGGCCATGGAGCATATGTACCTTTTGACCGAGCCGATGCCGGAGGTCGAGGAATTCAACAAGTCGACCGGCCGCGAGATGATCGGCGTGATGGACTTCAAGGGCGAGATCTACACCCGCCAGGAACGTAACGGCATCCTGCTCGGCACCTATGAAAAAGCCTGCAAGCCGTGGTCGCCGGTCAACACGCCATGGGATTTCGGCCACGAATTGCTGCAGCCCGACATCGACCGCATCGCGCCGTCGCTCGAAATCGGCTTCAAGCATTTCCCCGGCATCGAGAAGGCCGGCATCAAGCAGATCATCAATGGTCCCTTCACCTTCGCGCTGGACGGCAATCCGCTGGTCGGCCCGGTGCAGGGCCTGACCAATTTCTGGTGCGCCTGCGCCGTCATGGCCGGTTTCAGCCAGGGCGGCGGCGTCGGGTTGGCGCTGTCGAACTGGATGGTCAACGGCGATCCCGGCTTCGACGTCTGGGGCATGGACGTGGCGCGCTTCGGCGAATGGGCAACCCTGCGCTACACCAACGCCAAGGTGCGCGAGAACTATTCGCGCCGCTTTTCCATCCGTTTCCCCAACGAGGAGCTGCCGGCCGCCAGGCCGGCGCAGACGACGCCGCTCTACGACACCATGCTGGCCAACAACGCCGTCATGGGAGACTCATGGGGTCTCGAAACCCCGCTCTGGTTCGCGCCGAAAGGCTCGGAGCCGAAGGACATCGTTTCGTTCCACCGCTCCAACGATTTCGGGCCGATCGGCGAGGAAGTTCGCACGACCCGCGAGAAGGTCGGCGTCACCGAGATCGCCAATTTCGCCAAATACGAAGTGTCCGGGCCAGCAGCCGAGGATTTCCTCAACCGGCTGATGACCAACCGCATGCCGAAGACCGGCCGCATCGTGCTGACCCCGATGCTGAACGAGTTCGGCAAATTGATCGGCGACTTCACCATCGCCAAGGCGGGTGAAGAGCGTTTCATGATCTGGAGCTCGTCCGCCGCTCAGAAATACCACATGCGCTGGTTCGAAAAACATCTGCCGAAGGACGGTGGCGTGCGCATCCACCGCTTCGACCAGACGCTTGTCGGCCTCTCCATCGCTGGGCCGAAATCGCGAGACCTGCTGCAGAAACTGGTCGATGTCGACATCTCGACCAAGGCTTTCCGCTTCATGGATTTCCGCGAGATGGCGGTCGGCGGCGCGCCCTGCATGGTCAATCGCATCACCTATACCGGCGATCTCGGCTACGAGATCTGGATGGCGCCTGCCTACCAGCGGCTGGTCTATCACGCGATCAAGGCTGCCGGCGAAGAGTTCGGCCTCGTCGATTTCGGCATGCGCGCTTTGCTCTCGATGCGCCTGGAAAAGAATTTTCCCACCTGGTACCGCGAACTGCGGCCGATCTACGGGCCGTTCGAAGGGGCGATGGACCGCTTCGTCAAGCTGGAGAAGAACGACTTCATCGGACGCGAGGCGGCAGCCAGGGAACAGGCCGAAGGGCCGAAGCTGCGCCGCGTCTCCTTCGTCGTCGACGCCGCGGATGCCGATGTGATGGGCGACGAGCCGATCTGGGCCAAGGTCGGCGGCAAAGACTACGGCACGGTGGAAAAGCCGCACGGCTATGGCGCGCCGCGCTTCGACACCGGCGGCGAGGAAGTGCGTGGCTCCAAGGCAGCGGAAGGTGCTTCGGCAGTGCGCGGCATCGTCGACGGCGACTGGCGCGTGGTCGGCTGGGTCACCTCCGGCGGCTATGCGCATTACGTGCAAAAGTCGATGGCGCAGGGCTATGTGCCGGCTGCCTTGGCCGCGGACGAGAGCGCCGGACTGTTCGAGATCGAAATCCTCGGGAGCCGGCGACCGGCCCGCATCAATGTCGAGCCGCCTTTCGACCCCAGCGGCGAGAAAATGCGGACCTGATGCATGTCGCCCGAAAAGTGCGGGCCGCTACCCGCATTGTGCGGGGTACAGTCTTCATGCTAGCGGAGCCGGCGGTAACCGGCACCGGCGATGAGAATTCCTTGAAGTATTCCTCGAAGTATTCGATGAAATGGGCCGAATGGCTTGCCGAGGGCAGGATCGGCCCCTTCCCCGCGGCGATCGTCATGATCGCGCTTTATTGCTGCACACAGATTGTCGTGCTGCCACTTGCGAGCCTCTGGGCGGGAACCGGGGTCGGCGTCGATGACTCCGAACAGCTGCTGTATATGCGGTTTTTGTGGGCGGGCTACGGCGGCGCGCAGCCGCCGCTTTACTCCTGGCTCGGCTGGCTGACGTCATCGGTTTTCGGAACCAACATCTTCGCGCTCAAAGTGCTGAAATACTCGCTGGTTTTCGTGGCCTTGGCCTCGGTCTTCGTCGCGGTGCGCAAACTCGGGTATTCCCAGCGCACAGCGGTTGCCTCCACTCTAGGTTTGTTGCTGTTTCCTCAGCTGACCTGGGAAATGCAGCACACCTTGTCGCATACCGTTGCCGCATTCTGCTTTTCGGCGCTGCTGCTGCTTGCACTTATCGAGCTTCTGCAGCGCAAATCGCTGCTGGCCTACGCCTTGTTCGGCCTGGCGATCGGTGCGGCCGTCCTGGCGAAATACAACAACGTCATCCTGCTTACCGCCATGGTGTTGGCGACCTTGTCGATGCGCGAAACCCGCCAGGTCATCCTGCGCCCGCAAATCATGATCAGTATGGCCGTGGCGCTGCTGGTGTGCCTGCCGACACTGTATTGGACCGCCACCCATCCGAGCGAATTGCTGGCGCGCAGCTACAAGTTCGGCATCAATGAAGGAGGCGGTGCTTTCCTCGTCGCGTTGAAAGGCATCGTCGACTTCGCCGGAGCCGTACGGAATTTTGCCATTCTGCCGGTCGCGGTTTTTGCAGTGGCGATGCTGGCGGGACGGATCCTTCCATCGACGCTTCGCCAACAGCTTTCAGATTCGGAAAAATTCCTGTGGCGCGTTCTCGGCTTTGGGCTCTGCATCACGACTATCCTGGTGATCGCCAGCGGCGCCACCATGTTCAGAGCGCGCTGGTTGTTACCGGTCCTGTTTCTTCTGCCTGTCGCGTTCGCAGTCCGCATGGATGCCCTTGGCGACAAAGGCAGGAGCGCGCAATACCTCACCATCACCGTTGCAGCCGCACTGGCCGTGCTGGTCTTGCCGGCGTCGTGGGCTTACCAGGTCTATGGCGGAAAGGGCATGGGACGCGTCGCCCGTCTGGACTACCAGACGCTGTATCATGATCTGACCGCGGATGGCGCGATCAAGACGGTTACGTCGGACTGGCACTGGGTGGGCAACCTCAGGCTCGTCGATCCCGACCTTGTCGTGCTCGGAAAGGAGGTGCCGGGTTTCGCTGCATTGCTGCAGGAACCGGCTATTCTGATCTGGCTCGATAAACCGGACCCGCAACCGGAAATCCTGGACCGCATCCATCAGGCGGGTTTCGTCCTGGATGGTGAAAGCCGCACCCTCAAGGTCCCCGAATTTTTCGGCTCGAGCGACGGCCGACTTGTGACCGTCGCCAAGTTGAAAAGGCAGGAGGCAAAATGACCGTCCGGCAATCGACTGGCCATCTGCGATGACCGGATCTGGCACAAGGACCGGAAAATGAGCGAGCAAAGCGTCGAGCGACGGTTCGGTCGCCACCGCAAGATCATGCCGTTCGACCCGAACGAAGCGGGCTCCATCGATGCGTTGCGCCTGAAGTCGCGGCAGAAGGCCGCTGAACTCAACCAGCATGTGCTTGGCTACGGCGCGCTGGCGCAAGCCGAGTGGCAAGCCGCCGGCATCGCCGCACCCGACCTGCCCGCCATGCGGCAATACCGGCTCGACCGCATCCGCGCCGAGCTGAGGCGTCGCGACTATGCGGGAGCCCTGCTCTACGATCCGATCAACATCCGCTACGCCACGGACTCGACCAACATGCAGCTTTGGGTGGCGCGCAATCCGACACGGCATTGTTTCGTCGCCACTGACGGGCCGGTCGTACTGTTCGACTATTTTTCCTGCGAGCACCTTTCCGATCATTCCGGCGTCGTCGACGAGGTGAGGCCGACGGTGTCGTGGATGTATCTCTACAGCGGCGAGCTGACTGAACTGAGGGTCCGCCGCTGGGCGGCCGGCATCGCCGATGTGGTGAAGGAACATGGCGGCGGCAGCAGCCGTATCGCCGTCGACCACATCAATCCCGAGGGCGTCGAGGAACTCGCCCGCCTCGGCATTTCGATCGGCAATGGCGAAGCGGTGATGGACAAGGCGCGGCTGATCAAATCGCCGGACGAGATCCTGGCCATGCGCCGCTCGATCGTCGCTTGCGAGGCGGCGATGGGCGAGATGGAAGCCGCGCTCGCCCCGGGCATTTCCGAGAACGAATTGTGGGCCGAACTCCACCGCGGCAACATTGCGCGCGGCGGCGAATGGATCGAAACCCGGCTCTTGTCGTCGGGTCCGCGCACCAATCCGTGGTTCCAGGAATGCTCGTCGCGGACGATCGAAGCCGGCGATCTCGTCGCATTCGACACCGATCTGATCGGCCCCTATGGCTTCTGCGCCGACCTGTCGCGCACCTGGCTCTGCGGCGACGCCAAGCCGTCCAACGCGCAACGCGACCTGTTTCGCATCGCCGTCGACCAGATCGCCCACAACACCGGTCTGATGCAGCCCGGCACATCGTTCCGCGACCTCGTCGAACGCTCGGCAGTGCCTCCTGGAGACTGTTTCCCGACGCGCTACGGCGTGCTTTATCACGGCGTCGGCCTGGCTGACGAATACCCGACGCTGCCGCATGCAAGCGACTGGACCGAAGACACGCCCGACGGCGTGCTTGTGTCAGGCATGGTGCTTTGCGTCGAGAGCTATATCGGCCGGCTTGGCGGCCACGAGGGCGTCAAGATCGAAGAACAGATCCTGATCACCGAAACAGGCAGCGAGCAGCTTTCGACCTATCCGCTCGACGAGCGGCTGCTCGGCGGTTGAGCTTTCTCAGCCGGCCGCCGCGACGGCCTCACGCATCGCTGCGACGATCTTTTCCGGTGTCGTTCTGGCGGTGATGAACGGCAGGCCCTTGCGCCGCCTTGTCCAGCCGACGACCTTCACCTGCCGCGCCGCAGGCTCGAAGCGCTGCGCCAGCGCCCAGCTCAGGCAATCGATTGCCGCGACATCGGCCCTGCCCTCGGCAATCGCGACGATCGACGCGCGGTGGCCGCCGCTTTCGCTGCGCTCTGAGAACATGTCCAGGCTTTCGCCCATCGCCTCCAGATCGCGCGTAAGCCCGACGAGGCCCGACATCGAATCGGAGTTGTTGAAGGTGAAGCGCATGCCGCGCAGCAGGTCGAGAGGAACGAGAGGGCTACCGTCATCAGGCGATCGAGCAGATGGCGCACCGTCTGCGCGCATCACGATGGCGCTCGAATAGAGTTCGCCCTGCCCGCCTTCGAAGGCATCGTAATTCGGCTGGCCGATCACCTGGACATGCTCCGACAGGCCGATTTCCATCGGACCCCAGCAGGTCTGTGCGAACAGCAGCGCCGGATGCAGCCAGAGCCCATGAAAATCCAGTTCGTCCGGCGGCAGCGTCGCCGGATCGGGCGCGATGACCTTTCCGGCGGCGTCGCGGATGCCGCCTTCTACAGGCCGCAAATCGGCATTGACGCGAGCGATGGTTTGCGGCGCGTCGATGCCTTTTTGCCGGAAGGCATCACGCAGCCGCGCCCATTGGGCATCGATCTCGTCGCGCATTTCGGACCAGTCATACATCGGCAAGGCGGCAACGAAATCGCTCCTGCAAGGATTTTGATCGTTACGCTGAGAAACTGACGAGACCATTGACACGCGCACCCGGGCATCGCCGTCGGCGATGCCGCAAAATCATTCCTTCGGCGGCTCGGCAGGCACCGGTGCGCTGCCAAGTCCATTGAGGCTGCGCGCCCTGACGCGCGGCTTGAACGCCCGGCCCGGTTCCGGCGTGCGCCGCAGCACCGGGTGGACGACCGGCTCCTTCGCCTTGAAGGCATATGCCCTAAGCAGCGCGAAATAATTCGGAAAGGCGTAGCCATTGTTCATCCGCAGCCATTCGTCACGGCGCTCGGCAAACAACTTCGGCAGCCGGTACCAGGCCACGGTCGGGCTCTTGTGATGGACGAGGTGCAGGTTGTTGTTGAGAAACAGCAAAGACAGCGGCGAACGTTCGACGATCACCGTGCGGCCCTCCGGATGCTCCGACCACTGGTGCTCGGCGAAGGTACGGATCGAGATCAGCGACTGGCCGAGCCACACCGGCACCAGAACGTAGAGCCACAGCGGCATGCCGAAGCCGAACTTCACGACAGGCAACACGACGGCGAGGCCGATCGCGTGCAGCAGCCATGCCTTGCGGATCACCCTGTCGCCGGCAAGCATCTGCTTGGCATCGTCGATGAAGAAGCCGATGCACGACAGCCACGGGCCAAGCACGAGGCGGCCGATCATGGTGTTGTTTATTTTCAGCAGGAACTTCATCGCCGGCGGCAATTCGTCATGGTGCCACAGCGCCTTGTAGTAGCTTTCGGGATCGTCAAGCGGATCGGTCAACCGTTCGTCGGCATGATGGCGCAGATGAATGGTCTTGAAACGGCGGAACGGCCAGACGACGCCGATCGGCAGGAAGACGAACGCTTCGTTGACCTGCGCATTGCGGGTCGGATGGCCATGCAGGATTTCATGGGCCAGCGAGGATTGCAGCGCGACCATCAAGGCCAGAACGACGAGCGCCAGCAACGGGTAGGACGGCCAGAGGAGCAAGCCGGCGGCGAGCCAGGTGCCGTAACAGAAAAATGCGAGAAACACGGTCGGCCATTCGATGGCCGGTGCATTGTGTCGTCTGTTGCCTATGCTCGTCATGCGATCGACCACTGCCCTTCCAGTCGTCGGAACCGTTTTGATTCCTGACAGCATTGTGTCAGGAGCGTCGAGTTGTTGCAACGCGACAAAGCGCACAAGATGTTGCGATTGCGCATTTTCAGCCGCATATGTTATCTATTGTAAACAACCTCGAGGATTCATTTACGCCTGAGATGCCGCTTTGGCGGCTTTGGCGAATTTTTTTCCTCCCAACGGCCGGAATGACGATATGGACAAACGCGACCTGTCGACAGTCTTTCGGGAGCGCCTGAAAATGCTCCTGACACGATCCGACTTGAACCAATCGGCCTTCGCGGCTGCGGTGGGCATCGACCGTTCCGCACTTTCGCAGCTTCTGTCCGGCGCCTCGACGCGCCTTCCCCGCGCCGAAACGCTGCTCAACATCGCCGCCGAATTCAAGGTGTCGCTCGACTGGCTGCTCGGCCTCAGCCAGGACGAAGGCGTCACCGGTGAAATCCGCGAAAGCCTGGAGATTGAGGAGGCGCCCGACGGTTTCGACCGCACGCTGCTGGCCAGATGGCATGCCGAGGCCGCGGGCACGAAGATCCGTTACGTACCGGCCGGCATTCCCGATCTCCTGCGCACCGAAGCGCTGGTCGACTACGAGGCGGGCATCGCCAACAAGAGCCGCGAGGCTCAGGCCGGTGAGACGCAGTACCGCATCGACTACAATCGGCGGCCGGAAACCGACATGGAAGTCTGCATGCCGCGCCACACGCTGGAGATCTTCGCGCGCGGCTTAGGCGTGTGGGATCGATTCCCGGAGGCCGACCGCCACCAGCAGCTTCTCCACATGGCGACGCTGCTCGACGACCTTTATCCCACCTTCCGCCTGTTTCTCTATGACGGGCGGATGCGCTATTCGATCCCCTACACCATCTTCGGGCCCTATCGCGCCGCCATCTATGTCGGCGACATGTATCTGGTGCTGAACGCAACCCAACCGGTCCGCACGCTGACCAGTCATTTCGACAATCTGATCCGCGCCGCCGACGTCAACGCGCATGAGGCCGCCAGCTTCACGCAAAGGCTGGCGGAAATGCGATTTTGACGGCCTGTTTCCTGCGCTGACATTGACGGCATATAAAGAGTTCTTTATATGTTTATCCCGATAGAAGATTCCCGGAAGGCGTATTTCCAATGACCAATCCGATCGACGCGCTGCTTGCCGAAAAGGGCGTTCTGCTCGCCGACGGCGCCACCGGCACCAACCTGTTCGCCATGGGGCTGGAGGCCGGCGAGGCGCCCGAGCTCTTGAACGAGACGGCACCCGACACCATCACCAGCCTGCACCAGAACTTCGTCGATGCAGGCGCCGACATCATCCTCACCAACTCCTTCGGCGGCACCCGCCACCGGCTGAAGCTGCACCATGCGCAGGATCGCGTGCATGCGCTGAACAAGCGCGCCGCCGAGATCGCCCGCGCCGTTGCCGACAGAGCCGGCCGCAAGGTCATCGTGGCGGGCTCGGTTGGCCCGACCGGCGAGTTGCTGGTGCCGCTCGGTGCCATGACCTATGATGAGGCGGTCGAGGCCTTTGCCGAGCAGATCGAGGGCCTGAAGGCCGGCGGCGCCGAAGTCGCCTGGATCGAGACCATGTCGGCGCCGGACGAAATCCGCGCCGCAGCCGAAGCCGCGATCCGCGTCGGCCTGCCCTATACCTATACCGGCTCCTTCGACACCGCCGGACGCACCATGATGGGGCTGTTGCCGAAGGACATCCACGGCGTCGCCGATGGACTGCCGCAGGCGCCGCTCGGTGTCGGCGCCAATTGCGGTGTCGGCGCTTCCGACATCCTCGCCTCGCTGCTCGACATGACCGAGGCGAAGCCGGAGGCGACGGTGATCGTCAAGGGCAATTGCGGCATTCCGGAATTCCGCGGCGCCGAGATCCATTATTCCGGCACGCCCGAACTGATGGCCGATTATGTCAGGCTGGCCGTCGATGCCGGTGCAAAGATCGTCGGCGGCTGCTGCGGCACCTCGTTCGCCCACCTGGCCGCCATGCGCAAGGCGCTCGACGCGCATACCAAGTCTGATCGCCCTACCGTCGAGAAAATCGTCGAGCGTATCGGTCCGATGCGCAACAAGCAGGCGACAGTCAACACCGCCGAGACCAGCGAAGCGCGCCGCGAGCGCCGGCGCAGCCGCGCCTGACGCTTTCGGTACTCGGATTTTTCGGCGCGGCGTCACGATCGATGCCGGAACCACAAATGTTGGAAAAAGGCCGGCAAGGTTTCCCTTGCCGGCCTGTCTCACCCGCTCGTGGGTCGGTTTCCCGTATCAGAACGATCCCATCTGAAAGAAACCGGCCGTATCGCCACTACCGGTTACCGCCAAGCGCCGAGGCAAGGCGCACAAGCGACAGGAACTCGGACCGGTACCCAAACGGGTCGGCTCCCCGGCCGGCGGTGGCAATCTCCATGATCCTGTCGTAGCCGAACTTCGCGGTCGCATCCTCGTCGCGCAGTTTCTGGCCGAAGGCCGCGACGGCGACGGAGAAACGCTGGTCGGTGCTGGCCTGATCGAAGCTCGACACTTCATTGGCGGACGTCACCGGCGTGGTGATCAGCTTCGAGGCATCCTCGTTCGGCAGCTTGTAGCGGATTTTCACGAAGGCATATTCGTCGGCGTTGGCGACGCCGCCATTGTTCACCGACGCCTGGCCGTAGCGCAGCGGGTCGATCTGCTCGCCGCCGCTGCCCTTCGGCGTGATCTCGTAGATCGCGGTGACCGAATGGCCGGAGCCGATCTCGCCGGCATCGACGCGGTCGTTGTTGAAATCCTCGCGGTTCAAGGCACGGGTCTCGTAGCCGACCAGCCGGTATTCCGAAACCTTGTTCGGGTTGAACTCGACCTGGATCTTCACGTCCTTGGCGATGGTGAACAGTGTCGAGGACGCATCCTCGACCAGCACCTTCTCCGCCTCGGCCAAAGTGTCGATATAGGCGGCGGTGCCGTTGCCGTTCTGGGCGATGGTCTGCATCATCTGGTCGTTCAGATTGCCGCGGCCAAAGCCGAACACCGACAGGAACACCCCGCTCTTGCGCTCCTGCTCGATCAGCCGCTTCAGATCGTCATCGTCGGTCTGGCCGACATTGAAGTCGCCGTCCGTGGCCAGCATCACCCGGTTGATCCCGTCCTTGACGAAGGATTTTTGCGCCAGCCTGTAGGCTTGCCTGATGCCCGCCTCGCCGGCCGTGCTGCCGCCGGGCGTCAAAGTGTCGATGGCATTGAGGATCTTGTCCTTCTCCGAAACCCTGGTGGGCTCCAGCACAGTGCCGGCGTCGCCCGCATAGGTGACGATCGAGACCGTGTCGTCCGGCTTCAGTCTGTTGACCAGCAGCCGGAAGGCCGACCGCAAGAGCGGCAGCTTGTCCTGCTCGTTCATCGAGCCCGACACGTCGATCAGGAAGACCAGGTTGGCTTGGGGCTGCTCGGCCGGCTTGACGTCGAACCCCTTGATGGCGACATGCATCAGCTTGGTGTGCTCGTTCCACGGCGTCGGCATAACGCTGACGGTCGAGTTGAACGGCGTCGAGGCAGAGTCCGGCCCTTTCCAGTCATAGGGAAAGTAGTTGATCATCTCCTCGACGCGGACCGTGTCGGCCTGCGGCACGAAACCCTCCTTCAGCGAACGCCGCACGAAGGAATAGGAGGCCGTGTCGACATCGATCGAAAAGGTCGAGACCGGATCTTCGAGCGCGGCATGAACCGGATTGGTCTTGAACTCCTCGACGCGGTCGCGGTTTTGCTCCTGCGGCAGCATCTGGTCGGCCGGCATAAGCCGACGCACCATCAGTTTGGACTCGGCAGTCGTGCGGCCGGCCTGCGCGGCGCCATCGGCCGCAGGTGCCTGTGGTGCCAATCGCATGATCACTCGGTTAGACGGCGGCGCGGCCTCCGTGCTTGGCACAGGCTCGGTCACTTCGCGGGCTAGCGCATCCTGCTGTGCCGTGCCGCCAGCAACGGTCGATTCGGGTTTCGGCGGCGCTGCTGGCACTTGACGCGGTGCGCTGTCGGCATTGGCCTTCTTTTGGTTGTCACCTTCGGCAACCGGCGCCTGTTTCGCCTTGTCCGGCGCGTTGGTCGCCGGTTTGTCGGCCAGCGTTTCGGTTATCTTCTCGTCTCCACCGAAATGGAATGGCTGCTCCCGCAGCATATAGATGGCGGCGTATCCGGCGATCGGCAGGGCGATGAGCCCGGCAATGGCCGGCGCGGCGAAGAGTTTCTTTTGCATGATTTCGCTCCAGAGCTTTTGTGCTCGCTCTGTGAGACGAAGCCCGTTCGCCGATCCTTGGGCGGCAGGTGAAGTTTTCTCGTCCATGTCGTAGGCACGCATGGCAGCCTCGAAGGCACGCGCCTTCGCGTCGGTACCCGGCGCCGGCGCTGCGATGTCGCGCAGCCTCTTGAGTTCGTTGTCGTCGACCATGATCATACTTCCCCGGCTGAACGCACGAGCGTCTTCAGCCGTTTCTTCGCCTCATGGATGTGCCAGGAAACCGTCGTCTCCGAGATCGCCATCGCCTCGGCGGCGGCTGCGTGGCTCAGCCCTTCGCCATAGACAAGCAGCACCGCGTCGCGCTGCTTGTCCGGCAGCATCCGCACCGCTGCCCAAAGCACCTCGACCGGATCCTCGGGCTCGGCCGAGGCTTCTCCCGAGATCAATGCGTAAGCGCCGTAGGCTTCGGTCTTGACCGTCTCGCGGGCGGTTTTGCGCATCATGTCGCGCGCCGCGTTCAGCGTCATGGCGTAGAGCCAGGTGGTGAAGGCGCCGCTGCCATGATAGCCGCGGATCGCCCGGCCCAGCCGGACGCAGACTTCCTGGGCGATGTCCTCGGCGTCGGCCTTTTTCCCGCACCAGCGATAGGCGGCGCGATAGACGAAATCATAGTGCCTTTCGAGCAACTTGCCGAAAGCCCTTCTGTCCCCGCCCTTCGCTCGCCCGATCAACTCGGCGTCGGAGGCTTCGCTTTCATCCAGCATCAGCGCCATCATTTGCCCGTTGGACGAAGGCTAATGGCGATTCCTTGGGGTGATGGAAAGAAATTTTTGGGAGGCGGTCAGAGAGGGACCACCGGCGCCCTACTCCAGCGTCTCCGCGAACAGCGTCGCCAGCCGCTTCCAATGACGCTCGGCGCCGATCGCATTGAAGACGCTGTGGTCCGGAACGCACCAGCCATGCGCCATGCCGGCATAATTCTCGATGACATGATCGACCTCCGCCGCGCGCAGCACTTCGGCCAGTCGCGCCGCCTGCTCCGGCGGGAAACTTCTGTCCACGCCCGCGGTGCCGACATAGACCCGCGCCTTGATCGATGCAGCCTTCCGGTGCGGGCTGTCGGCGGCGTTACTGGCCAGATTGCCGCCATGGAAGCTGGCGGCGGCAACGATGCGATCGGGATAGGTCGCGGGGGCATTCAGTGCCCGCGCTCCACCCATGCAATAGCCGACAGTGCCGACCGGTCCGGTCAGGCCTTCGGCATCGAGCGCATCGAGGAAAGCGCCGCTGTCGCGGATGGTCATGTCCTGTGTCGTGCTGCTGAGGAGACCCGTGATGACAGCCCTGCGCTTCTCGTCGCTGAATGCGGTCTTGGCCTCGAAAGGGCCGTAGGGCGCGTTGCGATAGAAGAGATCCGGGACCAATACCGCGTAGTTGTCGCCTGCAAGCCGTTCCGCCATTTGGTCGAGCGCGTGTCGCGGGCCAAAAGCGTCCATATAGAGAATGATAGCGGCCTTGGCCGGGGCTGCCGAGCGGAACAGCCCGGCTTTTGCCAAGCCGTCGCTGATTTTGATCTGAATGTCCCGCTTCACCATCACCCGCTCCTTTGACTTCACGCGCGATACATATCCACGCAGGGCATCGGAGCAAGTCGTAATGCGGCGACCCTATTCAAGATTCCGTGCGGCGTCCGGCGACGCTACGGACGCGCGAACGCCGCCATATGAAAGGCCTGAGCCGTCGCCGGATAGCGATAGGCCGTGCCATAGGGACAGGCGTTGCGGTCGAGACAGCCGCCGGTTCGGCAAGGCGCACCACCCGCCCCGCGCACATGCGTCAGACAGGCTCCATGCGCGAAACCGACCGCTGAATACGCGTCGACCGGGCAGGATTTCAGGCAAGGTTTATCGATACATGCATCGCAAAGATGAATCACGTCGCGAGCTTCCTGAAGCGCAATCTCGTCCTCGAACAGCAGCGCACCGCGATACGCGTGCCAGAGCCCGTATTGCGGATGCATGAGGATGCCGAGCGGTGACGGCCTCAGACCATCCGCCCGCATCGCCCATTGCTGGAACGGCAGATATGGCCTGTCGGAGGGCGACACGGCACGCGCGCCGAAGTCGTTCGCCAGCGCGCCGATCACTTCGCGAGACCATGTATCGAGCGGATTGGCGATGGCTTGCGATTGGCTCTCCCGCCAGCGCAGGAAATGCGGCCACGACGCAGCACCCGCCTGCCCTACCAGCACGATGGATTTGGCGGGAGCGCCGGAGAGACCGAACGGCGTGTCCTCGCCATCGGCAAAATTGAAGCCGCCGCGAAGCATGAGACCGCAGGCGGAAAGTGCTGCCGTTATATCTTCGATCATGCTGCGCGCAGGGATCACCCTTTCCTGTCCGGGTCGGAAAATGCGCTCCGCCAGACTTCCTTGTGGATGATGTTGGCGACTTTAGCCCCGCCTGACTCGGGCTCCTTTCAGGTGAAGGCGTCGGCCATCGACGCCTTCTTCCTGGCGATGAACTCCTTCAGTCCGTCGTCGATACCCTGATCGAGATGCGGCGCCTCGTAGCTTTCCAGCCAGCGGCGGGCGAGTTCGTTGGCGCGCTGCGGCGCTGTCTTTTCGCCTTCGGCCAGCCACTGCTCGTAGGAATTGTTGTCGGCGATGTTGGAACGGTAGAAGGCGGTCTGGAAATTGGCCTGGGTGTGGTCACAGCCGAGATAGTGGCTGCCCGGGCCGACCTGGCGGATGGCGTCCATCGCCTGGCCGTTTTCCGACAGGTCGACGCCTTCGGAGAACTTCTGCGTCATGCCGAGCTGGTCGATGTCCATCATGAACTTTTCGTAGCAGGAGGCGAGCCCGCCCTCGAGCCAGCCGGCCGAGTGCAGCACGAAATTGGTGCCGGCGAGGATCGTCGAGTTCAGCGTGTTGGCGCTCTCATAGGCCGCCTGGGCGTCCGGGATTTTCGAGGCGCAGAGCGAGCCGCCGGTGCGGAACGGTAGGCCAAGCCGGCGGGCGAGCTGCGCCGCGCCATAAGAAACCAGCGACGGCTCCGGCGTGCCGAAGGTCGGCGCGCCCGACTGCATCGAGATCGACGAGGCGAAAGTGCCGAACAGCACCGGCGCGCCCGGCCGGATCAACTGCGTGAACGACGCGCCGGCCAGCACTTCGGCCAGAACCTGCGTCAGCGTGCCGGCGACCGTCACCGGGCTCATCGCGCCGGCAAGAATGAACGGCGTGACGATGCAGGCCTGGTTGTGGCGCGAATAGACTTTCAGCGCGCCCAGCATGGTCTCGTCGAACACCATCGGCGAATTGGCGTTGATCAGGCTGGTCAGCACGGTGTTATTTTCGACGAAATCGTCGCCGAACACGATCTTGGCCATCGCCACCGTGTCCTCGGCACGCTCCGGCGCGGTGACGGAGCCCATGAACGGCTTGTCCGAGTATTTGATGTGGCTGTAGATCATGTCGAGATGGCGCTTGTTGACCGGCACGTCGACCGGCTCGCACACCGTGCCGCCTGAATGGTGGATCGACGGCGCCATATAGGCGAGCTTCACGAAATTCTGGAAATCCTCGATCGTCGCATAGCGCCTGACGCCGTCGAGGTCGCGCACAAAGGGCGGGCCATAGACCGGCGCGAAGACCGTAGCGTTGCCGCCGATCTGCACCGAGCGTTCGGCGTTGCGGGCGTGCTGGGTATAGAGGGACGGCGCGGTCTTCAACAGCGAGCGGCAGAGGCCTTTCGGGAAATGCACGCGCTCGCCCTTGACGTCGGCGCCGGCCTCTTTCCACAGCTGCAGCGCCTCGGCGTCGTCGCGAAAGATGATGCCGATCTCCTCGAGCACCGTGTCAGTGTTCTTTTCGATCAGCGCCAGGCCTTCCTCGTCCAGCACCTCATAGACGTTGATCTTGCGCTTGATGTAGGTGAGCTGGGTGCCGGGGCCGCCACCCGAGCGCGCCGCCCGCCGGGCAGCGGCGCCGCCGCTGGCAGCGCGGCCACGCCGGGCGTTTGACGCTTCCTGATCGACTGGCGCGTTCTCACTCATGATGTTTTTTCCCTGAAACCTGAAAATCGTTGCGGCCGCATATCGCGGTTCTGGCCAGATCGTAGTCATGGACCCTATTCGAAACGGCCCGCCAGCGCCAACGCCTGTCGCAAAATCGACAAGAATTCCAATAGATTTGCGGTCGCTTTCCTTTTGCGGGAAGTCGCAAATCAGCTATGGATACACGCCCCTTGCGGGTTAGGTATTACCGTTGCATTTCAGGTGCCGTGATTGTTTCCGCACGGCAAGGAGCCCGAGAAAAAATGGCCGACGACGAGATCATCCTTTCCGAGCTTTCCGACGACGAGCTCGTGCAGCAGATGCACGACGATCTTTATGACGGGTTGAAGGAAGAGATCGAGGAAGGCACGCAGATCCTGCTCGATCGCGGCTGGGCGCCCTATAAGGTGCTGACCGAGGCACTGGTCGAAGGCATGCGCATTGTCGGCGAGGATTTTCGCGACGGCATCCTGTTCGTGCCGGAAGTGCTGTTGTCCGCCAACGCGATGAAGGCCGGCATGTTCATCCTGCGTCCGCTGCTTGCCGCCACCGGCGCGCCGAAGCAGGGCAAGATGGTGATCGGCACGGTCAAGGGCGACATCCACGATATCGGCAAGAACCTTGTCGGCATGATGATGGAGGGCGCCGGCTTCGACGTCATCGACCTCGGCATCAACAATGCGGTCGAGAAATACCTGGATGCCATCGAGCAGCATCAGCCCGACATCATCGGCATGTCGGCGCTGCTGACCACGACCATGCCTTACATGAAGGTCGTCATCGACACGATGAAGGAAAAGGGCATCCGCGACGACTATGTCGTGCTGGTTGGCGGCGCGCCGCTCAACGAGGAGTTCGGCAAGGCCGTCGGCGCCGATGCCTATTGCCGCGACGCGGCGGTGGCGGTCGAGACCGCCAAGGACTTCATGAAGCGCAAGCACAACGTCCGCGCTTCGGCCTGAGCTCGGCGGATTCGGCCTGGACAATAAGCAAATCCGCGCCTTGCAGCGCGGCTTTTCGTTCCCAGATGTTAGAGCATGCCGCCTAAAGCGCATCGCTTGAAGCCGGCTGGCCGCGATGCGCTTTGATGAGACTACGGATCAGGGGTTGTTGACCGTATCCTCAACGGCGTTGGCTGTCGATTTGACATCCCTGCCGACGCCGCGGATCGTGTTGGCGCAGGCCGAAAGAGCCAGGGCACAAGCAAGAATGGCGATGGGGCCAAGGCGCAACAGTTTCATGGACGGTGTCTCCCTCGTTCGATAGATTCGAAAATCAATAGCAACGAAACCGTTCTATGAGCGCCGTGCAAAAACCACAACCCGATCAAGGCGACAGGCTGCTCGTCATCGCCTGCGGGATGATTGCGCGCGAAGTTCTGGCCGTCAAGGAGCAGCTGGCGCTCGACCATCTCGACCTGACCTGCCTGCCGGCGGAGTTCCATTTCTACCCGGACCGCATCGCGCCGGCCATGGACAAGGCGATCGAGAAGGCGAAGGCGGACGGTTACAGGAACATCTTCGTCGGCTACGCCGATTGCGGCACCGGTGGTCTGCTTGACCGTGTCTGCGAGAAGCACGGCGTCGAGCGCATGGCCGGGCCGCACTGCTTTGCCTTCTACCAGGGCATGGACGCCTATGCGAAAATCGCCGACGACGACATGATGTCGTTCTACATGACCGATTTCCTGTGCCGGCAGTTCGACGCCTTCTTCATGAAGCCGCTTGGCCTCGATAGGCATCCGGAGCTGATCAAGGACTATTTCGGCAATTACGAGAAGCTGGTCTACATCGCCCAGACCGACGACCCGGAACTCGACAAGGTCGCCGAGAACGCCGCCAAAATGCTCGGCCTCGCCTACGAGCGCCGCTCGACCGGTTATGGCGATCTGACGACGGAGCTGGCGCGAGCTGCAACCATCCCCTGACCATCAGGGAGGCGCGCCTCTTCCGCCGCGATCGCCGCGAGCACATCGGCAAAGCTCGCAGACGAACCCCAGCCTGTCCCTTGCCCGCGAGGCGTCGTAGACGCGGTCGATCGAGGAAAACATCGTCCAGCCCTTCCGCGCGTAGAGCGCCGGAAACTCCGGAAAATAGCGCCCGACGACGGACGGCGCATCGGCGATCAAGGCCTCGCAATCATCGGGCCGGAACGGCGTTGGCGCCGAAACAATGAAGATGTCGAAGCCCAGTTGCGGCGCCTTGTCCAGCGCCGCGATATGGGCCTCGGCGGCATCTTCCACGGTCAGCCGGCGAAACAGCAGCTCATTGGCTTTGGTATTGGCGTCCGACTGCTCGATGGCGTGCGCCATGTCGTCTGCCTCGCGAAAGAACCGGGCGGTGCGCAGCACGATCACCGGCAGTCCGGACTGGATGTGATAGAGGCGGCAAAGGTGCTCGGCCGAAAGCTTTGTGACGCCGTAGATATTGCGCGGCTCAGGCGACATGTCTTCCGTCAGCCAGGCGGCCTTGCGCGCGCCGCCGGTGAAGCCGGCGCGTATGGCTTTCGAGATCATCAGCGAAGTCGTCGACGTGAAGACGAAGCGCTGAACGCCTGATGCCACCGCCGCGTCGAGCAGGTTGAGCGTGCCGCGCACATTCGTCTCGACGAAATCCTCGTTGCGGTTGTGTTCGATATCAGGCTTGTGCAGAGCGCCGCTGTGGACGATCGCCTCGATGCGGTTTTCCCTGACCGTCCGCATGACCAGATCACGGTCGGCGACCGAGCCGATCATCTGCGTTTCCGCCGACGGGGCGGGATCGAGGCCGACAACGTCATGGCCAATTGCCCGCAAGCGCGGCGCGAGCGCGCTGCCCAACCAACCTGATGATCCCGTAAGCAATATCCGCATCGGTGAAGCCAGGATTTTTAACCTGGCCGCTGTTAAGCATGGATGACACGCCACCGCGAACAGATAACTTATGTGCCAAACGCGAAAACAGGCTGTTCCAGCCATCGACCAGGAAACGCAGCGATGATCGCTCGCCTCATGATTGCCGCAGGCGTTGTCTGCTTCACCCTGCCCGCGCTTGCCGACGGCGAGGTGCAGAAGCTCATCACGCCCGCCGACAAGGCACGGCTCGACAAGTATGGCGAGACGCGCAAGACATCCCTCGATGAAGCCAAGGCTGGCGACGCTGCCGAGGTCAAGCAGCTCGACGCCTTGCTGGCAAAGCCGCTGGTCGCCTTTTCCGACACGGACCTGACCGGGAACTGGCAGTGCCGTACCATCAAGGCCGGCGGACTGAGCCCGCTCGTCATCTATGGCTGGTTCAAGTGCAAGGTGAGCGACAATGGTTCAGGCTGGACTCTGGAAAAGATCACCGGATCGCAGCGCACCAAGGGTCGCTTCTTCGATGACGGCGAAAAGCGCTCGATCTATCTCGGCTCCTTCTCCGTCAACAACGATCCGGCAAAACCCTATGGCAGCGGCCCACAGAGCGACCAGGTCGGCTACGCCTTTCGCAACAGCGCCGACGAATGGCGCATCGAATTCCCCGCGCCCTACTACGAATCGAAACTCGACATCCTTGAGCTCAAGCGCTGAGCCTGCAGCCCTGACACCCAAGCCGATCACCAAGGATTAACCCGGGCGGTCTAGCATCCCGCGCGCTGAGAGCAGGTCTTTTCGGGGCGGCACAAACCATGGAACCGTTGAACCCAAATCCGCGGCCGATCGTCGTCGTCACCGAAGGCGGACCGCATATCTGGGCCATCGTCAACGCCATCGCTGACCGGCTGGGACCTGTCAGCGTTATCCTCGAAACCCCTGAATCCAAAAAGCAATTGCTGATCGGGCGTGCCCGCCGCCAAGGCTGGTTACAGGCCGCCGGGCAGCTTGGCACGATGGTGCTGACGCGGCTTGGCAAGCGGTTTTTCGCCGGGCACGCAGCACGCATGATCGCCGAACAGAAGCTGCAGACGGAACCGAAGCCCGGACAAGCGACCATCGACGTTCCCTCGGCCAACGCGCCGGAGTGTCTGCAGGCGATCGCGGAAATCCAACCCGGCGTCGTGCTGCTCGCCGGCTGCCGCCTGCTGTCGAGCCAGACGTTGGCGAAAATCCCTTGCCCGGTCCTCAATTACCATGCCGGCATCGCTCCTAAATATCGCGGCATGAATGGCGGCTACTGGGCGTTGGCCACGGGCGATGCGCAAAATTTCGGCACCACGGTGCATCTGGTCGACGCCGGCGTCGATACAGGCGGCGTGCTGCTGCAGGCGCGCGGCAAGCCTGAGGCAGGCGATACGATTTCAACCTACGCGCTGCGGCAGGCGGCATTCTCGCGCGACATCTGCGTCGAGGCGGTCAGTGACGCACTGGCCGGCAAGCTTGCCATTTCAGATCCCGGCCTGCCCTCGAAACAATGGTATCATCCGACGATCTGGTTCTATCTCTGGACCGGCATAAAAGCCGGCGTCTGGTAACCCAGCGATCCTGAAGTCTCGCGTTTCGCTTGCCGCTTGGCGATAGCGTCGCTTTTGAATGCGCGCGCGTCGTCCCATAACAAGCAGCCTAATGGCGCTTGCGGCAATGCTCGAAACCGCTGCATCGACCCGAAAATCGGAATCGATCTTCGGAAAGCCCGATGCAGTCGAGTGAAAGTGGTAGGGCGTCCTTTCCAACTGGACGCAAAGCGCCCTGCAGGAGCGAGAATTCATGGCCGATCTGATCGTCGTCTACTGGCGCGACATTCCCGCCCAGGTCATCGTCAGGAAGGGCCGGCAGAACGCCAAGCGCGAACTGCCGCTGCGCTTCACCGAAGCGATCGACATGTGCGCCATGCGCACCGGCGCCGGCGGTACCGACGACTACCTGGCCGAATGGCGCAAGGCCGACCCCGTGCCGGTCGGTGACGATCTTGAAGGCGAGGCCGAAAAAGCCCTTCAGGACATCGACGCGAAATACGACCGCGAGCGGCTGGTCGCTCTGGTCAAGGCAGGCGGGAAAGAAAATGCCTGAAACGACCCCGGCGATTACGCAGGCCACTCTGGTCAAGAAGGCAGCGCCGAAATCCGACTACAAGCCGGCCGATGTGTCGCCGCAGCGGCGCGTCCAGCGCTCTTTTGCGGTGCGGCTGTGGTCGATCCGCCATTCACGATTGCTCGAATGGTTCTATAGCAGGTTCGCCGACATGTTCCTGCTGCTGCATCCGCTATGGAAGGGCATCGGCTACGGTCGCGTCGAGGGGCCGATCAAATTCGTCGAAAAACGCGTCAAGGGCTTCATGTTCGACTGCCGCATGTGCGGTCAGTGCGTGCTGTCCTCCACCGGCATGTCTTGCCCGATGAACTGCCCCAAGCAGTTGCGCAACGGCCCCTGCGGCGGTGTGCGCGCCAACGGCAATTGCGAGGTCGAACCTGACATGCCGTGCGTCTGGGTCAAGGCCTGGGAAGGCTCGCGCAACATGGTGCATGGCGACAAGATCCTCGACGTGCAGAAGCCGGTCGACCAGTCGCTGCGCGAGACCTCGGCCTGGCTGCGGGTGACCGCACAGGCCGCCGCTGCTCGCGAAGCAGCCAGCAACGCGGCGAAAACCGGAGCATCGGGATGATCGGCCGCCAGCCCGACGAGAATCCGGCCGGCATCCACCTGCCGCTCGATCCCCTGCCCGGCCACACCTCGCGCGGCCGGCTGGAGCGCGTCCTGCGGCGCGGCGAATTCGCGGTGACGACAGAGCTCAACCCGCCCGACAGCGCCGATCCGGAGGACGTCTACAACCGCGCCAAAATCTTCGACGGCTGGGTCGACGCCATCAACGCCGTCGACGCGTCGGGCGCCAACTGCCACATGTCCTCGGTTGGCATCTGTGCGCTGCTGACCCGCATGGGCTATGCCCCGATCATGCAGATCGCCTGCCGCGACAGGAACCGCATCGCCATCCAGGGCGACGTGCTGGGCGGAGCGGCGATGGGCGTCGCCAACATGCTTTGCCTGACCGGCGACGGCGTACAGGCCGGCGACCAGCCCGGCGCCAAACCGGTGTTCGACCTCGACTGCATGTCGCTCCTGGAAACCTGCCGCATCATGCGCGACAACGGCAAGTTCCTGTCCGGCCGCAAGCTGACGACGCCGCCGCAGCTTTTCCTCGGCGCGGCGATCAACCCTTTCGCGCCGCCGATCGATTTCCGCCCGTATCGGCTGGGCAAGAAGATTGCCGCCGGCGCACAATTCGTGCAGAGCCAGTACTGTTTCGACGTGCCGATGTTCCGCGCCTACATGCAGCAGGTCCGCGATCTCGGTTTCACGGAAAAATGCTTCATCCTGTGTGGTGTCGGGCCGCTGGCCTCGGCCAAGACCGCCAAATGGATCCGCTCCAACGTGCCGGGCATTCATATCCCCGATCAGGTCGTCAAGCGGCTGGAAGGCGCCCAGGACCAGAAGAAGGAAGGCAAGCAGCTCTGCATCGACATCATCAACGAGGTGAAGGAAATTCCCGGCGTATCCGGCGTCCATGTGATGGCCTACCGCCAGGAGGAATATGTCGCCGAGATCGTCGATGAATCGGGCGTGCTGAAGGGCCGCCAGCCATGGAAGCGCGAAATTCGCCGCGACGACCAACTCGTCGCCGACCGGCTCGACCACATACTGCACGACGAGATTACCGAAACCCAGGTGGACATGGTCAAGACCGCGCATTGACGGCGTGGATTGTCACCATTCGCTTGAACGAAATCAGAAACGATATAAAGAAGTCTTTATATCACGACGGAGGGATTTCATGACCCGGACGATCGTCGCCTCGGCGACACGAGAAATCATCATCGGCTTCGATCAGCCCTTCTGCGTGATCGGCGAGCGCATCAATCCGACCGGCCGCAAGAAGCTGGCCGCGGAGATGGTGGCGGGCAATTTCGAGACCGTCATCAAGGACGCGCTGGAACAGGCCGCCTGCGGTGCGACCATGCTGGACGTCAATGCCGGCGTCACCGCTGTCGATCCCAACGCAACCGAACCGGCACTGCTGGTGCAGACGCTGGAGATCGTGCAGGGCCTGGTCGACCTGCCGCTGTCGATCGACAGTTCGGTGACCGCCGCGATCGAGGCGGCGCTCAAGGTCGCCAAGGGCCGGCCGCTGGTCAATTCCGTCACAGGCGAGGAAGAAAAGCTCGAGGCCATCCTGCCGCTGATCAAGAAATACAACGTTCCCGTCGTCGCCATTTCCAACGACGAGACCGGCATTTCGATGGATCCGGATGTTCGCTTCGCCGTCGCCAAGAAGATCGTCGAGCGCTGCGCCGATTTCGGCATTCCGGCGCATGACGTCGTCGTCGACCCGCTGGTCATGCCGATCGGCGCGCTGGGCGACGCCGGCCGCCAGGTCTTTGCCCTCCTGCGTCGCCTGCGCGAGGAGCTCAAGGTCAACACCACCTGCGGCCTGTCCAACATCTCGTTCGGCCTGCCGCATCGCCACGGCATCAACGCCGCCTTCATCCCTATGGTGATCGGCGCCGGCATGACCTCGGCGATCATGAACCCGGTGCGCCCGCAGGAGATGGAAGCCGTGCGCGGCGCCAACGTGCTGAATGGCACCGACGAGAACTGCACCAACTGGATCAGAACCTACAAGGACTACAAGCCGGCCGAAGGCGGCCAGGCGGTAGCGGCCCCAACGGCGGTCAACGCGCCGGGCGAAGGCGGCGGCAATGGCGGCCGCCGGCGCGGCGGCCGTGAAGCCCGGATGGCCCGAGGATAAGCGCGCAATCGTGAACTCACCCGCCAACATCACCGATCCGCTCGTGCTGTTCATGCCGTCCGGCAAGCGCGGGCGGTTTCCGGTCGGCACGCCGGTGCTCGATGCCGCACGCCAGCTCGGCGTCTATGTCGAGAGCGTGTGCGGCGGACGCGCCACTTGCGGGCGCTGCCAAATCGAGGTGCAGGAAGGCAATTTCGCCAAGCACAAGATCGTCTCTTCCAACGACCACATCTCGCCCAAGGGCGCCAAGGAGGAGCGCTATGAACGCGTGCGCGGCCTACCCGAACGCCGCCGCCTGTCCTGCTCGGCGCAGATCCTCGGCGACCTCGTCGTCGACGTGCCGCAGGACACCGTCATCAACGCGCAGACCATCCGCAAGGACGCCGACACCAGGGTCATCGCCCGCGATTCGGCAATCCACATGTGCTACGTCGAGATCGAAGAGCCCGACATGCACAATCCATCAGGCGATCTCGATCGCCTGAAGATCGCGCTGATGAAGGACTGGGGGCTCAAGAGCCTCGATTTCGATTTCCATCTCCTGCCGCAGGTGCAGGGCATATTGCGCAAGGGCAACTGGACCGCGACCGCCGCCATCCACAAGGATGCCGACAGCGAGACCGCGCGGGTCATCTCTTTGTGGCCCGGTCTCAAGAACGAGGCCTATGGGCTTGCCTGCGACATCGGCTCGACCACCATCGCCATGCATCTGGTGTCGCTGCTGTCGGGCCGCGTCGCCGCCTCGTCGGGCACGTCGAACCCGCAGATCCGCTTTGGCGAGGATCTGATGAGCCGCGTTTCCTATGTGATGATGAACCCGGACGGCCGCGAAGGCATGACGGTCGCGGTGCGCGAAGCGATCTCCGGCCTCGTCGACAAGGTCTGTGCGGAAGGCAACGTCCAGCGCAACGACATCCTGGATTCGGTCTTTGTCGGCAACCCGATCATGCACCATCTGTTCCTTGGCATCGACCCGACCGAACTCGGCGGCGCACCGTTCGCGCTGGCCGTCTCGGGTGCCGTGCACATCAAGGCGTCGGATATCGGGCTGAAGCTCAACCAGGGCGCCAGGCTCTACATGCTGCCTTGCATCGCCGGCCATGTCGGCGCCGATGCGGCTGCGGTGACGCTGTCGGAAGGCCCGCACCGCCAGGACGAGATGATGTTGATCGTCGACGTCGGCACCAATGCCGAGATCGTGCTCGGCAATCGCCAGCGGGTCGTGGCGGCCTCCTCGCCCACCGGTCCGGCCTTCGAGGGCGCGGAAATCTCCGGCGGCCAACGCGCCGCGCCCGGCGCCATCGAGCGCGTCCGCATCGATCCCGACACGCTGGAGCCGAAATACCGGGTCATCGGCTCGGAACTGTGGTCAGACGAACCCGGCTTCCTCGACAGCGTCCAGGCGACCGGCGTCACCGGCATCTGCGGCTCCGGCATCATCGAGGTGGTCGCTGAGATGTATCTCGCCGGCATCATCTCCGAGGATGGCGTCATCGACGGGTCGCTCAGCGCCCGCTCGCCGCGCGTCATCGCCAATGGCCGCACCTTCTCCTACGTGCTGAAGGAAGGCGAGCCCAGGATCACCATCACCCAGACGGACGTGCGCGCCATCCAGCTTGCCAAGGCGGCGCTTTATGCCGGCACCAAGCTGTTGATGGAAAAGCAGCATACCGACCATGTCGACCGCATTCACTTCGCCGGCGCCTTCGGCTCCTTCATCGATCCGAAATACGCCATGGTGCTGGGACTGATCCCCGACTGCGATCTCGACAAGGTTTCGGCCGTCGGCAACGCCGCCGGCGCCGGCGCGCGCATGGCGCTGCTCAATCGCGGCTATCGCCGCGAGATCGAGGAAACGGTGAGCCGGATCGAGAAGATCGAGACCGCGCTGGAGCCGAAATTCCAGGAGCACTTCGTCTACGCCATGGCGCTGCCGAACAAGATCGACCCATTCCCAAAACTGTCGGCGGCGGTGAAACTGCCACCGCGCAAGACGGTCAGCGAAGACGGCATTGCCGGCGATGCCGCCCCACGGCGACGTTCGCGCGAAGGTCACGCCGCCCGGCGCGGCCGGGGGTAACATCCCGCCGGCGGAAGCGGCCCTTCACCGCCGATTTCATTTGTATGCATATGTTTCCAGATCGACAGATCTGGAAACGAAGACGCTGTTTTCGTGAAATCCACCAGATACATGCAGGGAGCATTTAACCGGCATCGAACGGCAGGCAGGAAATAGCTTTCAGCCGCCGCAGCGCGCTCCAAGGGAGATGAAGATGTCGATGTTCGAAAGCCTCGGCCGCTTTGGTGCGGCCATCAAGCATGCACACAACAGGAACAGGTCCGTCCGGGCCCTGAACAGCCTGCCGCCCGAAATCCAGAAGGACATCGGCTGGCCGTCGTCCCCGCGCAGCGACCCGCAGGCCACCCTGTCGGCCCTGCTTTTGGGCTCGGCGCGCTGATGACCTTCGCCGACAACTGCAAGCTGCTGGCCACGCGCCGAAGCCGTCATGCGGCTCCGGCGGCAAGCGACCGCCGGCTGCGCGCCGCACTGCTGCCCCGGCGCTGAGCGCTGCGGCGGCGTACGGGGCGACGACCACCGACAGCCTTTGCTCAAAGCTGGATCACACCAGCGTGTTGAAGCCGCGCAAAACTTGACATTCTTGGCGAAGGCACGATCTTCGGAGACTGTGAGGGGTTCTCTTAGTCGGCTCAGCCGAAGTCCGTGTGTCCGCATGCCCAGTCTCAAAAGCCACGTCGTGTCCTTCGTGCTCAGGCACAGCCGCAAGAAGGCCTTTTCGAGTCCGGAAAACCTGCAGCGCTGGATCGCTTATGCGCGCAAGACGGAGGACCACCGGCCGCCCGCCTCGCTGCGATCGCGTTTCGACGTTACGACGCGCAGCGTTGACGGCTTTCCCGTCTACGAAATCGCGCCAAAGGGCGGCGAGCGAAAGCGGATTCTCTACCTGCATGGCGGCGCCTATGTCTTCCAAATCACGTCCTATCACTGGGGACTCATCGCCGATATGGCCGACCGGCTGGGTTTCGGCATCACTGTGCCGATCTATCCCATTGCTCCCGAACACGATTTCCACGCCATGTTCGGCATGGTCGGCAAGGTCTACCGTCAGATACTCGACGAGGCGGAAGCGCAGGACATCGTCTTCATGGGCGATTCCGCCGGCGGCAACATGGCCGTGGTGCTGACCATGATGGCCGCGGAAGCCGCCCTGCCCTTGCCGTCGCGCCATGTGCTGATTTCGCCCGGCCTCGACATGTCGCTTGCCAACCCCGAAGTGTTCGAGGCCGAACGCAACGATCCCTGGCTGGGCATTCCAGGCGGCCTCGAGGCGGTCCGGCTTTACAGCGCCGGCATCGATCGCAGCGACTGGCGCATCAGCCCGCTTTACGGCGACCTGTCGGTGCTGCCGAAAACGCTGCTCCTGACCGGTTCGCACGATCTGCTCAGCCCCGACAATCTGATCTTCGCGCACAAGGCCCGCGTCGCCGGCGTCGACGTGGAGGTCGTCTACGAGGAAGGCATGTTCCACGTCTGGCCGTTGATCGACATGCCAGAGGCGCGGCGTGCGCGGGACAGCATCGTGGCGTTTTTGGGCAGCGAAACCGGGATATATCACGCCAAAGCCGGCGAATTGTCGCTGAAAAAGCCAGATCGCGGCGTCACCGCTCGCGGCCTGGCTTCGCCGTTGAGGTCTTGAATCAGAACTTCCCGGTTTCCCTGAACACTTCGAAGGTCGCGCGGATATGGTCGGCGACGGCCTTTACCGGTGCGCTGGCATCCGGCGCCACGATCATGGCGAGGCTGTAGGTGCCGATATCCGGCATGCCGTCCTTCGGGCAAAGCTCGACCATGTCGTTGCCGAGGAATGATTTCGGCAGCGGCGCCACCGCGAGGTCGGACAGGATCGCGGCGCGCTGGCCGGCCGTATGCGCACTCATATAGGCGACGCGATAATTGCGGCCCTCACGGCCGAGCGCTTCGAGGGCGCCTGCCCGCCAGGCGCAGCCCTCTTCCCACAAGGAAACCGGCAGCGGTTCGCGCAGATGCGCGCAACCGCCCTTGGCACCGGCCCAGACGATCGGTTCGGTGAGCAGGACTTCGGCGCCGAGCGCGCTGGTCTTGTAGGAGTTGGTGAGCAGCGTGATGTCGAGCGCCCGGTCGTCCATGCGCCGGCGCAGATTGCTGCTCTGGTCAATGGTGACGTCGACCGCGATCGAAGGATGCGACTGCGCAAAACGCTTCAGCACATGCGGCAGCACGCGCTCGCCATAGTCGTCAGGCGAGCCGAGCCGCACCACCCCAACAATGTCGGGGATGATGAACTTGGACACCACCTCGCGGTTGATCGACAGCAGCCTCCGGGCGTAGCCGAGCAGCATCTCGCCATCCGTGGTCAGCGTCACCGAGCGCGCGTCGCGCGCGAACACCGAACGGCCGAGAATATCCTCCAGCTTCTTGATCTGCATGGAGACGGCCGACGGCGTGCGGAAGACGGCATTTGCCGCGGTGGTGAAACTGCCGGTCTCGGCGATCGCCACGAACGTACGCAAGACGTCGAGATCGAGCAACGGCAATGGATGATTGAGTGGGGCGTTCATCGGGATCGACCTTCAATTTTTCTGATACAAACCATCATTCCATTTCGTTTGATTGAACATCACTTTGGGAGGATAGTCAACTCCATCGAAGGCGGACGTATCGAAAGCGGTCTTGAAACGACCATGACACGGATCTGCAATCGACACTAAATGAAGCTGAAACAAACCTGACGTAGCGCTTCGCACGCGGAGCAACCGGCAAATTCCCGGCTCAACGCAAAGGAGAATGAAATGTCCATCCTGTCATCCATCGGCCGCATTGCGACCGAAATCAGCGCGGCCCGCGCCCGCTACCAGACCGAACGCGCCATCCACTCTCTGCCGATCGAACTGCAGAAGGATATCGGTTGGCCTGAAGCCGCCGACACCAAGACCGGCACTCGTTACGGCGTCGGATCCTGGGCTGGTGGAGTAAAATAGATCGTGTGTATCCAAAGCTGAAGGCCTGCCGCGCAGACGCTGCCCGGCAGGCCTTTTTATTTTGTAGTCGACGACTTTCCGAGCCATGTCGCCGCTGCATGGCGCATATGAACGGGGTGCAATGCAGCCGACATTTCGTAACCGGGGCAAAACCGGTGGCGGACGCGGCGTTATGACTCGGGTGTATCGGGTTAGAGAGGGTGGCGGTTTGGCGGGCGGCGTGATTCTGTCAGGCCATGGCGGATCCACCAGATTCTCGAACGCCGACCCCTACGGACCTGCTCGACATGATCCTGCAGTTGCGGGCAGAGGTGGCCGGGCTTCGCGCCGAGAATGCGGCTCTGAAGGATGAGATCCGGCGTCTGAAAGGTCTACCGCCGCGCCCGACGCTGAAGCCGAGCGGGATGGAGCAGTCGTCCAAGCGGAGTTCACCTGCGGCAACGGGTCCGAAGCGGCGTGGCTCGAGCCGGGCGATCATCACCGAAGAGCG
>NZ_VLKT01000044.1 GCF_007830515.1 Mesorhizobium tianshanense
GGCACCGGCCAGCCGATCGCCTGCGCCTCCTCGATATACCGATAGGCCTGACGTCGGGACATGCTGAATTGGCGCGACAACGCCATGGCTGCCTCCGCCACGCTCAGCCCACGCGCAAGAAACCCATGGGCAGCATTGATCCGTTCGGTCTTCTGCAAATCCGTCGAGCGCGGCATGTGACATATACATATTACCTTTTAAGACGATAATCAAGCACAGAACGAGAACGATCGAGCGAAATCGACCGGTCAAACTCAAAGTTACCTTTTGCGTTCAGGGAGTGGTCGGTGCACCCTGAGGTAGATGACCGTTATAGCAAGCCAGCCTCGCGACGATCTCAGCAACCCGACGATCAAGGCCGACCGACGTCAGCAGGCCGATGATCCGGTTCTCGGTGATCGTCGGAAAGAAGTCTTGCAGATCCAGGTTCAGTACGAAGCGTCGCGCTCCATGAGCCTCGGCATTCGTTTTGACGGATCGATCGATCACGAAGCCGTGGACTGGGTTTCGAACTCGATAAATTCGATCTAGCAGGGGCGCGAGCTTACGCTGGAGGATCTTGAGTCGATGGTCCGGCGCGCAGATCAGACGTGTCTTCCCGCTACCTTTGGCGATCGAGAACTCTCGATACATCTTGCCGCGGTACCACCATATCTTTTTCAGCTCGCGAGCGCTGACGCCAAGGTATGCAAGCAGCGTCGCCTCATCGCTGAACTCGGCAGGGATATCGATGGGATAGAGCTTGCCGAAAATTCGAGCAGCCGATGGCACGGGGCCCCCTTCCAATCACGCCGCTCACCATATGCATTCGGCGGGCAAGATGTGTCGAGACGTTTGCTCTTAGGCCGCAGTTACACAGCCCGTATGCGAAGGGTGACCCCGTCCAGCCTGCTTACCAGCGGTGCTCATGGTGATCTACGCCTCCTTGTATACTGGAAAGATCGATACGCTCAAGCCGCCGTTTTCTCGGTGGCGCGAGACACTGCCTTCACCTCCGCCGCAATCTTCGCATGATCGCGCCTTCGCGCCCCCTATGGGACGTCAGGCATGTAGTAGCCTAGCAGTAGTGTCTGCTTTCGGGGTAGAAGCAAGGAGACCCGAAGGTCTGAGATTGAGGCGCAAAGCTACCCTCCACATTGTATCTGCCGATTAACTTAAATCAGCCGAGACCTGTTCGCAAAGGGCGGCATTTTTGCTTATGGCGCGGCTATGGCCGGCGAGTTCGCTACGATGGAATGGCTCACATCGGCCGGATCAATCTTTTTCCGATTTGCCCACTCAATAAGATTTGGCGGGCGGTATTCGGCATCGTCGCGCCACCTTTCGAAGACGGAGACGTCGATTGTTTCATTGACCCTAGCGTGGGTTCCAGTCGTCCCCACAAAGGGTTCTGAGGCAATAGGTCGGTAACTTCTGCCGCTCACCCAAGAGTAGGCGCCTCTCATGAATTCCTTGTAGGAGTCCGAGATTGCACCCTGATGTTCATCGCCATCCAGCTCAAGCTCGTTCCGAAAAGCTAGGCCAAGATTTGATGCTTTCTGCATCATCCAACGCAGGGGCAGTTGGGCAAGCGTGTCGTTAAAGCAACCACCACCTACGTTTGCATGAGCGCCGACAAACCAGCGCTGTTCGACACTCTCGATCGGCCGCATGGGCGCAGGCGTCGCCTCCCCCACCTTCGTTCGAACTGTCCAGGGAGTAGGCGCAAACTTGCCTCGATGTTCATCGATGGCTAGCGCGTGAAAACCGTGTCTGATTGGTTTGCGGAGGCCTGTATGATGAAACTTAAGGGTAGAACTGCTAACGCCAGCGAAACTAAAAGCAGGAATTCCAAGCGCACCTACGGTATCCCAGACCCCAACCATCTCAATCGCGACGGGGCGGGAGTACTTCAGCATCCACCGCTCCTCAAGTGTGATGCGTCTGAAGTCTAAGACTGGCAGCTTATAGATCGTGCGTTCATCGTCATTGCGATACCGCTCGTATAGCTGATCTACCCCCAACGCTCCGCCAGGCTTCAAGAGACCGCATATAGCAATGAAGCCCGCGAGGCTCCTTGCTGTATGGGCTCCGCGGCTGAAGCCGAAGATAAAGATCTGGTCGCCGTCCTCGTAGTTTTCTACGAGCCAATTGTAAGCCTCTTGCACATTCTCAGTTAGCCCCTTGCCCCAGCCGCCGCCGACGACGCCATTCACGCCGGTGTCGTAGTAGCGAAGCTGCTGACGACCCTCGACATCTTTGTCCGCACAAAGGGACCGGAGACGCCAAACGTTGGTGTTTGTACCAACTGCATTCCACGTTCCGTCAAGAAAGAGCGCAAGCCTCTTCTTCGGCTCCCGCGTCGGCGTGCTCAACGATCCCATTGCTCTTCTCCCAGGCTGAGCTTTTTATGGTTTTGCTCAGAACAATGCATGCGGCATCGACGTTGTAACGAGCTGCCGACGTACAGGTCTCTGCCGAAGCTCAAATATCTGATCGTAGCGGCCAGCGCTACGAAGATAAGGAGGGCGAGATATACAGAGTGAGGCAAACCAAACGAGCGTCCCGCAGCGAACCCTCAACAGGGCGCTTGCCGCCGACACGGGCGGCTCTCTATCCAAGGTCCGCTTCTGAGTGTTCGCCTTGGCTTGCTGAACGGCCGACATGATGCAAAGCGGCCATATCGCGGCAGTCCTTGGTGGATTGGGCCATTTTCGCACTGCTGCTAGCCGCGCTTCGGCCTAGGCCGCGCGCGATCAGTCATCGAAGTCGAACTCGCTTTTTGGCCGCCAGGAGACGGGGTCGGCGATCCATCTGTTGATGTCGGATTCATGCCAGCCGGCGCCGTTGACGCTGATCCTGATCTGGGCCGGGAAGGTGCCCTCGGCGATCTTGCGGTAGATGGTGGACCGGGACAGACCGGTCCGGACAAGGATGGTTTTGAGCCGAATGATACGGTCTGGTTCGCGCATGGCTGGCCTGCCTCCTGCCGGCTATTTCTGACAACTGTCGAGACCAGACAGGGCGGACCGGTGCGGACGCGCAAGAGGGTTTGCCACCGCGTCGTAGCGTGGCGTGGAAACGGCGGTAAATCGGACGGGGTCTAGAGTCCGATGCCTCGCCCCCTGCCGATCCCCAGCCCATGTTGGAAGGCGAGTTCGCGACCAAGGCTGCGGCCTGATTCGAACGAGATGCC
The DNA here is from genome assembly GCF_007830515.1 of Mesorhizobium tianshanense. GTDB lineage: Bacteria > Pseudomonadota > Alphaproteobacteria > Rhizobiales > Rhizobiaceae > Mesorhizobium > Mesorhizobium tianshanense. Next base: position 3,176 of record NZ_VLKT01000044.1, read on the forward strand.
GAGGTCCTGCTTGCGGCCGGCAAGAATGGATTCAAGCTGCGGATCGCGTCCGAGGCTTCTGGCCATGTCGCCCATCGCCGACCGTGTAGCCTTGTAGCCGGCCATGTCGCCAGCCTGATACTGCCGATCGCAGGTCTGGTCGAGCTTTTGCCAGCGCTCCACGAAACGGTCGGCGCGGCGGCCCGGATCGGTGCGCAGTTCGGTTTCAAGCTGGAGGGCGCGGATAGCGCGGTTGACCCGGCCAGCGCCAGCCTCGCGGGCGAGGTCTGGGTCTTTAACGTAAGCGGCTTCCGCATCGCGCCAGCCATGCGGGCGCACCTCCTCGAAGGCTTTGCGGGCATCGGTCAGTTCGCGCATCTGCACCGGATCGGCCTTGCCGCCAGCGTCTTCGATGCTGAATACGGCGTCCACGGCGCGGGCATGACGTTTGAGGGCGTCGGTTCGGGCGTGGCGCAGCCCCGCTTCCCCATCCTCGGAGGCGTCTCTGACGGGCATAACGGCTTCGCGCTGCGCCTCCTTTCCAGCGCGTTCCCGTTCCGGCCTCCCTCCCTCCGGGCCAGGCGCAGCGTCGGCGGACAGGTGCAGGCCGTCGAATAGACCGCCGATCCTGTCGCGCAGCTTTTCCGGGACGACCCTATTGACGATCTCGGCGACACGCTCGCGGAAAGTGATGCCGCGCCGCTCGGCGTAGTCCTGCACGGGATCGCGTTGCTCGTAATCCGACGCCATGTCTTTGGCCCGGTCGCGCGACAATGTGCGGACCAGCCGGTCCTGCGTGGCAAAATCGTCGCGGCCATAATGCAGGTCCATGCCGTCACGGTGCCGCGACAGGGCGACATAGCTGCCATGGGCGTCCAGGCCAGGCGTCGCCAGCACATGGGTGTGGTCCACGGTCATGCCTTGGGCCTTGTGGATGGTCGCCGCATAGCCATGGTCGATGCGGTCGTATTTCTTGAGGTCGAAGCACACGGAGCGGCCGTCGTCGGTGCGCACCGACATGGATTGCGTGCTGACCTCTTCGATGGCGCCGAGCGTGCCGTTCTTCACGCCAAGGCCGCGTTCGTTTTGCAGGAACATGACGCGGTCCCCGCTGGCGAAGTTCCGTTCGCCACGCTCGACCGTGATCCGCACATCATCGCCGAGGTCGCCCGCCGCCCGCATCCGTTCGCGTGCGGCTTCGTTAAGCGCGCGCACCTCGTCATTGGTGTGGGTGAGGATGATGCGACTTTCGTCGGGCGCTTCCTGCCGGTCGCGGTCCCATCGGTCGATCAGATCGCCGCGTGCCTGTTCGCGCGTCCGGGCCCCATGCACCATGCCATGCGAATCATAGGCATCGATCGCAGCGCCGGCCCTGCCGGTCGCCAGATGGCGCGTGGCGTCCCGCTGCCAGCCTTCGCGCTGGCGGCGCACCTCGCCGATTTCTGCCCCGCCATGACGGTCGTGGATCGAGCGGAAGGCCGCGCCCGCCTCTATTGCTTGCAACTGCTGCGGATCGCCGACCAGCACGACCTTCGCACCGGCCTCGGCGGCATGGGACAGCACCCGCTCCAACTGGCGCGTGCCGACCATGCCCACCTCGTCGACCACCAGAATGTCGTGCGTGTTGAGCATATCCCGGTCCTGTCCCCAACCATGTTCCATGCTGGCGATGGTGCGCGAGACGATGCCCGATCCGCTTTCGAGATTTTCCGCCGCGATGCCGGAAAGTGCTACGCCCCTGACCTGATAGCCCGCCGCTTCCCATGCCTCCCGCGCCACGCCCAGCATTGCACTCTTGCCGGTTCGGCATAGCCGACAACGATCCCCAGATCGCGCCCGTCGGTGATGTGCGCCAGCGCGTCGGCCTGCTCGCCCGACAGCACAAGTCCGCGCGCTTCTGCTCGTGCCAATGCCGCCTGCCTGTCGGTATCGCTTACCTCATGGCGTTCCCTCTCGGCCATCATTTCCGCCGCGTGGTGCAGACGCTGTTCGGCCTCGATCATCTGGCGGGTGGTGAAGCGATCCTCGCTCCGCCCGTCCTTGCCGAGTTCGACCAGATCGGGCGAGTTTCCTATTGCATCCATCACCTCGTTGAACTGATCGATCCCGTCGCTGTGCCGGTGCGCGAACTTTGCCATGTCGCGGCGCGTGAACGTCGATTGCTGATGCGTGATCGCATCCAGCGCCAGGTCGGGATTAGCGATGATGCGTTCGCCATTGCCGCGCGCGATCTCGCGGTGCAACGCGGCGCGGTCGGCTTCGGTCCCCTGATCCTCGATCCGATGCGCAGGCGCGCCGACCTGGCTTTGCGGCTCAAGCGCGATGCCCTGCGCTTCAAGGCTGCGATGGTCGATGCACGCGTCTATGTCGAGTTCGGCCATGCGCTCATTGGCAAATTCGGCCCAACGTTCGCGCCAGCGTTCGACCATTTCCGTCCGGTTCCAGTCCCGCACCTTTGGGCCGAAGCCGTTTTCGTTTACCGCGCGCATGGTCAGCATGACATGGGCATGGGGTTTGGGCATGCCGTCCTCTGCCATGTCCCAATGCACATTGAGATCGGCAATCATGCCCCGCTCCACGAATTCCGACTGCACGAAGTTGCGGGCAAGCTCGATGCCTTGGCGCACGCTCATCTCGCGCGGCAGGGCGAATTCGACCTCGCGGGCAAGCTGCGCATCCTTCCTGACCTCGAACGCCTCGACATCGTTCCACAGCCGTTCGCGGTCACGCCATGCTTCGGGCGCATTCTCCGGCAGCATGACTTCGGAATGGACGACGCCGCGCTTGGCGGAAAAATCCTGGACACGGTCAATGCGGTCGTCGCGCAGCCGCGAGGCCGAACGGTAAGCGGACGCCACCGCGCTGGAGCCGGACTTGCGGCCAATGACCTTGACGTGAAGATGATAGATCGCCATCGCGACCGGATCATTTGCACGACAAAGCCCACGTCGGCACGACGTATAAGCGCGCCCTCCCTCGAAAAAATCTCGGGAGCGACCAGCCCGTCCCGAGCCGTCCCGGCAACCCTGGAGCATTTGGAAAAGTGCTCACCTATCATCATTGCATCGACAACTCATGGAGACGACGATGCGCAAACCACGGGACTTTGATGCGGAACTCAAAGCGCTGGAGGACAAGGCGCGAGACCTTAAAAGCCGCAAGGTGCAGCAGCTTGGCGAACTGGTGATCGCCACCGGCGCCGATGCGCTCAGCGCCGAGGAACTGGCGGGTGCGCTGATCGTGCTAGCGGAGACCAAAGAAGCCGGAAAGCGGGAGGCATGGGCGAAACGCGGAGCCACGTTTTTCGAGAGCCGTTCACGGCGATCTGCTCCGGCATCTGAGCGCAACACTCGCGGCGCTGCGACGCACTCGGGCGGCGCGCAACCGCCATCAGTCGGCACGGGCGCGGCATGACATGCGCACATGGCAGGTCGAGCGCCGCAAGCGCACGCGGCACCTGATCGAACTGGGTGGTCTCGTCGTCAAGGCGGGCATCGTGGAACTGACCGGCGATGACCGTGCCACCATCCTCGGCGCGCTGCTCTGGATGGCCGACAAGCTACGCAGCGAAGACGGCGCACATGCGCGCGGCGTCTGGACAAAGCTGGGGAAGATGGCGTTCGAGGCGCAACGGAAAGAAGAGATGCCTACCGTCGCGCAGGAACAGCAAGACCGGGCATGACCGATGGCGGGCGGCGCGGAGACCTCAAATATCGCAGCGCTGCCCCCCATCGCGCGGCTTGCCGCGCAAACACGGTTCATCCGGCACCCTGGCTTGCCTGTTTAAGGGCTCCGCCCTCACGGCAGGCAAGCCGCCATCTTGTGCAGGTCGGGTGATCCCTCCGCCAGCCCGCTCTTGCCCTCTGCTATCCTGGTCTCGGCGATGGCCAGAAGATTTTTGCTAAAGCTGCGAGGTCTGCGTGAAGCGCTGTGGCGTATTAGCGGCGCTTATCTACGTGTCAGCTATGCCACCCGGTGGGTGTGTGAAAACCATCTTCGTTGTGAACTTTGTTGTGCCCCCGCCTGCTCATTTCAACGGGCGAATGAGAGCACCTAAACCGGCTCTTAACCACAGGTTTGTTGGTATCCCCACTAGACTAGTGTCCGTCCATAAACGGCAAGTTGTTGAAATTACTTGATGAATCGTAGTTTTTCCGCAGGAAAGCTCCGGCGGTTTCAGATACACTTTGGCATCATACCACTGATTCCAAAGCGTTTTCTGTCACCCCCGGAGCCGACAATGCGCCAAGAACGCACCGTCCAAGCCAGTGTATTCGATCTTTTCGCCGGACACGAGATCGGCCGTGAGCTGAAGGGCATGTCAGATTGGCTGGACGAGCGGCGTCACCTGACCGGGCTGGTGGCCGCCGATCTGCGCCGGCACGGGGTCAAGGAGACCGGCCGCGAGGGCCTGCCGGCGGAGGCGGTGCTGCGCTGCGCGCTGCTCAAGCAGCATCGCCAGCTCAGCTACCAGGAACTGGCTTTCCACCTGGAGGACTCCGCCTCGTTCCGGGCGTTTGCCCGGCTGCCATGGGGATGGAGCCCGAAGAAGTCGGTCCTGCACAAGACGATCAGCGCGATCCGGGCCTCGACCTGGGAAGACATCAACGAGGTGCTGCTTTCGAGCGCCCGCCACGAGAAGCTGGAAAGCGGCAGGGTGATACGTGTGGACAGCACCGTCACCGCAGCCCTCATCCACGAGCCGAGCGACAGCAGCCTGTTGTGGGACGCCGTACGGGTGATGGTTCGCCTGCTGCGGCAGGTGGATAAATTGGGCAGCGTCGCGCTTTCCTGGCACGATCATTGCCGCGCGGCCAAGAAGCGGGCGCGGGCGATCCAATACACCCGCGGCCGCCCGAAACGGGTTCAACTCTATCGCGAATTGCTCGGGATCACCCGCACGACGCTGGGCTATCTCCGACAGGCGGCGGAGCGGCTGACCCCGGCGGCTGACCTGGACGTTATCGTCTGGCAGGAGCAACTGCGCCACTATCGACCGCTGATCGAGCAGATCATCGCCCAGACCGAGCGGCGGGTGCTGGCCGGCGAGGCGGTGCCGGCCGCCGAGAAGCTGGTCAGCCTGTTCGAACCGCATGCCGACATCATCGTCAAGGGCGGCCGCGATGTCCATTATGGCCATAAGATCAACCTGACGACGGGCAGGAGCGGCATGGTTCTCGACCTCATCGTCGAAGCCGGCAATCCGGCCGGCAGCGAGCGGTTGCTGCCGATGCTTCAGCGCCACATCGACCGATATGGCGAGCCGCCACGTCAGGCGACCGCCGATGGCGGCTATGCCAGCCGCGCCAATCTGATCCAGGCCAAGGCTTGGGGCGTGAAGGACATGGCCTTCCACAAAAAATGCGGCATCAAGATCGAGGACATGGTCAAGAGCCGCTGGGTGTATCGCAAGCTGCGCAACTTCCGTGCCGGCATCGAGGCCGGCGTCTCATGTTTGAAGCGCGCTTTTGGCCTGGACCGCTGCACCTGGCGCGGGCTCGACCACTTCAAGACCTATGTCTGGTCCTCGGTGGTGGCCTACAATCTCGCCCTCTTCGCCCGCCTCAAGTCGAACTGACCCACCGCCGACTTCGCAAAAGCCTACCCGGCGCCCAGCCGGGCGGTTCAACCATGGGCCAACTAGCGGAGGGCGAGAGACCTCTACTTCTCTTCTAACGCTTCGTGCAGATAGAGCCACCAAAACAGTCAGAAATACCTCGAATTTACATGGCGGCTACAATGAATACTTCGAAAAAATTACTGTTTATGGACGGACACTAGACTAGGTCGTGTGGACAGTTATCTGATCCAGAGGACGGTTGCCGAGAAGCGGGACTGTCAGGAATTCTGTGCGCGAGGCCATGATGATGGAAAGGAGAGAATCATCACATGGCTATCGAGAAGGAACTTCTGGACCAACTGCTTGCCGGCCGCGATCCGAATGAGGTGTTTGCCAAGGACGGATTGCTCGACGACCTGAAGAAGGCGCTTTCGGAACGGATTCTGAACGCTGAACTCGACGAGCACCTTGAGGACGAGAACAGCGAGGGGAATGCCAATCGCCATAACGGCCATTCGCGAAAGTCAGTGCTGACGGGCACCTCGAAGATGACGCTGACGATCCCGCGCGACCGTGCCGGAACCTTCGATCCAAAGCTGATCGCCAAATACCAGCGCCGCTTTCCCGATTTCGACGACAAGATCATCTCCATGTATGCGCGCGGCATGACGGTGCGCGAGATCCGCGGGCATCTGGAGGAGCTCTACGGCATCGACGTATCGCCGGACCTGATCTCGGCCGTCACCGACGCCGTCCTGGAGGAAGTGGCCGAGTGGCAGAACCGGCCGCTGGATGCGGTCTATCCGCTGGTCTTCTTCGATGCCATCCGGGTCAAGATCAGGGACGAGGGCTTCGTGCGCAACAAGGCCGTCTACATCGCGCTCGGCATCCTGCCGGACGGCACGAAGGAGATTCTCGGCATCTGGATCGAGCAGACCGAGGGCGCCAAGTTCTGGCTGCGTGTCATGAACGAGCTGAAGAGCCGTGGCGTCGCCGACGTCCTGATCGCCGTCGTCGACGGCCTGAAGGGCTTCCCCGAGGCGATCAACGCCGTCTTCCCCCAGACCGTGGTCCAAACGTGCATTGTGCATCTGATCCGCCATTCCCTGGAGTTCGTGTCGTGGAAGGATCGCAAGCCGGTCGTGCCGGCGCTGCGCGCGATCTACCGGGCAAAGGACGCCGAAGCCGGCATGAAGGCCCTGGAGGACTTCGAGGCCGGCTACTGGGGCCAGCGGTATCCGGCGATCACCCAGAGCTGGCGGCGCAACTGGCAACACGTGGTGCCGTTCTTCGCCTTCCCCGAAAGCGTGCGCCGGATCATTTACACCACGAACGCGATCGAGGCGCTGAATTCCAAGCTGCGCCGCGCTGTCCGTACCCGGGGACACTTCCCGAGTGACGATGCGGCCATGAAGCTGCTATATCTGGTCCTGAACCACGCCGCCGAGGATTGGAAACGACCGCCGCGCGAGTGGTTCGAGGCCAAAACCCAGTTCGCCGTCGTCTTCGGCGAAAGGTTCGTCAGCCAATGACGAAACCGGCCTCGCGCACAGAATTCCTGACAGTCCCCGAGAAGCAGGCGCGCTCCATCAAGTACCAGCTCACCGTCGCCAAGCTGCCGCTGGCCAAGGACATCGACGACTTCGACTTCCCCGGCACTCCTGTCAACGAGACGCTCGTGCGCGACCTCGCCACCGGCGCCTTCGTTGCCGACCAGCGCAACGCCGTGCTCATCGGCGGCACCGGCACGGGCAAGTCGCATCTGGCCATCGCGATCGCCCGCGCACTCGTCCGCAACGGAACTCGTGGCCGCTTCTTCAACGTCGTCGATCTGGTCAACCGGCTGGAGACCGAGCACCGCTCCGGCAAGCAGGGACGCATCGCCGACTACCTGACCCGCCTCGACTTCGTCGTGCTCGACGAACTCGGTTACCTCCCCTTCGCCCAGGCCGGCGGCCAGCTCCTCTTCCACCTGATCAGCCGGCTCTACGAGCGGACCTCCATCATCGTGACCACCAACCTCGCCTTCGGGGAATGGCCCGCCGTCTTCGGCGACGCCAAGATGACCACCGCTCTGCTCGACCGGCTCACCCATCACTGCGAGATCATCGAGACCGGCAACGAATCCTGGCGCTTCAAGAACCGCACTCAAAGCTAAAGCCGGAAAGTCTCACCGACGCGCCCGACCGGGCTGCGCAACCCAGACCAGCTCCACCCGGTCGGGCGCTCACCGTCGCGCACTACGAGGGGGTCAATATTGGACGCGATCTGGGGTCAACTTTGCGCGCCGATTGACAAATACTCTGTGAAGCCGCCTTTCCGAGGGACAATATCTGACCCTAGAGCGGGTAAGACCAGTGGCCGGGGACCATGCCGCTCTGTGGACGAGCCACACCGGCGGCGATTTCGGGGGATGCGTCCATGACGGGACGCTGACATTCGAGGCGCTATATGGCATCCAAGACAGCATCTTACAGACACCCGAAGTAAGCTCGGGATCGACGGAGGGGCGGTCGATGCATCCACGATTTCTGGAGAAGGTTGAGGGCCTTCACGCGTCTTACGAGAAGCTAATTGCGATGACGCCGCACGCCGGTACGCCGCCACCGACAAATATTCCCGTCGGCGGCGTCTACCTGTTTAGCGAGGGTGACGAGCCCCTGTATGTAGGCCGTTCAAACCGTCTGCGCGAGCGCTACTTCCTCCACACCCGAAACGGGTCGCGCCACAACCAGGCGAGTTTCGCCTTCCGGATTGCATTCCAGCTGCTGGACCTCCCCCCCGCCCGCTATACGAAGGAGGGCGGTCGCAAGGAGATCGCCCTCATGGAAGACTTCATCCGGGAGTTTGCAGCAGCCAAGACGCGCATCCGCAACATGAACTACCGCTATGTTGAGGAAACGGACCAGACGCGGCAGGCGCTGCTTGAAATCTACGTCGCAACCGTGCTGGACACGCCCTACAACGACTTTAGGACCCACTGACATGCGGCGGCTATACCACTTCCTGAAGGCCCAGTACGCGGTCGCTGCCATCAAGAAGCGGTGCCTACGCGTCTCCCGTATCGAAGACCTCAATGACGCCTTCGAATTCATCGGCATCGCGCTCGACGACAAGCGCGACCGCATCCACCTGTCCTCGTACCGCCGCCGGCTAGACCTGGAGCAGGGCATCATCTGCATGAGCGAAACGTGGTCGAAGCCGCAGATGTGGGGGCACTATGGCGAAAACTTTCGCGGGATGGTGCTTGGGTTTGACGTTTCGGAAGGGGACTTCTTCAAGCTCCGTTACCGCAAAACGAGGCCGCGCCTGGCGGACCTCGGACTGTCGTCGTATGCCGAAATCGGGCCTGAGCACCTTAAAGAGTTGGCGCGGATAAAGTCTGACGGTTGGGCGTATGAAGACGAGTGGCGCTGGCTACTGCCACTGGTGAACTCCGAGGTCATCCAAGGCCAGACGCACTACTTCCAGCCATTCGGGCCTAACCTGCGATTGAAGGAAATCATTGCAGGTCCGAAGTTCCGCGAACGTTCCTACGAGCAGATGCGGGAGATGGTGAAGGGGATGGGCGTCGAGGTGATGCTGGCACGGGGCGACTTCGCCAAGTTCGAGGTCACCCGTCAACGCCAGCTCAATTTGTGGCCGCCTGTTCGTCCGCAGACTCCCTAACGGCGGCAAGGAGGTGGCAGTTCGGCTGGTGAGAGTGAAAAGAAGGCAGGCTGCCCGCCCGGGACGTACCTCAACGTCTGATATCACCGCGGTGGCCGGAAAGAGTCATTCTGCATTCGACCCCATTGTGTCTGTCTGAAACGCGCCCATGCACGGTCATTCTATCGGCGTTTGCCTTCCTCCGGAAGCCGACGTCGCTGGTTCAGATGCTAACGGCGACCAAACAGCGGAAAAGCTACGCGTCCATCCGCTTTCCATAGATGCGGGCACGCCGCTCAAACGCCTCCCGCGTCCCCTCAAGGATGGCGCAGGCGGCCTCCCGCGTAGCCGGCTCGTCAATCGAGCCGCGCGACGTAATCGTAGCCTGGTCGTTGGTCGCCTTTAGGACGACGATCTGCTCGGCATCGCCTAGCACGGCAATGTTGGCGTTGTGGGTAACGACGATAACTTGGCGCCGCTCCTTGACGCGTCGCAGAACCGGGACGAGCGTCTTGTAGATGAACTCGCTGTCCAGGTTATCTTCCGGCTGGTCCACGATGAGCGGCGCCCTGCTCTCGCTGGACAGCATCAGGGCAGCAGCACGGATTGCTGCTGCCCAAGAGAGAGCCGTTTGAACTCGCGCGGGATAAACTTGACCGAGCCGTCGTGGTCGGTCACGCGTTTCGTCACGCTAAGCCGGGGCGCGTCATGCACCGCCGCAGTTTCGAGCTGCGCGAGCAGGTCGAAATCAGAAAGTCGCTCCAGCAGGACGTCGATTTCACCTTGCTGAAAGACGGCGCCGCCCTGCGGCGTGCGTAGTGCGGTGATCGGCTTGGAGTCGCGGCGCCTTACGCAGTCCAATAGCTTGGGTAGGGTCAGGTCGTTGATCAGCGCGGCGGCCTTAAGCTGTTGCAGCGTCCGCCATCCCATCGTCTCAACGATCAGCCGCTCACCCTCGGGGCAGAGAGAGATTTCGTCAAACTTCAGCGTGACAAAGATGTCAGACAGCGTGCCCCTGAGGGCTTCGGAAGCTTTGGTGGCGAATGCGAAGCGGATGCCGGCGACTTTTGATCGCCCGACCCACCGTTGTTTCAGCAGGTCGGAGCGCTTCTTCTCAAGGGTGGCAAGATGAGGCTTCCACGTGTTGAGCTTGCGCAGGCGCTCGGTGAGGTTCGCTTCGTCCGCGATTAGCTTCTGAATGAACGGCATGTCCAGCCGGATGCCGGCGGCCAGAAGCTCTTTTTTCTTTCTGTCGATGTCTTCTGCGGTCTTCATTTCCTTGCTCTTCCAGGACGCGATCTGCGCCTGAACCGCGGTGCTGTAGGAGTTAGTCGAGGCGACGAGTCCCGCCTGCATAGTCGCCACCTTCCCTTCGTAGGCGGTCGTGTCGGCAATGATGGCGGCAACTTCAGGCGCACCGATCTCAAAGCTGCCGTGGGCGACTTCCCGGATACCGGTGGTGATGGCGGTGATCGCTTCCTGGCTAGTCGCGCCCTTTAGCTCGGTCAAAGCCGCCACGATGGAATTCCTCGTACGACGTTCCGTCTCGAGGCGCTGCTGTAGCTTAATGATCTCTTCGCCGCGATCCTTCTTCAACCGCTCCACTTGCCCGTGCTTCAGCGTTAGGTCGCGCTCGCAGCCGGGTATCTCCGCCACGTTCTTGCGCGCCTTCACCAGCTCCGGGGTGAGTTCGTTCAACTCGGTGCGCACTGCGTCCTCGGTCTCGATCGCCGCATCGATCGAGACAAGGCGGTCAAGGAAGGTCAGCAGGGCCAGCGGGTCATCCTGAGCCTTCTTGCTGATCGTGTTCGTTTCGCCCTGGCGATAAGACTCCATCGGGAAGCTAACCGAGCCCAGAATGGGATCATCAACATTCTCGAGCGCGCCGTCCTTGGCGCGGCTCAGTATGTGCGTCTGGTGCGTCTCGTCCCGATAGAACAGCGCCACCAGATCCGGCCATACGTCACTGTCGATGACCGAACCCACCTCCGGCGGGCCGTAGTCGCCCAACAGGCGCACAGCCTCGAAGGCTGTGGACTTGCCGCTGCCGCGACCGCCGACAATGCAGGTCAGGTTGGCGTTGAAGTGAATGGTCTGACCATCCAGAAAGCCGCCTTCAAAGGATACGCCCTCCACGATGGGCACGCTGCGGGGAACCTCGTCCTCGATCCGGACGCGGGTGTCCGCCTCATCGAGCGCGAGGCGCAGGCCATCGAAGGATGGACGCTCCATCTTGTACCGGGTGATCCGGTTCTGGTTCCTGGCATTGCGGCCAACGGCATTCAGCGCGTGGGCATCGCTGTTCAGAACACGGGCCAGGAACTGCCGCGACCCTAGCTTCAGACGCTCGATGCGCGTGCGGGCGGCGTTCCGCCGGTCGATGTTGGAGTCGTTAGCGGTGTACAGGATGTCGCCGTCGGCGCGAATGACCTCGAACCCCAGCAGGGCTTCGTGGCAAAGGATGTCAAGCTTCGCGGGTGTGAAGCGCGGCACATTCTCTTCAAAGGAACCGGGGCCATCCACGTGCGCCAGGATGGCGAACCCACCATGCTCGCGCAGCAGGTTCAGGCAATCGGTGGTTCCAGTCTGACAGCGGCAATCGACCGTGCCGCGACCGGCGATCGACAGCCGATTATAAAAGCGGTCCATCATTTCAGGAGAAGGCAGATAGCACAGCAGATGGCCCTCGGGAGCCGACAGCTCGACAGCAGGAATGACCAGGATGCCCGCAGCCGCGCCGGCAGCGACGGCGGCCCGGACGTTGCTGATTTCATTGTGGTCGGCGATAGCGATGATCGACAACCCTTCGCTCGCCGCCTCCCGGACGATGTTCTCGGGTGTCGCCGTCGCGTCGCGCACGTCATGGGAGCCGCCGTAGGAATGCACATGCAGGTCCGCGCGGAAGAACCGCGCGCCGCTACTCAGGCTCGTCAAGGTCTCCAGGTCCATCGGTGTCGTCGCCCCCTCACGGCCTGACTCCCCAACACTCTTTCCGGTTTGCCGGACAGGCCATCACCAGATTAGCGCCTATAGCGAAATATGTCAGGGCAATATTGGCCTTAGCTGTTCATGTGAAAAGCCGGTGCGACCTGACGACTTGGATCGACGATTGCTGGGCTATCATCGCCATGATCCTCTCCCGGCTTCGAGGAAGTTCCGGAGGGCGATGCAGGCGACAAACGTAGGTCGAGAATCTATGTTCGCCGCGGAACTGGCAGGTAAGGTTGCGATGAAGAGAAAGAAGCGAAATCCCGAGAAGTTCGACTCGGTGGAGCTCTTCACCGCCATAGGACGTGACCGCGGCTACCAGAGAGCGCGCCTGATCGTTGAAGCTGATCAAGGTTCTACGAATGCCTGAAGCCCAGAAATCCAGTGACATCGGCATGAAGCGAGGTCGCACGCTGGCAAACCTGCCAGCCAGCGCCCAACTCGACCTCATCGCAGAAGGCTTACCGATCCTAATGAAGAGCGCCGGAGACCTGCTGGCGGCCGCGAGATCGCTCGAGGGACATCCTCGCTCGTCGAGCATCCTGCTCGGACACTCGCTTGAGGAGGTCGCCAAGATACTGGTGCTCATGGACATCGTGCGCTGCCCTCCTAAAATCAGGCCGTCGCGCTTCGGACCGATGATGCAATGGTTCTACGATCACCTGGCCCGCTTGCTGTACCTTGACGCCCAGAGCTGGCTGCCGATGCATGTCAGGCAACTGCAGGAATACCTCGATGATCAGCGGCGTTCCCATTATCTGGAAGGCTCGATCGGCGAATACATACTCCCGAATTCCACCCTCGCGGGGCGTGAATCTCTGCTCTATGCCGACATCATAACCTATGAGGAAGGCGACCCTATCTGGAGCGAGCCGTCGAACCACGAGCCAGTGTTCGGCTTCGCAGGTGGCAATCCACGACCTTGGGAAGTCTGCTGCGCACTCCGGGATTTCGGAGCCTTTACGCGAGCAGGGCTCGACGTCGTTTCCGACGTATGGAGCCGCCTCGATTTCAAGGACGAGGTGTCCGCAACAGAAGCAGACAGGCTGTCACATGAGATGGCCTTGGCCTTACAAACTACAGGCTTGATCACTGAACAGGCGAATGAAGACCAGCTAGGCTACCTCTATCGGAGCTGGCAGCTGCCGATGTATCGGATGGACTTCAAAAGGATTGAAGTACCCCTGGACGAGCTTAAGGATCAGCGGAATGCCAATTTCTGGTCTGAAGTGGGATACTAGAATCCCGATGCCAGTTCTGCCGCCCTGTTTACTCCAGAGCCGCTTCGCGAGCCTTGCCGCCTGGGGCAATTTTCCAGAAGCGTCAACAGGTTTTGTTTCCCGGCCGTTGGCAGGGAAATAAGGCCAAAGGCCAATCCCGACGCCAAGCACTTCCTGGATTCGAAGTCGAATGCCCACGCCTAGTCGGGTGTGACGCCGAGCTCCTTTTTGGTGGCTTGACGGGGATGCAAGGTGGCTTCGACACTCATCGAAACAGCGTGCCATCGCGACAACCTTTTTTCCAGCCTCACTTGCTCGCTTGACTCTCCTGACTAAAGGAAAATGGGCGTACAAGGTGGAGGCACCGAAATGCCCGCCAGCGGGACCATCAGTTCGGTGCTGGGGGACGTTTGTGGCCCTGAGACCGGTTCAACAGGGCGGACGTAGCAGCATCAGCATAGCGCCGCTGCAGGCGGCATGCGGGACCGATCGCCCCCGGCGAAGTGCGCCGCATGTCAGTGTCGCGAGCGCTCAGTCGCGAACCGAAGGAATGCCGGTCTCCCCGTTGATCACGGTCTCTAGTCGGGTCTCAAATCGGCCAAGTTCGCCGATTGTCTCTTGGCGCCGCTTCTCCTGGGCACTTTCAAAAACCATCCCAATGAACACGGTCCGCTCATAGAAGCGCAGCAACCAGCCGCTTTCGATGCCTGGACTATCCGTAACGGTGGCATAGCGGTAGTTCATGATATCGGGCTCTGCATGCGCCTCGGTCATATGGTTCAAAACCACAGTCGGCACGGGTGCACGCAAGGTGTCGCAAAAGACCTGATCATCGTCCAAAGGCCAGCGGAGTCCATGGTGGAAGCTCAGCCCCCGGACGATCTTGCGGACAGACCTCAGGATCCGCGCATCCTTCCCCGGATAGATCCTGAACATCCCCGGGCGCTCGGTCGGCGGCGTCATAATCCGCATCATCTCGGCGGCACGCCTGGGTCCGTCACCCAGGCGCAGGCTGCGGCGGATAGGACCATCCCAAAGCTCTGTCACTGCTGCGTTTGCGGTGCCGGCAATGCTGATGACGTTGCGCAAATGAACATCATCGTCGGCCGTTCCATTGTTGCAGGGGCCGCAGGCGGGGATCACAATCCGCTGTATCCGGCTAGACGCTTTCGACGGCGGATAGAACCCGCGCGGAATGACGTGCTCGCGCGTACTGAGCCGCACCTCACCGCACAACGCACAACGTGCGACAAATCGTTTTCCCATGACCGGTCCGCAGAATTGCTCGCCAACGAGTATAGCACTAGGCAGTCTAGGGTGGCTGCAGGTCCGGGTCTCCCGGAGTCTCGTTTGATTCGTTAGGCGCTTTGGCTTTCGCCGCGGCATTCTCCTCGCCGGATTTGCCTTCTTCTTCGGGCTCGCCAGACTTGGCGCTGTCTGCCTCCTGGACGTCAGCGTCGTCGCCGGGTTCGCCCGTCGCAACGTTTTCAGGGAGTGCGAATTCCCACGGCAAGCCATGCGAGGCCACGGCAAGGCTATCGTTAAATCTGGAATGCGCCATGGTCAGATCGCATTGTTTAAGAACTACTTGGAAGACGACTTCGACATAGCCCTGAAGTACGTTGACATCCTTCCAGAGCACTTCCCGCTTTCCGCCATGAACGACCTTCGACCTCACACCGTATAAGCTCTTGACTTGATTAAAGACTTCGACGCGCGTTTCGATGTCGTTGGTGCAAATGATTGATACAAACCGACTGATGGTTTGCGTGACTGGAGCAGATGTGTCGTTATTCGTGAGAAGAGCTTCCAAGGCGGTGAAGAAGGCAAGCAGACGCTCGGCACGGTCCAACGACTGCCGACCGCGCGTAATCCACCCCAAACCCTGGGCTACCCTGCCCGCAAGTGCTTTCTCTGTTGCGTCGAATAGGAGGTCCGCGAGCTCTTGCATCGACTGGTCGGAAAGCTGGGCGGCGATAGCTAGGTCAACGTCATAGGCTCGAACTCCCTGAGCTCCTCCGGCGGACACGGTGGTGCCGTTTATGGTTACATGAGACCTTCGCGGATCGGTCGGCAGCGTCGGATGAGGTTCGATATCTCCAATACCTGGGAAGCGGGACGACCACCCTGTCCCCATCAGCCGAATGAAGCTTATCGCCACATCAATAAGCCATTTGGCTTCTTCCGCGACATTCTGGCGAGCTGCTGGCACTTCGACAACGAACACCATCGCCGGCATTCCAATCAACAACGCCCCGTTGACGAATTCGATGTTCGGATAGCCACATTTGACCAACGTCACCTTCTTGTTTCCAGCCAGCGCGGTCGTCGACGCCACTGCGTCATCGGTACGCATTGAAGTGACTCGGCCAATCTTGATGGGGCCGTCGTAACCATTCGGCGCGATCAGGAAGTTGGGCGCGATCTCGATATATTCTTTGCCACCCTCGGCAAGGGCGTCTGCCACCAGTTTATCGGCGCAGTGATCGATCGTTTCGTCTGCTTTTTGCGGACTGGCTTGAGGGTCCAACTGCTTGATGCAGTTCTGCGCGGCAGTCAGGCACAGGTTCAGCAGCGTGGGCTCGTGGGCGCTTTTCGCCTTTAGCATTCTTGCCGCCAAGACCACGAACTCTCGCCTGGCCTCAACAAACAGGGGAGTAAAGCGAGCCGTGAACCCTTCAAAAAAAGTTCCGCCCAGCTCGCCAAAGTCAAATGGCTTCGGATCGCCAACCCGAATTGCCCCTTGCAGGAGCCCGCGCATGAGGCCAATCGCGTGTTGTTTCAGTTCCTTTTTCTGATCGTTGTCGAAAGATGGCTTTTTGGCTTTGCGATTGCTGCTCATGCTCCCCCACTTTAGCTCGCTGAAGGCTGAGGCTGACGCCTCGGGCGATGACTAGTCGCCACCCTTTTGTCGGGTGGCGGGAGCCTTGCGCAAAGCCGCACTCGGTAACTTCGTTACATCGCGCTTCTTCGCAGTCTGAAGCACCTTGGCCTTTTCCTTGTCCTTGAGCTTGGTCCTCGGCCCACCCGGGCCGTTGACGAAGATAATCGACCACCGATCCGCGTCTCTGGTTGAGGACGTGAAGTGAGCCTCGATCCGCTCCGCATGGAGAATTGGTCGCGTCGTGTAGATCACGGCGTAAAATTTTCCCCAATTGGGATCGCCCGCGTAATTGATCATGTCGGCAGAGATCCCCTCCAAAGCGACCTTCACGCCCTTCACGTCGACGGCAAACTTGTATTCCACCAGGGCACCGAGGGATTTCACCCCGAAATCAGGCTTGTAATTGATGACGGCCTTATCAATCTGCGGCTTGTTCACAAAGTCCGGGAATACGTATCTCACGATCTTCGCGATTGCGTCGTCGATTTCCCCTTCCTTCGTGGGATCCAAGCCCTGATCGTCAATGATCCCTGCCGTGTTTTTGAGAATCGATTCCAACATCGACATGCCGGTCGTGGCGCTCCCGTCTACCATGACCGCCATGGCCTCGAACGTGGCGTTCAGCTCACCGAGAACCGGCGAGTAGAAATCTTCGAGCATCTCGATGAGGCCCGAGCCGGTCATCTTTTTAAGGCCCTTGCGGCGTTCGACCAGGTCCGCCTTGGTCTGGGGCAACTGCAGACGCTCGGCCAGCATTCCGATCTCCCGGAACGCTTTCTCGACATAGTAGACGAACATAACCCCGGCCAAATCGTAGGCAGCATCCGTCTGTTCCAGTTCTTTCATTGATTTGTAGGCCTGGTTCTCGATCTGATGGATCATCTCCCTCGACGCGGCCCATGCTTCCCTGAGTGTCTCGCGGATATGGTGAACCAACAGATGCTCGGCTTTTGTTGTCATAATTTTCTCTTCGGTCCCCAATTTTATGGCGCGCCAAGCAAGGTGGGCCCATCCGTAACACACGGGTGAGCCGCTGCGCGCCGCAGATTTCGGCGGTGCAGGCCCGGCGGGCTATCGGCCGCGCCGCCCCCACACCGTTCCCAGCAAGGCCGAAGCTGCCGCGCGAGGCGTCCCTGTTACTTGTTCAGGCTTTGCTGAAGGATGAGCAGGTTCAGGTCATTGAGCAGTTTGTCCTTGGCGCCCGGATCGACCGGCGGCGGCGGCGGAACTTTCTTTATCGGTTGGCCTTTCGGCAGCGGGTTCGCGCGTTGGGGCGCCGGCGCGGCTTTCGGCGTTTCCTCTGCCTTGGGCGCGAACACAATGCTGATTTTGTTGACATCTTTCCAGGTGGTCTTCCAGCCCATGCCAAGGCTGGCTTGCCCGGTGTTGAAAGGTATGGTCACAATCTTGACGCTCGCCGAGGCGCCCTGGTCGAGCGTAAATCCCATGGTATAGGACACGGAATCGGGCGGGGTTTTGGTATCCGCGTAGGAATCCTGGACCTGGGCAAGCCAGTCCGCGATCTTCAGGTTCCCGACAAGCCGTGACCCATGGGCGCGCCTGCCGTTCACGGTGTCCGTGTCGCACGCGATATCGTCTTTCTGACTGAGGCCGATGGTAAACTTGTAGCCGACCATCCGGTCAGCGGTGCCGGTCGCGTTCGTCGCCAGCGCAAACGTGCCTGTCTGGGGAATATACGGCACTTCATTTCCGGCGCTGCCGTCGCCGCCGCCTGTCGCCACCACGTTCAGCGACAGTTCGACCGCCGCGGCCCATTTGCCTTTATCGGTCAGGAATGTGGCCGGCTTGACCGGGGGATTGGCTTTGGGCCTGCCGTCGCGGCCGTCTTTTAGGTCACACCGGATGTTGTCGACAATGTCAGAGATCCGAAGCAGACCGACATCGGTTGGCAAATTCGGAACGCTGGCGCAACCCGAAAAGGCGAAGCAGAACCCTAACGATCCCCGAACAAAAACCCTCATGGCACACCCCCCCGCGTTCCCGTTTTTTCAAGCGGAGCATGGCGGCTTCTGAGATGAAATGCCGCGATAAGACTTTCCACAGGAATAATATACAGGCAGCAAATAATCGCCGTTCA
The DNA here is from genome assembly GCF_007830515.1 of Mesorhizobium tianshanense. GTDB lineage: Bacteria > Pseudomonadota > Alphaproteobacteria > Rhizobiales > Rhizobiaceae > Mesorhizobium > Mesorhizobium tianshanense. The sequence goes on from NZ_VLKT01000044.1 coordinate 21,553, forward strand.
GTAATTCTAGCTCGCCAAGTGGAGGTGCCGTTGGCAACTTGCTTGGGCAAAACTAAGCGCAGTGACGCCGCCGATGTCAAAAGAGGTTGCCGGCGACCATGCGCCAGCGCCGCAAGTGTCTATCAACCGGTCCTGCGGTCGTCAGGCGTGGGATCCTAGATCGCCATGGTGTCCCTATTCGCATCGAGCCCCACCAACTCCTCCCCCAATGCAGCGATTACGGCTGCGACGCGATTGCGGACGCGTGGAGGAAGCTGCATCAGCACCTCGATCAGTCGCCGGCCTTCCGCGCTGGCGATAAAGTCGATGCGCTCATCGACCGGCAGAGGCGAAGCGCTGCGGCTGGCCTCGTCATTTCCGGGAAGGCCTTCGAAAAAGCGGCTGACAGGGACGCCAAGCGACGTTGCGATCTCGTAGAGTGTGGATGCGCTTACGCGGTTCCTGGCGTTCTCGTATTTCTGGATTTGCTGGACGCTGATACCTATGGCTCGCGCAAGCTGAGCTTGCGATACGTCCGACTGGACGCGAACGATCGCGATCTGCCTGCCGACATGATGAACTGCACTATGTGAGCTGGCGGCAATCGGTCTTCGGTCGTATTTCGTGGCCCTCACTCGATAGCACCAAACCTCGCTCTGCCACGCGGCAATGTCCGACTGCCCCCTGTTGCGCGAGGAACTACGCAAGGAAGTAGATCGCTTCTAGAGCGTCCCTCTGATACTCACCGAGAGCGCTGCTCAAACTGCAGCCGATCTGCAGCCGCCTTGATCACGAAAGCGCATTCCTGGCACGATCGAGGGCACGTTGGAGTTGTCAGATTTGACCTTAGATGGCACTGGCCGGCCTGTCATATCCACTGCGAAGACGTGCCAAAAGCAGCATGGCTGAACAAATGGAGGCAAGCCGACGTGTGGCAGAAAGACATTCTTGTGTTGCCTGACGATCTGATTGCGTTCGCCTGGTCTGCGCCGATGCGGGACTTGGCGGCGAAGCTCGAACTGTCCGACGTCGGGCTGAAGAAGCTCCTGAAGCGATGCGGGGTTGCGTCGCCGCCGCAAGGCTATTGGAACAAAATCCGTGCCGGAAAGAGGGTGCCAGCACTACCCAAGGCGCCACCGCGGCGCCCCGGTGAATTGGGCCGGGCAAGTGTCGACGCTCGCTTCAAAAAGGTCCTGCCAATTGCAACCCCTCTTCCATCCAATGGGCCATTTGCATCCGCGTTGGTTCCAGAAGACCTCGACGAGCTCCACGCACAGGAATTGCAGGCGATTGGCAAAGTTTCCGTCCCGCAGAAGTTGGACAGGCCTCACAAAGGGCTCGTTCAAATGCTCAAGCAGGAGCAGCGTCGCCGCGACAAAAATGCAGGACGCGAGTGGACCTTTGACGAGCCCAAGTTCGACAATCCACTAGGCAAGCGGCGGCTGAAAATCTTCAATGCGTTGTTTTCGGCGCTGAGCAAGCGCGGCCATGACGGTGACGCTTACGAGCACGATGGCGAAATTCACGCGCGAGCAGCCATCGGCGACACCTATCTTGGTTTGGACATTGGAATAGCCGGCAGCCACCGCACCGTGCGTCAGCATGGGTACCTGCGGCCGGCGCCAGACCTGCCAGCATCAACCCCGCTTGCCCTGCGGATCGATCCGGGTTTCGACCGCAAGAATACAGTTTCTTGGCAGGATGACGGTGACGCCAAGCTTGAATCGAGGATCGCGGAGATCGCGGCTGCCATCATCGTGGCGGGCGAGAAAAAGTTTCGCCTTGGTCTGCGGGAAGCCGAGGAGCGTGCAGAGCGGGAGCGGATTGAAAGGAGAAGCAGCGCCAGGAATGGCTAGTCCAACTCAACCAAAAGCGCCTGCAGAACCTGCGGACCAGCGGGGAGCTGCTGCGTCAGGCTGAAGACATTCGCGCGCTTGTTGAGCGCGTCCGTCGCGCGATCGATGATGGTTCGGCTGATATCGATGCCTCGGCGTTGGAAGCATGGCAACGTTGGGCACTCGCAGAGGCAGACAGGATCGATCCAGTGCGGTCTGGTCAAATTTTAACGCACCTCAACGAGCCGTCGTTATAGTAAGTCGGCGACGCGTTTCTGGCGGAAGAATATCGCAAGGCGGCAAACTTGCTCCTCCAACAAAGCCGACCCCGCAAACCTTTGACACGCGCGTCGTTAAGACTGTGGGCAATCCATGCGATCGAACTCTATCTGACCGCGCTGATGCTCCACTAAGGGCGGTGATTTCACGACGTGCCATTTCGCTCTCCGAGCCAAAACTTGATGCGCCTCAGAGATTAGCTGCCCTCGCCCGCCTCGCCGCTGGCGACAGCCGCTCGAAGTGGCTGCCGCATTCGGCGTCAACGAGAGCACGATCGGCAGGATTAGCCGCCCAATGCCTTGAACAGAAACGCGGTGACGCCAAGCCCAAAGGTCGTCACCAAAACATTCTGGAGGGATGCCAGCAAAGGGCTAGGGTCCCCGGTGGGGCAGAACATCGCGATAGCGATGGCAGCCACGCCGCAGAACAGCGTTAGCGCGACACATGCGAGCATAAGTTTCGGATTTTCGTTCATCAGACTCCTCTTTCTGGTCGGAGAAGCCTGATCGAGCAGGAACTTTCCCCGACCGCTTTTTAACGGTCGTTCGAAGTTCCTGGTCGCTCCCCTGTCGGCCATAATGCCGGTCAATCAACCGGTCCAATCATAGCGCCAGAAATGGGTCTAGAGTGAATAGGGTAGTCTCGCCGCATTGCCTCGATAGGGGAAGTGGGAAACACGGTGCGGGCAGAACCCGAAAGCCAAATCTAGGAACCGCCACGCCGATTCGCAAGCCCGAAAAATCAATTCACCATCTTCGTCAGCAGTTCGGTCAGCTTCGGATCGACCTGGCCGTCGCGGTCTACATCATTGCCCGCGATTTTCCGGTTCGGCAGGTCAATGATGAGGTGGACGCCTAGGCGATAACCGTAGTGGTAATCGGGGTCCGGACTCATCTGTAGCGTCAGTAGCCACTATCCAAAATGCAGGGCACGATCGGGGCCGGAATCCGACCGTCCGGTTTCGGGCGTGGGAATTATTTAGCTGCCCTTGAGCGCTGGTCGACCCCCAGCCGCCGGTTCTCGTCCTCAAGGCACTTTCAGTTGATTGGGCATCCGACCTCCATGCCGCCATAGCAGCTACGCCGATTGAAGAAGGTCACGCGAGATGCCGGCTTGCGGCACAACTCCGCCTTCGGCACGGCTCTTCGTCATCTCCGTCTCTTCTTGATGGAGTCCAGTTTAAACCGAGCGCATCTGGGGCGGGCAACGTCACCCAGGCCAGAGCTACTACGCCAAAAAGGGTGGATTCGCCACCTTTCAGCCATAATTGAACTGGAAACGGATACACAGAGTGATTGTATTGACATTACAGTTGGTTACGAGAATATTTTTGCAGGCGAATTTTCTTGCCAAGATGGCCGCCTTCCATACACATACCCGTGGGGCGTCGATTTCACCAACTTAATGGAGAGGTGTGTCGATGTCCGAACCCAAGATTTCAATTCGTATCGCAAAGTTGCTCGATGGCAGCGCCGAAGGCCGGTTGGGCGTAGTTGCGTTTGTCGTCATCGTTCTGGCCGTCATCATTGTGAGTGCAGTCACATGATACGGCTGCGGGCTTTTGATGTCTTCCAAGGTCGTAAGGTCTATTGCGTCTGCCTAACTAAAGGGTACTGGAGCCCGGATTTCTATGCCGTCACCCAAAAATTGCCCTCAGCGTTTAGCGCTGTTAATCTGTGGCTCAAGAAGCATAGCAGCGAAGCGAGATTCTACTCGCTAATCGGCAAGGTCTACTATGAGTTCTATTTTACGGATTTCATGGCATATCGCTTCCTGAGGGAGCGTGTGCAGCTTCTATATGGCTCACCTGAGCCATACCTGAGGTATTCGGTTCACACGGTGGCGAGGTTTATGTATCGCGTGGATGACTACGCTCGTCTAGTTCAACACCTTGGATATGAAATAAATTACACCGACAAACGAATGTCGGCGGAGCGGGATTATAGTATTTCACTCGGCTATGATAATCCCCAACCTGCGCGTTTCCGATATCTCTATTGGAAATTTCGGCAGTAAATTTGTATCGCAGTTTCACAATGGAATCGACAGTCATAGCGTGAACTCTGCCTGCCCACGCCCTTGGCTACGTGGTGGTCTTTCCGGATAACCGGGGTACGATGCTGTCCGTGCTGAAATCGAGCATCGAGCATCCCCGCAACGATCAAGGCAGGACGCGGCAGCGGGCAATAAGGTTCACGGATATCTCGGCGAACATCAGCATAGGGGCGGTCAATATCGTCGGCAAAAGAACGTCCGAAAAGGGCTGTTGGCGGCTTCGTCGTGGGAACGAAAAAAGAAGAGAAGCAGAACTTTCGCGTGCGTTTTTTGCACACAACATCCAGTAACTACCTGATTTTACTTAAGAATCTATCCCATCCATCATTGAACAGACATGGATCTCATGGCCGTGTCGCCGATTTCTCGCCAAAGCTTCCATTCGCGCGATCGAACCGCTGCAGACATTGCCATTCTCCGGGAATTGGCCAAGATCGGATCATGCCACCTCCTGATCGGTGGCGCGATAGATGCCGTAGCCGACCCTAATGAGCAGGCCCTCGTCGCACATTCGGGCCAGATAACAGCGGGAACTCCAATGTCAGTTAGGTCGCACGTTCGCACTTCACCCTTTTCGCGGGCGAGTGCGACAGCACGTTCTCTGAGGGATGGCTTCGGCCCGGCGGCCAATCGGATGCGCTCAGCCCGCTCGCGGTCGCGCTTTCGAATCTTGATAGTTGGCTGTGGCGTAGTTTCGAGGGGGATCGGCAGTTCATAGTTCACAGTTTCGTTCAGCCCGCGGAGGAGAGCATTCCTGCCGAAAGTACCGATCGCGAGCATTGGGCAGAATGCCTCTTCTAGAGCAAACGGCACCATTGCCGTTGTCACGACACGCTGGGCCCGCTCCTTTGCCGTCCGACGGTCCAGGAAATCCCCTCCCCGCGTATGATCCCGGACACCTCCTTGCCGATTTGTCGGTCAAGCACAGGCCGCCATGGCACCATTGTGAACTCGCGCGATTTCTCGATGACGGCGTATTTTCCGCTGGCGAGCTCGACGGAGCGGCGGAGCGTGCCTTCTATTCGCTCTCCAGTCTTGGCTTCAGCATATGACAGACCAAGTTCCTGCGAAATTTGGCCGGCGACACGGTTCAGCTCGCGCTGGCGCAGGATCGAAAGCATGTTGGCGCGGTAGACGATCTGGTCCTGCTCTTGACTCGCGAGGCCTTGCGCGATCAACCACTGCCGCCGGCGGGCTTGCGCCTCCCGCACCTCACGGCAGAAGCCCGAGCTGTGCAAAGTTTCAGGTCTATCAGACACCAACTCTCGGTCGATCCATGTGGCGCCGTCGAAACCGATCTGTTGCTCCAGCGTCAATGAGGAGAGCTTCTCGACCGTGACAGGCTCGACCTTGGCCCGCTGACGCACGTACTCAGCGACCCGCTCGAGATGATCCGGCGCGATAACCCAGGTACCATCCGGCTCGCGCTCCACGCCGCCAGTCGTGCGGCGGATCGCTTCAAGGCGCCGGACGTGCGTTTCGGCAAAGGGTTCGGTGGCGGAAGGATCATGCCTCAGATGGATATCGATGTTGTAGCGGCCATCATGGGCGGCGGCGATCTCGGCGACGGTGCGGTCGACTTGCCGGGGTTCAGTGTTCCTCGGCGTGACACGCATGATGCAGCCGTCGGACGTCGGTTCGGTGGCCTCGCCTTTGCCGATTTCGATGTAATGGGTTCTGCCATCCACGCCATCGACGATGAGGTAATGCCGGTCGTTGATCTCGGCGGCTAGTCCGCGCGCGACAACGCGGCCAATAACAGGTTGGGCGGACTCTTCACGTCGATCGTGGACAGCATAATCGGCCGCACTGCGGGCGAGTCCCTTGCCTGTGAGTTCGCGGTGCATGATCTTGATGATGTCGCCCCGTTCGCCGATGCGGCGCAGTGTGAGCTCAAGATCAGCGTTCAGACGCCAACGGCCGGGATTGATCTCCTCGGCGAGGCCCAACCGCTCCAGCTTGCGCAGGCGGCCCTGGTGCAGCGTCTGGCGAAAGGCGTCGCGGCCGTCCGGCGACACTAGTCCGTCGTGCTCGCGCATGCTGAGCAGCTGCCGGTCGATGCTGGTGAAGCGCTCCTGCTCCATTTCCTGGCGCAGGCGCTGCTCGATCTCGCGGTCAGTTCGGGGTCCGAGGTCGAGGCTTACCAGTTCGGCCGCCCGCTCTCGCACGCCAGAGGAAATGTACTCGCGCGCGATGACGAGATTCTCGCCGCGGTCATCCTTGCCGCGGACGATGATGTGGGTGTGGGGATGGCCGGTGTTGAAATGATCAACGGCGACCCAATCGAGCCGGGTGCCGAGGTCCTCCTCCATCTGCGCCATGAGGCGCCGCGTGAGCGGCTTGAGGTCGTCATACTCGATGCCGTCTTCGGGTGCGACGATGAAGCGGAACTGATGCCGGTCGCCGCCGGCACGATCGAGGAAGGCCTTGCCGTCGACGCGGTCACTGTCTGAGCCGTAGAGCCTGCCGGGTTCACCCTCCCGGGTAACACCGTCGCGCTGGACGTAGCGCAGATGCGCACGGGCTCCGTCCATGCCCTTGCCGGCCAGCCTGATGATGCGCGCCTTCACCATCACCCGGCGCTGACGAAAGGCAGCATACCTGTCGCGCGATTTGAGCAGCACAGCCGCCGCGCCGCCACGCCCTGTCCGGCTTCCGCTGAAGCGCCCGCCGCGCAGGGGCTTGCCGCCGGCTCTGTTGATCGCCCCCCGAATCTGGGCCGCGTAGCGTTTGCCGGCTTTCGAGCCGCGCGACCCAATTTTGCCGAGCCTCGGCCTGAACTCGTCATCCTTCACGCCAGCCTCCCGGATAGTTGTAGCGAGATCAGGTGTTTGCGTACCGCAGCCTCCAGGTGCCGAGGGCAGCCTCCTGGAAAAACGATGTGCAGACAGACACTTGACCGCCTCCTGGAGGCGGTACCTTTATCTTGCCTTACCGCTCGCCTTACCGCTCGCCACACCGCTCGCCACTTCCGCCCGCTACGCCCTCCCCTCCCGGACACCCCCGCCCCGCACATCGCTAACGATCCGGCTTGTTCGGCCGCGCACCACCCTTCCCGAGCGGCACGAAGAGATCGCCGTTGCTTTCGCCGGCGCGAACACCATCATGGAGGAAGAACAGCGAGCGTCCGGAAGGAGCGTTTTGCTTTTTTGGAGCGACAGATTCGCCTTTGAACTCGTTCATGTCGGCGGCCGACACCCCCGTCGCCTTGAGCTGTCTGAGATAGGCAACGGTCTCTTTTGGCAGCGGCTTTCCGCGCTTCAAATGGTCTTCGTAACGCTCCGGTCCGGCGTTATAGGCGGCAAACAGGCCAGGGAATCCGAAACGGACATACATGGCGCGCAGATAGGCGGTTCCGGCCAGGATATTGTCGCGCGGATCGTGCGGATCGGTGCCCAGACCGTGCTCGACGCGCAGCTCCTCATAGGTGCCGGGCATCACCTGCATGAGGCCCATGGCGCCGGCGCGTGAGGTAATGGGGCGGCCGTCGAGCGTGGTCTTGCCGCTGCTTTCGGCATCCATGACGGCGTGAATCCAGGCCTGGGGAATGCGGAAGCGTCTGCTTGCTTCCGCTGTGAACTCCTGCCATCGTTGAAGCTGCGGACTATGGGAGATGTCGACCGGCTCAGCGCCGGTCGAGGCGGAACAGGCGCATGGCGCAATGGCGATCATGCCGAGCATCAGGAGGGTCACTCGGTCCATAGCGGCGCGAGCCTCCCGATGATATTTGCGGCCGGCACCGGCCCGAAATAGCGGCTGTCGAAGGAGCGATTTTTGTCGCCGCCGAGCAGGAAGACCTCGTGATCAGCGAGCTGTCGACATTCGTTCCACCATGGCAGCGAACGGCCTTGGCCGTCGGTTGCGAGACGATGTGCGACGATCTCGCCGCCAATGATGATCGCGTCGTTGAAGGCGCAGACATGCTCGCCGGGCAGCGCGGCAAGGCGCTTGACCAGCGGAGTATTGCGGGGCAGATAGCCGCGTTCGGCGGCGAGATCGGAAACCGATTTTGGCGGGTGGGCGAGCACCAGATCGCCGCGAGCCGGTGATCCAGCCGCGATGCGATAAAGGCCGACGTGCGCGCTTGCCGAGGCGTTCCAGACCAGCCAAGGCGATGGTCTAACGAAGGTGGCAAAGCCGACCAAGGCCAAGCCAATCGCGGCAGTGGTGATCACTTTGCGTGCTCGGACGCGCCACAGACGGCTGCCGATCAGACGGATGGAAGGGCGCCGGCTCATGGGCGGCCTCCCTCGCCGGCGGAGCCGCAGCTGGCCTCGCCATCCTCGGAGCGCAAGTCCTGCGGGTGTCCCTTCGACCAGTCGTCGAGCTCGTCGATGTGATAGCGGACATAGCGGCCATGCTTGCGGAATTTCGGGCCGTTGCCGGTCAGCCGCATCTTTTCCAGCGTGCGCTGGGAGAGCCCGATATAGAAGGCGGCTTGCGCGGTGCTGAGAAACGGACTGCCCTTCTTGGCGCGGGCCGCGCGTTCGTTTTCGTCCATGATGATCCTCGTTTCGCTCAGGAGAAGCGAAGGCGAGGATCGGCGAGCAAGGTCGTCTCGGGGACGGGCGAAGAGTCGGGGGACGAGTTTTCGCCGCCCCTTTGGGCGGACCTGCTTCGCAATGACAGAGCCCCGCGCCGCTTGCGGCGCGAGGCTCGAGTTCGGCCGTTCAGTCGACGGGGTTCCAGATGATGGCGTAGGTGTCGTCATCGTCCTGGCCGGCGGCGCGGCCGAGATTGGCGTAGAGCTTGCGCGGACCAAACTCGGGGGCGGCGATCGACAGGCTCACATAGTCCTTGCCGGAGGTCTCGCCGGTGCGCATCCAGCCCGCACCCACTTCGACGCCTTGCGTCAGCACCCGGAAGTCGGGATGGTTGTCGGCGCTCTTGGCCTGATTGGGCACGATGTCGATGTCGGCGCGGACGCTGAGCGTCTTGAGCTGGCCCTTGTAGCCGCCGTTTTCTTGGCTGGTGACGTAACCGATCGCGGTCATTTGAAGTCTCCTTTTTTGCTGTCGCCGGGGACCATTCCCCTGCGATGGCGGACCGTGATGGGCGCGTCCGGACCGCCCGAACCCGAACAGGGCCGCAGCGGCAGCGGAGGACCCGAGCGGGCAGCTTTTTTGAAGCGAAGCGGCGCGAGGAAGCCGCCGCAGGCGGCGGGGAAAAAAGCTGGCGGCGAGGGTTTCGGGCGATCGGACCCGCCCATAGGTCAACAAGCCAGCCGCAGGGAAATGGTCCTTGGAGACGCGTGGAGACAGGTCGCGCTGTCCGGTGACACGACAAGGAGGCGGCGTGCGGGTGTCGGGTTTGCGAAGCGCGGATGCCGGTCCCACATCGGCAGATGTGCCCATGCTTCTGGCGCCCTCAGCAGCAAACCGGCGTGATACAGGGCTGCCGAATGGCGTCGATTTGGCGTCGGGATTTCTCGCGCGGTGCGCGCCCGAAAGACGGTCAAATGCAGCCGGCGCCGCCCGCGAGGGGCGTCAAGCGGCGGCACTCGAAAGAGCCGCCGCTCGGCGTGATTGACTCATTCGGAGGCGAACAACGCCTGCACTCTGGCCCACTGATCGGCGGTGCGGAAGCCGCCTCGATCCGTGTAGCTTTCAACCGGGAATTTCATCCAGCGCGGCAGCCAGGCCTCGACTTGTCTGCGGCCGTTTTCGCCCGAGAGGAAGTCGCGGATGATCTTCTTTTGCGTCTTGACCTTCTCGGCGACATTGCCGTCGGCGACATGCTTGCCGCCGACATCGGCGAGCATCGAATTGGCGATTTCCTTGTCGCGCAGCAAGTCAAAGAAGGCGTCATCCGGTTGCCACCATGCGCCCATGTCGACATTCAGATGGTTGCCGAGCGCCTCGATGACGGCGTTGCCGGCTTCGAGTGTTTCGGCCATGACGATGGCCAAAACGCGCATGACGTCATCCTCGGAGAGAGCCAAAAGCCGGGCGAAGACGCTCGCCGTGGCGAAGGCGTCGCCATTGCCGCCGGCGACCCTGCCATCCTCGTCCGGCACGGCGAGCAGGGCCAGAACCTCGCGCCGCTTTTCGGCGAATGAGGCTTCGGCCTTGCAGCCTGCAACGCTTGCGGCCACCGTCTCGTTGGCCGCGCGTTGCGGCTCGGGCCGCACCTGCCACAAGCCCGAACCGGCGATGGCGTGCGCCACCATGAGGCGCAGGGCGACGCCCGGACGGTCGAGCATGGCGGCGCGCACGGCGGCATGGCGATGCAGATCGACATAGTTCTGCATCGGGCCGGTGAGTTCCGGACGCGACGGCTTGTCGGGCGTTTCGGGATTCTCGCCGCCCTCGCTGTTCTCGCGGGCGCGCCGGGCTTCCTTGCGCGACAGCCAGCCCTCGTGACACTCGACCGCGCCGCGATGCGTAACCGCAATGAAGACCTTGCCGCCCTTCTTCCTGGGCGTCTTTTCGTGGTCCCATGAATGGAAATGCTGCCCCGGTTCCAGCACGACCACCTCACACCATCCGGCTTCCAGATAGGCGTCGCGTTTGGCGGCAATCGCCTCGTTCTGCCTTTGCCAGAACAGGTCGGCATCGGCGAAATAGCTGTCCTCGCCGAACAGATCGGAGACGGTCAGGCCGGGATAATCCTCGATGGCAAACAGCGCCACCGTGGTGGAAATCGACTGGCCGCCGAACAGCCACTGTTTCAGCTGGTAACCGCGCGGCGCGTATTGTTCGGGATCGGCAAACAGCGCCAGCCAGTCCTTCTGCTGCGCTTTCGAGGCCATGGTGAGATAGCGCGCGGTCTCGGCGTCGATCTCCTCGCGCCGATAGGCTTCGCGGATTTTGGGCAAGAGGTCGCCTAGCGCCAGAATGCGTTTGACCATCAGCTCGGTGATGCCAAAGGTCGCGGCGATGTCGGGAACGGTGCGACCCTGGCTGATAAGCCGCGAAAACGTCTCCCATTGCGAGACTTCGTCGGGATCGAGCCGGGCGATGTTTTCGATCAGCGAGGCCTCGAGCGCATCGGCGTCGTCGCCGTCTTCCATGATGGCGCAGGGCAAAGGCTCGGCCTCGCCGCGCTCATCGGCGACAGACTTCGCCGCGAAATAGCGCCGCCGTCCGGCAACGATCTCGAAGCTTTCAGGCGATCCGTTGGGCCGCACCAGAAGCGGCACAAGGACGCCGCGCGCGCGGACGGACGGCAAGATGTCGGAGATATCAGGCGCGCGTTTGCGGTGGCGCATGTTGACGGCGGAAATGTTCAGTCGGTCGAGAGGAATGTGGGCAAGCTGCATGGTTTTGCTCCTTCGCTTTGGTTGAGGTTGTCCCCGCCGCAGAGGCCGAGGGCCGGCGCGGCGGGGACGGTTTTGCGCCTATCGACGCGCTGGTTCCGCCGCGTCGGGCGGAAGCTCGGGATCGGGGTTGTTTGAAAGGGCGCCTACTGCCTGTCGCAGAAGCCGCTCGGCCTCGGTGATGTGGCCGGCGATGCGCGCCGCCTCGGCATAGACGGAGAGCGGAAACCGCGCCTTGAAATAGAGGTCGCGCTCGATGCCGAGACCAAGCCGCCCCTTGACGCTTTCAAGCTCGGCAAGGCTGACGCTGCCGAGTTCCGGATATCCGAAACCGAGGTCGCAAAGGCCGAAGAGTGTGTCGCCGTCGGCGTCGAGTTCGGTCAGGAGCCAGGTCGCCGGCCCGGTTGGGTCGAACAGTTTCACCACGGGGGCATGGTCGGTTTCGGTGTCGGCTGCGCCATTGGCGAGAAGCCGGGCGCGCAGTTCATCGGTGATCAGGATCATGGTGATAGCTCCTCGTCAGAACAGGTCGAGGTTGGTTGCGCGCGGCTTCTGCGCCGCGCGCGGGCGCATCGGCGCGCCGATCAGAAGGGCAAGCGGAGCGCGCATGGTGAGCGGGCGGACGCCGTGAATAGGCGTCTGCTCGCCTCGCCTTGTCGTTTCGCTCTGGGCATGTCGGGATCGCGCGCTCATGCCGCGATCTCCCGGAGGTCCGCGCCTTCGGCATCGGCGTTACGGCCAAGCAGGAAATCGGCGGCTTTGGAGGCGTGGCTGGCGGCGCGGAAGATGGCGCGGTTGTCCTCGCGCAGCACCTTCATCCATGAGCCGATATAATCGGCATGACGCACGGTCGGCTCGATGCCGAGACTGCTGCAGACGAAGGCGGCAGTGATTTCGGCGACCAGTTCCTCGCGCGCGTAGGTCTTGGAACCAAAGGAACCGGAGAGGTCGCGCGCAAGCCGCGTCGGGTGGCCGGTCCAGTGACCAAGTTCGTGAAAGCAGGTGCGGTAGTAGTCGATCTGGTGAAGGAACGCCGGCTGCGGCGGCACCTGAATGGTATCGCTGCCCGGCATGTAGAAAGCGCGGTCGCCGCCGATCCTGAAATCCGCGCCGCTTCTGCGGATAAGAGCCTCGGCCTGCGGGACGATCTCGCGCTCGGGCAGCGGCTCGGCGGCGGCATGGAGATGTTCGGGCAGGTTATCGCACTGCGCGACATTGAAGACGGTGAAGCGCTTCAAAAACGGCACGGCCTGTGGTTCGTCGCCATCGGTCTTTGCGCGTTCTTTTTCGTCTTTGGGAACAAAGCGGTCGGCATGCACGATGGTCGTGCCGCGCTCGCCCTTCCTGACATTACCGCCAAGGCCAAGCGCCTGCCTGAAGGTCAGCCAGTTCTGGCAGGGGTAGCTGCGCTCGATGACCGCGCCCCACAGGATCAGGATATTGATGCCGGAATAGGCGCGCTGGGTGGCCGCGTTCCTCGGCAGGCCAAGGCCGGCCTTTGCGCTCCCCCATGGCTTGACCCATGGCACGGTGCCGCGCTCCAGTTCGGCAATGATGCGGTCGGTGATCTCCTGATAAAGGCTGGCGCCCGAGCGCCCGCCCTTGCCTGCGCCAGCCTTTCCGCTGGCGGAACGCTTACTATTTGCACGCATCGTTTTATCCTCCTCTCGCCAATCGCGCGCCTTTCCCCGGAAGCGGGGTGGGCGGCGAGTCGCGACCGGAAAGGCCCGCCGTCGAAGGCGGACCGCATCCGAAGGACCGGAACGAAGAGGAGGACCCGAAGCCTGAGCGAAGGGTTGCGGGATGCCGCGGCGGGCCTAGAAGGGAGAGCCGCCCACCGCGCGCCGCCGGGAAAGGCCAAAAGACAGACCGCGCCGGCCGCCTGGCCGGCGACCGTCAGCAGCCGACAGGCTGCCCGCGGCAGGGGGCGAAGCCGAATGGCCGAGACCGCCTGAGCTTGGCGAAGAAAAGCGGGCTCGGTTCACGAGCACCCGGCGCGAGCCGTCAGGCGCGCGGGCGCCCGCTAGGACCTCAGGCTGGACAGAATCTCGCACGCATCAGCGTCAAGCACCGCAGTTACGTCGAGAAACTCGATGACATCGAGACGCCGCTCTCCGCCCTCGTACTTGGCCACGAAGGATTGCGGACGACCAAGCTTGTCAGCCACCTGCGCCTGGGTCAGGCCTTTGGCCTTGCGCAGCGAAACCAGCTGGGCCAGAAACCGCTGGTGGCGGGGCGATCGAAGAGATTTGGGCATGTAGGCGAACCGGTCGGGTAAAGACCGGCTCAGCGACTAATCCCGGTTCGGATTATCCCATTTTGGGATATTCTGCGTTGCATCCAGCGCTCAACAGGCGAGGTTCGCAGCAGACATGAATCGATCAACGGGAACAGATGAGACTCGAAACTCAACTCTGCGCGACGAAGTCCCCTGGGCAGAGAGCCTCACGAGCTACGACAGGGAGCATTTCACGATCTACCTGCGGATCCTGGACGCCTGCGCCGACGATGCCGGCGAAGAGGAGATGGCCGATCTTATTCTCGGCATCGACCCGGCCCTTGAACCGGTCCGCGCCCGCAAGGCGCTTCGCAGCCATATCGACCGGGCGAACTGGATGGTGACGACCGGTTACAAGGAACTGTTCGCCGGCTAACTGTCGCCAACCCCATAGTTTGGTGACAAATACCCAAAAGCTGCCTCATTCAAACAAACAGACGGCCTGCTTCAAAGGTGGGCCGTCGACCCGGCTGTTTTTGGGATACTTCGCTGCAAGAAAGTGCATGGCTGGACAACCTCGTCGCGGAGTTTCTTCCAGGGCTTCTTTCCTTGTCGGCAGGCGTTGAGGCGCGCTATGACTTCGACCTCTGGATTCAACTATTGCAAGATTACGAAGTTTTCGATGTGGGGCGAAATACGAGCCTGCCTATTCACCCATCGAACTACTGGATCCACTATAATGCTATCCAGGCAGTCGACTTCGTTGGGAAAGTAGAAGAATTCGAAACTGATTTCGCTGCATTCTGCCGCTTCGTGGACATTGATTTTCCGGAGCAGATCAACGAAAACGTCTCTAGGAAATTTCCCGAAGGCGATCGATATAGGTACGCAGCACAGATGTCTTCGTCAAGTATTCGTAGAATAAATCAATTGTTCAAATCCGATTTCGATCTCTTTGGATATACCCAAATTTGACTTTATGCCACTTACGCTACGAGAGCCATCAAAGTAAATGTGAAATCGCTTCGGTGGTGCGCTACTGTGTCTCAGCGATAAGTTGGCCAAGCTCTGGCAAAGTCGACGATATCGTGCCGCTGCCTCGCAATCGCCGACCGCGCCGCCAAGAGTTGATGAGTTCGAAGTCAGTAGCGCCCCCGAACAAGCAGGGCCCGGGCAATATCAGATTGCCGTCCCGGGTCGAGTGCCGTCCAGCCTCGCGTCCAGAAATCCTCGGCTTCCGGCGTGTCCTTGTTCCATTGTCTAACTTTGATCGCTAACCCAATGTCTACGGCCAACCGCAGCCCACCCAGCGCCCGGTAGTGGTCCACGAAGTCGAACACGTCGAAGCTTTTGGCCGCTTGCGCCGTGACGATTTCCGGCGGACGAGTACTCGTATTCGCCTCGCGCGAACGGCCGCGGCTTTGCCTAAATTCTCGCGCCTTGGCTATGATGGCTCTCAGCCTCGCCAGTTCGATCGGTACTGGGAACTGGTTCCTTTCGAGGGCAAAAATCTGATTGTTTACGTCCTTCTGCATGCGCCACAGCGAATAGCCGTCGAATGACGTGCTACTCGCGATCTCCGTGGACATTTTCTCGATATCGGTCGGCATTCTGGGGTGCCTCAGGCTACCGGTCATTGACCGCGTGGCCGACCATTAGTTTAGCACTTTCTAATCCGTGGATGGTAGATGCGTTTCTTAATTATTCATTTCAACCGCCTGAAAAAGCAGCTAGTTGGCATTCCACTGGCGATGGATCGAGATCTTATCGGTTCCAGCTTTTACCATCGTTCGTCGCTACCCAGGCTCTGATCGAATAGCGAACTCCCGACCAGATGAACGCGGCTTTTCGCCGGGTTTTCTTTTGGCATTGCTTCAGAAAGGCATTTTGACGCGTTCGGGTTGAGGCAAACTATTGCATGCTATCCAGAATGCTTGAGGCGAACCTCCGAAAATTATCGTTTTATATCAATGACTTGATGGACTTTTGCGGCAAACTATTCGGTTCGTGACACTGACGCACAGCGCGGACTATCACGCTTTCAAACAGGGAAGTCTCGATACACTCACGAGCGCAACGGCCGTGAGAGACGGCACGGCGGGTGCCGGTCACGGCTCCTTCGCGTGCTCTTTTGCCGCCAAATCGAGCGCCTGGCCCAGAGGCACCGCCTTGGAGAACAGGAACCCTTGAGCGGTTCTGCAGCCAAGCTTATGCAGGGTTTGCCGATCCGCCTCTGTTTCGACGCCCTCGGCCATGACCTCGATGCCGAGCGTCCTGCCAAGATCGATGACCGTTTTGACAAGCAGCCGGTCCTCTCGGGACCTGGCCAGGCCGCGAACGAAGCCCTGGTCTATTTTCACCTTGCGTATCCGACTGTCCTTGAGCGATGCCAAGGTGGAAAAGCCGGTGCCGAAGTCATCGAGCGCGATGGAAATGCCGGCATGTGAAAGGCGTCCGAGCTTTTCATCCACTCTGTCCGGATCCACTGGGGATTCTTCGGTAATCTCGATTTCGAACATCGTTGCAGGGAGGTCTTTTGCCGCCAGACCATCCAGAACCATGTCGTCGATATCGCCGGCTTCCAGTTCGCGCGGTGAAACATTCATCGCCACACGAAGATCACGACGGTCAGCCTTCACCAAGCCGTCGATAAGAGCGCAACAGTCGGAGAACACCGTTTGGGTCAGCAGCTGAAGCATCCCGGTTTGGCGTGCGGCTGTGATGATTTCGGGTGGAGAGATGGCACCATGAATCGGATGGGACCACCTTAGCAAGGCTTCAAAACCGATCACGGCCTCAGTGTCGAGTTTCACGATGGGCTGGAACCAAGGCCCCAGGCTTCTCGTCTTTATCGCCGAATGAAGGTCGCGTTCGATGGATTGGCGGCGTTGCAGTTCCCTGTCGAGTTCGGCATCGAAAAGGCAAAATTCGTTCCTGCCACGACGCTTGGCTGTGTAGAGGGCGACATCCGCCCGCAACAACATTTCCGTCAGCCCCGGGCTCTCAGCCAAGTATATTCCTATCGATGCCCCGACCCGCACGGACGCGACCTCAGGATAGGGGCGGGCAACTTTGGCTATTATATTGGATGCGAGATTACTGGCAGAAAGCGAACTCCTGAGTGAGGGAAAAAACAGCACGAATTCATCGCCGCCGATGCGGGCGAGCGTTGAGCCTTCCGGTGCTTCCTCCTCTATCCGGCGCGCGATCCTGACAAGCAGCTCATCGCCGGTCCTGTGACCGTAGGTATCGTTGACGGATTTGAACCCGTCCAGATCAATCAGCATTACAACGAAGGGGCCGTCTGCAGTCTCGAACCGACCGATAGCGTGTTCGAGGCCGCGCCTGTTGAGAAGGCCGGTCAGGTGGTCCTGCCTGGAACTGGCCTCCATTTCCCCCGCGAACCGCTCGGCCTCATGCCTCAGGCGGCTCGCGTCGCGAAAGCGCGCTTGTCCAACAAGCGAGGCTCGAACCAGGCCGCCCAGAAAGAGCAGAACGGTGAAAGCAAGAATGTAGTCTTCAAAGTTGCCTTTCACGAGCAGGCACCCGGCTGCGACGAGGAGCGGGGGTGCGATGAAGTTGATCGCTGCGGCGGCGTATGAACTGCCGTATGTAACCGCACCAGCTGAAATGCCTGCCAGAATAATCAGATGCAGCGGTGCGTGAGGTGTCGTGTATCCATCAGTGAGGACGGCAAGAAAGGACCAGGCAATCCCTGCCAGAAGAGCAAGGATGCCAAACCAGCGAAGCCGCTGCGAAACCCCTGTCAGATCGTCCTGGTGCCCCGTCTCTCTAAGTTTTAGCTGATAACGGGCGAGTGCAAGGCGGCCGACATTTGTCGCATTGATGACCAGGAACCAGATCGCGGCGCCAAAGCCGCCGCCAGAAAGGGCCTGCACCGTCAATATTAGGCCCGATAGGATAGCGCTTATCGGCATTGACACGAAGAGACCGGCCCTCAGGTCAGCAAGCTGATCCTGACGGATTCTGGCCTCCAGCGTGTCTTCTTTCTTCAGGTCCATGGACGGGCTAGCTTGCTTCCGAGGATTTCGTCGCAGCGCAAGCCTATGCAGGCCCACTGAAGGACGGGTTAACTATTCAGCTGGGTACAGCTTTCTGGAATCGTTCAGCCAAGAAATCACTGCCGAGGCCCGCTAGCCCGTCATCACAGCGTGTCGGGAGAAGATTGGCGTAGGATTCGGTCGCTTAGGCCAACCTTCTACCAACTCTCGCGAGCCACACTCACCACGAGCGGCTCCAATCTCCTCTGGCTATGGTCATCCGCTGTAGCGGGCCTCGGTTAGGCAGCATTGCGTTTGGCAATCCACCGGCGGTGCTCCTGCTGCTGGCGAGACTAATGTGGCCGAGAATGTGTACAAGACAACACGGCCCATGCCAATCTTGCTCACAAGTTGGCGAGATCGATGAGCTTTCGAGCGGCGTGCTTGGCGAAGTATCGTGCACCGCTCTGGGTCAGGTGAGCCGGATCATAGAAAATGGGGTGTTGCTTTTCATCTAGCACCACGCACTTATCCTGGTCGGGGCAAACTGATGAAAAGATGTCCAGATAGCGATTGCCAAATTGCTGAGCCAGCATGCTGTTTATAAAGAGAGTGTCGGAAGCCTTAAAACGCGCAGCCAAGCTCCCGAGCCCGTCCAACTTCCCGTTCATGTTAACGAAATCGATGCTGCTCTTGAGGAGGTTCTTTCTACCTAGGACAAATACGCGAGCTGGGCTCATTGACTCAATTTTGTCGGCGGCAGCACGCAAGCGCTTCGCACCGTATCGTTCCCATAGGAACGCGACGATAACCACATCCGCCTTTTTGAGTTCGGAGCTGGAAAGGAGCGCGTTGCTTCTCTCTTTGCATTGCTCCTCAAGGGAAGGGTCTGAGGTGGTGTAGATATTATCTTGGTCCCAATACTGCTGATCATCGGCATACGGAATGTTGCAGCCATAGTTGAACGCATAGGTGACTATGTCGACGTTCCGCTCGTGGTTTCCTTCCACGAGGATGTTGGTAAAATCAGCGGACTGGCTGTCCCCCACGATAAGGATATGTTTTCTGCCAGGCTTAAAGGTATTGCTGCGTAGGCGGATGTGATTCGACCATACGTATTTCATGAGAGCATCTAGATCGTAGCTGTTCACACCGCGAAGCGCTTCTGGCAATCGCCAAGTCCAGCCTTTTGTAGCCCAGCTTTGCCATGACGGTGCAACAATCAGCGCGGTGGCCGAAGCGCAGATCGTCACCAGCCGCCAGCCCTGCAAGGCATGGGAGTATCTTAGCGGACGTTCGATGAAACTATGCAGCAAGTAGCCAAGCAGTATCGATAAAGCGATGGCGGCAGCGCCCTGGAACGTGTCGAGGTCGCGCCCGGTTGCATGGAGCCAAAAGACGACGATGGGCCAGTGCACGAGATAGATCGAATAGCTGGCTCGGCCAAGCAATAGCGCCGGTGCCGTTTTAAGCGGCAAGGCAGCGACGGCGTTGCGCCCGCCGTAGATCATCATCGCGGTCCCTAGAGTGGGGAGCGCCGCATGCCATCCTGGGAACGACGTACCGGCATCGAACTGAAGAATGGCGTAAAGGACTGCCAAGCCACCGGTCGTGTAAGCAATGTCGGAAGACAGACGCCCTGGCGTCTTGGCCCACACAAGGGCGGCTCCGCAGGCAAACTCAAATATGCGAAACGGTGTCAGGAAGAATGCGCCCGTCAGGTCAAAGCGCATAGCCAAAAGGCACGCCGTGAAACTGATGAGACCAAACACGGCCACAGCCATGAGGGCCAGTCGGCCCTTCCGCACCAAGGCGGCGATGATGGCTGGCCAGATCAAATAGAATTGTTCTTCGACCGCAAGCGACCAGGTGTGCAAGAGTGGCTTGGTCGTTGCGGCTGCATCGAAATAGCCGCTTTGCATCCAGAAATAGACGTTCGACAGCGACAGGATCGCCATCGCGGCGGAGCCGGAAAAACTGCGAAAGTCCTCTGGCCCTTGGATGAATGCGGCACAAACGAACGTGACAAAGATCGTGGAAAATAGCGCTGGAAATAGCCGGCGTGCGCGCCGGGCGTAAAAGTCGGAAAAGCTGAATGTTCCCGCGCGCACGCGTTCAACAACTATCCTTGTAATCAAATAGCCACTGATCACGAAGAAGACGTCGACGCCGACATAGCCACCGGAAAGGGTTGAGAACCCTGCGTGGAATAGGACGACAGCAGAAACCGCTAAGGCGCGAAGGCCGTCAATATCCGGCCGGTAGTCGAATCGATTCATTCGCTCCTCTAAGCACGACCTCGGCTGTAACATCAAGGCGTTCGGCTGGCGCCTTTGAGCAGCCTTTTCTAGAGGTTTCCTGAACTTGCCCGCTATGCATACAATGTGTTGAAGGGGCTGGCTTGAGTAGATTAACTCATTGATTTTACAATGGTTTTGCCGCTTTGACCAACCCTTCCACCAGATCTCGCGAGCCACACTCGCCATGGCCGATGATGCGTTGACCGTCATTGTGTTTTCCAGCCGTCGGGCGCAAGAAGGTCACAGCCGCGGTTTGATGGCGGACGCATCACATCGGATGGCGGCATCATGCTTCTGACCGCCGCCGAGCGGCGTTTGCGACCAGCCGACCGGCTTGCGGCAGCGAGCCACCCGCACCGGGTGAGGTACGCCATGGCCGACATCCTGCGCGCCCGTATCTTTGCGATCGCCTGCGGCTACGAGGATGCCAACGATCTCGACCGGCTGCGCACCGACCGGCCTTCAGGCTCGCCTGCGGACGATTATCCGACAGCGGGCTCGACCTGTGTTCGCAGCCGACATGCTCGCGGCTGGAGAACCTGCCCGAGCTCAAGACGGCCATCCGGCTCGGCGATGTGCTGGTCGACCTGTGGCTGTCGACCCGATGCCGCCCTCCCGAGACGGTGGCGCTCGACATCCACGATACGCTCTAATTTCGAGGGGTGCAGCGTATCAAGAGATGAAGACGCGCGCTTAGACGGCGAGATAGAAGAGGAGCCCGGGGCGAGATCGCGACCTCAGATTTGTCGACGGTATCGTGACTGAGGTCTCACCGCCGAAGCATGGCCGAAATGCCATGGCGGACAAAGGGAAGATATTGGGCAAAGCGAAGCCCCGCATGTCTTGCAAGCCGTGCCGCCGGGTGCTCGCCTGAGTACAGTCCGACAAGTATGTTCGTAGCATGATAGAGCGGTGCCGCCGACAGGCGAAGCCAGCTTTCGTATTTCTGGAGCATGTCGGGATCGGCAATGTCGCGACGTTCGCGACATGCTGCCAGAATTTTGTGGGCGAGTTGCTTCTGGCCGCTCAGGCCGATGTTGAAGCCATGCGCAGTCACCGGGTGCATGCCAATGGCAGCGTCGCCGATGAGTGCGGCGCTCGGAGCCCAGAATTTGTGCGCCCACGTCGTGACGAGCGGATAGCTATGGCGGGTGCTTGCCAAACTCATTTTTCCGAGGCATTCTCGACACCGGTTTGTCAATTCCGTCAGGAACAAATCGTCGTCGAAAGCAAGCAGTCTATCGGCCTCGTTTGAGGGCAAAGTGAGAAGCAGCGACGACACGCCTTCCGTGAGCGGCAACATCGCTATCGTCTGATAGTGATCGAACCATTCGACTGCGATCTGGTGATGGACGCGCTCGTGCCTTACCCGGCAAATCAGCATCGAGTTGGCAAGCCGATTGATGCCGGCACCGATGCCCAACAGGTCGCGCGTGGCGGACAACCGCGAATCCGCTGCAACGAGAAGCCGAGCGGTCAACCGCCTGCCATCGGAGAGCGTTATGACTGCTCCTTTGTGGCTGTTTGTTGCATCGACGACCGAGTGGCCGCACAGCAGCTGGGCATGATCCTGCAAGCGGACGATCTTGAACAGGGCATCGCGGATCCGACAATTTGGGACCAGAACTCCGAGCGGCTCCCGAGATCCGCTGGGGGAATCGAAGCACAGGGCGAAAGGGCTCGATCCGTTGAGCACGCGCGCGCCTTGAAGTGGTGATTTGTCCGAAGCGGGGATGGCATCCCAGGCGCCGAGCTCGCGAAGGATTCTGATCGAGGCGTAGGTCAGCGCGATCTCGCGACCGTCGAAAGCCGGATTCGCAAGTCTTTCCAAGGACTGCTGTTCAACAACTGCCACCTTGAGCTCGCTCTGGGCAAGCGACGCGGCGAAGGAAAGTCCGACCGGCCCGCCTCCGACGATAACGATGTCGAAACTGTCGTCGGAGCCGGCCATCAGCGTGCCGCCATCGCGTCGGCTATCTGCGTGAGATGCTGGTGAAGTTGAGCCGCAACCCGTGGCTCGATTGCGCTGCGTGCCAGTGTCCGCCGCATCGCCTTAAGCCGCCGGGCAGGGAGATCCGCATTGATCGCCAACGAAGGACGCAGTCCCATCAAACACGGACGCGGCTGATAGAACCAGCCCTTGGGTGCGCCCAGCCGGGCAGATAGCCAGCCAGCAAGCGAGATTCTCACGTCGGCGGTTCCTGACCGGTGAAGCGCCATGCCCCATTGTATGCAGGGCCGGTTTCAATCAGGTCGTGGAACTCGTAAACCAGGGCACGGATCGCTGGACCGTCCCCG
The DNA here is from genome assembly GCF_007830515.1 of Mesorhizobium tianshanense. Lineage (GTDB taxonomy): Bacteria > Pseudomonadota > Alphaproteobacteria > Rhizobiales > Rhizobiaceae > Mesorhizobium > Mesorhizobium tianshanense. The sequence goes on from NZ_VLKT01000044.1 coordinate 43,776, forward strand.
AGACGAGTGAAAATGCTATCCGAGACTTTTCTTGACTGCATCTTGTCGGCATTCCTGAGTTGAGAAGAGACCTCTCCATGCGACGACAGCGCCGAATTCAGCCTTCCAGCAGCCACACTTGCATCGAGCCTTTCGCCCGATTGTTCCAGAGATAGTATGGCAGGGCGGTTAGCCTGCAGTCGGAAACGACGGGCGGCGCATTCCTGTACAGGCTGTCTCCCCAGCCTTGGTCTTCGACGCGCTTGGCGGGGGCGGTCAGCGTGACCACGCCATCGAAGAGGTCACCCCGTTCCTCCGTTTCGATCCAGGCGTCTCGCGGCAATTTGAGCTGCTGCACTCGACCCCCGGGATTGTCTACGTGTTCGACGCAATAGACCAACGGCCCGCGCTTGAGCGCGACCCGGCCGATGTCTTGCCTGACCTTGGGATGAGCATAGATGCGCTCGGGAGGCATCGGCAGTTCGAGGGTGATCGTGTCTCCGGCATTCCATAGACGAGAGATCGAAAGATAGCCGTTGCTGGTGCATGCCTCCACGTCGATCGGATGTCCCTCGACCGAGGCTGCGGCTTCGTGCACCCATCCGGGAATGCGAAGCTTCACGGCGAACTCGGCAGGGACGGTAGGGCTGACCTCGATCCTGATCGAGCCGAACCATGGGTAGGCGCTGGTTTCCCGCAGGAACACATTTCCCGTAGCGAGCCGGATGTTCGTCGAAATGCCGCCGTAGAGATGGAAGGCGATTGCGTCTTCGCTGGCCGAGACGAAATAGCCTCCGACCGAAGCGATGAGACGCGACGAATTCATCGTGCAGCATGGGCATATGTGCCAGGCCCATCGGCTGTGTCGCCCATCGCTGTCCAGCGGATTGGAGTAAAAATAGTGCTCGCCGTCGCGCGACAGGCCGGTCAGCGCGCCGTTGAACAACGCCTGTTCCATAACGTCGGCGTAGCGGCCGTCGAGATCGAGATGCAGCATGCGATGCGCCCAGAAGATCAGCGCTACCGAGGCGCAGGTCTCCGCATATGCCGTATCGTTCGGCAGGTCGTGGTCTTCAGTAAAGCCTTCATTCGCGGCAGCCGGACCCAAGCCGGAGGTGATGTAGATCTTTGAGGTCATGACATCGGCCCAGAGCACCTCGCATGCTTTCTTGAGGCTGTCGTCGTTCAGTTCCGCCGCGAGGTCGGCCATGGCGGAAAACATGTACATCGCCCGAACGGCATGGCCGACCACCTTGGTCTGCTCGCGCACCGGCCTTTGCGATTGGTTGTACTCATACCTCTTCGCCCAGCAATCCCTAGGGCTCTCCCCGCGTGCGGCCGCTTCCTGATCGAAGTAGTGAGGCTGGCGCCCGCGCTCGTTGATGAAATAGGCCGCGAGTTCGAGATGCTTTTTCTCTCCGGTCAAGCGATAGAGCTTAACGAGGGCAAGCTCGATCTCCTGATGGCCGCAATAGCCGTGCTTCTGGCCGGGGTTCGGACCGAACGTCTTGCGCACGTGGTCCACATAGCGCTCAAGGATGTCAAGGAGCCGGCGCCGGCCCGTCGCGAGGAAGTAGGCGATGCCGCCCTCGAGCAGATGTCCCAGATTGTAGAGTTCGTGATTGTCGCGCAGGTTGGTCCAGCGCTTGTCCGGCTCGCGCTGCAGGTACCAGCAGTTCAGATAACCGTCGGGAGCCTGCGCGTTCTCGAGATCGTCGACGATCTTTTCGATCCTGGCCTCGATGTCGGCGTCGGGCCTGTGTGACAGCGCATAGGATGCCGCCTCGATCCACTTGCCGGCGTCGGAATCCCAGAACACCTGCACGAAATTGCGCTGGTTGCGCGGGGAGCTCAGCGGCGGCGGGTTCGCCAGTGTCAGGGACTGCAAGATACCGTGCTTGCCAAGCTGGACGTGCTGGCTGGGGATGGTCCGTGTCAGCACTGTCTCCAGCCGCTCGCGCCAGAATTGCCCCTCCAGCGCGACATCGACGAACTGAACCGGCTTGAACTCGTTCATGCGAACGCATCCGTTCCTGCAATGAAGTGCATTGGCGTGCTCACGGCTTCGACGATGCCCGCACGACCAGTGAACACGGCCGACGCCTGACGCCGCTCAGCCTCCATTCGGCGATCATCTCCGGCACGCTGTCACCAGCCTCGCGTCGGAGCCCGTTCAGGTTCACATCGATGCTGGTCAGCTGCGGCCGCGCCGCAAGCACCATCACGTCCCAGTTGTCAAATCCGACGATGGCGACAACGGCAGGTCCTACCAGGCCAATCTCGCGCAGCGTGTCGAACGCGCCGCCGGCGATCTGATCGTTGCCGCAGAAGATCGCGGTCGGCGTTTGCGGTCCCGAGAACAATCTGGCCGCCGCGTCGCGCCCCAACGCCCCGGCTGACTTTTGGCTTTTGCCATTCTTCGTGTCGGTTTTGATCCAGACCGGTCGCCGAGGTGTTCGGCGGCGCGATCCATTGAAGGAGCCGACCACTACCATGAAAAAAACCAAAAACCGCCAAGACGCTGATGGTGACGACTAAACTGTCCGTTAGACATGCGTTCTCCCTTGAAAGGCTAGTCGACGAAACCACGCCGATGAGGAGATAACCCTGATCTGGATCAGCCAGACACGACAAATCCGGGCGACGCAGTCCTTCGAGCGACAGGGGCTTTTCAAAAATCTACGTCAAGCTATGGAGCCTCAGCAGGTTGTTCCCGAGCAAGCCGTCTCGGCTGACGACCGGCATCCGCACAGTCGTCGGCACAGCGATTTGGGTCAGCGTTCCGGCTTGTCGTCCCGGTCGATGAGGATGCGCTCAGCGGCCCCGTGAAGATCCTCGTATTGACCACTCCTCAAGGCCCATAGAAAGCCGGACGGCCCCAGCGCGCCAAGGAACAGAGCTGCTGGTATGAGGTAGACGAGCGTCGTCATGACGGCTGCACCGATGCGCGAGTGCCCGAACGCGTTGCCGAGGGAGCCCTCGTCACCGCGAGCAATTATGCCGCTCGCAAGAAGATTTCCCGAAGCGCGCTTCAGGCAGGTTTCGTCGCTTCAAGTGGCGGGTGATGGCAATCAAGCGAGGGATATATTACCTGACGCCCTGGCTGCGATGGGATCGAGGGCCGTTTGCCGCTTTGCCGCATGGCGAACTGCACCGCGTTAATGCAAGTCATTCGCCGGACGCCGGAATGGTGTCGAGGCCCGGCGCGCGCCGGGCCTCGTCGCTTGGCGGGGGGGGGGGGGCGAGAATAGGCTTCCGTTCCTATTCTCCGCCGCCAAGCGAATGGACATAGACTGCGAGTTCTTTGACCTTGGTCTCGCCGAGACGTTCAACCCAGGCCGGCATGACGCCGTGTTTGGGCGCCCGGACCTGCGCGGCTATGGCTGCTTCGCCGGACCCGTAGAGCCAGATCGCATCGGTCAGGTCGGGTGCGCCGAACTCCCTGTTGCCCTTTGCATTCTCACCATGACAGGCGGCACAATTCTCGGCGAAAACATTGGCGCCGGGCTCGATCAGACTTGCGTCCAGGACCAGGCCGGACAGGCTGGCAACGTAGGCGCTGACCTGGGCGATCTCATCGGCCGTGATAATGTCACCAAAAGCCGGCATTTCCGACAGGCGCGTATCCGGGTCGGATGCGTAACGGATGCCGTGCGTGATCGTCTGCCGGATCTGCTCGGGCTTGCCGCCCCAAAGCCAGTCGTCGTCGTTGAGGTTGGGAAAGCCCTTGGACCCTTGCGCGCCCGAGCCGTGGCACTGCACGCAATTGACCCTGAATGCCGCGCCGCCGGCAGCTACCGCAAACCCGCGCAATGCATCGTCAGCAGCAATCTCGGAGACGGTTTTCGATTCCACCGCCGCGGCATATTTGGCCTTGGCGGCTTCGGCGGCGGCCAGTTCTTTCTTGACGTTATTGCGGCTCGAATAGCCGATCACACCCTTGGTCGCGGAAGACAGCATCGGCCATGCCGGATAGGCGATGGAGTAGCCGATCGCCCATGCAATGGTGATGTAGAAGGTGATGACCCACCAGCGCGGAAGCGGGTTGTTGAGCTCCCGGATGCCATCCCATTCGTGGCCGGTGGTAGGGACGCCCGACACTTCGTCGATATGCTCGCCGGTCATGATCAATCGTCCTTGAGAGGAATTTGAGAGGCTTCGTCGACTTGCCTGCGGCTACCGGGGCGGAATACGAAGGCGACCGAGAAAAGTGCCATGGCGAGCAGGCCCCAACTGTCAGCGAATTTCCGCGTCAGATTGTAGTCCATAACCATTCTCCTCAGCGGTAGCCGGCGGCTTCGTCGTAGGTCTTGAAATCGACCAGCGTTCCGAGCATCTGCAGGTAGGCGACCAGCGCATCCATCTCGGTGACCTGTTGCGGATTGCCGTCGAAGTCGCCGAGCTTGATCTTCGGATAGCGGCCTTCCAGACCTGACGTGTCGGCATTGGGATCGGCCTGTGCCATCAGGTCGGCATTGGCGTTGGCGATCATGTCATCGGAATAGGGAACCCCTACGCGCCTGTTTGCGATAAGGTGCGTCGAGAAGTCCTTCACGTCGATCGCCGTAGCCTTCAGGAAGGCATAGCTCGGCATGATCGATTCCGGCACCACCGAGCGAGGCGCGCTGAGATGCTGGACGTGCCATTCGTTCGAATAGCGATCACCGACCCTGGCGAGGTCCGGCCCCGTGCGCTTCGATCCCCACTGGAACGGATGATCGTACATCGACTCGGCCGCCAGGCTGTAGTGGCCATAGCGCTCGACCTCGTCGCGGAACGGCCTGATCATCTGGCTGTGGCAGAGATAGCAGCCCTCACGCACATAGATGTTGCGTCCGGCGAGTTCGAGCGGCGAATAGGGCCGGATGCCTTCGACCTTCTCGATCGTGTTGTCGAGATAGAAGAGCGGCGCGATTTCGACGATACCGCCGACCGTCACCACCAGGAGGGAACCAACGAGAAGAAGCGTGGCATTCTTCTCAATGATCGCGTGTTTGTCCATCAAGCCCATTCTCTGGCTCCTGATCGCGCAGGCTGAAGGGCGGGGACGGAGCCCGGCATCGGCTCCTCCTCGCGCTGGTAGCCGAGGATGGTCATGGTGACGTTCCAGGCCATGATCAGGGCGCCGGAGAGGTACATGGCTCCGCCGAAGGCACGCATGATGTAATAGGGGTGCATGGCGGCGACGGTCTCGGCGAACGAGTAGACCAGGAAGCCCTGTTCATCGTATTCGCGCCACATCAGGCCCTGCATGATGCCGGAGACCCACATTGCCGCGGCGTAGACGACGATCCCGAGGGTCGCCAGCCAGAAGTGCCAGGTGACCAGCCGCAGCGAGTAGAGACGTTCGCGGTTCCAGAGCTTCGGCACCATGTAATAGATCGCGCCGAACGAGATCATGCCTACCCAGCCGAGCGCGCCGGAATGGACATGCCCGATGGTCCAGTCCGTGTAGTGCGACAGAGAATTGACCGCCTTGATCGACATCATCGGACCTTCGAAGGTCGACATGCCGTAGAAGGCGACGGCCATCACCATCATGCGGATGATCGGATCGGTGCGCAGCTTGTCCCAGGCGCCGGACAGCGTCATCAGGCCGTTGATCATGCCACCCCATGACGGCATCCAGAGCATGATCGAAAACGCCATGCCGAGCGTCTGCGCCCAGTCGGGCAGGGCGGTGTAATGGAGGTGATGCGGGCCTGCCCAGATGTAGAGGAAGATCAGCGCCCAGAAATGGATGATCGAGAGGCGGTAGGAATAGACCGGCCGATTCACCTGCTTGGGCACGAAGTAATACATCATGCCGAGGAAGCCGGCTGTGAGGAAGAAGCCGACCGCATTGTGACCGTACCACCATTGCGTCAAGGCGTCCTGTACGCCGGAGAAAGCGGAGTAGCTCTTCGAGCCCAGGAGAGAGACGGGCATCGACAGGTTGTTGACGACATGCAGCATCGCGATGGTGACGATGAAGGACAGATAGAACCAGTTGGCGACGTAGATATGCGGTTCCTTCCGTTTCAGGATGGTGCCGAGGAACAGCGCAAGGTAGGCGACCCAGACGATGGTCAGCCACATATCCACATACCATTCGGGCTCGGCGTATTCGCGGCTCTCGGTGATGCCGAGCAGGTAGCCGGTCGCGGCCATGACGATGAAAAGCTGATAACCCCAAAACACGAACCAGGCGAGATTGCCGCCGAACAGCCGGGCGCGGCTGGTGCGCTGCACGACGTACATGGACGTGCAGATGAGCGCATTGCCGCCGAAGGCAAAAACGACGCCGGACGTATGCAGTGGCCGCAGGCGGCCGAGGTTGAACCAAGGCTCGATGTTGAGATCCGGGTAGGCGAGCTGCAGCGCGATGGCCACACCCACAAGCATGCCGACAACACCCCAGAACATGGTGGCGATGGCCCCGTAGCGGATTGGCCCATCCATGTAGGCGGATGGATCGATCGGAACTGCTGGCTTGAATTCCGTGTTGCGCAACAGGATCGCAGTGAAGCCAGCCACGGCGAAGAACAAAACCCACATATGCTGGCGAAAAGGTTCATCTACGCCGAAGCCGGCAGCCCCCAGGGCCGCAAAAGCAAACAGGCTTAGAAGGACGATCTCTGTGCCGAATTTCATCGCAAGTCCCGATCTCCAATTCCGGCGGACGCCAAATCCGCAGTGCTTAATTGCGCAGCCGCCGCCTGCTCGCCCTGATCCATGTCAGAGCCGCACGATTTTGCTTCGGGCAGCATCGAGTTCGGTGCGAAGGTGGCGATTGAACGAGGAAACGCAGCACTGGCCGCCCCGCTCATGGACAAGTCCGGCGTCCCCGGGCCGGCGTGGAGGCGATTCCGGGCGATGTGATGAAGCGCGCGCACAGGGAAAAACTGCAGCTCTGCGATGCTCTGGAAAATATCGCCGACGCGTCGATCACCTGAAGTGCTCCGCACGGCCAACGCAATCCTCCCGTTGTTGCGCAAACGTTCATCAATATGAAGAAACGATCGTCTTGCCCGCCTACGAGGCCGCTGTCGTCGGCCGCGACGCCAGCCTCGCCTCTAACCGGTTGCGCGCCGAGCACGTCGAAGACGAATGCTTTGCCGGCGAAGTGACCGAATTCTGCTAGCGATCGGCCATGGCGAGACGGTGGAGAATGCGGAAGCCGTCGGTTTCATTCTGCGCGGCTTCTTCGAGAGCCTTCGCCGGCATATCGCTTTTGAACGCGAACATGTCCTGCCGCGGATCGGAGCAAGCGACGCAGGCCCCGCCGCTTAGTCTCATTTAAAGGGCGGTTGCGCCTCGGCCGCCGCAGCGCTGCTCCAGCCGGCTAATGCTGTCCACCGTGACATGGCGATTGTTCTCGATCCGGATTACGCCGTCCACTCTCAGTCTGGTCAGCTGGCGGCTCACGGTCTCGTTTGTAAGTCCAAGGAAATCAGAGATGTCGGCACGCGTCAGCGGCAGATCGAAGCACGCCGACCTGGTCGCCGGGTCAACACTGGAATCGATATTCCGGGCGATCATGAGGAGAAAGCTCGCCACCTTCTCCAGTGAGGTCTTGCGCCCCAGAGTCACCATCCATTCGCGTGCCTCGTCGAGTTCGTTCAGCGTCTGCTTGAGCAGGCGATGCTCAAGTTCCGGTGATTCCCTCATCATCCGGTCGATAGTCGCCTTCGGAAACGTGCACAGGGAAACGGCGGTTGCGGCCTCCGCATTGATCGCGCTTTCCACCTTGAACGGCCGTCCCAGAAAATACGGTGCGAACTGGAGGCCGACGATCTGCTGGCGGCCGTCCGAAAGGCTCTTCGTCAGCTTCACCACGCCTGAAAGCACGTTTGAATAGCTGTCGACGGCCTCGGCGTCGCCAATCAATTCGACCCCCGGCTCGATCTTGTGCCGCGACGAGGTCTTGGCGAGCCGCACCAAATGGTCTGGATCGAGCGCACCGCAGACGCCGCGGTGCCGTGCCTCGCAAGGTAGGCAAAGAACGGGAATGCCGGGACTGTGAATATCCTGCCGTACTGTCATTCGATCGCTCTACCGATCCAGACTATGCGCCAGATAGATGTCGTCGTCGGTCCGATCGCGCGACAAGGCCGGCAGTTGGCTTAGACATGGGTCGGGCTCCAATTAGCAGTGAACGGCAGGGCAGCAACGGTGCCTTTTGGCGCAAAAGTGGGTCATTGCGTTTGATCGCTTGCCCAGCAGTTCCCGAAGTACAGGAAGTTGCGGGGCCTCATCGATGCTGATACCAGCTGGCGGTTCCTCTATTACCGCTTCGCGCCCTGCCCCCCATCCCTGAGCTGCGTTCGCGCGAGCTGGCCAGCCGCGACCGCCGTTCGCAACGCCGGAAGCAATTGTCAGGAAGATGACAGGCGCGATGATCATCTTGACGAGCTTGATGAAGGCATCACCCAGCGGCTTCAGGCTCTCGCCGAGTTCCGGATAGAAATGGCCGAGTGCGATGCCAAGGGCGATGGCGGCAAGCACCTGCACGTAGGGCTTGGCGTAGAAGGCCTTGCGAGGCGCGGGACTCGCGCTGCGGATTGGCCGGTTCAACATACTTGTCTCCGTGAGCGGATTGAGGTGGGTTCCTCCCTTCCCGGGCTTCTCCCATCGCGGCGCTGCGGTTGAACGCTGCACCAACGCCGCCGCAAGCCCCGTGCCAAATAGCGGCGGCGCGAAACGCGCCGGAGTTCACGCCGTGCTTGTGCGGATTTCTGCACACGCCGCTGGGGCGTGCCCTTCATCGGAAGAAGGGCCGACTGTCGGGGATTGGAGGTCGCTCTGGGCGTTACACGCAGCCTGCCAGCGGCTGGAAGGCCGTCGAGGTGGCTGCGATCCGTGTGCGCGATGATGTCGGAGGAAGCGATGGCGCTTGTGGCTGCCGGGCGAGGTATTCATTGCATCGCTCAATCCCGCCAAGACTGATCGGCGGCTAATGTGACATCGCCCCTACGGTCCTTCGAACAGAAGTGGATTCGATTGTGAATTTTGGCTTTTAGATGATCTTAGCGATTGAGTCAGCGACCAAGAACTGGGCAATCGTGATTGTGGTGACCGCGAGCCACAATAAGTTTGTCCCGTACCTTACAATGATTCATCAAGGCGTTTACCTCGGCAATCACGAGATCCGGCGTGATGTCGAACTTACAGCGGACTTTGACCGGACAGCGCCGCACTTTGTCCAGACCACATCCGCGACATTCAATAACACTCATAAGCATGCTGACCAGGGGACCTCGAAACCCCCAAATTTCCGGTAGATGTGACGCGGTGAAAATGCCGATAGTAGGGCGGCCAAGCTGGGCAGCGACATGCCCAGTGCCTGAATTGTTCGACACGACGAGCGCGGCCGAATTCATGAGATGATTGAATTCCAATTCTGACAACTCGACAGCCATCCGAATGTCGGCGGCTCCACGATCGCGAGCTATCTTCGCAACCTCCTCAAGCGCTTCCAGGCTTTCGCCACGGCAGACGAGGACTACCTCACCACGGGTCGAAAGAGCAGCGACAAGTTTGCCAAAATTTTCAATCGGCCAATCTCGCAGGCTGGAATTCGAGAACGGAGCCACGACGATTGGGGCCTTGCCTGTTGTCGAACTCTGTCGGTGACCCGCTTCGCTTTCGCCGTCGAAATAGGCCGCTGCCTTTGCGACCAGAAAGAGGAGGATTTCTGACACATGCTGGAGACGCACCTGCTTACGGTCAATGAACCAATCAAGCCATCTGCGCGGGATTTTGTTGGCAATCCCTATGTTTTGGGCCAGCTTGTAGAAAATGGCTCTACGCAATTTCAGATTGAATGGCGCTATCGCAATATCGATCTGATGCATGCGGTACGGATCAACTATCGCCGCACGGTGCCTGGCGGGGACTTCAAGCAAGATCGGCCTTGTTTCATCCGGAACACGCATATCAATGGCAAGATCAAACTCGCCGGTCAGCAGCGGCCTTATGTCGGCCGCTTCTTTGCGCGTTTTGACCTTTGGGTTGCGAGGAAAAAAGTCAAAAGCAACGTAATCGTCGGCGAGGTCGAACTGTTTTGCAGTATCGATGTTCCAGCTTCCCACCACCAGCGTAATGTGGGCATGCGCAAAACGCTGACGCAGGTCCCTCAGGGGCCCTAGAGACATCCAAAAGTCGCCGACATGATCAAGCTGAGGGCCAAAATTCTCATCTTTGCGCTTGACTGTTCCGGCTCTTCCCAGCTGCGGTATATAATTTGATTGCCGTCGTGCTTTTTAAAATATCCCATTGCCATTCCGAAGATCATACGGATAACACTGATAGCCCAGTGATGCCTGTGTAGTTTGGAGTGCTTCAGCGGGTGATCGGTGCGTGTCCGGTGCCGTCGTCAATGCAAGATTCCTGAAGATTGATAAAATCGTTTGTTTGGATGGAAGTGCATCCACGCCATGGATAGTTGGATGCCGACTGCGATCAGCCTGGGATCAACACGGCTGGCCACGCTCTCGGTGCCGGTACCAGAAGTCCGCAAGTACCCCGGCAGCGCCGTCAAATGTGGGCCAACCGAAGATCCGCAGGCGCAGTTCGAGTACAAAGCAGGCGCAGGCTAGACGGCCCTCTTGTTGCCCCAGAGCAGAACGTGCAGCTGCGGCAGCACGCGGGCTTCGAACCACCTGTCACGGGTCACCTTTTCAACCAGCCACTCCATGCGTTTCATTATTCCGTCCAGGTCGACAGACGCGTCTTCGTTGCCAGGACGTGGCGGCGTGTGATTGCCGGGTTGCAGATAGACCGGAAGGCGCGGAAATCGCGCGGCGGCGTCTTTCGCGTAGACGTAGTCACTCTCGTCGAAAACAACGAGCTTGAGCACGATTTGCGGCTTCTCCTGCGCCGCATCGACGCACGCCTCGAGAGCGGCCCAATCGGTCCTCATTTCGCTTGACGGCGGCTTTGGGCTGAGGACCAGCACGTCAAGGTCGCCAAACCAGTCCCTGACCACCGAACCTTGGGTCTCCAGCGCAAAACGGTAACCTTCACCATGGCCTCGCTCGATGAGCGCACGAAACGGCTGAATGGCCGGATTGCCGCCTGACAGCGACACCATCACCGGGCGCCCACCGGAAAGCGCAACCACGTTTTGCCACACCGCGCCGATGGACATCATCTCCCATTCATGGCGGAATTGATTGTCCACCGCATGGAGGCTGTCGCACCAGGAACAGCGATAGTCACACCCGCCGGTTCTGATGAAGACAGTCGGCAAACCGATGAGCACGCCCTCGCCCTGGATCGTCGGCCCGAAAATCTCGCTCACGCGAATTGCGGGATGCGTATCGGTCATGGCCGGTACTCCGCCCAGGTTTTCGGTGTTTCGCTCACCCGCACGGCCGAGGTTTCAGGCAGGCGTGCCTTGCACCATTCATAAAAATGTCTGGCCAGGTATTCCGCCGTGACTTGCTCATGTCCCAGCACGTCGTTGAGATGTCGATGGTCGAAGCTCTCGTCGATATAGCGTTTGAGCGGCGCCAAATCACGATAGTCGCGCACGAAGCCGTGCTCGTTCAGTTCCTTCGCCGAAAGCTCCACTTCGACGATGTAGTTATGCCCGTGCAGGCGCGCACACTGGTGGTCGGGCGGCAAGGACGTGAGCTGATGCGAGGCCGAGAAATGGAATTCCTTGGTGATGCGGAACATTACGCGCTTCTCCTCCGCAGCGCGTGGAGCCAGAAGTCGGAGTCCTCGTAATCGGTGGGGTCCGGGTGCCCAGAGAGATGAAACGCCTCGCGCCGCTCGACGCAGGTCCCGCACCGTCCACAGTGACACTCGCCGCCCTTGTAGCAGGACCAGGTCTCCGCAAATGGCGTGCCGTATGTTGCTCCATCCCTAACAATGTCCGCCTTCGTGAGATTCACGTAGGGCGCATAAAGGCGAATCTTCGCGTAGCCGTCCAGCGCGCGGTCTTGCATCATCTGGAAAGCGTCGATGAAGGCTGGCCGGCAGTCCGGATAGATGAAATGATCCCCACCATGCACGGCCGTCGCGACCGCTTCGGCCTGGTGCGCTGCGGCGAAGCCGAAGGCGGTGGCCAATATGATGGCGTTCCGGTTCGGCACCACCGTCACCTTCATCGTGTCTTCGGCGTAGTGCCCGTCCGGCACATCCACACTGTCTGTCAGCGCGGAGCCGGAAAGGCCGTGACCGATTTCGCGGATGTCGATGATGCGATGCGGGACGTTCAGACGCTCAGCGCAAAGGGCGGCGAAGCCCAATTCCTTCCGGTGCCGTTGGTCGTAATCGAGAGATAGGAGGCCGGCGAGCTCGTACTCCGCTGCCACCTTGTGAGCAAGAGTAACGGAGTCCAATCCGCCGGAGCAGACGACGAGAGTCTTCATCATTGGGTCCTTGTTTTAACCGGGTAGGCTGCGACCGGAGATTTCTCTGCGCTCCCAGTACTTCAGGAAATCCATTTTGTGAAGTGAACGGGGGACGAGTTTCATGCGCTGACGTGCCGCCGTGTGCAAGGCGCCCTCAGGCGGTGAGCCTGCAAGGAACACGGACTAGCGAAACGCTTCAGTGGATGTTCAAAGGCGAGCGTACCAGAATATGCTCTGAAGAGGTCCGGATCTTCGGGAACAAGGTTCTCGACGCTTCGATCAAGCGCCCGGCGGTCCCAAGGAGCCACCGCGAGGGTTTCATGTACAAGACGGTCCGAGGATGGGCTTGTCGCCAAGAACGGATTTGCCAGGTGGGGTGTTTTTCGCAGCCATGCCGAAATGCAGACGTCTGGATGATCACGACATCAATTGTCGCGGCAACTTGGCTGGCCGGCTCTTCAGGTCCCGTAGATCCCGCGCATTCCGCTTCAGGATTGGTCGTGACCCGACATCTGTGAACAAGCCGTGTGCGTCGATTGCAATCACCCCCGTGTTGCGCGCAGTTACCTTATGGCAGTGGATGAACTGGATTTGATGATTTTCCAGATGGCGGTCGAAAGCGTCCGCTCGCTCTCCCTAAGCTTCACTGAAAAGGCCGCGGAGATAGCCACCAGGAGCCGCGGTATCCTGCTTTTCGACGTGCGGGTCGACGGTGATGCGGAGGTCCAGCGGGTCGCAGCCATCCGATATCAGGGCGACCAGACCGGCGTGCTGGCGTTGGACAGACAGGGCCTTGTTACCCACCATTGCATCGTCAATGGTACTTTCTCACATTTCATTGCGCCCTTGGAGGACTGGCACAGCATGCCCCTGTCGATGCAGGCCAAGATCGATCCCAACGGCCCCGCCAGTCTCTTCTTAGGGGCCTTGCGAAATGCCGGACATATGCTGGGCAGCTAGCATTTGGCTAGAATGCATCTGTGGATTTTTGCATCCGCATCGGTGCCGACATCGCCGGCATGATTGTCGTGCTCGAAAACGGCTCCGGCGATCGCGGCAAAGCAATGGCGGCGATAATGGCGACCAATCGTACGCGTTGCATCGATGCGCGATCGTTTAGAGCAAGGTCTCTGCCTGGTCGAGCAACCCTTCACGGAGGTTACGCAAAGCGCAAATGCATCGCGTATTTGAAGACGCGAGCCTCCCCCCTTTTGCGCGGTTCCGACATCCATAGTCAACCCAGCAGCGTCCGGGCGCCCGCTGTGCTCTTGTAAATGCGGTGCGCTATGCCGGCCGTGTCGGCCGATCGTGCCTAGTGTGGTGGGCCGCTCTCGCCGGCCAACTTGATGCTCCAGTCAGTGTCGCCTTGCGACCAGCACGAGCTCGCCGTCGATTATCCTTTGTCGCGAGCCGATTCTATCGTGCAAGTTTCGCAGTACTGCGGGTGGCTATATCACCTAAGACAGCATGAAGAAGCGTTCCGACTTCCCGTTCGGCAAGCCCGGGTGCAATTCCTGACTCGGACAGTTGGACGAGAATTGTCTTGGCGGTGCTGCGCCAGAAGGCGTTCGCGTCCTCCCCGTTCTTGGATTCCAGGACCCGGGCGATACCTTCGACCAATTTCCGCCGCCGATGCAGCGGAAACGCGCTTATGTTTGAATCACACATCGATCACCTCACCCAATCAGTCTCGCGAATAAGCACTGGCGGGCTAAAAAATTTCGTTAACAGCGCTTTTTTTGACAGTGGTCAGCAATGGAATAAAGCATTCCCTGGGCTCGGTGGACGGTGCCGCGAATAGCCACTGGACGCGGCGGTGGGGAGTTCGAGTTGCTGTTCAAGAAAAGCCATCGGCGAGGATGAGTCGCGGGGAGCCGATCAGGCCATCTCAGGCAGGCAGGTTCTTGGACTTGATCAGAACCAGGTGAACCGCCATATTCCGCTCGGCTGCTAATTTCAGCTGGCCCATTCCATGGATGAGACCGATCCGGTCGAATCGACGTCCATTTTTTTGATTTGCTGGGTGCGCCAGGTCGGGAGGAAATCTCCCGATTTATCAGGCGCTCCTGCTCTTCTTGGAGGTGTCTATGAAGGATTCGCGCATTCCCGAGCCAGTCTTGACGGCTATGTCAGAGGGGACCCACATCATCCGCGCTTATCGTGAGCACCTTGGATATTCGATCGAGGACCTGGCGGTGGCGTGCGGGCTAGCCGCTGAGGAAATCCAGAACATCGAGTCGGGTCTAAGGTATAACAAGGGCTATCGGGATCGGATCGCGAGATCGCTGTCTCTACCTGTGGGAATTCTTGAGGCAGAGTTGGACATATCGGACGCCGCGTGATCAGTGGGATAATCTGCAAGTGAGTGGAAGATCCGCTACCTTGTGATGTGGAGTTTGCGACTGATAGTCGAAGCATTGTACCGTTCACTTCCGACCATATCGATGCGATGTTGGAGGGTGCTGCCGACATCTTGGTTCGTTGCCAGAGATGGCCGGCCGAGGATACAGCCGAAAGGGCCGCGGGCTTCTGTGCTGACGTCGGCTTGAGCAAGCTCGATCCGGCTGCCCTGCGCAATCGCCCGACCTGCCGAAAAAAGGATGGCGATTGTCATGGATACGGCGACCGCGAGTTTCCCGAAATTGCAGCGACCAATGATGGTCATCTGGATTTCATCCGAGCTTCGGCTCTAGACAGGTGTTGGCGCTTTCGGATGGACGAGCATCGCCACCTATAAAAGCGTCACAATCATTCGACGGTGACCGATTTTGCGAGATTGCGCGGCTGGTCGACATCTGTGCCCATGAAGAGCGCCGTGCGGTAGGCAAGAAGCTGTATCGGCAGTGAGAAAATCATCGGCGAGATAATCTCGTCGACGGTCGGCAGCACGATCGTGTGCATGGTGTCGAGTTTCGATGCGGCTGCCCCTTTTTCATCGGTGATGAGGATAATCCGCCCTCCACGGGCAGCCACTTCCTGCATGTTGGAGACGGTCTTGTCGAAAAAGCGATCATGTGGCGCGATGACGATCACTGGCATGTTCTCGTCAATCAATGCGATCGGACCGTGCTTCAATTCACCCGCCGCATAGCCCTCGGCGTGGATGTAGGAAATCTCCTTGAGCTTTAGCGCACCTTCCATCGCCAGTGGGAAACTGGTGCCACGGCCGAGGTACAGGACGTCACGACACTTTGACAGTTCGCGCGACAGGAACTCGATCTCCGGCTGGATGCTGTTGAGTACCTTGCCCATGACGCGCGGCACTTCGGCGAGGCTCCTGACGAGCGCCTGCACCTCGTCTTCGGTTACGGTTCCGCGGGCCTTGGCGGCGCCGATGGCGAGTGCGGCAAGAACGGCAAGCTGGCAGGTGAAAGCCTTGGTGGAGGCGACGCCGATCTCCGGTCCCGCAAGGATCGGGAAGACCGCATCGGCCTCCCGAGCGATGGTCGATTCGCAGGCATTGACGATGGCGCCAATTTTCAGCCCAAGCTCCTTGCAGTACCTCAGCGATGCGAGCGTATCGGCGGTTTCGCCGGACTGCGAAATGAAAAGAGCCGCCGACTGCGGCGACAACGGGATCTCGCGGTAACGGAATTCGGACGCAACGTCGATTTCAACCGTCAGGCGCGCATAGCGCTCGAACCAGTATTTTCCGATCAGTCCGGCAAGATAGGCGGTTCCGCAGGCAGAGATCGCCAAGCTCGGGATCCTGGCGAAATCGATGCCAGAAACCATATCGGCGCGATTCTCTATCATGTTGATATAGTGACCGAGCGCATGGGCGATGACCTCGGGCTGCTCGTAAATTTCCTTCTCCATGAAGTGGCGATGGTTGCCCTTGTTGGCCAGATCGGCCGCGGCCGTGGAAGTCTGGCGCGGACGTTCGACAGGATGGCCGTCGAAATCGAAGATATGGGCACCCGAATTGCCGATAACGGCCCAGTCGCCGTCGATGAGATAGGTGATTTCATTGGTGAAGGGAGCAAGCGCGATCGCGTCGGAGCCCAGGAACATCTCGCCGTCGCCGTGGCCGATCGCCAGCGGTGGTCCATTGCGCGCCGCCATGATGGTCGACGGATCATCCTCGAAGAGGATGGCAAGCGCATAGGCGCCCCTGACGCGTTTCAGCATCGCACGCATCGCCTCACGCCGCCTCATGCCGTCCCGGCGGTGTCTTGCCAAGAGATGCGCGACGACCTCGGTGTCGGTGTCAGTCTGGAACTCGGCTCCCGCCGCCGCCAATTCGTCCTTCAGCTCGGTGAAATTCTCGATGATGCCGTTATGGACGACGGCGACACCGTCGGTAAAGTGCGGGTGCGCATTGCGTTCCGTCGATGCCCCATGGGTTGCCCAACGCGTGTGGCCGATGCCGATGTTGCCGCTCAGCGGCTCTTCCTTCAGTCTCGTCTCGAGATTGACGAGCTTGCCCTCGGCGCGCCGGCGGTGCAAGGCGCCCTCGGTGATCGTCGCAACGCCGGCTGAATCATAGCCGCGATATTCCAGACGCTTCAACGCGTCGACCAACCGGTCCGACACCGGCTGTTGCCCAACGATGCCAACAATCCCGCACATCTTTGTCTCCGAATTCTTCCCGGCAGCTTCAGCCCACGCAGTAATCACGAGGACGGACACCCACCCGGCCCGCTTTCATTCAGGATCTTGTAGTAGTATTCGGTAATATTGGTACAATTGATTGTAAGGATAGCTACCATCCACCCCATGGATAGAATAAGACGCGTTTGAGGGCCCTGATCTGATCTAAGTCTCCTCGTTGGGCTCGACTTTCTCATGACCTATCGTAAGCTCACAGCCGCGGCACGAAGCATCAACCTCAGTCAGCCGGCCATGAGCGCGGCCATCGCGCGGCTACGCACCTCCCCACGCAACCGCCGACGCAGTCCTTCCCTGAGTTTCCCTAATCCACTCGCGTCGGCAGATCGTTGAGGCAGGCAAGTGAGCGGCAGAGAGATTACCCGTTCACTTCTGAATCACGTCACCATCGCTATGGCGTTTCGCTCTTGGTTGTCATCGTGACGGCTGTCGAGAGGCAATCATGATCAACGCGGTGATCGGCATGATCACAAGACTGTAGGCAGCATCCAGCATCAGCGACAGCATCAGCATGATCGGCGTCATCATCATCATCATTGGCATCGTCGGCGCCTCGGCATAATTGTCGTGCTCGTCACCTTGATCATGATCGACGTCGCCGCCGATCAAGGTCCTGATTGCCTGCCGCTCTTTGACAAGCTGGCTTTCGCCGGTAGAGCTTAGCCCGCGATGGCAGCTATCAATGCGCTGTTCGTCGGCATGGCCGAAACCGAGATCAGCGGCGTTCGGTGGCGCAGGCGACACGTCCAGCGACCGTAGCCTATTGCACAATACCCTAACAGTAGCGCAACATAATAGCCTAATCAGCGCGCAACTCAATTTCCTAATAGGAGCGCAGCGCATAAACCTACTAAGCCTGCAACACAATAACCTAAGGACCGTGTAAATGGCACCGCCCCATGAGAAATTGGCCAAGTCGCTCGCCGCGCTGAAGGAACTGCAGGATCAGCGGATCGTCGCCATCCGTTCGAGTGACCTATCACGCACCCATCGCGAACGGCTCCTCAAAAGCGGCTTCCTGCAAGAAGTCATGAAAGGCTGGTATATTCCGGCCAATCCCAATCAGCGCCAGGGCGAGACCACTGACTGGTACGCCTCGTTTTGGGATTTTTGCGCCAACTATTTGACCGATCGCTTCGGCAAAGATTGGTGTATTGCGCCTGAGCCCTCCTTGTCCTTTCATGCAGGCAATCGCACCGTCCCGGGACAATTGCTGGTGCGATCCCCCGCCGGAGGCAATAAGCCCACTGCTCTTCTGCACGGCACGTCGGTCTTCGACATGCGGGCCAGCATGCCGACTGCCCGCGACATTGCCGAAACAGACGGTCTTCGCCTCTACGCCTTACCGGCGGCGCTCATTGAAGCCTCACCCACTTTCTTCGCGCAAAAACCGACCGACGCGCGGACAGCGTTGGCGATGTTCTCGGATGCATCGGAAATTCTCTCGCGACTTCTCGAAGGAGGTCACAGCACAATAGCCGGCCGGCTCGCGGGCGCATTCCGTAACATCGGCCGCGAGCGGATCGCAGATGACATTGTCCGCAGCATGCAGGCCGCCGGTTACACGGTTCGCGAAACCGATCCGTTCGATACACGGCTGGAGTTTTCGCTGCCGCGCCGCGAGACGTCACCCTATGCCGGACGGATCAGGCTGATGTGGCAGGAGATGCGCGGCGCCGTCATCGAGAATTTTCCGGCGGCGCCCGGACGCCCAAATGACGCCGGTGCCTACCTCCGGCGCGTTGATGACGTCTATGTGACCGACGCTTATCACTCGCTTTCAATTGAAGGCTATCGGGTCAGCCCCGAGCTGATCGATCGAGTGCGAAGCGGCACCTGGAATCCGGATATGAATCCGCAAGACGGCGAGCATCGCGATGCGCTCGCGGCGCGCGGCTACTACCAAGCCTTCGAAGCGGTAAAACGCAGCGTGGCGTCTGTCATGGCGAATGAAAACCCTGGCCGCGTCGTCGATGAGGATCATGGAGGGTGGTACCGCCAACTATTCGCCCCCAGCGTTGCCGCCGGTATCGTCAAGCCCAGCGATCTGGCGGGCTATCGCAGCGAGCGCGTGTTCATCCGCAATTCCATGCATGTGCCTATAACGCCCAATGCCGTGCGGGATGCGATGCCGGTCTTTTTTGAGATGCTCGAAGCAGAAGAGCATCCGGCTGTGCGCGTCGTCCTCGGCCACTTTATCTTCGTATACATCCATCCCTATATGGATGGGAACGGTCGCATGGGGCGGTTTTTGATGAACGTCATGATGGCGGCCGGCAGTTATCCTTGGACCGTCATTCCCGTGCAACGCCGCGCCGACTATATGGCGGCCCTCGAGCGGGCCAGCGTTCATCATGACATTGTTCCGTTCAGTCGCTTTCTCGGGGAGTTGACACGTCAAGGTATGTCAGGGGAGACGACCGCGATGCTCCCGGCCAGTTAAGCGATGACTGCGCATGTTGAGGTGGCAGTGGGGATGGCCGGAATTGTGGTGATCGACTGCCACCCAATCGAGCTTTGTGCCAAGATCCTCCAGGCGACGCGCGCCCTGAAGACCCTTTCCATCCAGCTTGACGACACGGGACTTGATGACGACGCGCCGCTGCCGGAAGTCGGCGAAGCGCGAGCAAGCACACGGCCGGCGCCGGCACCGCGCACAGGCGCCCGTACGCCCCTGCCTTAGCGCCGCCGCGCACTAGAATGGCCGCTGGCAAGACCTGATGCAAATATCGGCGCGGGAGGAGCCGGTTGCATGCATCCTTCCGAGCTCGGTTCAAGGTCGTTGTCGCGCATCAACGCCCGGCCTGCACATTGAGATCGATTCATTCAAGTTTGGCAGCTCAGCCGGTCCGCTGAAATCGGTGCCATCTCACCGCGATTCGAACAGGCACTTATGCGCTGGCTGGTATGGAAAGCCGGCTGCCAACAGCACGGTATGGTCCGCCGACTACAGCGTTGCCGACCGTATATGAGAGATAGCCGAGCACGAGAGGCAGCACGCAAGGTGAGATTGCACCGGCGCCAATGCGGTCAAAATGCCAATTTTGCAGATGTGGAAAGCCGATCGTTAGCCTTTGCTCGCGCATCGGCGATGTAGCGTTGCAGCCTGGCAAACTCGACCACCCCGGGGATCACTTCGTCGCCGACCACCAACGCCGGCGTGCCGGTGATGTACAGATCGTTGGCGAGCTCGCGATTGCGCGCGATGGCGTCTGCGATCGCCGGGTCTTCCATGTCCCGCCTGAGCTGCTCAACGTCGAGGCCCACAAGTCCCGCAATGGTCAAAGTGGTCCTTTCGTAGATCAGGCCGGAAAAACCCATAAGGGCGAGGTGGAACACCTCATACTTTCCCTGTTTGCGGGAGGCGAGTGCCGCCTTCGCGGCGAATTCGGAAGCCGGTCCCAGAACCGGGAACTCTTTAAACACAAGCTTCACATTGGCATCGTCCTTAAGGGCCTGCTGGAAGTTGAGGGCTGCCTCTCGGCAAGGCAGGCAGTTGTAGTCGAAGAACGCGACCAGAGCGACGTCGCCTTCCGGATTGCCGGCGATCGGCGCAGCGGGGTCGTTAAGGAGTGCGTAGCGCCGCTCCGGAATGAGTATCCGCAATTCCGCCGCGAGTTGGCGTTGACGGTGCACCTCTTCGACGATTTCTGAATGCTGCACCAGCCCGGAAAAAAGCAGAACGAGGACTAGAACAGCGATCGCGGCGACAAGGCCGGCAGTTGACTTAGACATGGGTCGGGCTCCAATTAGCAGTGAACGGCAAGGCAGCAACGGGGCCTTTTGGCGCAAAAGTGGGTCATCGCTTTTGATCGTTTTCCCAGCAGCTCCCGCAGTACGGGAAGTTGCTGGAGCTCGTAGATGCCGGTACCACCAGGCGGTTCCTCTATGACGGCTTCGCGCCAATGATCCGACCCGAATAGCTGAGCAGCGTTCGAGCGAGCTGGCCCGCCGCGAGCGCCGTTCGCCCCGCCCGGAGACTTGACCCTCGATCGCCGAAACGCAGAAGGTCTGCTGGTGAGGGCCTCAGCCAATCGTCCTTCATCCGGCTCGACCGGGCCATGACCAGCGATGACACCGCGTTGCCGACGAAAGTCGTCAGCGCGCGGTACTCCGACATGAATTGGTCGACGCCAAGGATCAGCGTCATGCCGGCGGCCGGGGCGGTCGGGACTATAAAGAGCGTTGCAGCCAAAGTGACGAAGCCTTCACCGGTAATGCGAGTTGCTCCCTTCGAAGGGAGCATGCCGACAAGAAGCAGCAGGATCCGACCGCCGATCGATAAATCGGTGTTCGTCGCCTGGGCGATGAAGAGGGCCGCCAGCGTCATGTAGATATTGGTGCCGTCCAGATTGAAGGAATATCCGGTCGGGATGACGAGCCCCACGACCGAACGCTTGGCACCGGCCTTCTCCATCTTCTCCATGAGCGAGGGCAGCGCGGCCTCCGAGGAGGACGTTGCCAGGACAAGCAGCAGCTCCTCCTTGATGTAGCGAATGAGAGAAAAGATCGAGAAGCCGTTGTAACGGCAGACCGCGCCGAGAACGCCGAACACGAAGAGGAAGGCGGTGAAATAGAACGTCCCGACCAGCATTGCGAGGTTGACGATCGACCCGATGCCATATTTGCCGGTCGTGAAGGCC
>NZ_VLKT01000045.1:0-9062 GCF_007830515.1 Mesorhizobium tianshanense
CGACATCACCATGGCCATTCCCTTGATCGGCATGGTGGCCAAGCCCAAAAGGCTACTGGCCGACAAAGCCTATGATGCCGACAGTCTGCGCAATTGGCTGAAGCGGGCCAAGATCAAGGCGGTCATTCCATCAACTGCCGCACGGCGCACGCCCTATCCGCTCGATCACAAGGCATATCGCCGACGAAACCTCATCGAGCGCATGTTCTGCAAGCTCAAGAACTGGCGCCGCATCGCAACACGATACGATCGCCATGCACAGAACTACCTCTCAGCCCTCGCTCTCGCCGCAATCATTTCAGCCTGGATCTGAATGAGTCCTCAACCTAGCTCGGCTGCCTCATCCGCACCGAAAAGGTCAACATGGTTCAATGCGAACAATTTGAGCTTTCGAAAGTGGTATTCGTCGTTAGCTGGCCAAGTGATGACGTGAGCTCGAAGCAAGGCCGGGCGGTATTCAATCATTCGAGCAAACAGCTCCAGAAACTGGCGGAAGTTTGCGTCGCTGCCTCGGTCCCGGTCTTCGCCGTCGATCTCTCGGCCAGGGTAACACGTTGGAGTGGTGAAATAGGTCCGGTTGAGTTCTTCTAGCAGCCCCGAGCCCGACAAATGTGGGCATTCCCGCGTTGAAAGAAACGCCTGCGCCACAGAGAAATACTACGCGCCCTTGGTCACGGCGTTCAAGGAGTAGATCTGAGATATTAGGTCCATTTTCAACAAAGCGCATTGGAGCCAGAACTTCAGGAGGGTCTCTCTTAGATACTGCACTCCCGCGAAGACAGAAAGGGTAGCGAGTAAAGAACTACCCACCTAGACGGTCGGTTATGGCCTGAACGATCGATCTCTCGTGATATCGAATTGCCAACGCACCGTTTCAGACGAAGCGAGGCGCCGCCTAACGATCCTCAATTATCCTCAGATACGCCGCCGTGACAAACAGCACGATCAGCCCAAACAGTATCCGCCGCGCCCCTTCGGGCATCTGCAGGATGGTGGGCAGTGTCGCCAGCACGGTGAGGGCGCCGATGATGGTGCTGGTGTAGCCGCCGCGGCCGCCGAAGATCGAGGTGCCGCCGACAACGGCGGCTGCCACCGAAGGCAGCGGATCGGCGAGCGACTGCGACAGCGCCTTGATCAGGCCGATATAGAGCTGCCGCTGGCGAGCACGCTCGAGATGACGTAGAGCGCGGTGATGACCTGCCAATAGCAACGCGCGGAAGTGAAGATGAAAGGTCGCGCCGAGCAAACAGCGCATCTTTGCAGATGGTTAGGAAATTCCGCTGGTGGAGCTGAGGAGGATCGAACTCCTGACCTCGTCATTGCGAACGACGCGCTCTCCCAGCTGAGCTACAGCCCCGTCCAGCGGATGGGCGCATTTATCGGGCGTGGCGGTTTCCTGTCAAGGCTGCGTTTCGCCCAAAAGCCGCGCGGCCTGCCGTCGAGCCGGCGTGCCGCGGCAGCTGGCTCTTGCCGCTTTCGCCCGCAATGGCTACATGTCGGCAACAATTGGAGACCGGCATGATAGCCCTCATTCAGACCATTGTCCTGGCGCTTGACATTTATTGGTGGATCATCATCGCTTCGGCGATTTTCTCCTGGCTCTACGCCTTCAACGTCGTCAACTCGCGCAACCAGTTCGTCGATAGCGTCAGCAACATGCTCTTCCGGCTGACCGAGCCGGCGCTGCGGCCGATCCGACGCTTCTTGCCCGACCTCGGCGGGATCGACATTTCGCCGATCATCCTGCTGCTGATCCTGTTCTTCCTCCGGCAGTTCCTGCTCACCACCGTGGCGCCGCTGGTCGTCTGAGCCATTCCATGAGCGCGCCGTTCCGCTTGCGCGACGACGGCGTCGATCTCTTCGTCCGGCTGACGCCGAAAGCGGCGATGGACAGGCTCGAAGGCATCGAGACGTCTGCCGACGGGCGAAGCCATCTCAAAGCCCGCGTCCGCGCCGTGCCGGAAAACGGCGCCGCCAATCAAGCGCTCGAACGGCTGATCGCCAAGGCGCTGGGAGTGCCGCGATCGGCCGTCTCGGTCGTTGCCGGCGGCACCGCCCGGCTGAAGACGCTGCGCGTGCTCGGCGATCCGGCCGCGCTGGCGAAAAGCGTCGAGCTGCTCAGCATCGCTTGAGTCGTCTCATTCCTTCGCGCCCCCCTCTGGCCTGCCGGCGTCCAGAAGGTTCTACATCTCAACGACGCACACAGATGACGCAATGGTGCGGCGTGACGCCTCTTCATCCCTGCTCCGCCGCCGCTAAGACCAGTCCGCGCTTGACCATCATTGCCTCGGGCGAGGGCATCTTGCCGCGGAAGGCGGTGTAGAGCTCTTCCGGGTCCTTCGAGCCGCCGGCGGCATAGATATTCTTGCGCAGCCGCTCGGCCAGCGCCGGATTGAACGGGTCGCCCGTCTCCTCGAAGGCGGCGAAGGCGTCGGCGTCGAGCACCTCCGACCACATGTAGGAATAGTAGCCGGCCGAATAGCCGTCGCCGGAAAATATGTGGCCGAACTGCGGGGTGCGATGGCGCATGGCGATGGTGCCGGGCATGTTGAGCTTCTCGAGCGTTTCGGCTTCGAAACGAAGCGGCTCTTCCGGCGCATCCGGCCGCGCGTGGTAGGCCATGTCGACCAGCGCCGACGCGGTGAACTCGACCGTGGCGAAGCCGGCGCCGAAGGTGCGCGCCGCCAGCATCTTGTCGACCAGCGCCTTCGGCATCGGCTTGCCGGTCTTCACATGCAGTGCATGCTTTTCCAGCACCGCCGGCACGGTCAGCCAATGCTCGTAGAGCTGCGAGGGCAGTTCGACGAAATCGCGGCTGACCGAGGTGCCCGCGACCGATGGCCAGGTGACGTCGGTCAGCATGCCATGCAGGGCATGGCCGAATTCGTGGAACAGGGTCTTGGCTTCATCGACCGACAAAAGTGCTGCCTCGCCTTCCGGCGGCTTGGCGAAGTTCATGATGTTGTAGATGACCGGCCTGGAGCCATGGCCAAGCTTGTAGCCCGACTTCAGCGCGCTCATCCAGGCGCCGGAGCGCTTCGAGGGTCGCGCGAAATAATCGGCCAGGAACAGCCCGCGTTCGCTGCCGTCGGCATTCCTGACGATGAAAACACGTGCTTCCGGGTGCCAGGTGGCAATGCCCTTCTTTTCCTCGAAGGTGATGCCGAACAATCGTGTCGCCACGTCGAAGCAGGCATCGATGACGCGGTCGAGCTGCAGATAGGGCTTCAACTCGGCCTCGTCGAAAGCGAATTTTTCGGCGCGCAGCTTTTCCTGATAGAAGCGCCAGTCCCAGGCCGCGAATTTTTCGTTGCTGCCGGCCTTGGCCGCCAGCCGCTGCAACTCGGTCTGGTCGCTTGCGGCCTTTTCCAGAGCCTTTTCCCACACCGGATCGAGCAGCATATGCACCGCCTCCGGCGTCTTCGCCATGGTGTCGTCGAGTTTCAGAGCGGCAAAGGAAGCGTAGCCGAGCAGCTTCGCTTTTTCGGCGCGCAGCTTCAGCTTGTCGCGCACCACTTCGGTGTTGTCGGTGGCGCCGCCATTCTGGCCGCGCATGGTGAAGGCGCGGAAGGCGGTCTCGCGCAGGTCGCGGCGCTCGGAGAAGGTCGAGAACGGCTCGTAGATCGAGCGCGACAGGGTGACGGCATAGCGGCCCTTCTGGCCGCGCATCTCGGCGGCCTCGGCCATCGCGCTTTTCAGGAATTCCGGCAGGCCGGCAAGGTCGGCCTCGTCGAGGAACAGCGCCCAGTCTCGCTCGTCGGCAAGCAGGTTCTGGCTGAAGGTGGTGCCGAGCGACGACAGTTCCTCGTTGATCGTCGCCAGCCGTTTCTTGCCTTCGGCGTCGAGCTTGGCGCCGGAGCGGACAAAGCTCTTCCAGGTCTTTTCCAGCACCCGCAACGTCTCGGCATCGAGCTTCAGGGCTTCGCGGCGCTGGTAGAGATCGTCGATGCGGGCAAACAGCCTCTCATTCATCGAGATCGCCGAGAAATGCCGCGACATCTTTGGCGAGATGTCGCGCTCCAGCGCCTGGATCGCCTCGTTGGTGTGGGCACCGGCCCGGCACCAGAAGATCGACGAGACATGGTCGAGCGCCTCGCCGCCAAGCTCCAGTGCCGCAAGCGTATTCTCGACGGTCGGCGTCTCGGCATTGCCTGATATCGCCTCGATCTCGGCCTCATGCGCCTTCAATGCCGCGTCGAAAACCGGAGAAAAATCGCCGTCGCCGATGCGGGTGAAGTCGGGCAGGCCGAGCGGCCCTTGCCAGGTGGTCAGCGGATGGGCGGCGAGGTCGACGGCTTTCGTGGACGGCATGGGTATCTTTCGCTGAGTGAGGGGGCTTTCGCTGAATGGCTGTAGAGGCGAGGCGGGACCGTCACCGATGTAGGGCGCTGGCGTCCCGCACGCAATATCGCGGCTGGTCAAGTTCCGCTCAGTAGGCGTCGCAGGTTTCCGCGATCGCCGCCTGCGAACTGGCGGTGATGCGGTTGTCGGCGATCGCGAAGGTTTCCTGCATCAGCATGTCGTTGTTGGGGAAATCATAGCAGGCGATCACCGTGGTGACGCCGCCCTCGGTCTTCTCGATCCGATGCCGGATTTCAGCCCCGGCAACAGCGCCCTGCCATTCGTCGATCGAGGCAATGAATTCCTGCTTGGTCTGCACGACGCCGAGGTCGTCGAGTTTTATCCGGACGTCTTCGGCAAGCAGATCCGACAGTTCGGTGCGATCGGCGACCAGCAGCGCCGCATACCAGCGGCCGATAAGCGCGTGGTCGTCGGCGCGGGCGGAGATGACTGAAAGCAGCAGCGTTGCCCCGGCGAAAGCAATCGAGCGCCAATTCTGCATCATGCGACGCCTCCTGGAGCTTGTTCCATCCCGATGGAACCGGGATGGGCTCTGTCTTCTCGCCTGATCATGATCTCATCTGAACCCGAAGGTTCGAGATCAGGGTCTATACCATTTCCGGCCGCTCGAAGTCACCGGTGTCCTTGTTCATCACCCAGAGTTCGCCGCTCGAGATGTCGAACCAGGCGCCATGCAGCGACAGCCGTCCCTTGCCTTCCAGGATCGAGACGCAGGGAAAGGTTCTGAGATTGGCGATCGAATAGCGGATCGAGATGCGTTCCAATGCGGTCTGGCGCTCCGTCGCCGTCATGAAGGTGCTGGAGGACACGGTCTCGGCAGCCGGCGCGATCAGGCTCATCCATTTGCCGATGAAGTCGCCGGACGAGAGGGGCGCGGCCGTGGTGTCGAGTGCCGCGCGGATGCCGCCGCAGCGACCATGACCCATCACCACGATGTTTTTCACCTTGAGGCTCTGCACGGCGAATTCGAGCGCCGCCGAGGTCGAGTGGAACTCACCGTCGGGCGCATAGGGCGGCACCAGATTGCCGACATTGCGCAGCACGAAGAGTTCGCCCGGCCCAGCGTCGAAGATCGCCTCGGGAGCCGTCCGCGAATCACAGCAGGCGACGATCATCGTTTCCGGCGCCTGGCCATCCTGGGCAAGCGCGCGGTAGCGCCCGCTTTCGGCGAGATAGCGGCCGCTCATGAAATTGCGGTAGCCGGTGAGAAGGTGATCGGGGAGATTGGACATCGGCGGCGTCTGGAGCCTTTCCGGATTGGAGGCGGCAGCTCGTTTCAGTTTGGAAAGGCTCTAACGGCAAAAGCCGGTCGCGAGCAATGCCGAATCGCAAAGGACTGCAATTGCCTCGCCGATGGATGGGGCGAGGAAATTCACGCCCAGATCGCGACGGGGATGCCAAAACGGTCGGCGAGCGGCGGATCCGGAAACGGCCTTGCCTCGCCATTGGCGATGCGGCCGGCAATCAGCATCATCGCAGCCGCGTCGAGGAAGTCGTCGGCGGCCGCACCGCGCGGCGGCGTCTGGTCGAGAAAGTCCCTGAGATAACCGTGCCGGCCAAGCAGCGCCTTGCGTTCCGCCATGCCGGCGGGGTTGACGGCGCCCTTGATCTTCTTCGGCAAGCGCATCGCCTGATCGCCGTTCAGCCGGCAGAAGGCGACTTCCGGGTGCGATTCGAACACACGGCGGCGCAACTCCGGCCGGGCGATCAGCACGGCATCGATCTCGCGGATCTTGGCAAAGATGCCGAAGGCCTGGATCGAGACGCCGCGCGGTGGATCGGAGGTCGCCTTCGCCACTTCGCTTGCCCGGCGATGCGCGGCATACCAGGCCTCGATCGTGGTGAAGTCATCTGTTTGCGCATAAAGTGCTGCACGCGAGGGGATGGCGAAGACGCTCGATTGCCGCACGCCGAGCAGCGGCCGCACCAGCGCTTCCGGCCCGCGTCCGCCTTTTTGCGAAAGATCGGGCAGGCCGATCGGCATGTCGACGGCCACCGTCGCATTGGCCGGCAATGCGTCGAGCAGTGCTGCGAAGCTTGGAAAAACGGCTACCGAGGGTGCTGCGCCCGGGTTACGAGTTGTCGAACCGGGATCGCGGCGAACGGCGATCCAGCCGGCCTTGCAGCCGTCGACGCCGACAAAAGTCACGCGCTTCTGTCCCGCCCCGGATGCAGGAGATGGCGAAGCTGCACCATCGCCATCGGGTGCGACAGGCTCTGTGCGTCGGTTTCGAGCTGCAATTCGTCGCCGCCGCGCTTGGCGGTGCGCGCCAGGATCTCGTAAACCGCCGCCGTGGTCGATTGCAGTGCCTTGATCGCCGGCTGGCCGGACAGGATGCGTGCCAGATAGACGGCCGCCGTCAGGTCGCCGAGCCCGTTGGGCGGCTTGTCAATGAGGCGATGTTCGGCCAGCAGCGCCTGGTTGCAGTTGAGCAGCAGATTGCCGGTGCCGCCGGCCATCATCGCCGGCGCCGAGGTGACCAGCATGGTCGACGGCCCGGCATGAAGGGCGGCCGCCATCACCGATTTCAGGTCAGGCAGCGGCGCTCCCGCCATCCATTCCAGCTCGTAGCGGTTGGGCGTGGCGATGTCGGCGATCGGTATCAGTCGGTCGCGCATGGCGATGGCGGTGGCCTCCGGCACATAGAGCCCGCCCGAATCGCCCATCACCGGATCGCAGATATAGAGGGCATCCGGCGTCTTCGCCTTGACCGCGCCGACCAGCGAGGCGACGGCGTCCGCCTGGCCGCCTTCGCCGAGATAGCCCGACAGCACCGCGCCGACCTCGCCCAGCCACGGCGACCGCTCGAGATCGGCCATCAGCGCCTTGAATTGGTCGAGCGGCGGCACGATGCGCGTCGCCCGTCCATGGCCCGGATGCCAGGGCAGGATGACGGTCGGCACCGCCCATACCGGAAAGCCCAGCGTCTCCAGCGCAAAGACCGCGGCGCGGTTGCCGACCGAGCCGCGCGCGACATGGCTGGAAATGACGATGACCGCGCGCGGCGCGTCGTGTTCTTCGGTGCTCACGGGATTCCTAACTCTGGATGACGAAAAGCACGAGCCAGATCAACAGGCCGATGGCGACAATGAGCCCTAGCGCCCGGCCGATGCGAGTGCCCCAGTATTCGATCGGATCCGACCGGTCGGCATCCGCGGCAGTGACGTGATCGCGCGCGCCCTTCGCGGTCTGTGCAATGAACGAGGTGCCGCCGGGGTCGGTCTCGCGTGCCACGCGCTCGATGATGCGGCGCGATTCGCTATCGTTATCCTGGCGTTCCGCCATGGCGATGTCCTATTTTCGCGGCGACTTTAACCCGTTCGCCCAGTCAATCACAGGGCCTGGCAGTGAATGATGGAGAACCAGTAACGCTCCCAGGCGGAGGTCATGTTCTTGCGTGCGGATTGTGGTAATGCTTCGCCTGCCAGTCATACCGAGGGACCTTACCATGCTTGCCCAGCGCCTTGCCTCTCCTTTCGCCTTCCGTAACCTCCCAGCCTTGCTGATGATGGCGATCGTGCTGCCGCTGCTTGCCGGCTGTGGCTACAACACCATTCCGACGGCGGAAGAAAACGCCAAGGCCGCATGGAGCCAGGTACTGAACCAGTACCAGCGCCGCGCCGATCTCATCCCCAATCTTGTCGAGACGGTCAAGGGTTATGCCGCGCACGAGAAGGATACGCTGGACGCCGTGGTCGAGGCGCGCGCCAAGGCGACGCAGGTCACGGTGACGCCGGAAACGCTGAACGATCCGGAAGCCTTCAAGAAATTCCAGGACAGCCAAGCCGGCCTGACCAGCGCGCTGTCGCGGCTGCTGGCCGTGGTGGAGAATTACCCCGACCTCAAGGCCAACCAGAATTTTCTGGCGCTGCAGGCGCAGCTCGAAGGTACCGAAAACCGCATCGCGGTCGCCCGCCGCGACTACATCGAGGCGGTGAGGGAGTACAATTTGACGCTGAGGACCTTCCCGTCGGTGATTTGGGCGACCTTGTGGTTCCGCAGCAATCAGCCGTTCGCGAACTTCACCATCGAGGAAGACAAGATGCAGACGCCGAAGGTCGATTTCGGCGCCAAGCAGGGCGGGTAAAGAACAGCTGGTGAGCGTGGTCCCTATTGGCCTTGCACTCCGTCGCGCCCCCTCTGCCCTGCCGGGCATCTCCTCCACTTGGGGGGAGATTGGCAGCTTTGGCCTCACCGCCCATCCTGCAACGTTGGAGATTAGCGAAAACAGCCGCGACAGCCGATCTCCCCCCTTGTGGGGAAGATGTCCGGCAGGACAGAGGGGGGCGCGAAGGAACGCCAACCTGACCCTCCTGCTCGTCTTCCTAAGCCTCCTCTTCCTCTCCCTCACCGCCCTCGCCGCCGAACTGCCTGCCCTCACCGGGCGGGTCGTCGACAATGCCGGCATCATCGATGCCGCGACCAAGGCGGCACTGACCCAGAAGCTCGCCGATTTCGAGGCCAAGAGCTCCGATCAGATCGTCGTCGCGACGGTCGACAGCCTCGACGGCGAGGAGATCGAACCCTACGCCAACCGGCTGTTCCGCGCCTGGAAGCTCGGCCAGGCCGGCGAGGACAATGGCGTGCTTTTGCTGGTCGCCAAAAACGACCGCAAGATGCGCATCGAGGTCGGCTACGGCCTGGAAGGCACGCTGACCGACCTGCACACCAAGCTGATCATCGAAAACGACATGGTGCC
>NZ_VLKT01000045.1:9732-63899 GCF_007830515.1 Mesorhizobium tianshanense
AACGACCGCAAGATGCGCATCGAGGTCGGCTACGGCCTGGAAGGCACGCTGACCGACCTGCACACCAAGCTGATCATCGAAAACGACATGGTGCCGGCCTTCCGCGCCGGCGATTTCCCGGGCGGCATAACCAAGGCCGTCGACGACATGGTCATGGTGCTGGAAGGCAATCCAGAGGAACTGGAAGCGCGCGGCGCCCGTAACCCGGCTGACGACAATTCCGTCGATCCCATCGTCGTGCTGTTCATTATCGTGTGGGCGACGCTGTTTTTTGGCGGCCTGGCGATGGCGTTCCTGCCGCCGATCTTCGGCACAAAGCTGTCGCCGGGCGTGTATAAATGGCTGGGCATGACATTCCGTTATGGCCAAAGGCGTTCCTCGTCCTCGGGCGGCGCCTGGACAACCGGTACTGGACGCGGCTGGTCATCGGGCCGTTCCGGCGGCGGCTGGTCGTCGGGCGGTGGCGGCGGGTTTTCGGGCGGCGGCTCGTCCGGTGGCGGCGGTTCTTCAGGAAGCTGGTGAGACACGACATGGCAACACGACCGATCAGCCCCGAGGATCATGACCGCATCGCCGAAGCGATCCGCGTCGCCGAATCAAGGACGGACGGCGAAATCTACTGCGTGGTGGCGCATGCCAGCGACGGCTATTTTTTCCCGGCCGCCTTCATGGCGACGCTGGCCATGTTCTTCGTCAGCCTTGCCGTCGCCTATGGGCTGGAAGCCTGGTGGCTGTCTATCCGCGTGCCGCATTTCGTCATCGCCCAGCTTCTGGCGCTGGTCAGCGTGCTTGTCCTGTTGTGGGCAGTGCCCGGCTTGCGCATCCACCTCGTGCCGAGGCGGCTGCGCTACCGGGCAGCACACGCCAATGCGATAAAGCAGTTCCTCGCCCGCAACGTCCATCGCACGACAGCACGCACCGGCGTGCTGGTCTTTGTCTCGATTGCCGAGCGCTACGCCGAGGTGGTCGCCGACAGCGGCATCGACGCCCAAGTTGGCCAGGATGTCTGGGACGGCGTCGTCCGCGACCTGACCGCCCATGCCGGTGACGATCGTCTCGCCGACGGCTTCGTCAAGGCGATCGAAACGACGGGCGCGGTGCTGGCCGAGCATTTCCCGGTCTCGTCCAACGACAGCAACGAGCTCGACGATCATCTGGTCGAGATTTGAGTCGATCCCAAACGTGCCCTGACAGCATCTCTGCGGGCCTGTCGATCGCCTGTGCGAAAGCACCGCACCGGCTGACCGGACTCTTGCATTCGGGCGGCGCCGGTTTATGGTTAACCAATTATGAACACGCTGAGCATCGACATCAGGAAAGCCGAGCCGCGCGACGCGGATGCAATAGCCGACGTGCACCAGCAGGCCTGGCGCGGCGCCTATGCCGGCATCATTCCGCATCGCACGCTGACGTCGATGATCAACCGCCGTGGCGCCGCCTGGTGGGCGAATGCCATCCGTCGCGCCGCCACCGTCCTGGTCGTCGAGATCGGCGGCAAGATCGCCGGCTACGCCACGATCGGCAAGAACCGGGCCCGCGAACTCAGGCAGCAGGGCGAGATCTACGAACTTTACCTGCGCCCGGAATATCAGGGCATTGGGCTCGGCAGCCGGCTATTCTCAGCCGCACGGGCGCGACTGGCGGATCACGGCCTGAAAGGCATGGTGGTGTGGGCGCTGGAGGACAACCAGGGCGCGCTCGCCTTCTATGCCGGTGCCGGCGGCCGCGACGTAGCCGAGGGCGTCGAAATTTTCGAGCAGAAGGCGCTGAAGAAGGTCGCTTTCGTCTGGGAATGATGGCCCGGCATTCCTCTCCATAGGCTCTCAGTCTGCCTCAGCACCATTCGCCGCATTGCACCATGCGCCGCCGCCCGCTATCGATCTCCAATCGAAAGAGGGACAAAGCCATGCGTATCCAAGCCATAGCCACCGGAAAGAACCCGCCGGAGGACGTCAACGTCATCATCGAGGTGCCGATCGGCGGCGAGCCGATCAAGTACGAGATGGACAAGGAGGCCGGCACGCTGTTCGTCGACCGCTTCCTGCACACCTCGATGCGCTATCCCGGCAATTACGGCTTCGTGCCGCACACGCTGTCGGGTGACGGCGATCCGATCGATGTACTGGTCTGCAACACGCGCGCGCTGGTGCCGGGTTGCGTCATCAATGTGCGGCCGATCGGCGTGCTGGTGATGGAAGACAATGCCGGCCTGGACGAGAAGATCATCGCGGTGCCTTCACCCAAGCTGACGCTACGCTACGAGAACATCACCGAATACACGCAACTGCCTGACATCACGCGCGACCAGGTGCAGCATTTCTTCGAACACTACAAGGATCTCGAACCCGGAAAATGGGTCAAGATCGAGGGCTGGCACGGTGCCGCCTACGCCAAGAAGATGATCGTCGAGGCGATCGAGCGGGCCAAGGCGAGCAAGTAGGCAAAGCACCCAAAGTCGGCGGGACAGCGCCCCCCTCTGCCCTGCCGGGCAGAGGGGGGCGTGAAGGATCGCCGAAGGGCGGCCGTTGCCGCGCACTTCCTCAGCACCACTAATTGTCGACGCGGCCGAAATCCGGTGCCTTGCCGATGACGACGCGCTTGTCCTTGCCGCAGGCAAAGGTCCGCGCCTTCTCGTCGGCGAGCCTGCGTGCCTGGTCGTTGGCACTGGGGTCGCCGGTGGCCAGCACCAGGCCGACGGTGCAGCCCTCGTAGGTCTCCGGCTGGGCTACCTTGGCGACGATCAGCACTTCGGTCGGTTTGTTCTCGTCTTCGGGGTTGCTGATCGAGCGACGGTGGATGACCGCGAAAGGAACGGCGCGATCACCGTTTGTCTCGATGCGCCATTCGATTTTGGGGCCAGCCGAATTGAAACCGATAAAGCTTTCCCAGACAGTGGTCATGTCGCTGGGCGGAAATCCGTAGAACAGCGATTCGCGGGCATCGTCGTAAGCGATCAGCACCGGGTACCCGCGATAGCCCGAGCAGGCGAGACTGGCCCAGTCGCCGTCGCCTTCCTCCGCCTGCGCGTAGGTCACGCAGTCCTTCTTCCCGTCGAGATCGGTGTAGGCGCTGGAAATGTCGCCGGCCTGGGCCGCCTGGCAGAGGCCGGCAAGGGCTAGCGGGATCAACAGGGTACGCATGGCGGGCATCTCCATTCTCGGGCTGCCCAGCGTATCGTCTAACGCTATTTCTTCAAGCTCGCCCCGATCAGCAGATCGGCATTCCTGGCCACCGATTGCGCCGGCCCGCCGAGCCCGAACAACTGGCCGCTGATATAGGCGCCCTCGATCAGGAGCAGCAGCCCGTCGCCCAGCGTGTCGGCGTCGGCGGCGCCCATCGCGGCGGCCATGGCGCGCAGGCGGCGGCGCAATTCCTGTTTGTTGGCCTCGCTCACAATGCGGGCCGGGTGGCCGTGCTCAGGATATTCGACGGCCGCGTTGGTCATGCCGCAGCCGCGATAGTTGGCTTTTTGCGTGCGCTTGCCGATGCGGGTCAGGAAGGCGGCGATCTGCGCGCGCGGATCACCGGGATGGGCAGCCACCGCCTCATCGAAGCGGCCCCAGAACTCGAGGTCGTATTGCCGGAGATAGGAGGCGGCCAGCTCGTCCTTGGACGGAAAACTGCGGTAGAGGCTGGGCTTGGTGACGCCGGCACGCCGCACGATCTCGTCGACGCCGATCGCCCTGATGCCTTGCCGGTAGAACAGGTCACGCGCCACGCCAAGGATCTTCTGAGCGGCCCGGGGTGGTGACGCCACATCATTCGCGTTGATCGTCGGTTCAATGCTTTTCATTCTCGACATAGTGTTGTCCGGTTGACAATGTTACCGAGCGGTACGTATACCTTTGATCCATCTGCAACGTACCGGTCAGTAACATGATAGCCCACTCCCGTCCGTTTGGCCAGCGCTACGCTTTCGTCGTGGTCGCCGTCATTTTCCTCTGTCTGCTGATCGCGGCGGGCCTCCGGTCGGCGCCGGCGGTCATGATGCTGCCGCTGGAGGAGAGCTTCGGCTGGCGGCGCGACGTCGTCTCGCTCGCCGCGGCCATAGGCATCTTCCTCTACGGTCTGACCGGGCCGTTTGCCGCGGCCTTGATGGAACGGGTCGGGCTGCGCCGCACGCTGCTGGCGGCGCTGGTGCTGATGTCGGGTTCGACGGCGCTCAGCCTGATGATGACCGAGCCATGGCACCTGCTTCTCACCTGGGGCGTGTTTTCCGGTGTCGGTTCCGGCGCGGTCGCCACGGTGCTTGGCGCCACCATCGTCAATCGCTGGTTCAAGACCAATCGCGGCCTGGTGATGGGACTGATGTCGGCCTCCGCCGCTACCGGCCTGCTGGTGTTCCTGCCGCTGCTTGCCGCGCTCGCCCAGTCGGGCGGCTGGAAGCCGGTCGCCATCACTATCGCGGTCGCCACCGCCAGCCTGCTGCCGCTGGTCTATCTGCTGGTGCCGGAGCGCCCGGCCTCGATCGGCATGGTACGCTACGGCGCTGAGGCCGACGACGTGCCGCCGGTTCCGCCGGCCTCGCAGGGCAATTTCCTGATGCACACGCTCAACACGCTGCGCCGCGCCGCCGGCACACGCGTGTTCTGGTATCTGTTCGCCACCTTCTTCATCTGCGGCTTCACCACCAATGGACTGGTTGGCACGCACCTGATCGCGTTTTGCGGCGACATGGGCATCGGTGAGGTGCAAGCCGCCGGCCTGCTGTCGCTGATGGGCATCTTCGACCTGATCGGCACGACGCTGTCGGGCTGGCTGACCGACCGCTTCGATCCGCGCAAGCTGCTCGGCGTCTATTATGCGATCCGCGGCCTGTCGCTGATCTATCTGCCTTACTCCGGCTTTTCGTCGACCAGCCTGATCATCTTCGCCGTGCTCTACGGATTGGACTGGATCGCCACCGTGCCGCCGACGCTCAGGCTGTCGAACGAGGCGTTCGGCGACCGCAGCGGGCCGATCGTCTTCGGCTGGATCGTCGCCGGTCATCAAGTGGGCGCTGCGACCGCAGCCCTCTTCGGCGGCACCATGCGTGAATTGCAGGGCAATTACGAACTTGCCTTCCTCATCGCCGGTATGACCGCGATAGCCGCAGCCTGCATCTCGCTGTTGATCAACACCAGCCGGCCGGCCTTCGAGCCGGAACCGCAGGCGGCGTAGGGCACGCGACGGCTGAGCGCTAATCTCCCCCCTTGAGGGGGAGATGGCCGCGAAGCGGCCAGAGGGGGTCGGTCCGACCGGGCTCGGCCCCTTATCGCAGACGCAGGAGGTCGGCGCTCCACGCGAGACGACCCCCTCTGTCGCCTTCGGCGACATCTCTTCCTCAAGGGGGGAGATTACCTGTCCACTGTTATCAAACCTTCATGATTTCGAAATGCGCCTGAAACATTGACGCTGGAGCTTGGTGGCGACGTTCAACGCCATCCAGGAGACAGCCATGAACAAAATTTCGATGACGCGGCGCGCTTTTGTCACGTCGGCGAGCGCCGTTGGCCTCGTCGGCGCCTCGGGCCTCGCGCTTCCATACTATTCCCGCGCCAATCAGCGGCCGGCTTTCACCCATGGCGTCCAGTCCGGCGATGTCGACGCCACCAGCGGCATGGTCTGGACGCGCACCGATCGCCCGTCGCGCGTCATGTTCGAAGTGTCGTCGACGGAGAATTTCGCCAACGCCGTTCGTCTTGCGCCGCTCGATACGTCGCCTGCCAGCGATTACACGGTCAAGCGGCTGCTCACCGACCTCGCCTCCGACCAGGACATCTTCTATCGTATGATTGCGGCCGATCTCGCCGACGTCAACGCCGTCTCCGAGCCGATCGTCGGCCGCTTCCGCACGGCGCCGGCTTCGAAGCGCGACATCCGGTTCGCCTGGTCGGGCGACACCGCCGGCCAGGGCTGGGGCATCGACGAGACCGGCATGAAGACCTACGCCACGATCGGCAAGCATACGCCCGACTTCTTCCTGCATTCGGGCGACACCATTTATGCCGACGGCGCGATGAAGGACGAGGTCGACCTTCCCGGCGGCGGCAAGTGGAAGAACACCGTCCTCATCGACGAAAAGCGCAAGGTTGCCGAGACGCTGGACGAATACCGGGGTCAGTGGAAGTACAACATGATGGACAGGAACGTGCAGCGGCTCAACGCCATCTGCCCGACCTTCTACCAGTGGGACGACCACGAGGTGGTGAACAACTGGTCGGATTCGAAGGACCTGAGCGCCGACGACCGCTATTCGGAAAAGTCCATCCATGTGCTGACGGCGCGCGCGGCGCGCGCCTTCCACGAGATGACGACGATCCGCTACGAGCCATCGGAACCCGGCCGTGTCTATCGCAAGATCGCCTACGGGCCGCTGCTCGACGTGTTCTTCCTCGACATGCGTTCCTATCGTGGCCCCAATAGTCCGGGTATGCAGGATACGGTGACGCCGCAATCGCGCATTCTCGGCGAACAGCAGACGCGGTGGCTGAAGCGCGAACTGGCAAACTCCAACGCGACCTGGAAAATCATCGCCGCCGACATGCCGCTCGGTCTCATCGTCTGGAACGACGCCACCAAGAAGGCTGGCGCCGAGGCCGTCAGCAATGGCGACAATGGCCCAGCCAAGGGCCGCGAGTTGGAAATTGCCGACCTCCTTCGCTACATAAAGAATGCCGGCATCGACAACACCGTCTGGCTGACCGCCGACGTGCATTACACGGCGGCGCACTACTACAATCCTGACAAGGCGCAGTTCCAGGACTTCAACCCGTTCTGGGAATTCGTCTCAGGTCCGCTCCACGCCGGCACATTCGGTCCCAACGATTTCGACATGACCTTCGGCCCGGAGCTGAAATTCATCAAGGCGCCGACCGCCGAGCAAGGACAGAACGTGCCGCCTTCGGCCGGGCTGCAGTTCTTCGGTCTCGTCGACATCGACGGCGCCACCGAACAGATGACGGTGCGGCTGATGGATCGCGACGACAACGAACTCTACAAGGTCACGCTCGATCCGGTGCAGTCGGCGTGAGGCCGTTCACCCTCCCCCTTGTGGGGAGGGTCGGCGAGGCGGCTTCGCAAAGAAGCCGGCGAGACGGGTGGGGGTGAAGCGCCGGCATAGGTGGGGGACCCCAACCCCGCTCCGCTTCGCGGATCGACCCTCCCCACAAGGGGGAGGGTAAAGTGTCAGTCCAGATAGCAGACGGTTGGAATGTTGGGCCAGACCGCGCTGTCGCAGCCGGCGTTTTTCTGCCTCTGCTTGAAGGCGGCGCTGACCGGCCCGGTCACCACCGGGTCGACGCCATCGGGAGCATCGGCAAAAAGCTGCTCCGCCGAACGCGTATCGGACGGCAGGGCAGGGCGTGCCTCGTTGAGGGTCGCCGCCGATTGAGCGGCGCCTGCTGCAAGGAGCACGCCTAGGGCAGCCCATGCGAAGATTGGCCGGTATCTGATGCCCGTTTTGGTCATGAAATTTGAACTGCCCCGACCGTGAAAGGTTCCGCATTGGTTAATAATTTCATTTCATACCAAGACGCTTAAGATTTGGTGACCATGTATTTGGTGACACGCCTCCTCTTTCGCAATTGCGAAAAACCCTGTATGAGCCGCGCAACCGAAAGAGGCAGCGCCTTTTGGCTTGCTGCCTGCAACGCTCCCGAGACCACAACATGAACCTCCGCAATATCGCGATCATCGCGCACGTCGACCATGGAAAAACCACCCTCGTCGACCAGCTCCTGAAGCAGTCCGGCTCCTTCCGCGACAACCAGCGCGTCGCCGAACGCGCCATGGATTCGAACGACCTCGAAAAGGAACGCGGCATCACCATCCTGGCCAAGGCGACCTCGGTCGACTGGAAGGACACCCGCATCAACATCGTCGACACCCCCGGCCACGCCGATTTCGGCGGTGAAGTCGAGCGCATCCTGTCGATGGTGGATTCGGCCATCGTGCTGGTCGACGCCGCCGAAGGGCCGATGCCGCAGACTAAGTTCGTCGTCGGCAAAGCGCTCAAGGTCGGGCTGAAGCCGATCGTCGTCATCAACAAGATCGACCGGCCCGACGCCCGCCATGTCGAGGTGGTGAACGAGGTGTTCGACCTGTTTGCGGCACTCGACGCGACCGACGAGCAGCTCGACTTCCCGATCCTCTACGGTTCCGGCCGCGACGGCTGGGTCTCGGAAAATCCGGAAGGTCCGAAGGACCAGGGCCTTGCGCCGCTGTTCGATCTAGTCATCAAGCATGTGCCGGCGCCGACCGTCCACCCCGGCCCGTTCCGCATGATCGGCACCATCCTGGAGGCCAACCCCTTCCTCGGCCGCATCATCACCGGCCGCATCGAGAGCGGAACACTGAAATCCAACCAGGCGGTCAAGGTGCTGCACCATGACGGCACCCAGGTCGAAACCGGCCGCATCTCGAAGATCCTTGCCTTCCGCGGGCTTGAGCGCCAGCCGATCGACGAGGCGCAGGCGGGCGACATCGTCGCCATTGCCGGCCTGTCGAAAGGCACTGTCGCCGACACGTTCTGCGACTCGTCGGTGACCGAACCGCTGCATGCGCAGCCGATCGATCCGCCGACCGTGACGATGTCGTTCCTCGTCAACGACTCGCCGCTGGCCGGCACCGAGGGCGACAAGGTGACCAGCCGCGTCATCCGCGACCGCCTGCTGCGCGAGGCCGAGGGCAATGTCGCGCTGAAGATCGAGGAATCGCCGGACAAGGATTCGTTCTTCGTCTCCGGACGCGGCGAATTGCAGCTTGCCGTGCTGATCGAGACGATGCGCCGCGAAGGTTTCGAGATCGCCGTGTCGCGGCCGCGCGTCGTCATGCAGCAGGGCGACAACGGCGAATTGCTGGAGCCGGTCGAGGAAGTCGTTATCGACGTCGACGAGGAGCATGCCGGCGTCGTCGTGCAGAAGATGTCGGAGCGCAAGGCCGAGATGGTCGAATTGCGCCCGTCGGGCGGCAACCGCCAGCGCATCGTCTTCCACGCGCCGACGCGCGGCCTGATCGGCTACCAGTCGGAACTGTTGACCGATACGCGCGGCACCGCGGTGATGAACCGGCTGTTCCACGCCTATCAGCCCTACAAGGGCGAGCTGCCGGGCCGCACCAACGGCGTGCTGATCTCCAACGAACAGGGTGAATCGGTGGCTTACGCCATGTGGAACCTGGAAGACCGCGGCCCGATGGTCATCGACCCGGGCGTCAAGGTCTATCAAGGCATGATCATCGGCATTCATTCACGCGACAACGACCTCGAAGTCAACGTGCTGAAGGGCAAGAAGCTGACCAACATCCGCGCCGCTGGCAAGGACGAGGCGGTGAAGCTGACGCCGCCGATCCGCATGACGCTGGAACGCGCGCTGGCCTGGATCCAGGACGACGAGCTGGTCGAGGTGACGCCGAAAACCATCCGGCTGCGCAAGCTCTATCTCGACCCGAACGAGCGCAAGCGTTTTGAGAAGTCGGCGAAAGTGGTCGGCGCGGCGTAAGCCACTTTTTCTTAGCGATTATGAGGGAGGGAGCACGCGCGTGCTCCCTCCCTTTTTGTTTATCCGCCGGCAGCCGAGATAATGGCTCCCCGATCGGATTCGCCGGCCAGATCGATGCGGATCACCGTTCCCGTTCGGGCCGGCTTGCGCAAGGCTTTGGCATCGTGCGGATCGACAAGCAGCCGCCGCTTCCCTTCCCAAGCCTGAAGCCGCGATCGTGAGATACCGAGTTCGCTGGCGAGCAGCCGGTCGAGCCGTAGCGCTGTCGGCATTTCGAGCCCGAGCTGGAGTTCGAGAGCGGTGGTGTTTTCCGGCCTGTCACCGAGCACCTCCTTATGAACGGCGGCTTCGGGAAACTCCTCGACGCGCCCGATCCTGCTCCGCAGTGCGACAACATCGAAGGCATGCCGACACGCCAGCGCCGAGTCGTTGCTTTCGAGCGCCCGCAGCAGCGCAGGCTCGATGTCGTGGCGGTTGCACCGCTCCAGAATGCCGAAATTCCAGGAATTGTCGCAATCGATGCAGCGGTAGATCAGCCACGCATCGATGCGTTTGCCATTGGCGTTGACGCGGAATTTCCCGCTGCAGCGGTAAGCCTTGAAGGCGCCGCAGCGATTGCAGTTGATGTGAGGTCGAGGCGCGGTTTTGGGCACGATCGCCCAGCGGATACGCAGTATCGAAGACATGCCGAAAAGCCCTTCCCGTCGGGAAGTTCGTCAGATCGGCGATGTCGAGATGCCCATGCGGGCACGGCGTGGCGAGAGGCTGCGGTGGTCGGAAATCAGGCGTCGCGGGTGATTGCGCGACAGCGGTTCAGCGGTGCCAAACCGGTCTCGAACCGCCACCCTGAGGAACACGTGAAATGAAACAGACGTCGCCAATGCGGCGCCATGCAATGTGTCGGGGGAGTTGACGAGACCGGCGGTTACGTTGGCAAAGTGAAGC
This sequence comes from Mesorhizobium tianshanense, assembly GCF_007830515.1. Lineage (GTDB taxonomy): Bacteria > Pseudomonadota > Alphaproteobacteria > Rhizobiales > Rhizobiaceae > Mesorhizobium > Mesorhizobium tianshanense. The sequence goes on from NZ_VLKT01000045.1 coordinate 20,157, forward strand.
TCGAAATTGTGTCGGGGGCGAAACTACTAGCCGTGAGGTGCCGGGCCGGCAAGACTCTTATTTCTCGAACGTTGGCGCCGCCCCTCATCCGCCTGCCGGCACCTTCTCCCCGTGAAGGACGGGGAGAAGGGATCAGCCGCAACGCTGGCGACCCCCCTCTCCCCGTTTTTCACGGGGAGAGGGTAAGGGTGAGGGGCGGCATCAACACAAGCGATTGTCTTGCCTTTGCCAAAGCTTCCGCTGTTGGGCTAATATTGAGCGGTCAACGTCCCAACCAAAGATCCCGGTCATGCACTTCACGTCGCTTCTGATCTTCGCCGCCGCCCTTTTCGTCGCCGCCGGCTCGCCAGGCCCCTCGATCGCCGCGCTGGTGGCGCGGGTCATCGCAAAGGGCTTTCGCGACGTGTTCCCGTTCCTGCTCGCCATGTGGATCGGCGAGGGCATCTGGCTGTCGCTGGCGGTGTTTGGGCTGGCGATGGTGGCGCAGACCTTTCATCTCGCCTTCGTCGTGTTGAAATGGGTCGGCGTCGCCTATCTCGGCTACCTCGCCTGGAAGATGTGGACCGCACCGGTCGAGGCGCGCGAGGGCGAGATGCCGCGCGAGGAGTCGGCCGTCAAGCTGTTCTTTGCCGGCATGGCTGTAACGCTCGGCAATCCCAAGATCATGATGTTCTATCTGGCGCTGCTGCCGACCATCATCGATCTCGCCTCGGTCAGTGTCATCGGCTGGGTCGAGCTGACGGCGACCATGGCCGTGGTTCTGGTCGCCATCGATCTGGCCTGGGTGCTCGCGGCAGCGCAGGCGCGAAAACTGCTCAGGAGCAAGCGGGCAATGAAGATCGCCAATCGCGTCAGCGCCACCACCATGGCCGGTGCCGCGGCGGCGATCGCGGCGAGATCCTGAGCGATCACATCATCTCGATGATCGGCGCGATCTCGACGCTGAAAGCCGGGTCCGTCAGGATAGGACAATCCTTGGCCTTGCCGACGGCATCGTCGATGTCTTTCGCTTCGATGATTGTGTAACCGGCGGTCGGATTACTGCCGCCATTGTTCTCGACTTTGCCGCCGGGCAGCACGGTCTTCGACATGCCGACCGGATTGCCACCGTCGACCACGGCCGAGCCAAGCTTGCCGTACCAGCCGTTCCAGGCATCCATCGCTGCTTTCCGTTCGGCCTCCTCGGTCGGCATCTTGCCGGAGCCGTGATAGACATAGAGAAACTTCGCCATGTTCTCCTCCCTTGATCCGCGGCATCGAACCGGCATGCGGCCACGCCGCACACCGATCATCGGATCAAACCGGTAAACAAGCAACGAAAATGCGAAGCAGCTAATATAAGGCGCGGTTGGTTCGCACCTCACCTTGCCATCGCGTGGTATTCATCGTTCGGCCGCATGTCGACTGCCGCCGCCACCCGGTTCGACATGTTGAAGAAGGCGGCGGTCGAGGCGATGTCCCAGATGTCGCGGTCGGAAAAGCCGGCCTCACGCAGCGCTGCCCGGTCGGCCTCGACGATCTTTGCCGGCTCTTCGGTCAGCTTCACCGCGAATTCGAGCATCGCCTTCTGTCTGTCGGAAAGGTCGGCGGCGCGGAAATTCATCACCATCATCTCGCCGAAGGCCGGGTCCTCTGAAAGCTGGCGCACCGCCGCGCCATGGGCGGTCAGGCAATAATAGCAGTGGTTGATGGAGGAGACGGCCACCGCGATCATCTCGCGCTCCAGCTTCGACAACCCCGACTCGCCCAGCATCAGGTCATTGTACATGTCGGTGAAGGCACGCAGCTTCTTCTCGTCGAAGGCGTAGGCCAGAAGCACATTGGGAACGAGGCCGAGCTTCTCCTCGCATTTGGCGAAATAGGCTTTCGTCGCTTCGCTCAGTTCCGCGGGTGCGAGATCGAGTGCGGTGATTTTTCCGGCCATGGGGTGTTTTTCCTCGTTCGTCGGTGATTTGCTGCCGAATTCCGACATTTCGTCGCTACCGTCAAACCTTTGTCGCCAAATAACGGTCATCTGCTACCATAGTCGCAAAAGCATGTGACGGGAGGGAATTAGCGCCATGGCCAGCCTGAAATCAGCAAGCCAGTTGAAAAAGATGAGCACGGCCAAGGGCAGCGAAAAGCCCGGCAGGCTTGCCGATTACCTGCTGGCCCGAGCGCCGGCTGAAGATGTCGCCGCCTATGATGTCGGCGACCTCGAACGCGCCGCCGATCTCGCCGGACGCGCCGTCGCCCGGCACAGGAAGGGCGATTGCGTCGTCGCCATAGACGTCGATTCCGGCGTTGTCCGCCAGGGCAGGGCGATGACCGTGATCACCGTCGTCAACGACAACATGCCGTTCCTGTTCGATTCCATCCTCGGCGAGATCACCGAGAGCGCCGGCGAGCCGCTGGTCGTCACCCATCCGGTCATCGTCGTGAGGCACGGCAAAAGCGGGGTCGACGAAATCCTCGGTGATGGCGGCTTTGCCAAGGGCGATCACAATTATGAACGGCTGAGCGTCATTCACGTCCATATCGGCCGACTTTCGGCCGAGCAGGCCGAGGCCTTGGCAGGGCGGCTGAAGAAAATATCGGGCCAGGTGCGCGCCGCCGTCACCGACTGGAAGCCGATGCTGGCCCGTCTCGACCAGGCGATCTCGGAGTTCCGCTACGCTCCGGTGCCGCTCGACAAGGCCCACGTCACCGAGGCGATCGCCTTCCTCGAATGGCTGCGCGACGACAATTTCACCTTCCTCGGCATGCGGGAGTTTAAATACACCGGCGGCGAGAAGAGCGGCACCCTGGAGCGCACCGAAAAACCCGGCCTCGGCATCCTCTCCGATCCCGACGTGCTGGTGCTGCGGCGCGGCACCGAAGCCGTGACGACGACGCCGGAGATTCGTGCCTTCCTATACGGGCCGGAACCGCTGATCGTCACCAAGGCCAATGCCAAGTCGGCGGTGCACCGCCGCATCTATCTCGACTACATCGGCGTCAAGACCTACACAGCCAAGGGTGCGCTTGCGGGTGAGCTACGCATCGTCGGCCTGTTCACCTCGACCGCCTATACGCGCTCGGTGATGAAGATTCCTTACCTCAGGTCGAAGGCCGAAACCATCATCGCCAAGTCCGGTTTCAACCCTGAAGATCATTCCGGCAAGGCGCTGATCAACGTGTTGGAGAGCTACCCGCGCGACGAGCTGTTCCAGGTTCCGGTGCCAATCCTGCGCAAGCACGCCGAAGCCATTCTGGGGCTTGTCGAACGGCCGCGTGTCAGGGCATTGGTGCGTGCTGATCAGTTCGACCGCTTCGTCTCGATCCTCGTCTTCGTCCCGCGCGACCGTTACGACAGCGTGGTGCGCGAGAAGATCGGCGCCTATTTGAAGACCGTGTTCGAAGGCCGGCTGTCGGCCTACTACCCGGCCTTCCCGGAAGGCGGGCTGGCTCGTGTCCACTTCATCATTGGCCGTTCCGGCGGCAAGACGCCGAAGATCGACCAGGCGACGATCGAGGCGGCGATCCGCGCCATCGTGCGGACCTGGGACGATGCGCTGCGCGAGACCGCGGCCGAGACCGGCGCCGATGCAGCGCTCACGGCGATCGCCGCGCGCTTCTCGGAAAGCTACCGCGACAGCTTCTCGCCGGCCGTCGCGCTGGCCGATGCCGGGCGTATTGCCAAGATCGATGCGGCCAATCCGATCGCCATCGACTACTACCGTCATGCCGACCAGGAGCCGCATCAGGCGGCGCTGAAGATCTATCACCATGGCAGCCCGGTGGCGCTGTCGCGACGGGTGCCGGTGCTGGAGAACATCGGTTTCCGCGTTATCAGCGAGCGCACCTTCGAGGTCGGCGACGAAGCATTCGGCATGGTCTTCATCCACGACATGGAGCTCGAAAACAGCTACGGCCAGCCGATCGACCTTGGCAATGGCGGCGCGCTGTTCGAGGACGCGTTCCTTTCCGTCTGGCGCGGCGACATCGACAATGACGGGTATAACTGCCTTGCCCAGACCGCCGGCCTGTGGTCGGACGAGGTTACCATCCTGCGCGCCTATGGCCGCTATCTGCAGCAGGCCGGCATCCCGCAGAGCCAGGATTTCATCGCCGCCGCGCTCAACCGCTATCCGGAGATCGCGCGCGGCCTGCATGCGCTGTTCGTTGCACGCCTCGGACCGACGGCCGAGACGGAAGGCGTGGTCGCGGCCAAGCATCTCAAGGCCAAGATCAAGGATGCCTTGGAAGAGGTTCCCAATATCGACGACGATACTATCATACGCCGCTATCTCAACCTGATCGAAGCCTCGCTGCGCACCAATCATTTCGTTGCCGATACGAAGGAGAAGGGCCAATCGCTGGCGATCAAACTCGATTCGCAGGCGGTCGACGGTCTGCCGGCGCCGCGGCCGTGGCGGGAGATTTTCGTCTACGGTTCCGAGGTCGAAGGTGTGCATCTGCGCTTCGGCCCGGTCGCACGTGGCGGCCTGCGCTGGACGGACCGCGCCCAGGACTACCGCACCGAGGTGCTCGGCCTGGTCAAGGCGCAGCAGGTCAAGAATGCGGTGATCGTACCGGTCGGCGCCAAGGGCGGTTTCTATCCGAAGAAGCTGCCGACGGGCGCCGGTCGCGATGCCATCTTCGAAGCCGGCGCATCCGCCTACAGGAACTACGTCTCCAGCCTGTTGTCGATCACCGACAATATCGGCATCGACCAGGTCATCCCGCCGGCCGGCGTGATCAGGCGCGACCAGGACGATCCCTATTTCGTCGTCGCCGCCGACAAGGGCACGGCGACCTTCTCCGACACCGCCAATGCCATCAGCGAGAAGCATGGCTTCTGGCTCGACGACGCCTTCGCCAGCGGCGGCTCGGCCGGCTACGACCATAAGAAGATGGGCATCACCGCCAAGGGCGCCTGGGAAGCGGTCAAGCGGCATTTCCGCGAGATGAACCGCAACATCCAGACCACACCTTTCACCGTCGTCGGCGTCGGCGATATGTCGGGCGACGTGTTCGGCAACGGGATGCTGTTGTCCGAGCAGACCCGGCTGATCGCTGCGTTCGACCATCGCGACATCTTCATCGATCCCGACCCCGACATGGCCGCTTCGATGGCCGAGCGCCGGCGCATGTTCGCCCTGCCGCGATCGAGTTGGCAGGACTACGACAAGACGAAGCTGTCCGAAGGCGGCGTCATCGTCTCGCGCAGCCAGAAATCGATCACGCTGCCGCCGGCCGCGGCCGCGGCGGTCGGCCTTGGCAAGACGACCGCCTCGCCGGTAGAGATCATGAATGCCATCCTCAAGGCGCCGGTCGACCTTTTGTGGTTCGGCGGCATCGGCACGTATCTGAGGGCATCGACAGAAACCAACCAGGATGTCGGCGATCGCGCCAACGATGCCATTCGGGTGACCGCGCTCGACGTGCGCGCCAAGGTCATCGGCGAGGGCGCCAATCTCGGCGTGACGCAGCGGGCGCGCATCGAGTTTGGGCTGAATGGCGGGCGCTGCAATTCCGACGCCATCGACAATTCGGGCGGCGTCAACTGCTCCGACGTCGAGGTCAATATCAAGATCGCGCTGGCTTCCGCCATGCGCAAGGGGGCGCTGACCCGCCCAGTACGCAACAAGCTTCTTGCCGAGATGACCGACGAGGTGAGCACGCTGGTGCTGTCCAACAATTACGAGCAGACGCTGGCGCTGTCCCTTGCCCGCAAGCGCGGCCTCGCCGACATCGCCCATCAGAGCCGATTCATGACGACGCTCGAAGCGCGCGGGCTGCTCGACCGCGCGGTGGAGACGCTGCCGTCGCCGGCAGCCCTTGCCGAGCGCGAGGCGCGTGGCGAGCCGTTGACCAGGGCCGAGCTCGGCGTGCTGCTCGCCTATGCCAAGATCGTGCTGTTTTCCGACATCGTCGCCAGCGACGTGCCGGACGATCCGCATTTCGACCGTGACCTGATGGGCTATTTTCCAGACCGTATGGCGAAGAAATACGCGGCCGAGATCCATGGCCATCGCCTGCGCCGCGAAATCATCGCCCGTGTCGTCGCCAACGATCTGGTCAATCGCGGCGGTCCGACCTTCGTCGACCGGCTGCAGGAAGCGACCGGCCGCAGTGTCGCCGACGTGGTTCGGACCTTTGCCCTGGTGCGGGACGGCTTCGGCTTGCCGGCACTCTATCGCGAGATAGACGCGCTCGACAACCAGATCGACGGGCAGGTGCAGCTCGACCTTTATCAGACCGTTAGCCGGCTTATCTATGTGGCCAGCGGCTGGTATCTCAAGAACGATGGCAGCACCGCACCGCTCGGCCAACGGATCGCCGAATTGCAGGACGCGCGCAAGGCACTGGAGCCGAAGCTCGTTTCGCTGCTGCCGGCCTTCTCTCGCGAACGGATCGAGGAGCGGCGGCACGGCCTGTCCAAGGGCGGCGCGCCCGAAAGGCTGGCCGAACAGCTGGCGCTGACCGACGTGGCGGGCCTCGTCCCCGACATCGCGCTGACGGCCCGGACCGCGAATGCCGATATCATCGCGGCCGCGAAGGCTTTTTTCGCGGTCAGCGATGCCTTCCGCATTCCGCGCGTCGAGGACGCTGCGCGCTCGATCATGCCGTCCGACTACTACGATCAGCTGGCTCTTTCCCGCGCCACCGACACGATCGGCGCCGCCAGGCGCGGCATCGCGGTGGCGGCGCTCACCGGTCATGCCAAGGCGGCGGACCCGGTGGCGGCATGGCTGGATGCCGGCGGCGACCGGGTCGGGCGTATCCGCGAGCAGCTGCAGGCGCTGACCGAGGGCGGCGACATCACTGTGTCGCGGCTGGCGGTGGCATCGGGGCTGATGAGCGACCTGACGGCGCTGTGAGAAGTCTTCCACATCGCGCAGGATTGCCGGCAAGAACTGCGCTATAGAGCGAAGCGGTTCCCCGCTTCGGGGCGCCGTTCGTGGGAGGGCAAATGGCCGAGGTAGCAGTGCAGCGAGCGCCCGAACGCGGCATCTGGGGGTGGATGCTATTCGACTGGGCAGCGCAGCCGTTCTTTACGGTCATCACCACCTTCATCTTCGGTCCCTATTTCGTCTCGCGCATGGCGAGCGATCCGGAGACAGGCCAGGCGGCATGGGGTTACGGCATCGCCGCGGCGGGGCTGGCCATCGCCGTGCTGTCGCCGATACTCGGCTCGATCGCCGACCAGACCGGCCCGCGAAAACCGTGGATCGCGTTCTTCGCCGCGATCAAGATCAGCAGCCTTTGCCTGCTGTGGTTCGCTGCTCCCGGTTCGAACCTCTTTCTGGTCGTGCTGCTCTTCTCGCTGGCCTCGGTCGCGGCGGAATTCTCGACCGTATTCAATGATTCGATGATGCCGCGCCTGGTGCCCAAGAGCGAAATCGGCCGAATCTCGAACATCGCCTGGGGGCTTGGCTATCTCGGCGGCATGATCGCGCTGATCTTCGTCGTCGCCTTCATGGCGGGCTCGCTGGAGACCGGCAAGACGATTGTCGGCCTCGACCCTATCCTCGGGCTAGACCCGAAACTCGGCGAGGACGCGCGGGCGACCGGGCCCCTGTCGGCGGCCTGGTATTTCCTGTTCATCCTGCCAATGTTCTTTTTCACACCGGATGCGATAAAAGGCCTTCCGATCGGTCCGGCGGTACGCGAAGGGCTGTCGGAACTGAAATCGACGCTGGGCGAAATACGCAAGCGCAGCGGCATCTTCCGCTTTCTCGTCGCCCGCATGATCTATCAGGATGGCGTCAATGCATTGCTTGCGCTGGGCGGTGCCTTTGCGGCGGCGATGTTCCACTGGTCGATCACCGAGATCGGCCTGTTCGGCATCATCCTCAATGTCGTCGCCATCGTCGGCTGCCTGGTTGCCGCGCGCCTCGATACGGCGCTCGGCTCCAAGACCATAGTGATGATTTCGCTTGTCCTGCTCAGCGTCGCCACGATCGGCATCGTCTCGACCGGGCCGGGCTATACGCTGTTCGGCGCCTGGATGATGCCCGGAGCGGATAGCGGCGGGTTGTTCGGCACACCGGCGGAAAAAGCCTACATCTTCTTCGGTCTGCTGATCGGGCTTGCCTTCGGGCCGGTGCAGGCATCGTCGCGCTCCTATATGGCGCGCAGCGTCACCGCCGCCGAATCGGGCCGCTATTTTGGCATCTATGCCCTGGCCGGACGCGCGACCAGTTTTGCTGCACCATTCATGGTGGCCACGATCACCTTGGCCAGCGGCTCGTCGCGGCTGGGCATGGCGGCAATTGTGCTGTTCCTCGGCGTCGGCCTGGCGATCTTGGTCAGGACACCGTATCCGGCGGACAACCGGTCGGCGGAGTGAGCTTATCCTCCCTCGATCCGCGAAGCGAAGCGGGTGGAGGCGCGGCGCTGCCCCTCCGTCTCACTTGCTTCGCAAAGATCGTTCGCCGACCCTCCCCACAAGGGAGGTAAGGCGCTCAATGCCTGAAGTGCCTCACGCCCGTAAACACCATGGCGATGCCGTGAGCGTCGGCGGCGGCAATGACGTCGTCGTCGCGCATCGAGCCGCCCGGCTGGATGACGGCGGTTGCGCCGGCTTCGATCGCCGACAGCAGCCCGTCGGCGAACGGGAAGAAGGCATCCGAGGCGACGACGGACCCCTTGGTCAGCGGCTCGGCCAGGCCGGCGGCTTCGGCTGCGTCGAGCGCCTTGCGCGCGGCGATGCGCGAGGAATCGACCCGGCTCATCTGGCCGGCGCCGATGCCGACGGTGGCGCCATCTCTGACATAGACGATGGCGTTCGACTTGACGTGCTTTGCAACGCGGAAGGCGAATTTGAGATCGGCCATTTCGGCCGGCGTCGGCGCGCGCCTGGTCACCACTTTCAGGTCGAGGTCGTCGACCACCGCATTGTCGCGGCCCTGGACCAGCAACCCGCCGGAAACGGATTTCACGGTAGTGCCGGCCGCGCGCGGATCGGGCAGGCCGCCGGTGACAAGCAAACGCAGATTCTTCTTGGCGGCGACGATGCGGGTCGCGTCTTCCGAGGCATCCGGCGCGATGATGACCTCGGTGAAGGTTTTGACGATCTCTTCGGCGGCCTCCGCATCGAGAATACGGTTCATCGCGACAATGCCGCCGAAGGCCGAGACCGGGTCGCAGGCAAGCGCCTTGGCATAGGCGGCCTTCAGCGAAGCGCCTTCGGCGACACCGCACGGGTTGGCGTGCTTGATGATCGCGACGGCGGCGGAGCGGGCCGGATCGAACTCACCGACCAGCTCGAAGGCGGCGTCGGTGTCGTTGATGTTGTTGTAGGAAAGCTGCTTGCCCTGAAGCTGGCGCGCCGTCGCGACGCCCGGCCGCTTGTCGCCATCGACGTAGAAGCCGGCGCTCTGATGTGGGTTCTCGCCGTAGCGCATCACCTGGTCCAGCCTGCCGCCGAAGGCGCGCCAGGTGGGATGCTCGATCTCCAGCGCTTCGGCGAACCAGCCTGAGATCGCCGCATCATAGGTGGCGGTGCGGGCGAAGGCCTTGGCCGCCAGTTTCCTGCGGAAATCCAGCGAGAGCGAGCCGAAATTCATCTCCAGTGCGTTGAGCACCGAGGCATAGTCCTCGGGGTCGGTGACGATCGCGACGTAGGCATGATTCTTGGCCGAGGCGCGGATCATCGCCGGCCCGCCTATGTCGATGTTCTCGACGATCGAGGCGTATGCGGCGCCGGAGCGGCGGACATCCTCAAAAGGGTAGAGATTGGAAACGACGAGATCAATCGGCTCGATGCCGTGATCGCGCATCGCCGCGGCGTGTTCGGGATCGTCGCGCACGCCAAGCAGCGCGCCATGCACGGACGGATGCAGCGTCTTGACGCGGCCGTCCATGATCTCTGGGAAGCCGGTAAGGTCGGAGACGTCGCGCACGGCCATGCCTGCCTCGGCGATCGCCTTTGCCGTGCCGCCGGTGGAGACCAGCTCGACACCGGCCAAGGCGAGGGCCCGCGCGAGATCGATGAGGCCGGTCTTGTCGAAAACAGAGAGCAGCGCGCGACGGACGGGAACGAGGTCGGGCGCGGGAATGTTCTTGGCGGCGACGGCCATGGGCTGGCGGCCTTTCACGGCTGGTTGGAAAGCGTCCGCGCGCCGTAGCACATGAGGCCCGGAAATCAAGCTGCAAGGCCAGCCGCAGTCTCAGCTTTTTTCCGGATGACCGGCGATCACCGTTCGGGTCAGCTGCCAATGGACTTCGGAAACCTCCGATGCCTTGAACGCAAGCACGATCTGACGGCTGCGGCGCGGGCCGCCAAGACCGGCGAAGTAGATGGATTCCTCGACCTCGGGCGCCACCTCGGCGCAAGTGAACACCCAGGTGTCGGCCTGGTCGGCGGTCAGCAGCAGGCGATCGTGCTCGTCCTGGAGCAGGCCTATGTCGGGATGGATGTGAAAGCGCACCGTGACGAAATCGCGGCCGTTGTTGCGGATCGCCGCGCCGCCGGGCCGCTGAAAGCGGTCCCGACCGGCAAGCACGTTGCCGTTGGCCGACAATTTCAGCTCGCGTTCATGCAGCAAGCCGAAGCGCGCGACATAGCCGTCGTGACGAGCCAGAAAACCCTGGCTGCCCTGCTGGTCGGTGCGCTTGCATGGCACCTGCTGCGGACCGCCGACCAACGGCGTACCAAGCAGATCGTTGACACGCAGCGAATGGCTGAAGCGCGCCGACGAGGTGTCGTTGATGGTGGCGGTCGAGTGGGCGGCCGTGGCGCGGGCAAGCGGCCGGAATTCAGCGGCGCCATAGGTGTCGACGCCAGCGTTGACGATATAATGCTGGCGGCCGGAGGACAGCTCGAAGGCCAAGCATCCGGCGTGCGCCGCGTTGGAAACATCGACGGGGGGCGGCGGGCCGGTATCGGCGATCACGGTGACGCCGCCCATGGAGAGGCGCTCATAGCCCGAATGCGGCGCGTGCAGCACCGGTGCACCGGCGGTGTCGTCATGGCGCAGAATGGTGGCGATGCGGTCGTGGATGGTCGCGCCCATGCCGTTGAAGCGGGCTAAGCTGCCGTCCTGGTGGCGGAAGAAGCGCAGCGCCGGCAGCATGCGGTCGATGGCGCCCATCAGCGCTGCTGGCGGCGTTTCGGCTTGATTGGCATAGGTCTGGCGCAGCGGCAGAAGGTCGGCGAGGATTTCGAGAACGGTCATTGGATTGCGGGAAATATGGCCACCATCCGGCAGAATCTGACGGTCGAGCTCCTCGGCGAGGTTGCGGGTCGCACCGCGCAGCGCCGATGCCGGCGCCGGCAGCGACAAGGCGGCGAAGGCGAGCGCGATGCGGGCGCGCAGCCTGTCCTTGCCGTTCGGCATCTCGCGTGCCATCGCCCTGAGATAGCGGATCTGCATGGCAAGCGATTTAAGGAAAGCCCGGTAGAAGGGAAATTCAGCGCCCTGCAGCACCACCGAGGAATGTTGCAGCCAGGCAATGACGCGCTTGGCCGTCGTTCCGGGCTCCCAAGCGACGCCGGAAATGTGGTTGCCGTGCATGGCGATCCAGTCGGAGACCAGCGCGCGGGCATTGGCGGCGGCGAGCTCGGTGCCGGCGGCGCGCATATGACGCAGCCAGCGAAAGCCGTGCAGGGTCTTCTGCCAGCCGGGATTGGGCACGGCGATCTGGAAGGGCGACTTGCCGCCGGTCTCGACCAGATGTCCCGACAGCGGATAGCGGCCATAATAGATTTCGAGCGCGATCTGCGGGTCAGCCAGGCGCAGGTCCGGCGGCGCGATCAAAACGCGTTCCGGCGTGCGGCCGGAATAGCGCCAGCGATAGATCGGCCCGGCACGCAGGCGCCGGCGCGTCTTGCGCCAGAACTCCTTCGCGACAAGCGCCCACAGACGCGTCGTGCTGCCCGCCGCGATCGCCAAAAGCCCTCCTCATCGCCCTCAACTCAAGTGACAAGTTTATGTGATTCAAGAACTTATGCGAAGGCGAATTCAACGGAAGCCCTGGAGTTCAGCCTGTTTTCCGCAGGATTCTCCCTAAAATAGTCGTCAAATTTTCAGCGTCAGCCGGCTCTGCGCATGCGGGCGGCGAAGAAGCCGTCCAGGCCGGACCGTTCCGGTGAGCCAAGTTCGAGATCGGCGGGGGTGGTGCGCAGCGTGCCTTGCGGCGTCAGGAAGGAGTCGATGCCGGCGATCTCGCCTGGGCGGAGCGGATCGTCGACGATATCAGCCGTCCCGGCGAGGAAGGCGCGGTGAAGCGCCTCGCCCTCGAGCGGGTCAAGTGAACAGTTGGAAAAGACGATGCGCCCCCCGGGCCTGACCAGGATGACGGCGCGGGCGAGCAGCCTTGCCTGCAGATCGGCGAGCTTTTCGACGTCGGCGGCCGTCTTTGTCCAGGGCACGTCGGGATGCCGCCGCACCGTGCCGGTCGAAGAGCAGGGCGCATCAATGAGAACGGCATCGAACAGCTCCTCCGGCTGGTATTTGAGCAGATCGGCCTGGACGATCTCCGCGGACAGACCGAGGCGTTCGAGATTCCGCGAGAGCCGCGCCAATCGGTTCTTCGAGGTATCGACGGCGGTGACCTCGGCGCCGCCAAGAATTAGCTGGGCGGTCTTGCCGCCGGGGGCGGCACAGAGATCGGCGATGCGCAAACCCTTCATGTCGCCGAAGAGCCGGGCCGGAAGGCTGGCGGCGGCATCCTGAACCCACCAGGCGCCGTCCTCGAAGCCGGGCAGTTCGGTGACGGAGGCGCCGAGTTTTTCCACGCGCACGGTGCCGGTCGGCAGCACGATGCCGCCGAGGCGCTCGGCCCACAACGCCGGATCGGACTTGACCGTGAAGTCGACCGGCGCCTCGTGCCGATGAGCGGCGAGAATTTGCCTGGCCTTGTCAACGCCATAGGTGACTCTCAGCCGGTCGGAAAACCATTTTGGCGCTTCGTCGGTGGCAGCAAGCGCTGCGGTTAGCTCGACCTCTTTGGACCGCGCCAGCGTGCGCAGCACACCGTTGACGAGGCCGGAGAAACGCAGTGTGCGCGGATCGGACTTGGCGTGGGTCACGGCAAGGTCGACGGCGGCGCTGTCGGGAATGTCGAGGAACAGGATCTGTGCCGCCGCCACATGCAGAATATGCGAAAGCACGGTGGCGTTTGGCGGCAGCGGCTTTTCCAGGCGGCGGGCCAGCAGCCCGGCAATGGTCATGCGGAAACGCAGCGCAGTGACCAGTATGGCGCGCACCAGCGCCCGGTCGCGCAGGTCGAGCGCCTTGTATTGCGGATGGCCGTTCTCGTGGTCGGTCAGCCCGTCGAGCGGCGTTCTCGCGTCGATGACGGCGGCAAGCAGCCGTGCCGCCGCCTTGCGCGCGGCAAGGCCGGCAATGGGCTCGCCGGGACTCACGGCATTGTTTTCATGATCGCCTGAAATTCGGTGCCGGCGTTTCGCGCCGCTCACGACCACCGGCCCTTGGGTCCGGTCGGATTGCGGCCCCAGGGATTGGATTTCGGCCGGGCCGGTTCAGCCGGCGGCTGCTCAGGCTGCTGGGCTGCCTTCTCCCACGGGCCCGAAGGTCGCTGCTCGCCGGCCTGCTCTGGCATCGGGGCTTGCGGCCGCGCCGGGGCGGATGTGCCACCGGCCATGTCGCGCGCCATCGCCTGCAAGGCCGCGATGCGGTTGTCGGTGTTCGGGTGGGTGGAAAACAGGCTGTCCATGCGCTCGCCGGAAAGAGGATTGATGATGAAGAGGTGGGCGGTCGCCGGATTGCGCTCTGCATCCGGGTTGCGGATGCGTTCGGCGCCACGGGCGATCTTGTCAAGGGCCGAGGCAAGCCAAAGCGGGTTTCCGGCTATTTCGGCGCCGCGCCGGTCGGCCTCATATTCACGGGTACGGCTGACCGCCATCTGCACGATCATGGCGGCGAAGGGCGCCACGATCATCGCCACCAGCACGCCGACAATGCCGAAGGAACTGTTGCTGTCGCGGTTGCCGCCGAAAAAGAAGGCGAAATTGCCGAGCATCGAGATCGCGCCGGCAAGCGTGGCGACGATCGTCATGGTCAGCGTGTCGCGGTGCTGCACATGGGCGAGCTCGTGCGCCATGACCGCCGCGACTTCTTCATGCGACAGTCGTTGCAACAGTCCGGTGGTGGCGGCGACCGCGGCGTTCTGCGGGTTGCGGCCGGTAGCGAAAGCGTTGGGCTGCGGGTTGTCGATCAGATAGGTTTTCGGCATCGGCAGGCCGGCCCGTTTGGCGAGGCCCTGCACGATGGCGTAATATTCCGGCGCGTTCCTTTCGTCGACCTCGACGGCGCGGTTCATCGACAGCACCATCTTGTCGGCGTTCCAATAGCTGAACAGGTTCATGCCGGCGGCAATCAGCAAGGCGATCACCATGCCGACCGATCCGCCGATCAGATAGCCGACGCCCATGAACAGCGCGGTCATCGCGGCCAAAAGCATGGCGGTCCGAAGTGTGTTCATTGTCTGCTCCGTTTCTGCCAGCGCTGCGTAAAAGGGGTCGATCCTTGTCGGTTCATCGCTATATGATGGGAAACGTGTGGCCCTGTTTCAATCGGGCCCTGTTTCAATTGGGGCCTGTTTCAATCGGCCGGGAATATCGCATGATCGACGAAACCAGCAAAACGGGCGAAACCAGCAAAACAAATGCCGGCCCCGGTCACGACGCGCCGCAAAAGACGCTGACGCCGGCGGCCCGCCGCGCTTTGGCGGAGGCGGAAGCACGGCGCGAACACTATCGCCAGCAGGAAGCCGCGATGCCCCGGGAGATCGGCGGCCGTGGCGGCAAGGAACCCGGCCGCTATGGCGACTGGGAGGTGAAGGGCCTGACCAGCGATTTTTAATCCAGGCAGGCTGTCGCGATGCACTTCGCTTCGAACGCGATCCAGCCGCGATCGTCAACAGCGATGCCGATCGCGTCATAACCGGCGATCGCGGCGTGCGGCGTTTGCAACGGATGCCGGTGCGTGGCGCTGATCACCACGACGGCAGCCCCTGCCGCCTCGGCCGCCGATATGCCGGCGGGCGCATCTTCGAAAACGAGGCAGTCGCGCGCATCGACGCCCAGCCGCTCGGCGGCCAGCCGGAAGCAATCCGGCGCCGGCTTGCCGCGGGAAACATCCTCCGCCGCGACAAGAATGGCGGGAAGCGGGATGCCGGCGGCCGCGATGCGCAGCAGAGCCAGTTCGCGCGGCGCTGAGGTGACGATGGCCCAGCGCTCGGGCGGCAGCGACGCCAGAAACGCCGCGGCGCCGGCGATCGGAAGGATGCCGTCGACGTCGGCCGCCTCGGCCTGCAAAAGCGCATCGGCTTCGCGCATCGGATCGACGCCTGGAAGAGCCAGCCCAGCGATGGTCTCGATCGCCCTCACGCCGTGGATCGTCGGCAGGAATGCGGCAACGTCGAGACCTTGCCGATGTGCCCAATCCGCCCAGACCCTTTCTGCCGCGGCAATCGAATTGACCACCGTGCCGTCCATGTCGAACAGGAAGGCTGCGAATTTTTTGCCTGCGAACATCTGCTATCCTGGGGATCGTTTCGGAGGGATCAAAGCATGTCGACAGACCGTAGCGTCGCGTCGTCTGCATGGGAAGGCGCGAGATCGCCTTTTTGACAATCCCAGGGAACCACGGCCCGCCGTCTCGCGTTGACCAAACTGTCTTCCACAATGACCAAAAGGGGGGAACCGCGATGCTGATTCGGCTCGGCTACGAAATCGCCATCGACTGCGTTGAAGCCACCCCGGTGATTTCGCTGCTCGAGATCCACAAGGACCGGCAGGCCGACATCAAGCGGCAGACGCGCGTGCTGACCTCGCCTTCGGTCCCGACCAGGCTCTATCGCGATCTTTATGGCAACACCTGCCGCCGCTTCACGGCGCCTGGCGGCGGCTTTCGCATTCTTTACGACGCGGTCGTCGAGGACAGCGGCGAGCCCGATGAGGTCAACACGCTGGCCAGGGAAGTGCCGGTGGCGGAGTTGCCGGACGACGTGCTCGGCTATCTGCTCGGCAGCCGCTATTGCGAGACCGATCATCTCAGCGATCTGGCTTGGCAGGTTTTCGGCCCTGTTCCATCCGGCTGGGCGCGGGTGCAGGCGATCGTCGACTATGTCCACAACCGTCTGTCGTTCGGTTACGGCTATGCGCGCCCGACCCGCACGGCGGCGCAGGCGCATGAGGAGCGCGTCGGCGTCTGCCGCGACTTCGCTCATCTGGCGATCACGCTTTGCCGCTGCATGAACATCCCCGCACGCTACGTGAACGGCTATCTCGGCGATATCGGCGTGCCGGTCGACCCGGCACCGATGGATTTTTCGGCGTGGCTGGAAGTGTTCCTCGACGGCAAATGGTACACATTCGACCCCCGCCACAACATGCCAAGGATCGGTCGCGTCGTCATCGCGCGCGGCCGTGACGCCACCGACGTGCCGCTGCTGCACAGTTTCGGCCAGCACCGGCTCGGCCTGTTCAAGGTCTGGACATACGAGCAGGAAAGCAATCTGTTCAACCCGCCCCATCGCGGCGTCGACAGGACCGTCAGCGCGCAGATGCTGGCGTAGAGGCGCCAAGCGCGAACGGCGTGCGTCCGTGTAATGGTCATCCGGGTCTTCCTACGGGTTTGATGCGCCTGATTCGCTTCGGCACAGCGCGCCTGTGCCGGTTCGGGACCGGTTTCTTGTGCTCCATGGCAGACGGCGCGATCATGGTAAGCGCCTCGTAAACGAAACTGCCGCAGCGGCTTCTCGTTTACCGGTTGTTCACCTTGCCGCATTTCGAAACCAAGCAGAAACAAGGGTTTGATGGTGAGCCGCCGGCTTTTGATCCCTTGCCGGCGCCATCCGGCCGGAATCCTGCACTGCGCCTTCACACACGGCCTCGAGGTCGTGGCGAATGGAGGCGGAAGCATGCGGCATTTTGGGGGTCTTGTTCACGCGATTGGTGGCTTTGCCGGGGATCGAAGCGGAAACTTCGCGGTTCTGCTCGGCATGGTCGCGTCGGTTCTGGCGCTGGGCGTCGGCTTTGCCGTCAATGTTTCCCAGCTCTACAACGCCAAGTCGAGCCTGCAAGGCGTGGTCGACGCGGCGGTGACCTCGACGGCGCGCGACCTGACGACCGGCGTCATCAAGGAGGCCGATGCCAACGCATCGCTGCAGGCGTTCCTCAACGCCAACAGCCAAGCAGGCATCCTGAGCGCCGACCAGATCGTCCTCGACAAATTGACCGTCGACAGGACCGCCAACACGGTTCAGGCTGACGTCCATCTCGATGTCGGGTTTTATTTCCCGCTTTTCAGCATGGGCGACATGCAGCGTGTCACGGCATCGACGACGGCACTCTATTCGGACAAGACGATCGAAGTGGCGATGATGCTCGATGTCACAGGGTCGATGGACGGCCAGAAAATCAAGGATCTTAGAACCGCTGCGGCGAACGCGGTCGACAGTTTCCTGGATGGTCAGGACCCCGCCAAGCCCCGAGTGCGAGTCTCCATCGTGCCATACGCCAATTCGGTGAATGCCGGCGCGCTTGCCGCCAGCAGCGTCTATGTCGAAACCTCGACCAGCCAGCGCAAGCAGGCGCCCGGCAATGGCGCCGTACAGTATGTCTCCGGCTTTACGCGTCCGGACAATTGTGCCACCGAGCGCAAGGGGGCCTATCAATATTCGGATGCAGGTCCCGGCGCCAGCATGGTCAATCGCGACTACCTGCTGTCGCCCTTCGCTTGGAAGAAAAACACGGCCACCTGCCCGACTGCCGCGTTGAAGCCGCTGACGGCGGACGCCGCGGCGCTCAAGAACGTCATCAAGAATTTCGTCGCGTCGGGCGGCACTGCGGGCCATATCGGCGTACAGTGGGCTTGGTACATGCTTTCGGAAAACTGGGGCAGCGTGATGAAAGCTTCGGAGCGGCCGGCCAAGATGGATCCAAAGAAGGTCGCCAAAATCGCGATCCTGATGACCGACGGCGAGTTCAACCTATCCTATTTCGACGCGAGCGCCGTCGATGACGTCTACAACGGCACGGGCAAGGAGCCGCCCCGCACGGCGGCCAAGAAACTCTGCGCTGCCATGCGAGACAAGGGCATCGAAATCTTCACCGTTGGCTTCGACCTCAAGGAGACGAATGCCAAGGCGACGCTTCAGGACTGCGCGAGCCCGGACACCGCCAAGATCAAGCACTTTTATCAGGCGGCCAATGGGATTGAGCTCAACCAGGCTTTCCAGGACATAGCGCGCAACATCGAAAGCCTGGCATTGACCAAGTAGAGGGCATTGACCAAATGGGGTCCAGGACAAGGAAAAGGCCGCCGCTTCTTGCGAAGCCGGCGGCCTTCCGTGTTTCCGTCCATGGCGCGGCTCATGGCGGCGACCTCCAGGTCGCCAGCCGCGCATCTCGCGCCTTAACGGGAAGACTGCTTCCCGAAAGTGCAATCCGCTGAGGCCACGTTCTGGAAAACGAAATCACTCGACATCGGATCACCTCCTTTCGATTTGTTGAACACGCCCTCATGATGGGGTGCCGATCCGCAAATGGCAAGGCGGCGCGCTGAAAATCTCGCGCGGCGCCTGCTTGCGGATCGGACTGGGTTGCGACCGGCCCGTCGGACGGGCAAACTCCTGTCGGACCGTGCCAGCATTCGAAGCATGGGAGGAGCGGGCATGGAGGCAGCCGACAGAGCCGCACGGATCGTTCGAACGGTCATCGAAACGCTGAAGCCGGGTTTCGCGGTCAGGCTGTGGACCGGCGAGCGGATCGGGCCCGCCACCGGCCCCGTGCTCACCATCAACGACCAGGACATCGTCTGGCAGGTGATCCGCCGGCCCTCCTTCTCGACGCTGATCGAGATGTGGATTTCCAAGACCATCGACGTGGAAGACGGATCGCTGTTCGATTTCTACGCCCTGCCTTCGCAGGGCAAGCTCCGGACGAAGCTCAAATCGTTGCCGAAGCTGGCGATCCTGCGCGACCTGCCGACCGTGCTGTTTTCGAGAAAACAGATGACGGCGCGGACCGACCTTTCCGGACACAACCCCTTCGTCAGCGGCTCGAACAGGCAGGCGATCCAGCACCACTACGACATTTCGAACGCGTTCTACCGGCTCTTCCTTGATGAGCGCATGGTCTATAGCTGCGGCTATTTCACCGATTTCGCCAACAGCATCGACCAGGCGCAGAAAGACAAGCTCGATCATATCTGCCGCAAGCTCCGGCTGAAGCCCGGCGAAAGGCTGCTCGACATCGGTTGCGGCTGGGGAGCCATGCTCATCCATGCCGCGAAAAACTACGGCGTCGTCGGCCACGGCGTCTCGCTGTCGGAAGCCCAGACCCAGCTCGCCCGCAAGCGCATCCGCGCCGAGGGGCTGGAGGACCGCATCACCATCGAGATAAAGTCCTATGCCGAGCTGTCCGGCTCCTTCGACAAGATATCGTCGATCGGCATGTTCGAGCATCTGGGGCTCGCCAACCACGCCGCCTATTTCTCGGCCATCCACCGCCTGCTCGAACCGGGCGGCATCTATCTGCACCACGCCATCACCCGGCGCGACAAGGGCAGCATGAAGAAGACCTTGCGTAAGGGTCCGGAATTCAAGGCGCTGATCAAATACATCTTTCCCGGCGGCGAGCTCGACACGATCGGCATGACGCTCGGCAATCTCGAGGCGCACGGCTTTCTCGTCTACGACGTCGAGAATTTGCGCGAGCATTACGCCCGCACCTGCCGTCTTTGGGCCGAGCGCCTCCACGCACGCTTCGATGAAGCGATCGCCGAGGTCGGCGAAGCCAAGGCGCGCCTCTGGTTGCTTTATCTCACCGGCTGTTCGATCACGTTCGAACGCGCCTCGGCGCAGATATTCCAGACCGTCGTCACCAAGCGCGCGCGTGGGCCGAGCGGCCTGCCGCCGACGCGGGCAGACCTTTACCGGTAGTTGGTTCAGGTCATGAACTCATAAACGCAACGGCCAAACGGCCAGCCTTGGTTGCTGCGAGAAGCGCTGCGAAGTCTGCTGGGGTCATTGTGGAGAGAGCGTCGCCAGCGGCGTCTCTAGCGTTCGAGGATATCGAACTCCGCATTGGCCCGCTGCTTTTCGAGTAGCAACTCGGCCGACGACAGCCGACTGCAGCCACCGGCCAAAAGCGTGTCGTGAGGCTGCGCGCCAGACACGGTGGCGCGTCTGTGACGGCAACGCTGGCGACTAATGGGTGCCCTGATCTGATCGAGGGTGTTTGGCACATCACAAGCCCGCCCGCTGGTGTTATGCTGCCTTTGCCTCCGAGGCTTGGTCAATGCTGACGTGCGACGAGGCTGAGGAGGAGGACATGGCAGCGACGGAACTTCAAAACCGCAGTGGCGTGCGGATTGGCACCGATCTTATCGATGAGTTCGCCGTCGGGCTGGCTGGACGCTTAATCCGGCCTGCTGATGCCGACTACGACGAGGCGCGCCGGATTTGGAACGCGGCAATCGACCGGCATCCGGGATTGGTTTCACGCTGCCTCGGTGTCGCCGATGTAATCCATGCGGTGAAATTCGCCGCTAGAAACGACCTTCTCGTCGCGGTGCGTGGGGGCGGTCACAATGTCGCCGGGCGGGCACTATGCGACAACGGCATTGTTGTCGACCTCTCCGCCATGCGTGGCGTGCTGGTTGAGCCCAAGACGCGCACCGTGCGGGTGCAGGGCGGCGCGACGCTTGGCGACCTCGACCGCGAGACACATCTGCATGGGCTGGCGGTGCCGGTCGGCGTCGTGTCGAAGACCGGCGTTGCCGGGCTGACACTCGGCGGCGGCGTAGGCTGGCTGGTGCGCAAGCACGGGCTGAGTTGCGACAACGTGATCTCGTTTGAGCTGGTGACGGCGGAGGGACGCCTGCTGACGGCCAGCGCAGAAGAACACCCCGACCTCTTCTGGGCCTTACGCGGCGGAGGCGGCAATTTCGGCATCGTCACCTGCTTCACCTTCCGCGCGCAGCAAATATCCTCGGTGTTCGGCGGCTTGATCGTTCACGGCCGCAACAAGGCCCGCGAGGTGCTGCGCTTCTATCGCGACTTCATGGCCACGGCACCGGAGGAACTGACTGCCTACGCGGCCATGTTGACGACGCCGGACGGCATGCCGGCGGTCGGTATAGTCGCTTGCTGGTGCGGAGACATGGAAGAAGGCGCACGCGTGCTGGCGCCGCTGCGAGCCTTCGGTCCGCCGCTGCTCGACGCCATACAGCCAATGCCCTACCCGTCGATGCAGAAGCTGCTGGACGGGGCATTCCCGGACGGCACCCACAATTACTGGAAGGCGAGCTTCGTTCCGCAACTTACCGATACGGTCATCGACCTGCTTGTTGAGCATGGAAACCGCATGGAGTCGCCTCTCTCGGCCTGTCTCGTGGAGTTCTACGGCGGCGCGCCAGGCAGGGTCAGTCGCGCGGACTCCGCCTTCGCCCAGCGGAACGCGGAATACAATATCGGGATGACTGCGCAGTGGACGGATCCGGCCGAAAGCGAAAGGCATATAGCCTGGGTGCGGGCCATGTACGATGCGTTCGAGCCGCATTCGAGTGGCATGCACCTCCTCAACTTTCAGAGCGAACCCGCGGAGGACGTGATCCGTGCCTCCTTCGGTGATAATTACAGTCGGCTTGCCGAGGTAAAGCGGAAATATGATCCCATGAATTTTTTCAGCCTCAACCAAAACATCTCGGCCGCAGCACACTAGCTGCCCCTCATTAAAAAACCGCGGGAGGTTATCGACGCGTTCCTCCGGATGTCAGTGTGAATTGGCAGCATATGGATACGCCGACGAATTGCCTCGTCGACGGCGGATAGTCCGGTGCGGTGTTTAGCGGCTGCGAGGTCCGGTTCGGGGGGCACCCCTCGATACGCTGGCGAGCGAAAAAGCATCGAATTGAGCGGCATTTTTCAACGCCTTCTTGGGGTCTTAGACCAACCGCATCGTCTCGCCGATTTCGACGCGGGCCGGCCGGTCGACCGTGCAGTAGACGCCGAGATTGTGCGCGTTGTGGCGGACCAGATTGCGCAGGATCGCCGGGTCGTGATCGAAACCGTCCTGGGCGATGATGGTGAAGCCGCATCGGCGGCAGGGCTCGGAGATGGTCAACACCAGGTCGCCGATCGTCAGCTTGCGACCGATCCATCCCGTCTCCGGGAACGATCCCTCGACAGCCGCCATGTCGACGACGATGTTGGGGCGGAAGCGGCGCGGGTCGGCGGCGCCGTCGGGATGCAGCGCCTTCAGGCGCGCCAACGAAGCGGTGGTCAGGAGGTGGACCGGAGCCTTGCGGTAGCGCTCCGCGGTCAGGGAACCGGCGTAGTTCGGCGCGGCATCTTCCCGGCGAAACGGCCGGATCGAGGCCTCGAAGCCGAGAAAGGCAGAAACAGTGCGGTCGCTTTCGACGCCCGGCGCCGTCAGCCACTCGCCGCCGGGAATGGCGATCTCAAGCTCGCGGTCACTGGTCAGCCGTGTACGAATGAGCGGCACCTTGTGCCATTTCGCCTCGCGGTCAGGCCGCGCGATCTCACCGTCGGAGGCATCGACAAGGCCGAACAGGCGGTCGCCATCGATGCTTTCGACACCGACCGAGATCACTTCCAGGCGTTCGCCGGCGAGCGAACTCGCCGGATAGCGCCAAAGCTCGGCGACGGAGCCCAGCGCGGCCATGAACTGCGTCAGCCTCTCTTGTTCTGCCGGTTGGCGACGAGATCGTCGACGACAGCCGGATCGGCCAGCGTCGAGGTATCGCCGAGCGTCGAAAAATCGTCCTCGGCGATCTTGCGCAGGATGCGCCGCATGATCTTGCCCGAGCGGGTTTTCGGCAGGCCCGGCGCGAACTGGATCTTGTCGGGTGTGGCGATGGCGCCGATATCCTTGCGGACATGGGCGACGAGTTCCTTGCGCAACTCCTCGCCCGGCTGCTCGCCGGCCATCAGCGTGACGTAACAGTAGATGCCCTGGCCCTTGATGTCGTGCGGATAGCCGACGACGGCGGCTTCCGAGACTTTCTCGTGCGAAACCAGCGCGGATTCGACCTCGGCCGTGCCCATGCGGTGGCCGGAGACGTTGAGGACGTCGTCGACGCGGCCGGTGATCCAGTAGTAGCCATCGACGTCGCGGCGGCAGCCGTCGCCTGTGAAGTACTTGCCCTTATAGGTGGAAAAATAGGTCTGCACGAAGCGCTCGTGGTCGCCGTAGACGGTGCGCATCTGGCCCGGCCATGAGTCAGTGATACAGAGATTGCCGTCGGTAGCCCCTTCCAGCACCTTGCCGTCGCCGTCGACCAGTTGCGGCTTGACGCCGAAGAAGGGCCGCGTCGCGGAGCCTGCCTTCAGGTCGGTGGCGCCGGGCAGTGGCGTGATGAGGATGCCGCCGGTCTCGGTCTGCCACCAGGTGTCGACGATCGGCACCTTGCTGTTGCCTACGACGTTGAAATACCATTCCCAGGCTTCCGGATTGATCGGCTCGCCGACCGTGCCGAGCACACGCAGCGATTTGCGCGACGTTTTGGCGACATGGGCGTCGCCGGCGCCCATCAGGGCGCGCAACGCCGTCGGCGCGGTGTAGAAGATGTTGACCTTGTGCTTGTCGATGACGTCCCAGAAGCGGGACTGCGACGGATAGTTCGGTACGCCTTCGAACATCAGCGTGGTGGCGCCGTTGGCGAGCGGCCCGTAGACGATATAGCTGTGGCCGGTGACCCAGCCGACATCGGCGGTGCACCAGTAGATATCGCCGTCATGGTAGTCGAAGACATATTGGTGCGTCATCGAGACATAGACGAGATAGCCGGCGGTGGTGTGCAGCACGCCCTTCGGCTTGCCGGTCGAGCCCGACGTGTAGAGGATGAACAGCGGATCCTCGGCCTTCATCTTCTCCGGCTCGCATTCCGCCTTCACCGAAGCGATCTCGTCGTGGTACCAGACGTCGCGCCCGGGAGCCCAGCCAACCTTGCCGCCGGTGCGGCGCACGACCACGACCTTGTTGACCATCACGAAATTCTTCGCGGCGATGTCGATCGCCTTGTCGGTGTTTTCCTTCAAGGGGATGGACTTGCCGCCGCGCAGGCCTTCATCGGCGGTGATGACGAAAGTCGATTCGCAGTCGACGATGCGGCCGGCCAATGCATCCGGCGAAAAGCCGCCAAAGACCACCGAATGGATGGCGCCGATGCGCGTGCAGGCGAGCATCGCGTAGGCCGCTTCAGGGATCATCGGCATGTAGATGGTAACGCGGTCGCCCTTCTTGACGCCGTGTTTCTTCATCACATTGGCGAGCCGGCAGACATGCCCGTGGAGCTCGTTATAGGTGATCTTCTTGTCGTCGTAGGGGTTGTCGCCTTCCCAGATGATGGCGGTCTGGTCGCCACGCTTCTTGAGGTGCCGGTCGATGCAGTTCCAGGAAACGTTGGTCTGACCATCCTCGAACCATTTGATCGAGGCCTTGCCGTTGAAGGATGTGTTCTTGACCTTGCTGTAGGGCTTGAACCAGTCGATGCGCTTGCCGTGCTTGCCCCAGAACTTGTCCGGGTTCTTCACGCTGTCGGCGTACCATTTCAAATAGGTGTCATTGTCGATCAGCGCGTTCTTCTTCCACGCCGGCTGGACGCGATGGACATGAACCTCGGACATTTTTTCACTTTCCTCCCGAACCAGGCCGCCCGGCTTGACCGCCGGCGGCATCACGGCGAAGCGGCCGCGAATTCGCGCGCATTATTAACAGTTCCGCGGTGACGGCAACATTAGACGTTGGATTCGCGCGGCGGGATGCCGCAGACGTTTTCGATGCTGCTGTCAGCACTCAGGCAGGATCGCTGCTAACTGCATGATTTTGCGACGTAAACCCGATCTACACCAGAAAAAATCAATAGACGATTAAGCAAATAGCGCGCACAATTTCAAACTGGGAGGAAGGAGAATCAACTGGGGGCTGCAATGCGCGACCATTCCGAAATGGACCTGATGCTCAAGGGCTATGGCTTGACCACGGCCAAGATCCTTTATCATTTTCCCGATCATCCGCATCTGCTGCAGAGCTTCATCTGGCAGGACTACGACATTGCTCCGAAATTTCCGGTGCTGATAAGGTTCATCGAGTTCTGGCAGACCAGGCTCGACGGCCCGCTGCATTCGGTGAGCTATACGCACCAGAAGCTGATCGCGCCAAATGAATGGCAAAAGGTCGACGGCGAGTTCGTGCTGCATTAGGGCGCCGGCGCAGAAAGTTCTGACGGGCTGCTTGCGTGATGGATCGCATGCCTCGGTGATTGGCGGAAACGTCCATCGCTTCGTCATCCCAGGGTCCCCGCGACGGAGCTTCGCTCCTGCTTCGCCCTGGGATGACGAAGTTGGGGAGGCCTCGGCTAATCCCGAATGTTCATGATGGTCGCCCGAAACGAATGATCGCGCCAATCAGACCGCGGGCGGGCTGAGCCTGGCGAAGGCTTCCTGCCGGCGATACGGAAAATACGGATAGGGCGCGGTGACTTCGCTTGCCGCGTCGAGCTTCTTCATCTGGTCTGATGTCAATGACCAGCCGACGGCGCCGAGGTTCTGACGAAGCTGTTCCTCGTTGCGCGCGCCGATGATGACGGAGGCGACGGTCGGCCGCTGCAGCAGCCAGTTGATGGCGATCTGCGGCACGGTCTTGCCGGTTTCCCCGGCTATCGCGTCGAGCGCATCGACAACCCGGTAGAGTTGATCGTCCTCGACCGGTGGACCGAAGCTTGCCGTGTCGTGCAGCCGGCTCTTTTCCGGCAGCGGCTCGCCGCGGCGGACCTTGCCGGTCAGGCGGCCCCAGCCGAGCGGACTCCACACCAGCGCACCGACACCCTGGTCGAGGCCGAGCGGCATCAACTCCCATTCATAGTCGCGCCCGACTAGCGAGTAGTAGACCTGATGGGCGACGTAGCGCGGATAGCCATGCCTGTCGGCCAGGCCGAGCGACTTCATCACTTGCCAGCCCGAAAAATTGGAGACGCCGACATAACGCAGCTTGCCGGCGCGCAGGAGACTGTCCAGCGTCGACAGCACCTCCTCGATCGGCGTTGCGGCGTCGAAAGCGTGCAGTTGCAGCAGGTCGATGTAATCGGTGCCGAGACGCTTCAGCGCGTCCTCGACGGCCTTGATGAGGCGCGAACGGGACGAGCCAGCATCGTCGGGTCCGTCACCCATCGGCAGTGAGGTCTTGGTCGAGATCAGCACGGCATCGCGGCGGCCCTTGACGGCCGCGCCGAGCACCTCTTCGGAGGCGCCATTCGAATAGACGTCGGCGGTGTCGAACAGGTTGACGCCGGCCTCCAGGCAAATGTCGACCAGCCGCCGTGCCTCCTTCGCATCGCTGTTGCCCCAGGCGCCGAACAGCGGGCCTGAACCGCCGAAGGTTCCGGCGCCGAACGAGAGCGCCGGGACCTTCAAGCCCGAGGCGCCAAGACGTCGATAATCCATCTTTTTTCTCCTGTGATGTCTAAAAGGATTCGTCGGGTTGCTACGAGCAGGCGGTTGCCGGTTCACCGAGCGTCGGGCGATCGAAGCGCAGCGCCAGCGCTGCCACGGCCAATGCCGAGAGTGGCAGCAGCGCAGCGACCCAGGTGATGGCGCCGAGGCCGGGACCGTGGGCGATGACCACGCCGCCGAGCCAGGCGCCGGCGGCATTGCCGAGATTGAAGGCGGCGATGTTGAAGGATGAGGCGAGGCTCTGGCCGGCGCCTTCAGCCTTTTCCAGCACCCACATCTGCAGCGGCGCCACGGTTGCGAAGGCGGCGGCGCCGAGCAGGCCGACAAAGATGACGGCCATCGCCTGGCTATGCAGGGCGAAGGTCATCGTGCCGAGCACCAGCGCCAGCACGACGAGGCTGCCGAGAACCGAAGGCACCAGCCAGCGGTCGGCGAACTTGCCGCCGAGCAGATTGCCGGCAATGAGGCCGCCGCCGAAGACAAGCAGGATCGGCGACACTGCTGCTTCCCCAAAACCGGTGATCTCGGTCAGCAACGGGGCGATATAGGTGAAGACGGCGAAGACGCCGGCATAGCCAAGCACTGTGGTGGCGAAACCGAGCAGGACCGGCGCACGGCCGAGCACGGCGAGATCGCCGCGCAGGTCGCTCTTTTCCTGCGCCGCCTTGCCGCGTGGCACCAAGAGCAGAATGATGGCGAAGGCCGCTATCCCGACCAGGGTCACCGCCCAGAAGGTCGCGCGCCAGCCGAAGGCCTGGCCGAGCCAGGTGCCGAAGGGCACGCCGAGAATGTTGGCGATGGTCAGGCCGGTGAACATCAGGGCAATCGCCGAGGCCTTCTTGTTGGGCGGCACCAGTCCCGTCGCCACCACCGAGCCGACGCCGAAGAAGGTGCCGTGGGCAAAGGCGGTGAGCACGCGGGCACCCATCAGCGTCCAGTAGTCGGGGGCGAGTGCACAGGCGAGGTTGCCCAGCGTGAAGATCGCCATCAGCGCCAGAAGCACGGTCTTGCGCGGCCAGCGGCCGGTGGCGATCGTCAGCAGCGGCGCGCCGATGACGACGCCCAGCGCATAGCCAGAAATCAGCTGGCCGGCGGCCGAGATCGTGACGCCGAGATCGGTGCTGACGTCGAGCAGCAGGCCCATGATGACGAATTCGGTGACACCGATGCCGAAGGCACCGGCGGCGAGGGCATAAAGAGCGAGAGGCATGGTGACCTTCCGGTTCGGTTGATGGCCGTTTTGCGACGGGGCGCCCGTTTCCTGCCGCGCCCCGATCCGGAAGATCGTGTCGCGATGTGCTGTGAACCAGCCTTGCGCTGGGCACATTGTCTGTGAAATAGATTCACGAATGGCGAGACCCGACATCAACCGCTCCGGCGAGATCGAAGTGTTCGTCCGCGTCGTCGAAGCGGGCAGCTTTTCGGCCGCCGCCCGCGCGTTGCGGATGACGCCGTCGGCGGTGAGCAAGCTAATCGCGCGGCTGGAAGCCCGTCTTGGTGCACGGCTGGTCAGCCGTTCGACGCGCAAGCTGCAACTGACACCGGAGGGAGCGGCCTTCTTCGACAGTGGCGTGCGCATCCTGGCCGACATGGCTTCAGCCGAGCGCGAGGCGGCGGCGGGCGCAGCACCCCGCGGCCGGCTGCGCGTCAACAGCTACGTGCCTTTCGGGCAGCACCGGCTGATCCCGCTTTTGCCGCGTTTCCTCGAACGCTATCCGGAAATCGCCATCGATCTGGTTTTGACCGATAGTGTCATCGACCTGATGGAGGAGCGTGCCGATGTCGCCATCCGCGCCGGGCCGCTCGGCGAATCACGGTTGGTGGCGCGCAAGCTCGGGCAAAGTCCGGTGGTCGTCGTCGCCGCGCCATCCTACCTCAGGACGCACGGCATGCCCCGGACGCCGGCCGATCTCGATCATCACAACCGGATGGGCTTCTGCTTCGTGCGCCATCTCGACGGCTGGCCTTTCGTGGGCGCAACCGGCGAGGCCGTAGTCGTCCCGATCACCGGAAATGCGCTGGTCAGCGATGGCGAGGCGATGCGGCTGATGGCACTCTCCGGGACGGGCATCGCCCGGCTGGCGCGCTGGCACGTGGAGCCCGACATCGCCGCCGGGCGGCTGGTGCCGCTGCTGGAGGACTTCAACCCCGGCGACGAGGAGCTTACCCATGCTGTCTATGTCGGGCAGGGCAAGCATTTGCCGGCACGGGTGAGGGCCTTTCTCGATTTTTTGGTCGAGACTGTCCGGTTGGGCTGAACGGGAATCAACAGGCCTGTGGTCGGGCCTGTCCGCTAACGGCTGCCGAAAATCGCCGAGCCGACCCTGACGCTGGTTGCGCCGAAGGCGATCGCCGTCTCGTAATCGCCTGACATGCCCATCGAGAGCTTTTCGAGACCGGCCTCGCGCGCAAGTTTCTCCAGCAGCGCAAAATGCGGGCCGGGATTCTCGTCGGCCGGCGGAATGCACATCAGGCCCTCGATGACGAGGCCATGAACAGTGCGGCAGCGGGCGACGAAGGCGACGGCCTCGCGCGGTTCGATGCCGGCCTTTTGCGGTTCCGAGCCTGTGTTGACCTGAACGTAGAGGCCTGGTGACCGGCCTTGTCTGGCGATTTCCTTGGCGAGTTCGGCCGCGATCTTCTCGCGATCGACCGTCTCGATGACGTCGAACAGCGCGACCGCTTCCTTCGCCTTGTTCGATTGCAGCGGACCGATCAGATGCAGCTCGATGCCGGGGAAGGCTTGCTTCAACGCCGGCCATTTGGCTTGTGCTTCCTGCACGCGGTTTTCGCCGAAGATGCGCTGGCCGGCCTCGATGACCGGGCCGATATCGGCGGCGTCGAACGTCTTCGAGACCGCGACCAGCGTCACAGCGCCGGCTTGCCGCCCCGCCTCGCACTCGGCGGCGGCGATCTTCGCCTTGACCGTGAAAAGCTCTTCGACGGGGCTCGCCATGCCTATATCCTGACTCTGGTTTTAATCACGGGCGGGACGCTGCAGTTGACGGTTCCGGCAATCCATGGTGAACACCGCAACGACATTTCCCTCGGCCGCCGGGCACTGACCGGCGGTTCGCGCATGCTTTTAAGTGAAAAACATCCGATGGCAACCGAACGATACAATCCACGCGCGACAGAGCCCAAATGGCAGAAGGCCTGGGACGCCAAGAAGCTGTTCGAGGCTGACAACGACGACCCGCGTCCGAAATACTACGTGCTGGAGATGTTCCCCTATCCGTCGGGGCGCATCCATATCGGCCATACCCGCAACTACACGATGGGCGACGTGGTGGCGCGCTACAAGCGGGCCAAGGGTTTTAACGTACTGCACCCCATGGGCTGGGACGCGTTCGGCATGCCGGCCGAGAACGCGGCGATGCAGAACAAGGTCCATCCCAAGGACTGGACCTACCAGAATATCGCCGCCATGCGCGAGCAGCTCAAGGTCATGGGCCTGTCGCTTGACTGGGCGCGCGAATTCGCCACCTGCGACGTCGACTACTACCACCGCCAGCAGATGCTGTTCCTCGATTTCGTCGAGAAGGGGCTGGTGGCGCGCAAATCCTCCAAGGTCAACTGGGACCCGGAGGATATGACGGTGCTCGCCAACGAGCAGGTCATCGACGGCCGCGGCTGGCGCTCGGGCGCGCTGGTCGAACAGCGCGAGCTGACGCAGTGGTTCTTCAAGATCACCGACTATGCGCAGGATCTGCTGGATTCGCTCGACCAACTCGACGAATGGCCGGAAAAAGTGAAGCTGATGCAGCAGAACTGGATCGGCCGCTCGGAAGGGCTGCTGATCCGCTGGCCGCTGGCCACCCCAGATCCTGGCAAGATGGTTGCTGGCGAGCATGAGCTGGAGGTCTACACGACACGGCCGGACACCATCTTCGGCGCCTCCTTCATGGCGGTCGCCGCCGACCACCCGCTGGCCAAAAAGGCCGCCGAGGACAATCCGGCGCTGGCAAAGTTCATCGACGAAGTCCATCACATGGGCACTTCGGTGGCAGCACTCGAGACGGCCGAGAAGAAGGGTTTCGATACCGGCATCCGTGTCGCCCATCCGTTCGACGAGACGTGGACGCTGCCCGTCTACGTCGCCAATTTCGTGCTGATGGATTATGGCACCGGCGCCATCTTCGGCTGCCCGTCCGGTGACCAGCGCGACCTCGACTTCGCCAACAGATACGGCCTGCCGGTCATTCCGGTGGTGATGCCGGAAGGCGAGAACCAAGGAAGCTTCCAGATCATCGACGAGGCCTATGCCGGCGACGGCGTGATGATCAATTCGCGCTTCCTCGACGGCATGAAGCCGGATCAGGCTTTCGACGAGGTGGCGAAGCTGCTGGAACAAAAGACCATCGGCAACCGGCCGATGGCCGAGCGCAAGGTGAACTTCCGCCTGCGCGACTGGGGTATTTCGCGCCAGCGCTACTGGGGCTGCCCGATCCCGATGATCCATTGCGAGGATTGCGGCGTGGTGCCGGTGCCGAAGGCGGACCTGCCGGTCAGGCTGCCTGATGACATCGAGTTCGACCGGCCGGGCAATCCGCTCGACCGCCATCCGACATGGCGGCATGTCAAATGCCCGCAATGCGGCAAGGACGCGCGGCGCGAAACCGACACGATGGACACGTTCGTCGATTCCTCCTGGTATTTCGTGCGCTTCACCGCACCATGGGCGAACGATCCGACCGATCCCAAGGCAGCCACTGAATGGCTGCCGGTCGACCAATATATCGGCGGTATCGAGCATGCCATCCTGCATCTGCTCTATTCGCGTTTCTTCACCCGCGCCATGCGCGAGACCGGCCATGTCGATCTCGCCGAGCCGTTCAAGGGCCTTTTCACGCAAGGCATGGTGGTGCACGAGACCTATCGGGTCGGCAGTACCTCGAGCGGCCGCTGGCTTGCGCCCAGCGAGGTGCGGCTGGAGGACGTCGACGGCAAGCGCCGCGCCATCGAAATCGCGACCGGCGAAGAGGCGGTGATCGGTCCGCTCGAAAAAATGTCGAAGTCGAAGAAGAACACGGTGAGCCCGGAAGAGATCACCGACGGCTACGGCGCCGACACCGCGCGCTGGTTCATGCTGTCGGACTCGCCGCCCGAGCGTGACGTCGAATGGACCGACGAAGGTGCGGCCGGCGCGCATCGCTTCATCCAGCGCATCTGGCGCCTGGTGTCGACGGCCGCCGAATCGCTCGCCGGCACCCGGCCGGCGCCGGCAAAGGAGGGCGAGGCGGGCGTCGTTTCCAAGGCTGCGCACAAAGCATTGAAATCGGTCGGCGAGGATATCGAAAAGCTCGCCTTCAACCGCGCCATCGCCCGCATCTACGAGCTCGCCAACGCGCTCGCCACGCCGCTCAACGAGGCGGCTGAAGGCAAGGCCGATCCGGCGCTCGAGGCCGCTTGTCGGCAAGGCGTCGAGATCCTCGTCCATCTGATCGCGCCGGTCATGCCGCATCTGGCGGAAGAATGCTGGCATACGCTCGGTGGCAGCGATCTGGTAGCCGAACGGCCCTGGCCGGCCTATGACCCGTCGCTTGTCGTCGACAGCGAGATCGTGCTGCCGGTCCAGGTCAACGGCAAGAAGCGTGGGGATTTGACAATTTCCCGTGACGCAGACCAAGGTGCGGTCGAAAAAGCGGTTCTGGCCCTCGACTTCGTGCAGAAAGCGCTCGAAGGTAAGGCGCCGCACAAGGTGATCATCGTCCCGCAGAGGATCGTCAATGTCGTTGCCTGATCCGAGGAAGACAGAAGTGACGCATTTGCTGCGCCGTGCAGCGCTCTGCGGCCTGATCGCTTCCGTTGCGCTGGTTTCGGCCTGCACGGTGCGCCCGCTCTATTCGAGCGCGCCGCTGTCCGCCGGCTCGCAAGCCGGGGCTGCCGCCGAGCTCCGATCCATCTCGATCAAGCCGGTCGAGACCCGCTACGCCCAGCAGGTCCGCAACAATCTGATCTTCGCGCTCGGCCAAGGTGCGGGCGAGCCGGGTTCGCCGGCCTATTCGCTCGATCTCGGCGTCACCGAACTTGTCGAGTCCGAGGCATTTGTGCGAACCCAGACCGATGAAAACGAGCCGACGGCGGGCACGGTGACACTGACCGCGTCCTATGCGCTGACCGACGCCAAGACCGGCTCGACCATCGCGACCGGCAGGCGCTCGATAACCTCGTCCTTCGACAAGCCGCGTCAGGAGTTCGCCTCCTACAGGGCGCAGATCGACGCCGAGAACCGCGCGGCGCGCGAACTGGCGGATCTGTTGCGCCTGTCGATCGCCCAGGATCTGGTCAAGCACGGCAAGACAGCGGCAGGATAGCTGCCGCTGCGTACTTTTGAGCGACATGCACTGATTGCATGGCGCAAAAAAAGGCCGGTTGCCCGGCCTTCTCTAGCAGCATTTGGATTTCAACCAATCTTCTGGCCGGTCTTGGCCCAATCGGCCAGGAACTGCTCCAGGCCCTTGTCGGTCAGCGGGTGCTTGACCAGCGCCTTGAGCGTCGCCGGCGGCGCCGTGATGACGTCGGCGCCGATGAGTGCAGCCTGCTTGACATGGTTCACCGTGCGCACCGAGGCGGTCAGGATCTCGGTCTGGAAATCATAATTGTCGTAGATGGTGCGGATGTCCGAAATCAGCTCCATGCCGTCCCAGCCGGTGTCGTCGATGCGGCCGACGAAGGGCGAGATGAACGAGGCGCCGGCCTTGGCGGCGAGCAGCGCCTGGGTCGCCGAGAAGCAGAGCGTGACGTTGACCATGCGGCCTTCCGACCGGATATCCTTGCAGGCTCTGAGGCCGTCCAGCGTCAGCGGCACCTTGATACAGACATTGTCGGCGATCCTGGCCAGGATCTTGGCCTCCGCCATCATGTCCTTGTATTCGGTGGCGACGACTTCGGCCGAGACCGGACCCTTGACGATGTCGCAGATCTCTTTGGTGACGTCGGCAATCTTGCCGCCGGATTTGAGGATCAGCGAAGGATTGGTGGTAACGCCGTCGAGCAGCCCCAGATCGTTCAGCTCACGGATTTCCTTGACATCGGCGGTGTCGACAAAAAATTTCATGGGGGTCTCCTGAAGATTTTCATGTGCATGCCATGCACATTCGGGGTCGGCCTTTGCTCTAGACGAAAGTCGGGGCAAGGTCACGCCTCATGATCGAAGATTCGCCCTTTGTCGCAGCCGCACCGGTGCTGGTGCCGATGCCCGCCGAACGCCCCTACACCTATGCCGTGCCAGCCGGCATGTGTGTGGTGCCGGGCTCGATCGTGCGTGTGCCGCTCGGTCCGCGCCAGGTTGCCGGCATCGTCTGGGACGGCGCCGTCGAAAAGGTCGATGCCAAAAAACTGCGCCCGATCGAGCAGGTCTTCGACTGCCCGCCGATCGACCGCACCATGCGCCGTTTCGTCGACTGGGTCGCGCAGTACACGCTGTCGCCGCCCGGCATGGTGGCGCGCATGCTGCTGCGGGCGCCGGAGGCGTTCGACCCGGAACCGTGGATCGAAGGGCTGCAACGCACCTTCGCCAAACCCGACCGGATGACGGGTGCGAGGATGCGCGTGCTGGAAACCGCGGAAGGCGGGCTCGCCTGGACGCGATCCGGACTGGCGCATGCGGCTGGCGTGTCGTCGACCGTCATCGACGGGCTGAAAGCGCAAGGCGTGTTCGAGACCGTCATGATCCCGCCGCGACCGGTGGTCGCAGCACCCGATCCGGGTTACGCCCAGCCTTCGCTGATGCCGGACCAGAACGATGCCGCCGAGATGCTGCGCACCAATGTGGCGGCCGGCGCATTCGGCGTCACTCTGCTCGACGGGGTGACCGGATCGGGCAAGACGGAGGTCTATTTCGAGGCGGTGGCGGCGGCGCTCGACCGGGGCAAGCAGGTGCTGATCCTGCTGCCGGAGATCGCGCTGACCCACGCTTTCCTCGAGCGCTTCCAGGAACGGTTCGGCGCCAAGCCGGCGGAATGGCACTCGGACCTGCCGCCAAGGATGCGCGAGCGTGTCTGGCGGCAAGTGGCGGAAGGTGGGGTGCTCGTCGTCGCCGGGGCGCGCTCGGCGCTGTTCCTGCCGTTCAGGGAGCTCGGGCTGATCGTCGTCGACGAGGAGCACGACCCCGCCTACAAGCAGGAGGACCGCGTCTTCTACAATGCGCGCGACATGGCGGTGGTGCGCGGCCATATCGGCGGCTTTCCGGTCGTCCTCGCCTCGGCGACGCCGTCGGTCGAAAGCCGGGTCAACGCAAGCCAAGGCCGCTATCATCGGGCAGTGCTTTCGGCGCGCTTCGCCGAGGCGGCGCTTCCAGACCTGAAGACGATCGACATGCGCCGCGCCCCGCCTGCGCGCGGCGGCTTCCTGTCGCCGGTGCTGCTTGGCCATATGCGGCAGACGCTGGAGAGACACGAACAGTCGTTACTGTTCCTTAACCGGCGTGGCTATGCACCGCTGACGCTGTGCCGCGTCTGCGGCCATCGCTTCGGTTGCCCGGTCTGCTCGGCCTGGCTGGTCGAGCACCGCTTCCGCGGCCAGCTCGTCTGCCACCATTGCGGGCACAATGAACGCCGACCCGAGGCCTGCCCGGAATGCGGCACGCTCGACCATCTGGTCGCCTGCGGGCCGGGCGTCGAGCGCATCGCCGAAGAGGTCGTCGCGCATTTTCCCGACGCTCGAACCATCGTGCTGTCGTCCGACCTGACGGGCGGCGTGCGGCGGCTGAGGCTGGAGCTCGAAGCCATCGCCAATGGCGAGGCCGACATCGTCATCGGCACGCAGCTCGTCGCCAAGGGCCACAACTTCCCCAACATGACGCTGGTCGGCGTGGTCGACGCCGATCTCGGCCTCGCCAATGGCGACCCGCGAGCCGCCGAGCGCACCTTCCAGCTGCTCAGCCAGGTGACCGGCCGCGCCGGTCGCACCGGCAAGAAGAGCCTCGGGCTGCTGCAGACCTTCCAGCCCGACCACCCGGTGATGCGTGCGATCGTCTCCGGCGACGCCGAGGCTTTTTATGAGCGCGAGATCGCGGAGCGCGAGCGGGCGGCGCTGCCGCCTTTCGGCCGCCTCGCCGGCGTCATCGTCAGCGCCGCGACGCGCGCGGAAGCCGAAGCGCACGCCCGCGGCCTGCGGCGTGCAGCACCCCAGGCCACCGACCTGTTCGTGCTCGGCCCGGCCGAGGCGCCGCTATCGCTGATCGGCGGGCGTCATCGTTTCCGCTTGCTGATCCAGGGCGAGCGGCGCGCCGATATGCAGGGCTTCATCCGCGTCATGCTGGCCGAGGGACCGAAGATACGCGGTTCGGTCCGTGTGCAGGTCGACATCGACCCGCAGAGCTTTTTGTGAGGAATCGATTTCGGCTATAGCGCCTCAACGCGAGCGAGAAACGGGAGACGACATGAAAACCCTTGGCCTCATCGGCGGCATGAGTTGGGAATCGACCGCGATCTATTATCGGCTGCTCAACGAGATCGTGCGCGAGCGGCTTGGCGGCCTGCATTCGGCAAAGCTGCTCCTGTGGTCGTTCGATTTTGCCGAGATCGCCGAGCGGCAGCACGGAGGTGACTGGGAAGGCGCGGGTGCGCTTCTGGTGGAGGCCGCGCGCAAGCTGGAAGCAGCCGGTACGGAAGGCCTGCTGATCTGCACCAACACCATGCACAAGCTGGCCGATGCGGTGCAGGCGGCGGTGTCGATCCCGCTCATCCACATCGCCGATGCAACGGCCGTCGCGGTCAGGCTGGCCGGCGTCAACCGCCCGGCGCTGTTAGCGACGCGCTTCACCATGGAACAGGACTTCTACAAGGGCAAGCTCATCGAGAAGCATGGGCTACAGCCCGTGGTGCCGGATGAAACCGGGCGAGACATGGTTCATCGCGTGATTTACGACGAACTTTGCCAGGGCATCGTCAGGGAGGGATCGAAGGCGGCCTACATCGATGAAATCGTTCGAATGCGGCGCGATCAAAAGATCGACAGCGTCATCATGGGTTGCACCGAGATCACCATGCTCATCGGTCAAGAGGATTTCGATATTCCGGTCTTCGACACGACGCGCATCCATGCCGAGGCTGCAGTCGCGTTCGCGCTGGGCTGACGGATTTCAACCCGCGCTCCGAAATCGCCGACCGCCATCTGGTGCATGTCGCTTCCTTCGTTAGAATGTCCGAAATTTCGAAACAGCCATTTACGAGGGGACAATATGGAATTTGCATTTCCATGGCCGATGAGCCAGGGCGAGTGGCTGGCATGGTCGAGCGCCGTCGTGACCTTGCTGTTCGGCCTGCTGCTGTTCCTGGCGCCGGTGCTGGCTTTCCGGATCCTGCGGCTGCAGGTCAAGCCCGAGAAGACCGCGGCGATTGCCGAAGGGCGCGGCAGGATGTCGGGCTTCTATCTCGGTGTCGGCCTGTGCTGTATCCTGCTGGCGCAACCGCTGCTCTACATGGCGCTTGGCTTTTCCTGGCTGTTCACCGCCTTTGGCCGGCTGCTGTCGATGATGTCGGACAATGCCAACACGCCTTTCAACTGGGTTTCCATGGTGGTGGAATTGGTGCTGGCGGCCCTGCCGCTCGCCTTCGCCTTCGGCTTTTTGCCCTGAATCCAAAGGCTAATCCAAAGGCTTCGACTGAACTCCGCCGCCGGATGCGACAATAGTGCCTAAAACCAAGCAGGACGACGCATTGCGGTCTTAAAATGCCTGTGCTAGACGGCAATCGACTTTCGGCCGGGGATAGCGGAAGCCGCACCTCCGTGCTTGGAAAAATGCAGTAAGGTCAAAGATTTAGCCAGAGTTTTCGCTCGCGCCAACAATCTGCGGCCTGTCAGACAAGAGAAAAGACGGTCCGTGGCCCAATCGTCATCGCCAATCTCAGGTGTCGCAGAACGCTACGCGGGTTCGCTGTTCGAGCTCGCGCTGCAGGCAAATTCGGTCGCCAAGGTCGAGGCCGACCTCAACAGTTTCGCGGCGATGCTCGAAGGCAGTGCCGACCTTACCCGTCTGATCAATAGCCCGGTGTTCTCCAGCGAGGACCAGGCCAAGGCCATCGCGGCGATCGCCGACAAGGCAGGGATCACCGGCCTCACCGGCAATTTCCTGCGCGTCGTCGCCCATAACCGCCGCCTGTTCGCAGTGCCGGGCATGATCAAGGCGTTCCGCCAGATCGCGGCCGAGCATCGTGGCGAGACCGCCGCCGAGGTAACCTCGGCGCATGCGCTGACGGCGGCTCAGCAGACCGAGCTGAAGGCGGCGCTAAAAAGCGTTGCCGGCAAGGATGTCGCGATCACCGTGACCGTCGATCCGTCGCTGCTCGGCGGGCTGGTGGTCAAGATGGGCTCGCGCCAGATCGATACGTCGCTCAAAACCAAACTCAATTCGCTCAAGCTTGCACTGAAAGAGGTCGGCTGATGGACATCCGCGCCGCGGAAATTTCCGCAATTCTGAAAGACCAGATCAAGAATTTCGGCAAGGAGGCCGAGGTCTCCGAAGTCGGACAGGTTCTGTCCGTCGGTGACGGCATCGCCCGCGTCTATGGCCTCGACAATGTCCAGGCCGGCGAGATGGTCGAGTTTCCCGGCGGCATCCGCGGCATGGCGCTCAACCTCGAAGCCGACAATGTCGGCGTCGTCATCTTCGGCGCGGACCGCGACATCAAGGAAGGCGACATCGTCAAGCGCACCGGCGCCATCGTCGATACGCCCGTCGGCATGGGCCTACTCGGCCGCGTCGTCGACGCGCTCGGCAATCCGATCGACGGCAAGGGCCCGATCAAGGCGACCGAGCGCAAGCGCGTCGACGTCAAGGCGCCCGGCATCATTCCGCGCAAGTCGGTGAACGAGCCGATGTCGACCGGCCTCAAGGCCATCGATGCTCTGATCCCGGTCGGCCGCGGCCAGCGCGAGCTGGTCATCGGCGACCGCCAGACCGGCAAGACCGCGATCATCCTCGACACGATGCTCAACCAGAAATCGGTGCACGACAACGGCCCGGAGAAGGAAAAGCTCTACTGCGTCTACGTCGCCGTCGGCCAGAAGCGCTCGACCGTCGCGCAGTTCGTGAAGGTTCTCGAAGAGCGCGGCGCGCTCGACTATTCGATCATCATCGCCGCCACCGCTTCCGATCCGGCGCCGATGCAGTTCCTGGCACCGTTCACCGCCTGCACGATGGGCGAGTATTTCCGCGACAACGGCATGCACGCTCTGATCAGCTACGACGATCTGTCGAAGCAGGCCGTCGCCTATCGCCAGATGTCGCTGCTGCTGCGCCGCCCGCCCGGCCGTGAAGCCTATCCGGGCGACGTCTTCTACCTGCATTCGCGCCTTCTGGAGCGGGCCGCCAAGCTCAATGACGACAATGGCGGCGGCTCGCTGACGGCGCTGCCGATCATCGAGACCCAGGCCAACGACGTGTCGGCCTACATCCCGACCAACGTCATCTCGATCACCGATGGCCAGATCTTCCTGGAAACCAATCTGTTCTTCCAGGGCGTCCGCCCGGCGGTCAATGTCGGCCTGTCGGTGTCGCGCGTCGGCTCCTCGGCGCAGATCAAGGCGATGAAGCAGGTCGCCGGCTCGATCAAGGGCGAGCTTGCGCAGTATCGCGAAATGGCGGCCTTCGCCCAGTTCGGCTCCGACCTCGATGCCGCCACGCAGCGCCTGCTCAACCGCGGCGCGCGCCTGACCGAGCTCCTGAAGCAGCCGCAGTTCTCGCCGCTCAAGGTCGAGGAGCAGGTCGCGGTGATCTTCGCCGGCGTCAACGGCTATCTCGACAAGCTGGCGATCGACCAGGTCGGCAAGTTCGAGCATGGTTTGCTCAGCCACATGCGCTCGGCCGGCAAGGACGTGCTCGACGGCATCCGCAAGGAGAAGGCGCTGTCGGACGACCTGCGCGCCAAGCTGAAGGCGGAGATCGATACCTTCGCCAAGACCTTCGCTTGAACGAAGCCGGACGGGATCAGGTTTGAAGCATGGCTTCGTTAAAAGACCTTCGTAACCGTATCGCCTCGGTCAAGGCGACGCAGAAGATCACCAAGGCGATGCAGATGGTCGCCGCGGCGAAGCTGCGCCGTGCGCAGGAGGCGGCGGAAGCGGCGCGCCCCTATTCGGAGCGCATGGGTGCGGTGCTGG
The DNA here is from genome assembly GCF_007830515.1 of Mesorhizobium tianshanense. GTDB lineage: Bacteria > Pseudomonadota > Alphaproteobacteria > Rhizobiales > Rhizobiaceae > Mesorhizobium > Mesorhizobium tianshanense. The sequence goes on from NZ_VLKT01000045.1 coordinate 59,682, forward strand.
CCAACATCACCCAGGCGATCGGCGATGGCAGCGATGCCCCCGCACTGATGACCGGCACCGGCAAGGACGACGTGCATCTGCTCGTCGTCTGCACCGCGGAACGAGGCCTGTGCGGCGGCTTCAATTCGCAGATCGCACGCCTTGCGCGCGACCACATCCGCAAGCTTTTGGCCGCCGGCAAGAAGGTCAAGATCATCTGCGTCGGCAAGAAGGGTTTCGACATCCTGCGCCGCGACTATGCGGAGCTGATCATCGACCGCGTCGACCTGCGTGAAGTGAAGACGCTGGGCTTCGTCAATGCCGATGCCATTGCCAAGAAGGTCATCCAGCTCTTCAACGAGGGCGGCTTCGACATCTGCACGCTGTTCTATTCTCAGTTCAAGTCGGTGATCAGCCAGATCCCGACGACGCAGCAGATCATTCCGGCAGGCGTGGCTTCCGCTCCCGCCGCGGTGACGGACGGCGGCAACGCAGTCTATGAATACGAGCCGGAGCCGGGCGAAATCCTCTCCGACCTCATTCCGCGCAACATCTCCGTACAGGTCTTCCGTGCGCTGCTCGAAAACGCGGCCGGCGAGATGGGTGCCAAGATGAGCGCCATGGACAATGCGACGCGCAATGCCGGCGACATGATCAACAAATTGTCGATCACCTACAACCGCCAGCGGCAGGCGCAGATCACCAAGGAATTGATCGAAATCATTTCGGGCGCCGAGGCGCTCTAGGCGCTCCCACGAAGGTCGCCGACCTTCAGCGGATCGCGTGAGAAACAAAGAGACGAAAAGGGTAAAGACGATGGCGAAAGCAGCGACCTCCCAGAAGGCGGCCCCGAAGACCGCCGCGAAGGCGGCAGCACCGGCAAAGGCTCCGGCAGTGGCAGCGAAGGCCGCTCCGGCCAAGAAGGCGGCCGCGCCCGCCAAGGCCGCCGCAGCGAAGGCGCCGACCGTTGCCATCAAGAAGACCGGCTTGGCGGGCAAGGTTCGCCAGGTCATCGGCGCCGTTGTCGACGTGCAGTTCGGCGAACATCTGCCGGCGATCCTGAACGCGCTGGAAACGTCGAACGTCGGCAATCGCCTCGTGCTCGAGGTGGCCCAGCATCTCGGCGAGAACACCGTGCGCTGCATCGCCATGGACTCGACCGAAGGTCTGGTTCGCGGCCAGGAGGTTTATGACACCGGCGCGCCGATCACCGTGCCGGTCGGCCCGGGCATGCTCGGCCGCATCATCAACGTCATCGGCGAGCCGGTCGACGAGGCAGGCCCGGTCGACGGCATCGAGATGCGCTCCATTCACCAGCCGGCTCCGACCTATGTCGAGCAGTCGACGGAAGCGCAGATCCTGGTCACCGGCATCAAGGTTCTCGACCTGCTCGCGCCCTATGCCCGCGGCGGCAAGATCGGCCTGTTCGGCGGCGCCGGCGTCGGCAAGACCGTGCTGATCCAGGAACTGATCAACAACGTCGCCAAGGCGCATGGCGGCTTCTCGGTGTTCGCCGGCGTCGGCGAGCGCACCCGCGAAGGCAACGACCTCTATCACGAGTTCATCGAGTCCGGCGTCAACAAGAAGGGCGGCGGCGAAGGGTCCAAGGCGGCGCTCGTCTATGGCCAGATGAACGAGCCGCCCGGTGCGCGCGCCCGCGTCGGCCTGACCGGCCTGACGGTGGCCGAGTATTTCCGCGACCAGGGTCAGGACGTGCTGTTCTTCGTCGACAACATCTTCCGCTTCACGCAGGCAGGCTCCGAAGTGTCGGCGCTGCTCGGCCGTATTCCCTCGGCCGTGGGCTACCAGCCGACGCTGGCCACCGACATGGGCGCGCTGCAGGAGCGCATCACGACGACGACCAAGGGTTCAATAACCTCGGTGCAGGCGATCTACGTGCCGGCCGACGATCTGACCGACCCGGCGCCGGCGACCTCCTTCGCCCACCTTGACGCGACGACCGTGCTCAACCGCGCGATTTCGGAAAAGGGCATCTACCCGGCCGTCGATCCGCTCGACTCGACCTCGCGCATGCTCGACCCGATGGTCGTCGGCGAAGAGCACTACCAGGTCGCCCGCCAGGTGCAGTCGATCCTCCAGCGCTACAAGTCGCTGCAGGACATCATCGCCATCCTGGGCATGGACGAGCTGTCGGAAGAGGACAAGCAGACGGTTGCCCGCGCCCGCAAGATCGAGCGCTTCCTGTCGCAGCCCTTCTTCGTCGCCGAAGTGTTCACCGGCTCGCCGGGCAAGTTGGTCGACCTCGCCGACACCATCAAGGGCTTCAAGGGCCTCTGCAATGGCGACTACGACCACCTGCCGGAAGCTGCCTTCTACATGGTCGGCGGCATCGAAGAAGCGGTCGAGAAGGCACAGCGCCTGGCGGCCGAAGCGGCTTAAGCAAGCGAATAAAGAAGCGAATAGCGAATAGGGAGTAGCGAATAGGGCGTATGAGCAGGCGAAGTTCCTTGGACTATTCGCTACTCGCTATTCCCTACTCGCTAAATTGGCATGGCTGAAGCTTTCAAATTCGAACTGGTCTCGCCGGAGCGCCTGCTGGTTTCCGAGCAGGTCGAGGCCGTCGTCATTCCGGGCGCCGAAGGCGAGATGACCGTGATGGCGCATCACGCGCCGGTCATGACCACGATCAAGCCAGGCGTCGTCACGGTGAAGACCGCCGCCGGCAAGGAAGAACGCTACGTCGTGTTCGGCGGTTTTGCCGACATCGTTCCGGCCGGCTGCACGCTGCTCGCCGAATCGGCGGTCGCCGTCGGTGACATCGACCGCGCCGACCTTGCCCGCCGCATCCAGGAGGCCAGGGAAGACGCCGCCGACGCCAAGGACGATCAGACCCGTACCAAGGCCGAGCAGTTCCTTAGCCAGCTCACCACGCTCGAAGGCGCCATCCTGCCTGCTTGAAGCAAAGATCAATCCGGCAATTGCAAAGCGAGGCTTGCCTCGCTTTTTTGTTTGAGGGACAGTCCGACTTTGCTTGCCTTGGGGGCGGTAGCCGGTGACTGAAGACACAAAGTCGAGATCCAGATGGTCGGCGGCCCTGGTGTCGGCCTTTGGCGGCCCGTTCGGCGGATTTCTTTGGATCGGAAGCGGCAAGCTGGCGGTCATCGCGATCAGTGCCGCAAGCATCGCCCTTTGCTACATCGGGTTCCCGGTGCTTCCAGGCATGGAAGATGATAGGGATGCCGCGGGGCTGGCCAATTTTTCAAGTATCGGCATAGCGATCTTGTCGGCGGTGCTCGTTGTTCCCTTCGCGCATCGATTCAAGCCGGACAAGTGGTACTCACATGGGCTTTCGGTTCTGGTGCTGGCGTTTCTGGCCTCATCTCTGGCTGCGTTTTGCGATCCGGTCGTTCCTGTTTCAGCCATTCTCAATACCGGCCAGCAGCATGGTGCCAACGCTTGAGGTCGGCGACTATCTCTTCGCCTCCAAATTTGCTTACGGATACAGCCGCTACAGCGTCCCCTTTGGCTTGCTGCCGATCGAAGGGCGGACGTTCGGCACGGCGCCGGCGCTGGGCGATGTTGCAGTTTTCAGGCGGCCGTCTGATCCCGGCACCGACTACATCAAGCGCATTGTCGGCCTTCCTGGCGACAAGATCCAGATGATCGACGGCGTCCTTCACCTCGACGATCAGGCGGTGAAGCTTGAAGAAACCGGTTCCTACTCCTCCGATGAGATCCGGTCGGCCAAAGTGCAACGCGAAACATTGCCGAACGGCCTCTCTTACTCGGTCCTCGACATGATCGACGGATCAATGGGCGACAACACGCAGCCTGTTGTCGTCCCGGCCGGCCGCTACTTCATGCTTGGCGACAATCGCGACAGTTCCGCCGACAGCCGTTTTGATATGGGTACTATTCCGTATGAGAATCTAAAGCGTGTCGCGATTAATCGGCCTCATATCCAGCAGCTTTGAAGAAGTTTCGGCACTGAGTGGGGTCGAAGAGGTCGCAGATGTCGCCGAGCGCATGGCAGAGCGCCTCGAAGGTTCTGGCCGCCTTCTTGCGCAGCAGCGTCTTGAGCTTCGAGAAAGCCATTTCGATCGGGTTGAGATCAGGTGAGTATGGCGGCAGGAACAGCATCCATGCGCCGCGTCGGCGCACCAGTTCGTGGGCCCGCTCGCTCTTGTGGAACCCGACATTGTCGAGGATGACGACATCGCCGGGCTCAAGTTCGGGCGCCAGTTGCGTCTCGACCCAGCTCTCGAAGCGCCGGCCGTT
>NZ_VLKT01000046.1 GCF_007830515.1 Mesorhizobium tianshanense
AGGGTTGGCTTAGACAACCGAATCCTACGCCAAATCAATCGCTTAGGCTACATCCGCCGCCTCTCAGACGGGTCGTCGTGCATAAGACGGGCTAGCGCCTGCGGTTCTCTAAGTTTCAGTTGGCATCGCGGCACAATGACGTGCGCCGCCGTCCTGGATCTCACATTGCAGACGTTTACTTCATTGACAAGGCCGACGGTATATTGTGATCTGAGATCACGACTGTGCTGGGCGGCATCGGAGTGGGAGCTGGAAAAATGGCACGACTGGGAGGTTCGCTTTGAAGGACAATCGTCACCATTCTGGCATTGCCGCAGGTTCTGAGGTCAACCGACGCGACTTCATGGTCCGCGCGGTAGCACTCGGCGCCGTTGCGTCAACGTCATTGCTTGCGGCAACCGGGCAGGCATCTGCGGTGCAGACGCCTCAGAGAGGCGGCATTTTGAAAGCCGGCCTGCAAGGCGGCTCTGCAACCGACAGCCTTGATCCAGCTACATTCGCGAGCCAGGTCGACAATTTCTTCGGGCGGCAATGGGGTGAACAACTCGTGCAACTGACGGGGTCGGGCGAACTACAACCCGCCCTTGCGGAAGAATGGGGGGCATCCAAGGACGCCAAGGTCTGGACTTTCAAGATTCGAAAAGGGGTGGAGTTTCACAACGGGAAGACACTCACGCCGGCAGATGTAGTGGCTACATACGAACGTCACTCTGACAAGAATTCGAAATCAGGCGCTCTCGGACTTTTGAAGGGGCTCGGGTCCGTCAAGCAGGACGGCGATACTGTCGTACTGACAATGACGGAGCCGAATGCAGATCTTCCGTTCCTTCTCGACGACTTTCACCTGATGATCCAGCCGAATGGAGGAAAGGATCGTCCTACCGAAGGAATCGGTACCGGCCCCTACCGCGTGACTATCAACGAGCCTGGCATTCGTCATGGAGGCGAACGCTTCCCCAATTATTGGCGGAACGATCGCGGCTTTGCCGATCAAATCGAGATTATCGTGATCAACGATGCGTCTGCGAGAACTGCGGCCCTTCAGTCCGGGCAGGTTGATATGATAAACCGTGTCGAGCCCAAAGTTGTCGAGCTTCTCAAGAAAGTTCCCGGCGTGACGGTTCAGAATGCGCCGGGAAAAGGACATTACGTCTTTACGATGCAATGCATCACATCACCGTTCGACAGCAAAGACGTTCGGCTTGCACTGAAATACGCTATTGATCGGGAGGAGATGGTCAAGACGATATTGGCCGGCTACGGGTCTGTTGGAAACGATACACCTATCAACTCGGTATACGCCAACTTTACTGATTCGCCTCAACGCGCCTACGATCCTGATAAAGCGGCCTTTCATTACAGGAAGTCGGGACATTCCGGTCCGATCCTGCTGCGCACGTCAGACGTGGCGTTTCCTGGGGCTGTTGACGCCGCCCAGTTGTATCAGCAGAGCGCCGCAAAAGTCGGCATTTCGCTAAATATCAAGCGTGAACCAGGAGATGGTTATTGGTCGAGCGTTTGGAACGTGGCCCCATTCTTTGCGGGCTATTGGAATGGACGCGCGACGCAAGATCAGATGTTCTCAACCGCCTACTACTCGAAGGCGGACTGGAACGATTCTCGTTTCTTCAACGCGCGGTTTGATCAGCTTTTGCTCCAGGCCCGTGGCGAAACTGATCCCGCCAAGCGTAAGAATCTTTACGCTGACATGAATGCCATCTTGCGAGAGGAGGGTGGCATGATCGTGCCCATGTTCAATGACTTCATCGACGCTCATTCCGCCAAAGTGCTTGGGTGGGCAAAGAATGGAAATCAAGAGCTGATGGGAGGATACGCTTTATCCAAGTGCTGGGTCCAAGCGTAGTCCTTTCTGAGGTCGGCAACGAGCGGCCGATCAGACTCTCTGTCGAGCCGCTCGTTCACTCATCCACCGCCTGACCGAGAAGCTGCGGTTCCTCCGGACTAAGCCGTTCAAATCAACCGGTAGCTTGCCTTTCTCGGGCGCGGCTGTCGAAGCTTCAAACGCGATCGCGTGTAGGAGAGGGGCAGTTTGCTAAGCCGCGTTGGGCCCTGAAAACCTGGCGTACCGGGAACGACAGAAGCTGTAATCCTAACGTGGCGAGAACTCAGTGGCAGGTCAGACCCAATTTTGAGAAAAATCCAATTAGTGAGGCCTGGAGACTATGCCGGCATATCCATTCTCGTCGTCTCTCATTGAACATATCCGGTCCATGTTCTTGGGGTTTGCGCCGCGTAAGAATCCGCCGCAAGAGAACTTGAAGAGAGCAGCGGTTGGAATCATTCTAGTTGCGGCGGACGATGGCTCGGGCGAGACTGCTTTTTTGCTCACCTTGCGCAGCGCTAAGATGCGTTCACATGCAGGCCAATACGCATTGCCGGGAGGACGAGCCGATCAGGGCGAAGACGCAATCGATACAGTCATTAGGGAATGCTTGGAAGAACTCTCTCTAGACCTTTCGGCTGGTGGGGTCTTGGGTACTTTGGACATCTATGCTACCCAATCTGGCTATGCGATCACACCCGTCGTTTTCACAACTACAACAGAGCCCGATCTCTGTCTCAATCCAAATGAAGTAGATCAAGTTTTCCGGATCAAGCTCTCTGACCTCTCTGGTGAGCGGTCAGCACAGTTTTTCAGTCAAGAAGAAGGCGGCCGGCGTCTTATCCGCTTTCCAATCTTTGATCATCACCTATATGCTCCGACGGCGGCGATTATCTACCAATTCATCGAAATGGTAGGAGGTCGATACCACCGTGTTGACAACCTCGCAGCTCCGGACTTTGCAACACGATAATACGCGCCATTCCAATTAAAAAGGTGGCTGCGGAGGGTTAGTCAAGAAGTTCGGTTGGCTGGTTCATAAATGTTCTCGACTGCGCATGGCTTCTATTGGTTATCCCTGCGGCGATCTCCGCCAGGTGATTTGGAGAGAATTTGCGCCCTACAACGTGTGAGGCGATACTTCCGTTGACAACTGCTACATTTCACATCGTGGTTCACCGAGGCTTCGTCATGCTCCGAGCAATATTTCGAGTATGGTGCGATTTGGGTATCGAGATTGCCGCATCCCAGGCACATTCGTCTTCATGTGGTTTCGTACTTGTAAGCAATCATCGACTTGATCGAGACAGCACGGAGATGATCCTGGAGGTTGAGGCTGAACAGCCTTCAAGCCGCCAAGGCCGGAGCTAAGCAAGAATTTGAGTGATGTGGCTCATCATGCGGCGCTCTGCGGCTTCGCGCTCATGTTGCAGACGGCATCCGAGGAAGAACAAGCTTATCTTATGCGTTCATTACAAAAATCGCGATTTACCCAAAGCGAAAGCCGTTTGAGTGTGTGGCCTGTCGCCAACGGGCCCGGCTTCAGCGGGCTTTTGACCGCCGGAGGGCCCCTCTTGGAAGCAACTGAAATCGGGAGACTGGTGTGAAAATCACGCGGATTAGGGCGACTCCAGTAAACATACCTCTTGAAGCACCCATATGGTGGAGTGGAGGGCACTATCCAGGGACGTCGAAGATTGTCGTCGAGGTCGAAACTGATCAAGGAATTGTCGGTCTAGGTGAGGCGCCGTCCGTTGAAGTTCTGCCGACGATAATGGCCATGGGAGATCGCCTGCGCGGATTCGATCCACTCGACATCGCTGGATGCGAAGTAGCCTGTGTTCCACCATGGCAGATAGTGCAGAACACAGATGACTCTTCTACAGTTAAGGCATTTGGTGCTATCGAAATTGCCCTTTGGGATATTCGGGGAAAAGTCTGGAATGTCCCGCTATACACGCTGCTCGGTGGAAAAGTACGAGACGAAATCCAGTTCACGGAGTACTTCGGCTTCAGACCAGGGCGCGAAATGTCTCCTTCCGCCATCGTCGACTATTGCCTCTCGATGCGAGAAAAGCATGGCAGCACCGCATTTGAAGGCAAGCTGATACTAGGTCGTCCGAGCTTGGAAGTCGAAACAGTCAAGCTGCTACGGGACGCGCTTGGACCCGACGCAACGATCCGACTTGATTCTAATATGCAATGGTCCCTCGCTACTGCGAGGCGCATTCTCGATCAGTTGCGTGAGTACAATGTACGCAACTATGAAGATCCTGTCGGCACATTCGAGGAGATGGCCGCACTCCGGCGGCACTCCACAATTCCCTTCTCGACCCACGTGCCTGATCTACGCCGTGCGGTGGCTTTGGGCACACCGGACAGCTTCGTCACGAATTTCGCAGTTCTAGGTGGGATTGGTCGGTCGATCAGATTCATCGGAGCATGCGAAGCGATGGGCGTTGGCTTTTGGTGTTACTCGGGGGACGCCGGAATCTGCACGGCCGCCTATTTGCACGTGTCAGCGGCGACCCAGTGGATTCAAGAACCGAGCCAATCGCTGTTCCGCTGGCAAGTAGGAGACGTAATTGAAGGGGGCCCGTTTCGGCAGATCAACAATGTGGTTCCTGTCCCCCAGGGACCTGGTCTCGGAGTGACACTCGATCGTAAGGCTCTAGATCATTGGCACAAGCACTTCACGGACAATGGCCCGCTTGACCACTTCCACGATCCTTTAAGGCCCGGAAAATACCGGAGGCTACCTTTGCATTGAAATGGTCGATCGCCGTCTTCAACAATGATTGATGATCAGGTCTATCAGGCGCCCACGTCGAACTGGGGGCCAGTCGTAGCCACCCTCGCGGGCCATTTCTGGGGGTTAAGCCCGTTAGGTCGGCAGAGGGCAGTTGAGCCTCTTGGCGTCCGGGACCAGGCTTGCGTCTAGATGATGTTAAGCGCTCGTGGGCATCAACTCGCCAGTGCACTTCTTGGACTCCACGCCGTTTGGGCCCGGGAGGTGTGATCGAGCTCACGGCTACGTCCGCAGGGTACCCCGAGCGCCACCTGTTCTCATTTATAAGAGCAGGCGGAAAGGCAAAAGGTCTGGCCGCAATAAACTCTCTCGGTCATACCGCATGGACCGCGAGCAGCCGCTCACGCCAAGCTACTTGTCGCATTACCGGAAGTTATCACAGTCCTAGTATTTTGAATCTTCACGTAGGTCGATCCAACATGCAAACCTTACAGGCGTGGTGGGCACTTGCAGCTTTGTAGGCAACAACCGCTGCGGCAAATCGCAGCGTAAATGTTCTAAACGTGTTTTCAATTTTGGGAGTTCTCAAGCATGCCTCTTCAGGTCAATCGTGAGGTGTTTATCACCTGTGCAGTTACGGGCTCGGGTGGAACCCAGGACCGTAGCCCACATGTTCCTCGCTCGCCCAAGCAGATCGCGGAGTCTGCCATCGAAGCAGCCAGGGCCGGCGCGGCTATTGTCCACTGTCATGTTCGGGACCCCGAGACCGGTAAGCCCTGTCGCGACCTGCTTTTGTATCGGGAGGTGACGGAACGTATCCGCGATTCAGAAACGGACGTTGCTATCAATCTGACCGCCGGAATGGGTGGAGATCTGGTTTTCGGTGATGTTGAGCATCCCTTGCCTCTAAACCAGGAGCGTACGGACATGGGTGGCGCTTCAAATCGCATGGAACATATACGCCAATGTCTGCCAGAACTCTGCACGCTCGACTGTGGAACCATGAACTTCGCCGAGGCGGACTACGTGGCGACCAACACGCCCGGCATGCTCCGCGCCATGGGTTCGATGATGACTGCGTTGGGCGTCAAGCCCGAGATCGAGGTATTTGAAGCTGGGCATCTCTGGTTCGCCAAGCAATTGGTGACGGAAGGTGTCTTGAGTCCGCAGGCGCTTGTGCAGCTGTGCATGGGTGTTCCGTGGGGTGCGCCCAACGATATGACTACGTTCATGGCACTGGTGAACAATATTCCGTCTGACTGGACTTGGTCCGCCTTTTCGCTCGGGCGCGATGAGATGCCGTATGTCGCTGCGGCGGTTGTTGCCGGAGGTAATGTTCGGGTTGGTTTGGAGGACAACCTCTGGCTCGACAAGGGTGTGCTTGCAACGAATGCTGCGCTGGTGGAGCGTGCGGTCACAATCATTGAGAAATTAGGTTGCCGTGTAGTTGGTCCAGCCGAAGCTCGCGAAAAGCTCAAACTAACAAAGCAAGCGCCGCTCTCAATCCAAGGATGACCCCGCGTGGACTTGTCTGAAAGGAAGTGCTTTCGGTTAAGTAATGTATGATCAGGTTTGTTTAGCGGCTACACGCGAGTCCGATGGTGTCGGTATTTGGCACCATCGTTAACTTGCGGATCTACATCTTAGGCACCACGTTCGACACATAGGCAAGCTCCGAGTCGGCATAGGCGAAACGAGAAGAAAAGAACAATAGTCTGCGGAGTACAACATGAATCAGCGTGTCATGATCACCGCCGGTGGGTCTGGGATAGGCTTGGTTATCGCCAAGTCCTTCATTGGTAATGGAGCCAAGGTGCATATCTGCGATGTGAGCGAGCGGGCGCTCGCTGACGTCGCGGCGAATTATCCCCAGATTGCCGCCACGCATTTGAACGTCACCGATGAAAAAGCAGTCCGCCGCTGGTTTGATGACGCCATGAGTGATCTCAATGGTCTCGATGTTTTGATCAACAATGCCGGTACCAAAGGCCCGACTGGCTATGTCGAAGATCTTAAACTCGATGAGTGGAATGCATGCCTGAGTGTCTGTCTCGATGCGCAGTTTCTTTGTGCCAGAAGTGCTGCGCCGATTATGAAGAGTCAGCGGTCAGGCAGCATTATTAACATGTCGTCGAATGCTGGCCTGTACGGTTATGGTCTCCGCACACCTTATGCAGCAGCAAAATGGGCGGTAATTGGATTCACAAAATCGCTCGCCGTAGAACTCGGCCCCTATGACGTGCGTGCGAATGCGATTTGCCCGGGCTCCGTCGAAGGCGCGCGCGTGGAAGAAGTGGCAAGGGCAGAGGCCGCGAGTAGAGGTATCTCGATCGAAGCCGTTCACCACGAGTATCTCCAAGGGCAATCGATTAAGCGCTTCGTGCAACCACAAGAAGTTGCTGACATGTGCCTCTTTCTCGCTTCGCCGGCATCCAAAATGGTGACTGGTCAAGCTATCGCCGTCGATGGCCACACCGAAACTTTCCACATAGGAAACTGAACTTTGATAGCAACCTACTCCGAACTGTGGGGACGGAGGAGGGGTAATCGCAGAACAGTTTTCGTTTAATGGGAGATTAGCTGAATCATGCGGCAGGTACTTACGTTAGGGCTTCTTGGGACCGGAGTAATCGGGGGCGGATGGGCCGCGCGAGCCTTGCATTGCGGCGTGGATGTTATTGCAGCAGACATACAGCCAGAAATGGAGAACTCGATTCACGAGGCAGTTGCTCGCGCAATCCCGTCACTCGAGGCGCTGACCGCCGGGATACCAATGCCGCCCCGCGGAAAGCTCACCTTCACCACAGAACCGGAAGTGATGGCGGCTGCGGCGGATTTCATCCAAGAGAACGTACCGGAAAACATTGAGACCAAGAGGAAAGCGTTAGGTGCGATTGCTAGGGCCACTGGGCCGGACGTGATCATCTCGTCTAGTACCTCAGGGTTCATGCCGAGTGAAATCCAAGAAGGTCTTTGGCACCCGGAACGTTTCGTCGTGGGGCATCCCTTCAACCCGGTCTACCTGTGTCCACTCGTTGAGGTGGTTGGTGGGGAGCGAACAAGCCAAGCCGCGAAAGATTCGGCAGCTGAATTTTATCGCTCAATCGGTATGCATGCACTTCTCGTCAGACGCGAGGTGCCGGGTCATATCGCGGACCGACTACAGGAAGCGATGTGGCGCGAAATACTACATGCGTTGAACGACGATATCGCGACCACAAGCGAATTAGACGAGAGCATTGTGTATGGTTTCGGTTTGCGTCTGCCGATTATGGGAATGAATCAGATATGCATGATGGCGGGAGGAGAGGGGGGCGCTCGCCACTATCTAAAGCAGTTTGCCCCCTCTCTTGATTGGCCGTGGTCACACCTTAAGGCGCCAGCTTTAACAGATGAGATAATTGACAGATTCGTCCAAGGCACGGCTGACCAGGCTGCCGGAAGGTCTATCAGAGAACTGGAAAACATCAGGGACGAATGTCTCGTTGCAATTCAACGCGTACTCGCCAAGCATGACGTCGGCGCAGGCCGAACGCTGAATGCCTTTGAGAAGCGCGCCAAGAAGCGCGTCGAACGGGCATAGCTGGAAGGCGAGGCTGCATCAGCGTCTGTTGCAGAAGCGCTTGGGGCCTGCACCATTCTTTGAGCATGGACAAGGAAATAAAGTCCGAGTTTAAGGTTCGTGCAAGAGTGAGGAGAATTTTGGCGACATCTCTAGACGCATACGAGATGTAATCCAGTCACAGAATTGTGTTGCCTCTGATCTGCTCTTCATGCCCTCCGGAGTCACGATGTAATAGCTCCCCGGAACCCTGTATGTGATCGCTTCGAGGGGGGCATCTATTGCTGGCACGAGCATTCGATTCGCGAGAAGCTCATCTGCCAACGGGGCTCCGGTCAGCGCCACTCCTTGGCCACTCAGTGCAGCTTGCATCATGAGATGAAAATTGTTGACGGTAATCCCACGTCGTTCCGCAGCGAATTCGATCCCCATAGCGGTGAACCAGTCGCTCCACTTACCGCCGGCGGAGGAGGGACCCTCCAAATGTAAGAGGTGCTCGCTGATCAGATCGGCTGGCTGTGTGGGTCTATTTCTTGATTGCCAGTACTGTGGATGACATACTGGGATCAACTCACTCCCAGCCAGGAACCGCTTGCTGACGCGTTGCCAGTTGCCGCTTCCCCATCGAATCGACACGTCGATCTGCTCGGCACCAAGGTCGACCACTTCGTCGCTGACCGCAAACCTTAGATTTATGTTTGGATAAAGCCCTCTGAACTCTGGGATACGGGGAAACAGCCAATTGCTGGCGAACGCTGTGGTGCAGCCAACAACTAATGCTGATGCTCTCGCGCCAAGTCGGGTAGCTTCCATTAGTATCGCAAGCGCCCGGAGATGCGCAGCAGTCCCAGAACTCAGTGTCACTCCCGCCGATGTCAACGAAATTGCCCGATAATCGCGGTTGAACAGCCGAACTCCGAGAAACTGCTCCAACTCGCGAATTTGGCGGCTAATTGCTGCTTGGGTGACATTCAATTCTGCCGCAGCCCCCGTGAAGCTAAGCAATCGAGATGCTGCCTCGAATGCGATCAGAGCATGCAGGGACGGAACGGTTCCACGGAGACTTGCCATAACCAAATGTAATTCTACAGCAAACTTTTTGCAAGTTTACGTATCGCCGCGGAAGCGATCAATTGCGTCAGCCCCGATAAAAAAGATGTAGGGGAGCCCTTGGGAGGAAGGGGGCTTCCTAAGAGGCCCATCTTAATCGGTCAACGGAGGTACAAAATGGTTATCCGAAGCAACAAGTCGTTTCTGAATCGCAGGCAAGTGCTCGCTGGAATGTCGGCCCTTGCCGCTATTCCATTTGCAAGCCGTGGGATGGCGGCGTCGGTCAAACCGACTGGCATCTGCCGTTTTGGCGTATCCGGCGCCGCCACGACTGATACCTTGGACGCCAGCAATGCGCGAGACGCGTTCCCCTACCTTTTGAATACCGGTCTCCGAAACTGCCTGACTGAAGTCGGCCGCAGCGGAAAGCTCATCCCCGAACTCGCGGAATCGTGGGACACAAATCACGATGCTACGCAGTGGACCTTTAAGATTCGGCAGGGGGTTCAATTCCATTCCGGTAAGACACTCACTTCCGAGGACGTGGTCGAAACGTTCAAAGACCAGATGCGAGCAGAATCGAGCGCTACCCAGCGTTCTACGTTGGCCGATGTGGTGGAACTAAAAACCGACGGCCCGCAGAGTGTTGTTATCACGCTGAAGTCCGCCAATGTGGGGCTTCCGGATATCTTCTCGCACATAAACTTTGCGATCGCGCCGTTCAAAGACGGGAAAGTCGACTGGACGTCGGGTGATGGCACCGGTGGTTACCAGCTAGAATCCTTCTCGCCAGGCATTTTAGCCAAGCTGAAGCGAAACCAAAACTACTGGAAATCTGACAGGGCGCACTTTGAGGCAGTAGAAATCGTCGGCATCAATGACCCAACTGCGCGGCTGAGTGCACTAAGGGGCGGACAGGTAGACGTAATCAGCCGGGTTCCCCCCAAACTCGCAAAAATGATTAGCGCCCTGAAGGACGTCCAGGTCGTCACGGTGAACGGGACGCTCCACTACAACTTCAGTATGAACACAACGCTGACCCCTTTTAGCGACGTCAATGTTCGGCTCGCAATGAAGCACCTGATCAACCGGCAGAATTTCGTGCAAAAGATCCTTGGAGGGTATGGAGCGGTGTCGGATGACAATCCCATCGCGCCCAGCTATCGGTTCTATAACCCTAATCTCAAAAATCCACATACCTACGACCCCGACAAGGCCAAGTTTTACCTGAACAAAGCTGGTGTGTCTGGGCTGCACGTTCAGCTCTTTGCATCGGAAGCGGCGTTTGACGGAGCCACTGACGCTGCCGCGCTGTTTTCCAACGATGCCAAAGCGGGAGGAGTGCAGCTTGATCCGGTGCGCACACCCAGCGATGGTTATTGGGCGGAAATATTTGGGAAGAAGGCGTTCTTCGCCGAGTACTGGTCTGGCCGATCAACCGAGGACAGTTTGCTGACACAGGCCTATTCCAAGTCGTCGTCGGAAAACGGAAGCCATTGGGCCAACGAACGATTCAATGAACTCCTTGTTCAGGCTAGAGGTGAGCTAAACGAGGACCGTCGGCGGGACCAATATGCCGAACTTCAGCAGATCCTGCACGATGACTCTGGCGCGATCGTCATGGCGTTTGTGGACCACGTCATGGCAGTCACGCCTAAGGTGGAGACCGGCCAATTAACACCCACCGGATACGAGCTTGAAAACTTCCGTGCGATCGAACGTTGGTCTTTTAAATGAGAGCAGGGTTAGGATTATCGGATAGCGATCGAGCCGCATCGCCCAGTGGCATGTTTGATCTTTCAAAGTTGCTGGCCCCCCGGAGCGTCGCGCTGGTGGGCGCGTCACCTCGGGAAGGAAGTATAGGTCAAACTGTTCTGCGTATTCTGCTTTCTGCTGGTTATGAAGGAAAAATCTTCCCTATCAACCCTAAGTACAATGAGATCGGGACGCTCAAATGCTATGGCGCGCTGGATGAAATCGAAGACCCTGTTGACCTTGTCGCCATTGCCGTGGCCAGCCACAATGTGCAACCGGTATTCGATTCCATCTATCGCACAGGTGCGGGAAGCGCTTTGTTATTCGATAGAATTGACGATCAAGATGGCGATCTTCAAAGGTTGCGCAGCCAGGCCATTGAACGTTCCCTGCCGATACTCGGTGGTAACTGCATGGGGTATCACAACTTTGAGGCGAGAACTTCGATAACCTTCAGTGCATCTCGCCCCCGCCAGCTAGGCAGCATTGCTGCAATTGCGCATTCTGGTTCGGTCTTTACCCAATTTGGCGCCAGCGATCCCCGCTTCAGGTTCAACCTTTTGGCTTCGACAGGCCAGGAGATCGCCGGCTCCGTGGGCGATTACATGAACTATGCTCTGGATCTGCCGTCTACAAAAGCTCTCATCCTGTTCCTAGAATCGGTGCGCGATCCAGAAGCATTTCGAAATGCGCTCGAGAAAGCACGCGCGCTTCGAATTCCCGTTATCGTTTCGAGAGTCGGCCGAACGAACGAGAGCGCCGCGTTAGCAGCAAGCCATACCGGCGCGATCGCCGGGAGCAATGCTGGCTATGAGGCAGTCTTCGAGCATTATGGGGTTCTCGAGGTAGATACGCCGGACGACTTGCTGACGTCTGGGTTGCTTCTTGCGCAATGCGACCAATTCCGTCCGGGAAGCTTGGCTGCAGTCACTGACTCCGGTGGTTTGCGCGAACTGCTGATAGATATGGCAGCTCAACTCAAGGTGCCGTTTGCCAAGTTGGCGCAACCTACAACGTCAACCTTACAGCGGATACTTCCCGCAGGTCTTCCGGCCGTCAATCCGTTGGATGCGGCCGGACCGAACAACGAAGCGTACGTAACTGTGTTCAGGCGCGCCCTCGAAGTATTCGTACGAGAGCCTGACGCGGCGATCTGTATGTTTGAGTTTGATGCCACCGATTTTCTTTCATTTTATCCAGAGCTATCGCAGATCGCCAAAGACATAAGGAATATTAGCCCAATCCCATTCTTCGTTCTCAACAGTCTTTCAGGTGCATTGAATGAAAAGGTCGCGGAGGATCTTACAGACGCTGGAGTTGTTGTAATCAACGGAATGCGAAGTGCGTTGGTCGCGGTACGCAACTTTGTTCGGTACAGAGACTATGTGCTAAAGGAGAAACAGTCGCGGCGGGAAGACGCGGTACAGATTTGTAAAATCACGGACCTTGTCGCAAAATGGCGGAGCCGATTGACGTCCTCCCCAGTGCTCTCCGAGTTTGAGAGCCTTGAGCTCTTAGATGACTTTGGTATCCCAACGGTGAGATCGGAATTGGCCTCTAATGCTGGCGACGCGGCGTCAGCAGGTGATCGCCTTGGCTATCCCGTCGTTCTCAAGACTGCTGAGAAGGGCATTCATCACAAAACAGACGTGGGCGGTGTCAAGCTCGGGATCAGTTGCCGAGCGGATCTTGAGCAGAGTTACGACGACCTTAAAAATCGTCTAGGGCCGAACGTTATCTTACAGCCGATGAGCAAGGGCAGAGTGGAACTCGCGTTTGGTATGATCCGGGATTCCACTTTCGGACCGCTCGTCATGTTGAGCGCTGGCGGCGAGAACATCGAAATCCTGAACGATCGGACATTTGCGCTCCCGACGGTCGATCACGCGGACGTTGTTCGCATGATCGACCGGCTAGCCATACGGCCAAAGTTCGATGCACATCGAGGCAAGCCAGGAATCGACGTCGGCGCAGTAGCGGAGATCTTCTGGCGCTTCTGCACACTTTGCCGAGAGTTGGGCGATCTTCTCGATGAGGTCGACATTAACCCCATCATTGTCGACGCATCGGACTGTCGCGCAGTTGACGCGCTTGTGTTTAGCAATACCAGAAATAGGAGCAGTCATGAATAGGGACGTGCGAGTAAAGACGGATGGCGCCATTATGGAAATTACGTTCGCCCGCCCGCCGGTCAACGCAATTAGCCGCGCGGCCAGTGGCGAGCTGTTCGAAGCTTTTAGAGAGTTCAACAACGATGATAAGCTTTTAGTGGCGATCATTACAGGAGATGGGAGTCGCGTTTTTTCCGCCGGATGGGATCTGAAGGAATATGCTGCGAGCAGCGACAAACCCTTTACGGGTGATTTCGACCTCGGCCCCGGTGGTCTAGGGGGGTTTACCGAATTCTGGGATCTTAAAAAGCCAGTCATCGCAGCTGTGAACGGTAGTGCCGTGGGCGGCGGTTTTGAGATGGCTATGGCGGCCGACATTGTGATAGCAGCTGAGCATGTTGAATTCTGGTTGCCTGAAATGGAGCTAGGCTTTGTGCCGGATGCCGGCGCGGTGCAGCGCCTGCCGAAACTGCTTCCGACCAACGTCGCGGCCGATTTGTTGTTCACCGGGCGACGCATGTCTGCGACGGAAGCCAAGCGGTGGGGCTTTGTTCGAGATGTTACCTCGACAGCCCAACTTATGCCGAAGGCCTATGAGATCGCCAACGCTATATCAAGTGGTGCACCGCTTGCGTTGCAGGCCCTCAAGGAATGCTTGGCAGAAATGTCTGCACTTAGTGTGCGCGACTCATTTGCGAAGACACACGCCGGCTGGAAGGGCGAGGCTGGCATGCCAATTTTCGAGAAGACGATCAGATCTGAGGACTTCAAGGAGGGCCCGAGAGCCTTCGCCGAAAAGAGGCGCCCAGTCTGGCAAGGAAGGTAAGGGCGCGACGGCGCACGCTGCCAACGGCGTCGTGCGTAGTGATCTGGACCCGGAGG
This sequence comes from Mesorhizobium tianshanense, assembly GCF_007830515.1. GTDB lineage: Bacteria > Pseudomonadota > Alphaproteobacteria > Rhizobiales > Rhizobiaceae > Mesorhizobium > Mesorhizobium tianshanense. The sequence continues at coordinate 13,953 of NZ_VLKT01000046.1, forward strand.
AGCTGCTCGAAAAGCGTGGAGGTTAACGCGTCATGTGCGACAGGTGGGCGGCATGATCGCACATGTTCAATGATTTTATCCAAATGCCCATACGGTGCGGCTGGGCGAAGAACGGATCAGGAGCTTATGGGAGGTTATGGCCACACGGTCGGCAAGAGCCTCGCCATGGCTATGTTCCGGTAGCCCTCGCCGCTGACGGGACCAAGCTCCAGGTAGAGCTGCTCGGCGATTTTTATGACGCTGCCGTTTCCGCACGCCCTCTATCCGACCCGGAGGGCGCGCGCATGCGGAACTGAGCGCAGTTCTACGGGGGTGTTGCTACATTGCCAACTAGGCGAGATTGATGAGCGGATTTCCAAGACGGTTATCGGAAGCGATCTTGTTGCTTGCACAATGCCGCGAGGGACATTCCTAGCTTGACTCGCGCCGCCCGTAGCAACTGAGGCCGAGGTCGAGGAGGGATCGGCCGCATTCGCAAGGGACTATCGCGGAAACAACTTCAACCGCTATCGGAGAGCTTCGTGACTAAGATCTATATGGAAGCCGGTTCTGCGCTGGAAGGTCTATTGTTTGACGGAATGGTGATTGCTGCGGGCGGGTTTGGGCTTTGCGGGATCCCGGAGCTTTTGATCGGCGCGATCCGGGAGGCCGGCACGACGGGGCTGACGATTGCATCGAACAATTGCGGCGTTGACGATTTCGGGCTCGGCGTGCTCCTCAAGACGAAGCAGATCAAGAAGATGATCTCGTCCTATGTCGGCGAGAACGCCGAGTTCATGCGCCAGTACCTGAGCGGTGAACTGGAACTCGAATTCAATCCTCAGGGGACTTTGGCCGAGCGCATGCGAGCTGGCGGGGCCGGCATCGCAGGCTTCTACACGAAGACGGGCGTGGGCACCGTGGTCGCCGACTATAAAGAGCACAAGACCTTCAACGGCGAGACCTATGTGCTCGAGACCGGGATTGTCGCGGACCTGTCGATTGTGAAGGCTTGGAAGGCAGATAGTTCGGGCAACCTTGTCTTTCGCAAGACAGCGCGCAACTTCAACCCGCCGGCTGCAACCTGCGGCAGGATCTGCGTCGCCGAGGTCGAAGAGATCATACCTGCCGGAAGCCTCGATCCCGATCAGATCCACCTGCCGGGGATCTATGTGCATCGCCTTGTCCAGGGCGAGCACGAGAAGCGCATCGAACAGCGCACGACACGCGCGGCGGCCTGAGCGAGGAGAAATCAATGGCCTGGGATCGGAACCAGATGGCGGCACGGGCCGCCCGCGAACTTCAGGACGGCATGTATGTCAATCTTGGCATTGGCATTCCGACCCTGGTTGCCAATCACATTCCCGAGGGAGTTCGGGTGACGCTGCAATCGGAGAACGGACTGTTGGGTATCGGGCCGTTTCCGACTGACGATGAAGTCGATGCCGATCTCATCAATGCCGGCAAGCAGACGGTGACGGCACTACCGCATTCGGCCTTCTTTGACTCGGCTCAGAGCTTCGCAATGATCCGCGGCGGCAAGATCGCCATGGCGATCCTCGGCGCGATGGAGGTTGCCGAAAATGGCGACCTGGCAAATTGGATGGTGCCGGGCAAGCTCGTCAAAGGCATGGGCGGGGCGATGGACCTGGTCGCCGGTGTGAAGCGCGTGGTCGTGGTCATGGATCACACCAACAAGGCCGGGGAATCGAAGGTGCTGAAGGCCTGCACCCTGCCGCTGACCGGTCAGCGCGTAGTCAATCGGATCATCACCAACCTTGGCGTCCTCGATGTCGTTGAGGGCGGGCTGAAGCTGGTGGAGCTAGCCGACGGCGTCACCGACGGCGAGCTCCGCAGAGCAACCGAGGCAACGATCGTCAACTGAGCTTAATGCGCCCACACCGGGCGCCAGGGCTTCTAAAAAAGAGGATGCCATCGTGAGCAAGACTTCAATCGTTATCGCCAGCGCGGCGCGCACGCCCGTCGGCTCCTTCAACGGCGCCTTTGCCGCCACCCCGGCGCATGAACTCGGTGCCATCGTCATCAGGGAACTTCTGTTGCGTGCCGGTGTCGACGCAGCCGAGGTCGACGAGGTCATCCTCGGCCAGGTGCTGACCGCCGCTCAGGGTCAAAACCCGGCCCGCCAAGCATCGATCAATGCCGGCCTGCCCAAGGAAACCACCGCCTGGGGTCTCAATCAGGTTTGCGGCTCAGGTCTGCGCGCCATCGCGCTCGGCATGCAGCAGATCGCCACTGGCGATGCCAAGGTGATCGTTGCCGGCGGGCAGGAATCGATGTCGCTTTCGGCGCATGCTCAGCACCTGCGCGCCGGCGTGAAGATGGGCGACTATAAGATGATCGACACCATGATCAAGGACGGGCTGTGGGATGCCTTCAATGGCTATCACATGGGCAACACGGCCGAGAATGTCGCTCGCCAGTTCCAGATCACCCGCGACGACCAGGACCAATTTGCCGTTGCCTCGCAGAACAAGGCAGAGGCTGCGCAGAAAGCCGGCAAGTTCAAGGACGAGATCGTCGCCGTCACCATCAAGGGCAAGAAGGGCGACACCATTGTCGACCAGGATGAGTACATCCGCCACGGCGCCACGATCGACGCCATGACCAAGCTGAAACCGGCTTTCGACAAGGACGGCACGGTGACCGCCGCCAACGCCTCCGGCATCAACGACGGCGCTGCCGGCGCGCTGTTGATGAGCGAAGCGGAAGCCGCCAGGCGCGGCATCACCCCACTGGCGCGCATCGTCTCCTGGGCTACCGCCGGCGTCGACCCGCAGATCATGGGCACCGGGCCCATTCCGGCTTCGCGCAAGGCACTGGCCAAGGCCGGCTGGTCGATCGGCGACCTCGATCTTGTCGAGGCCAACGAGGCCTTTGCTGCCCAGGCCTGTGCCGTCAACAAGGACATGGGCTGGGATCCCTCGATCGTCAACGTCAATGGCGGCGCCATCGCCATCGGGCACCCGATCGGTGCTTCCGGTGCCCGCGTCTTCAACACGCTGGTCTTCGAGATGCGACGCCGTGGCGCCAAGAAGGGCCTTGCCACATTGTGCATCGGCGGTGGCATGGGCGTCGCCATGTGCTTGGAAGCGATGAACTGAGGCAATAGCGAATGGGAGCGGCGCATAGGGAAGAATTGGCGTCGGCGCGGCGGGACATCAAAGGCAACGTTTCGCACGCCGAATGGCGCTCACGCGCCGCACATTGCGGCAAGAGACGCCGCTAGGCTTCGTGGACAAAGCTTGACGCAGGACTCGGTCACTGATTCAAGGCTGTCTTTTGGAGGCAGCGTTGGGCGAGCGGATTGGCGTATCGGACGAGGAATGGGCACTGATCGGGCCGCTGCTGCCGGCAGAGCGGGGTCGAGGGTGCCGTCCGGCGCAGGATAATCGGCGCTATTTCGAAGGCATGATGTGGATGGCCCGAACCGGGGCGCAATGGCGTCATCTGCCTGATGAATATGGCAAGTGGAACAGCGTCTTCCGCCGATACCGGCGATGGGTCGCGACAGGGGTGTTCGATGCGCTGCTCGAAACACTCGCCGAGATGGTGGAACGCGATGCCACCGCCGACATGATCGATAGCACCGTTGTCCGGGCACATCATTGTGCAGTCGGCATAAAAAGTGGACTCAGGAAACTGAGGCGCTTGGCCGATCGCGCGGCGGCTTCACCACCAAACTCCATGCGCGGTGCGACGGAAAAGGCCGACCTCTCGGCTTCGTCCTGACACCTGGCCAGGCGCATGATATTCAAGGCTTCGGCCCGCTGTTTCGAATGATCGCCGACCGTATCGAGGCGCTCCTGGCGGACAAGGGCTATGACTCCGACGCCATCCGCGAAGAGATCGCCAAAGCCGGCGTCGAGGCAGTCATCCCCGCCAAAAGCAACCGCCGCGCCCCCACCCCGCATGATCGCGAGAAATACCGTTGGCGCAACCTCGTCGAGCGCCTGTTTAACAAGCTGAAGAACTGGCGCCGTATTGCCACACGCTACGACAAGACCAAGGAATCCTATCTTGGCTTCGTGGCGCTCGCCTCAATCAAACTATGGCTGCCCTTTGTCCACGAAGCCTAGTCTGCCTTAGCTAGAGCGGAAACCGCCTAGCAATCTGGCGCACGAGGCAGGAGCTATGGCGGAAACTGGGTGATGACGGTTTGAGGAAGGCGGCGTATCGAGGCGGGTGACAAAGCCTGCCAGAACCTCACGAAGGAGCGATACGCCATGAAGACAGATACCACCGTTGTTTCCTTTCCGCATCCCGACACACTCGATGATCCCCTGACATCGGTTCTGCGCGAGGGCGCCCGGCGGCTTCTGGCGCAGGCCGTCGAGGCGGAAGCCGAGGCATTCCTGGCCGCCATGGCCGACGAGCGCCTGGCCGATGGGCGGGCCCGCTTGGTACGCCACGGGCATGGTCCTGAGAGAACGATCCAGACGGGGATCGGCCCGGTTGCGGTGAGCCGTGTCAAGCTGCGCGACCGGGCCGCGGAGGCCTCCGGCCACGACCGCATCACCTTCACTTCGGCGATCCTGCCGAAATGGGCGCGGCGGACGAAGAGCCTCGACGCGCTGCTGCCGGTCCTTTACCTGCGTGGCATCTCGACCGGCGACTTCCAGGAGGCGCTTGCCGCGCTTGTCGGCAAGGACGCACCGAACCTGTCGCCGTCGGTGATCGGGCGGCTGAAGGAGGAGTGGCAGGCCGACTATGATCGCTGGCAGCGCCGCGACCTCTCGGCCCGCCATTATGTCTACATCTGGGCCGACGGGGTCTATCTTCAGGCGCGCATGGAGGATGATGCCGCCTGCATGCTGGTTGTCATCGGCGCGACGCCGGAAGGCAGGAAGGAACTGGTCGGCTTTCAGGTCGGCGTGCGAGAAAGCGCGCAGAGTTGGCGCGAGTTGCTCGTTGATCTGAAGGCCCGCGGGCTTTCGGTCGCACCGCAGATCGCCGTCGGCGACGGCGCGCTCGGCTTCTGGAAGGCGCTTGAGGAGATTTTTCCGTCGACCCGGCATCAACGGTGTTGGCAGCACAAGGTCCTCAACGTGCTCAACAAGGTGCCGAAATCGGTGCAGCCGAACATGAAGGCCGATCTCAGGGAGATCCGCGACGCGCCCGATCGGGCGACCGCCGAGGTTGCGATGGCCATTTTCGTCGACAAATACGAGGCCAAATATCCCAAGGCTGTCGACTGCCTGACGAAGGACCGCGAGGCGCTGCTGACCTTCTTCGACTTCCCGGCCGAGCACTGGGACCATCTGCGCACCTCGAATCCGATCGAAAGCGTCTTCGCCACCGTCCGGCACCGCACGGTGCGCACCAAGGGAAGCCTGTCGCACAGGACGGCCCGGCTCATGGTCTTCAAGCTCGTCATGAGCGCTGCCAAAACCTGGCGTCGGCTGAAGGGCGAAAATCAGTTGCCAAGGGTCATCGCCGGCGTCAAATTCACCGACGGTGTCGCTGACTCGCTGACGTCGGACCACCGCGCCGCCTGATCGGCCTCGTCACCCAATTCCGACCATAGCTCACGAGGCAGCGCTTTGCTTGCATGAGTTTTCAAAGGCACGACGCAGAGCAATATGGTAGGCGTACCCCTTCGTTACGATTTACTGAATCTGTCGTGGCGTTTACAATGGGGCACGCAAATCGAAATCGATTGTCCTGCTAAAAGGAGTGGATATGCGATTGAATGCGGCATCGTACCCTTTTGGGCAAACCCATAAGAGCCGGTTTCCCGCGATATCGTTGCTGGCAATGATCAGGAGCGTCTTAGTCCCGCAGAAATTGTTGGATACGCTTGCTCGTGAAAACCTCGGGCTGCCGCAGACAAAATTTAATGAAGGCGGACGAAAGGATCCTTGGCCTTGGCCAACGAGGGGATTCGACAGAATCATTTAACCTAATTGCATTCCGCCCATGGCAGGCATCAAACTTTCTGTCTCAAGTCTCCAGCCGAATTGCACACGCTTATGAAGGGAATTGATCGATATCGCCCGGTGCGCGTTCTCCTCCGATGCCCGTCTCCTGTTTCGCGATTTGATTGATCCTCCTACGATGACTGTCGGCGCGTTACCACCGCGCGTGATCGTGATTTTAACTCTTCGCACCTGCACAAAAATGTGCCAAACGCGGCACCCATGGTTGGTAACGTTGGGGGAAGGAACCCTTGTTGAGTGCGGTTGCTCACACTAAGGCGATCACACCGCCGGATATTCGTTCCCGGAAGGGTGGAACGCCGCTCGTCTGCCTGACGGCCTATACCACGCCGATCGCAAAGCTCGTTGATCGGCATTGTGACATTGTTCTCGTCGGCGACAGCGTCGGCATGGTGCTCCACGGCTTGCCGTCGACGCTGGGCGTGACGCTTGAGATGATGGTCATGCACGGTCAGGCCGTGCGCCGTGGCCTGGAGCAGGCGCTGATGATCGTCGACATGCCGTTCGGCTCCTACGAGGAAAGCCTCGAGCAGGCCTTCCGCAATGCTGCACGTGTCATGGCGGAAACCGGCTGCGCGGCGGTCAAGCTCGAAGGTGGCCAGGCAATGGCGGAGACGATCCGCTTCCTGACCTCACGGGGCGTGCCGGTAATGGGCCATGTCGGCTTGACGCCACAGGCGGTCAATACCTTCGGCGGCTACCGCGTGCAGGGCAGAGGCGGTGATGCGGAGCGCGTCGGGGCCGACGCGCTTGCGGTGAGGGAAGCAGGGGCCTTCGCGGTGGTGCTGGAGAAGGTCCCCGAGGCGCTCGCCCGGCGGATCACCGCAGAGGTAGCGATCCCGACCATCGGTATCGGCGCCTCGGCGGCCTGCGACGGGCAGATTCTCGTCGTCGACGACATGTTGGGCATCTTCGGCGACTTCCGGCCCAAATTCGTCAAGCGCTATGCCGAACTCGGTGAGATCGCCGAGGCGGCGATCGCCGTCTATGCGCAGGAAGTGCGCGACCGCCGCTTTCCAGCGGCCGAGCATCTATTCGGCGATGCGCCAAGGACGGTCAATGGTGGAGAAGTGGCATGAGCATTCCGATCGCACGAACCGTCGCCGAGTTGCGCACGGCTGTCGCGGCTTGGCGACCTGAAGCAGTCAGGCGGCCTTGCGGTCCTTCAAAGCCTTCTTAAAGGCATCCTTGATCGGCTTGGACACGTCCTCGCTAGCTCTCATCATCACGACCTGGAAGCCCGCGGCCTGCTCGGCGGCCTCTTCGATCTGTTTGCGCAGGAAAGCGGGCTGCAGTTCGAAGAACTCGGACACCGACTTCACGGCAACCAGTGCTTCGAGGTGCGTGACGCCGGCTTCGGCGTTGGCTCGCAGAGCGGCAATCGTCTTCAGGGACACCTCGTTGCCGGTGGTCTTGGCCACTTCAAAGGTCGACTCAAAAGCCTTTTGAGCCGTTTCGGCGTCCGAACCCAATTTGGTAAACGCCCCGTTCGGCGACAGCGCGAACCTGCTCTGTAGCCTTGGACGGGTCGAAGGTAGGGAATTCGACGTTCTCGATCGTTTCGGTCTTGCCGGTGATCTTGGACATTTTTCCATCCTTTTCCAGGGGGGCGGTCTCAAAACAAAAAACGGCGGTGGAAGAACCAATCTTCTCGCCAGCGGCGATCAGTCCTCCCGACGTCCACTTGCCGTAGCGGCGGTGCGCTCTTGGCATATGGTCGGCGATGGTGGTGTGGCCACGCCGGTTGGGTGCACGGGCGTGGATGGCGATCCTCTGGTCTTTGTGGAAGATCTCAACGGTGTTCTCGGCGATGCGCGCATTGACGAGCTCGCGGATCAGGCGGTAGGGGGTGGAATACCAGTGCCCGTCGATCGCGTCGAGGCGACCATTTTTGCCGCCAGCGAGCCCGTCTCGCGTGAGACGCTGGCGCGCATCGTCGGCAAGAGCTGCAATCTCGATCTGATCACCGATTCCGCGAGGAACTGCATGGCCGCCCCTATGACCTGGTGGCCGTCGCCGGCGGCTGGAAGCACCTGACACGGCCGGCCTATGCCGACGCCATCCGCATCGCCGGCGGTTCCAGTGAGCGCTCGATCGACCTCGCAGGCGGAGGTACTCGTGCTATTGACGATCCCCTACTTCCAGCCGATCACCCGTGCCGAGCTATCCTCTTCCTTTGGCAAAGAAATCAGCCGCGACCTGATCGGCAATTTGCGCGGCTTCGGCCTGATCGCCTCCGGCCCCCGCAGCCCGACACCTGGCGCTCCCTACACCTATGTTACGACGAAAGCGTTTCCTGCTGGAGTCCAGTCTCGACACCCTGCGAGACTTGCCGGATTTCGAGGCGCTCGAGGACGCCGGACTGCTAAGCGAAGAGAAGCTGCTGGCTGGTGAAATCATGCCGGGTTTTCCAATGACGAAAATGAGGATGCCGGCATGAATGGTCATGTGTAGGACGACGCTTGGCCGGCCACGAACTGCCAGCAGGGAAACCGTCCAAGTGCCAAATCGAGCGACCGTGCGGTAGGCCCCCGAGAAGGTGGCGATCTCATCGTTTCTCAATTCGCCAGGAATCGGTCCGTTGAACCCACCCGGTGCGACCACGTCAGTCGACCCTCCGGGACATCGATCCCGCAGGCCATGTACGCAGTCAGGGGGCGGCCGCGCGGCGATAAGCTTGGTGACGATTGGGGGATACGATCTGCCTTCCGATGAAGGCCTGCTAGCATCGAAGACGCCGCCGAGGTGATCCTGGAGGAGATCGGCATCGAGTTTCGCGACGATCCTGAATCGGTCGAACTGTTGCGGGGCGCAGGCGCTGAGCGTTGGCTTGGCGAAACCTCCTTGCGATGCCTTGACCAGACGCGAAAGATACCCTAGCGTTACTGTGATCTGTGATCTCAACCAGACTGTGCAAGGGAAGTGCTATGAGAGAGGATGTCATCATCACCTGCGCTGTAACTGGTGATGATGCGAAAGTGACCAAGAGCCCTCACTGCCCCGTCACACCAGCCGAAATCGCGAATAGTGCAGTTGAAGCCGTTAAAGCCGGTGCCGCCGTCGTCCATATACATGTAAGAGATCCTGTAACGCGACAGATGAGCATGGATCCAGCCCTATATCGCGAAGTCGTCAAAAATATCAGGGAAAGTGGTGTTGAGGCGATAATTAATTTAACTGCGGGAGTAGGCGGTTTCGTATTTTTTTCCAATGACGGACAAGTGTTAGGTCAGGATCAGGGTACCGACTTTGCTAGCCAAGAAACTCGGATGCGGCATGTCATCGAGTTGGTAAATGAAGGGAAATACGTTCCGGACATATGTACCCTCAATTGTGGAACGCTGAATTTTGGCGAGGGCAACCGAACGTACGTTTCAACTCCCGACTATGTTCGTGAAGGAGCAAGAATTTGTCGTGAGTTGGGTGTGAAGCCTGAGCTGGAAGTTTTTGACTCCGGCAACTTATGGCTTTGCAACAAGCTTTTCGAAGAAGGAGTCTTCGATACACCCATGCTGGTTCAGCTGTGTACGTCCGTTCCCTACGGCATGCCGGCAAATGTCGGACTATTGGCGGCGCTGGTCAACACCCTTCCCCCTACGGCTCAGTGGGCATCTTTTGGGGTGGGCAGGATGCAGATGCCAATGGTAGCTCAATCGGTCATGCTCGGAGGCCACGTTCGAGTGGGACTCGAAGACAACCTGTATCTATCGCGCGGTGTATTTGCCACCAACGCCCAGCTCGTTGAGCGCGCTAGGACCATTGTGGAAGCGATGGGAGCCAGCGTCGCCACTGCTGGCCGAGCACGTGAGATTTTGGCCTTGAAGGTGAGTTAGCGGCGAGTACCGGAGGCCAGAGTATGAAAATCACCGGCGAGGGCTATGTGCTGGTAGCGGACGAGGCTCCAAGTGGATTTTGCGTAGAGATATTATCAAGCGAACGTCAATGCTATGCCGCTCCACGACCCTGAAGTGATGCATCGGCTGAGAGGTTCTGCCTCCGAGCTATTGGTGCAGACTGAACGATATTTCCAAAGGACATATGCGATCTTTTATCTACGAAGACGCAGTCGCAGGAGGCCAAATCGGTGGTGGACTGGATGGTCGCCGAGGGGGCTGCCTTGCGGGCCGGACCGGAGGACGAGCGGGTATAAGTTCAGTTTATGAGGATCATCATAATTATTGCGATTTACGCGGACCTCCAAAGTCTCTGAATACTCCGCGCACGAAAGAGCCGGTGAAGCGGCTTTTGCGAAACCACACCGTCAATACAGCAGGTAGACCTATGACAACCGAAAAGACGCTTCCATCACACGCCCGTGCCGTCGTCATCGGTGGCGGAGTCGTCGGATGCTCGATCTTGTTCCACCTCGCGAAGTTCGGCTGGAAGGAGAGCGTGCTTCTCGAGCGCGACGAGTTGACTAGTGGCTCCAGCTGGCACGCGGCCGGGCAGATACACACGATCAGTTCCGATCCGAATATCAGCCGTCTCCAAGGCTACACCATCAACCTCTACAAGGAGATCGAGGAGACCTCCGGCCAGTCGGTGGGCCTTCATTCCACGGGAGGCTTCTACCTGGCTTCCAACAAGACATGGTATGACTACCTCAAGCGCGAACGCTCGAAGGCCCGCTACATGGGTCTGGACCAGGAATTCATCAGCCTGAAAGAAGTCGCCGAACGGCATCCTCTCATCGACTCAAGCCATTACCTAGCGGCTCTTTGGGACCCGCTCGACGGCGACATCGATCCTTCAGGGGTCTGCTACGCCTATGCGAAGTCTGCCCGGGTCCACGGCGCTCAGTATTTCACGCACACGCCCGTCACCGAGACACGGCAGCGCAAAGACGGAACCTGGGACGTGGTGACGGCGAAGGGCACGATCAACGCGGAGCATGTTGTAAACGCGGCGGGTCTCTGGGCTCGGGAGGCAGGCAAGCTGGCGGGCATCACCGTTCCGGTTCAGCCGATGGAACACCACTACCTCATCACCGAAGACATTCCGCAGATCGAAGAGCGCATGGCATCGGGCCAGCGTCTGCCGGGCGGCATCGACTACGAGGCCAACATCTATTTCCGTCAGGAGCGCAACGGCATGCTTCTCGGCACTTACGAGCCCAAGTCCACCCCGTGGAAGGTCTCGGGAACGCCGATGGACTTCGGCCATGAATTGCTAAATCCCGATCTTGAGCGCATCACCGACCGCCTGGAGCTCGCGTTCGAACGCATTCCCGCCCTCGGCCGGGCGGGCATCAAGACAATCGTGAACGGACCCTTCACCTTCGGTCCGGACGGCAATCCAATGATCGGCCCGGTTCCCGGCCTCACGAACTACTGGGCGGCAGTCGGCGTCATGGCGGGTTTCTGCCAGGGCGGCGGCGTCGGGCGCTCAATTGCAGAGTGGATGATCGAAGGCGAACCCTCTATCGACGTCTGGGCAATGGACATCGCCCGCTTCGGAAACCACGCGACCGCCGATTGGGGAACAGTCAAATCCGCGGAGAACTACGAGCGTCGCTTCGTCATGACGTTCCCGAACGAAACGCTCCCCAAGGGCCGGAAGCAGAAGACCACCCCGCTCTACGACCGTTTGGTGGCCAAGGGAGCTGTGATGGGCGTCAGCTTCGGTCTCGAGCACGTCCTATGGTTCGCGAACGATCCGTCGGACGCTCACGAGGAGTCTTCCTTCGACCGCAACAGAAGCCACGAATACGTGGCGCGCGAGATCGAGAGCGTGCGCACGGGCGTGGGCGCGGTCGAAATCGCCAACTACTCCAAGCACGAATTCGTCGGCCCCGGCGCGAGGCAATACCTCGACCGCGTGCTGGCGGCGAAGCTGCCTAAACCGGGCCGCATCGCCCTCACGCCGATGTTGTCGCCTAAGGGCAAGCTGTACGGCGATCTGACGGTGGCTTGCCTGTCGGACGAACACTTCATGCTCTTCGGTTCCGGTGCCGCGCAGGAGATGCATAGTCGCTGGTTCGAAAAGCACCTGCCCGAGGAGGGAGTGCGCTATGCCAACCGTTCGGACGACTTCCACGGGATCGCGATCTCGGGACCCAAGTCGCGCGAGCTTCTGTCCCGGATCACTCGCGAGGATGTCGGCGCGGACGCGTTCGAGTTCCGCGACATCCGGCAATGCGTGGTCGGCGACGTTCCGGTCATCCTGTCGCGCCTGTCGTTCTCCGGGGAGCTTGGCTACGAAATCTACTGCCGTCCCCAGTTCCTGCTCCGCTTGTTCGAGGCCATCGAAGGCGCGGGCAGTGACCTTGGACTTCGGCTGTACGGTGCGCGGGCGTTGATGTCGATGCGGCTGGAGAAGAACTGGGGCGTGTGGACTCTGGATTACCGCCCTGACTTCAATGCGTCGGAAGCCGGCATGGAAGGATTCATCAACTGGCAGAAAGACTTCGTCGGCAAGGAGGCCGCGCTGGCGATCCGCTCGACTGGTGCCCGCCGCAAGCTGGTCGGGTTGACGATCGACGTCGACGGCCGCGACGTCGTGGGAGACGAAGCGCTTCTGAAGGACGGCTGTGCCGTTGGATACGTCTCTTCGGGTGGCTACGGCCACAGGGTGAACAAGTCCCTGGCCATGGGATATGTACCGTCCGAGTTAGCGACAGAAGGTGCAGTCCTCGAGGTCGAAATAGGCGGCCAGAAGTATCCGGCAGTAGTTGCCATCCAGCCGCTCTACGACCCAACTGGGGCCCTCATGCGCTCCTGAACCTGTTCAGTTCCCGCTCGTCCGGGTTCCTCCCAGCTACCGGCGGGCATTCTTGCTGGCATTGTTCGCAATGCCAGCTTTTTTTTAACCATCCAATGAGGTGCCCGTGAGCCGTAGCCAAAGCTGAAAGACTTCCTCGACGCCGCACTCCTCGCGTCCAAAAAGGCGATATCCGATATGCGATCACAAGAGTCCGTGGCGCGGATTTCGGCTCGGCTGGAGGTGCCGGGCGTCGAGCACGATTCACCTGGACGCCGAGTACCTGTCTGCGATGAATATCTCGACGAAACTCCAAGAATCGCCACCGCCGAGGTTTCGCTGATCGGCTTGGCCGCCCGATCCCGAGACATCGAGCTACGTCTCCAGTGGCAAACGCGAACTTCCTACGATGATTCCACTAGCAGCAATTTCGTCCGTCGGCCACGCGAACGCGACGATCGTCGGAAAGGGCGGCTTGGAAGTGCGCTACGATGAGTGGCTAGGCGTCTCCCTAATGCCCCCTCATGTACGTTACACCACCTAGTCATCCACCGGAAGAGGAGTACCTCGTCCTCTCAGAGGGCGGGTTCATGCAGGAGGGCAGATGGTTCGCGCCCGGTGGCGGCTCCTTCTACAACCCTCCCGGAACCAGGCATGCTATGCGATCTAATAATGCCCCGCTCCTGGCATTCTGGGCGCTGCTTCCCGAAGCGCATCTCGACTGAGAAGACAATCTTGCCGCGCCAGTTTCTACCAGGTTTCAACGCATCGCCAACCGCAGCGGCGGGCGTAGTGCTACTTCCCACTAGCGCAGCTATTCTCAAAATAGGGCTTGTGGTTGCGAAGTCCTTCACTCTCTCCCCGTTCGCACTTTTTGTCGACACGTTGAGACTTGCGAGCGATTAAGGCGACCGTTCCGGTAGAGCATTCGCGGACTGGCAGGTTCTCGCCAGCTCGAGGAACTCGATCAAGTCGAGCTGCGGCATTCAGGTCTCGCCGACGCCCGAGCTGGGCGATCCCGAACTCTTCGACTACATCGTCGTAGTCGGCGGGCTGCTGGGCGACGGTGACCTGATCGACGATAAGACAATCGCATTCCTTCCAAGTCGGTCGCAAGATCGTGCTATCGGGCTGTGCACGGGAACATTCATCCTAGCGGAGCTTGGCCTGATGAAGGGCCATGAGACCTGTGTCAGTTGGCTGCACCATGACGAATTGGTCCTGCAGATCGAAAAGCCCGGTCGCCTTTGGATATTCAGCCGAGCGGCCGTTAGAAATCGAGTCCACCGATCCCAAGGTCAAAGCTGCTCTGATATTGATGGAAACCCATACCGAGAACACGCTCGACATTCCGAGTCTCGCCGCGTCGGTCGGCATCTCCCGCAGACAACTGGAGCGGCTGTTCACCAACCACGCGAAAGCCTCCCCCGCGACGATTTACAAGAGGGTGAGGCTTGAACGCGCCAAGCTCTTGCTGAAGCGGACGAACGCCCCTCCCATCGACATCGGGGTCGAAGTGGGCTTCGAGAACTCGTCTCATTTTAGCCGGTCGTTCAAACAGGCTTTCGGCAAGACGCCGACGGAATGGCGAACAGCGGCGGAGGCGTAGGAGTCAGGCGACCACCCGCGCCCTATCTCAACATCAAAAGCTGGAGACGGCTACTCGACCTCGACAACCCCAACCACGGCCTGCTGCTGCCGATCCTGATCTACTGCGTCGACAAGAAGGGCAGGCCAGTCCTCGGCAAGCCCAGGCCGGGGCCCGAGACCGCGCATTTCATCGAGCACGAGGCGTACAAAGATATCGCCTCGTCATTCCCGCCCTCCGCGAACTCCATTACGTCACCCGTTATGACGACCCGGAGTGATCGGCGGCGGCGCGCCGACCAACGGCTGATGTACTATAGGCGCACCAGACGATTTCGGGAAAGGTGCCTCGGCGCATCTTATTGAACTTCTCGCGCACGGTCTGGATCACCTTCCACTGGAGCGGGATAACTTCCAGCGTCTCGGTGACGTCCTCGCCAAGCTTGGCCAGCTTAACCGAAGCGCAGCACGGGCAGTTGAACGGTGCGGCGATGACGTTCTGCTAACGCGGCAGATTCTCGGAACCTGGTGTGTGGACCGGCTTGGCTTCGGCCAATGTCTAGGGGCCGATGAAGAGGTGGAAGCGCGCGAAAATCCATCGGGGCTCGCGGCGAAGACGTTGTCCAGCCGCCGGTAGAGCAAGGCACCCAAAACTGGTTCCTGCCAGCCATCGCCGGTTCCTAGCTATTCTCGCCCCGTGCGCCTGCGATGCAGGGACAGCGATTCTGGGTCCTGAGACGACCTGAACTCTTGAGGTGCCCGCGAGTAATAAAGGCGAAGGACGCGGCTGAGGTGCGAGCCGTCGCAGAAGCCGCATTCCAAAGCGATGGAAGAAATTGGCCTGTCGGTTTTCAGCAAAAGATGCCGAGCGTGATCGAGGCGTATCTGGGTGTAGACCGCCTGCGGCGAAGTATTAAGTTCGGCCCGGAAGCGGCGCTCGATCAGCCGCTTGCTCATATTGAGCTTGTCAGCCAACCGGGCAATTGTCAGCGGGACATCAAGGTGGTTTTGCATGAGTATCACGGCCCGCTTCAGGACTTCATCACGAACTACAAACTCGAGGCGTCCGGAAGGCTGGGCCGTCTCACCCTTGGCCGCCTCGTTGAACATCATGATCCGCAAGCTTTTGGCGGCCAAGGCTTTACCGAGGTGACGGTCGACGAGAAAGGCTGCAAGATGGGCGGCGCTCGCGCCGCCTGAACAGGTCAGCCGGTCTCGATCGACAACGAAAATCTGGTCGGAAACGGGTTGGAGACCGTCGAATAGCCGCAGGAAATCAGAGTTGTGGAACCAGCTGACGCAACACTTGTAGCCGTGCATGAGGCCGGCACGATGCAAGATGAATGAGCCGGTGCACAGCCCCACGAGTGGTACGCCCGCTTCGGCAGCGTGCCGCAGATGGTCGTCGTACCGAGTGTCGGCGAGGAGGCTTTCCTCTTCGAGGACTCCGCCAACGACCACCAGGTAGTCAAAACGGCTCAGATCTCCGATCCGTTCATGGGGAGAGATGGCAACGCCGCAGCTGGACAAGATTGGTGACATGTCGGGCGAGATGATCCGCCACTGGCAGTGGATGGGGCGGCTACGGTCCCCGTCGTCGGCAGCTAGGCGAAGCACATCCACAAAATTGGCAAACGCCCCAAGCGTAAACCGGTGGAGCAGCAGGAACCCCACCGAGAGTGGGGCAGGGGCCCGTCCAAGCCTCAGCGTCGGACGCTTGGATGAACCGGGACCGTGTCGCAAATCTACTGTCATGCCGGCGCATTCGTCCTTTCGATAATTTCCCTCGTCGCTCACATGAGGCGCGGGTTGGTTATCCCGCGTCGCTAAGAGAACAAAGCGGAGAGTCTGACATGGTTCACCACTGGTCCAAGGACGCGTGGGCGTCCGTTCCTTCTACTGAGCCGATCATGGTTGCGCTTTACTTGGCACCCGGCTTTGAACTTCTCGCCTTGTCGTCGGTCCTGGACGTCTTCCGCCTTGCCAACCAAGCGGCGAGGCGGGAAGCCTTCCGCTGGCGCACCGTGTCTCACCTGGGTGAAGCGGTGCGAGCCAGCTGCGGCATTGTAGTGGCGGCTGACGCCGACCTCGCCCAGGAACGGAGATACGTTATGCAACCCGAACGCCCTGTCTTGGCTCTGGTGTGCGGCGATGAGCCTGATGAAGGCCGCGAGACCAAAGTGCTCAGCGCATGGTTGCGCGAATGCCGGCAACGCAGGATCGGGACAGGCGGTTTTGGAAGCGGGGTTGCCGCTTTGGCCAAGGCTGGCTTGCTCAACGACCGCAGGTGCGCCGTTCATTGGGAGGCGATGCCGGCGTTCAAGGAAAGGTTCATGCGCACTGATGCGGCCGCCACCGTCTACGAAGTCGACAATGACATCTGGAGCTGCGCCGGCGGCACGGCTTCCTTCGATATGATGATCGAGCTTGTGAAACAATATTGCGGAGAGCCTATCGCGGTGAGTGTCGGTGAATTGGCCGTGGCGGGCCGTGTTCGTATGGGCGATGAGCGCCAGCGGCTGCCGCTTTTACGCCAGCATGGCAGGCTCAACCCGACGGTCGTCAAACTCATTGAGTTGATGGAGAGGAATCTGGATGCCTCGCTTACGATGGCGGATCTGGCAGCGGCGGCGGGGCTGTCGAGACGGCAGGTCGAACGTCTGTTCCGCGCTGACCTGGGACGCTCGCCGTGCCGTTATTTCCGCGAATTGCGATTGGAGCATGCGAAGCTCCTCCTTGCCCAGTCTGCGCTGCCGGTCCTGGAAATTGCAATTGCTTGCGGCTTCATATCTGCATCGCACTTTTCGAAGTGTTTCCGAGAGACGCACCAGATAGCGCCTCGTGAGGCCCGGACTCTTCCCGCCGAACGGCTTTGAACGTGTCAACGCAACGGCCTGCGGGTAAGTGAGATCACATCTGACACGCCAGCGCGCCTTCTCGTCGGCGACACGATCGCCCTGAAGGAACCGCCGGCATTAAGACGTATCAGTCGAAACGGTGAGGCGCGCCGACGCCATTATTCTGTATTCGCTATTGGCTCAGTTCGTCGCTTCGACGCCCATGCCGCCGCCGATGCAGAGCATGGCAAGGCCTTTCTTGGCGCCACCGCTCCGGGAAAAGCGCCGTCAGCGGTTAGCAACACGATGGGCGTAACCGTCATGACCTGATTCTTTTTTGTATGCCGTTGCTTGTTCTGGATCATACCGACGCTGCGGAATGGAAGGATCAAAGAGCGGATAACTCGCGTTCACCGCATATCATTGCCGACGCTGCCAAAGCCACGAAGTACCTTATCCACGATCCCATCCCGGTCGATCGCGAGCTTGACTGCAATACGAAGGTCCTCATTGTCGAAGGGAGTATCCATATTGCATGACAATGATGCGTGATCTCAGATCACATAAAAGCGTCGTGCTTGTCAACGGTGAAAAGGTCTGCAATGAGAGATCGGTCCTCCGGGACGGCGGCGCACTCTTTGTGCGCGACGCCAACTGACAAGTCAGAGAGCCGCAGTCGCTCGAAAGAGTGCATTGCGAAAAGCTGCAGCCGACGGAGGATTAGATGCCAAGCCGCGCACTTGAGGGACTGACGCTTCTCAGCATCAGTTCGCTGGATCGGTCCACACTCAACGATCGTGTGTATGATGATCTTCGGCAAATGATCATAGCGGGTCGGCTGCGACCAGGGCAGGTGATCTCAATACGCTCCCTTGCAGAAGTCCTAGGGGTCAGCTCGATGCCTGTGCGTGGCGCCCTACAGCGGCTGGTCGCTGAGGGTGCAATAGAGAGTAGAGCTAATCGAACGTTTGCGCTTCCGGTTCTGAACCCGCAGTCATTGATGGAGATAGCGCACATTCGGAGTGAGCTCGAAGGTATGGCTGTTGAAGCCGCTGTCGGAAATCTCGATGAAACAGATTTCAAATATCTCACAGATATCAACCATCAGATGTTTGATGGTACACCTGATTGGACAAATTACTTGGAATTGAACAGAATATTCCATTTTCATATATATAGGAAGGCGGGCATGCCGAGACTGCTTCGGCTGATCGAAGGTATGTGGCTTCAGATTGGACCACTTTTAAATTTTGTGGCGACTAGTTCGGCCTTGGCGGGTGGAAGTGAGACTCATCGGGATCTTGTAAGGGCGCTGGCTGAGAAGGACGCTCGAGGGGCTCGTGTCACTATCCAGCGAGATATCTTGGTGGCTGCGCGCCAGATCGTCGTCACGCTGACAGAGCAACGAGATGGAAGTGATCGCGCCGTCGCGGAAAGATAGCTGAGCCACGCAGTAGGTGGCACGCCCGCCTCAGGGTTATACTCCGCGGAGGTCTGGAAGGCGCAGGCTAGGTGCCTTAAAAGAAATGGCCCGTTCTCCTTCGGCACCGTTGCGTGGCAATAGCTCGCGCCAGTGATCGTGGCCAAGCTGCCGACGACAATTCATTTGTCCAAAAGACATAATGCCAGTTCTAAACATTGTGAGCCAGAATTCACTGCTTGACCAATAACACGAGAGCCCCTAACGTGATCTGGGATCACAGCGCTTCGCGCTAGCGTCGTATATCTTGGACAGGGTGATCCCGCGCTGCTTCTAGACAATCTAAACGGTGCGCGAGAGGTTCAGTTGCCGGGATTGCGAGGCGATGAGCCATGCGCATTTGAAGCGACTGCTCCGGCGATCCAGTCGAGCATCACAGCCGCCAGCAACTTGGGGCCGAGGAAGCCGCGCGGCGTCACACGGAAGGGTGCGGGCGGAGAGACGATCGATTTGTCGAGACAGACGCTGGTCGATCAGGTCGGCCACGTCAGCACCGCCGTCAAACTTTTCGAGGTCCAACGGCTTCATGGTACGCCCTGTCGTAGATTGCCCCTTCGCCAGGACCGGGATCGTCGTGTCGTACGCACTGGACCCAAGTACAGGTCGACAAGCCGTTGGTGAACCCGAACCACCGCCCGCGGTCTTTTATGCACGAAGCGCTCCACGGCCGCCGTCGTCGCCTCGATCTCGCCGAAATACCGGACCTCTCCATCCCGTCCGCCTTCGGCGGCCGCTATCGCGTGCTTGGCTTTCGACACATCGACACCGACGTAAAAAACGTTATCTTCTGTCACGGCCCGTCCTTCCTTTGCTTGGGGCTCGGCTCGGGCACTCCCGAGCAACCCCCGTTTGCTTACAGCTGCAAAGACTAAGGGCGGGCCACCGCTCACACCACGGTCATAACGTCTAAACCGGACATATCCGGTGCTACCGACATCCACGTCGACGCCGGCTGTCGACGCCGGCTTGACTCGGCCCAACGCCTTGATATAATAATGACGATAATAAAAAGAACTAGGCGGCTTGGATATAGGGGCAGCTGAATGAGAACAGATCTGGGCCGCCTGATCTCACCGAAGTCCGTCGCCATCCTGGGTGGGCGATGGGCGGATCTGGTCGCAGACCGCTGTGAAGAATTCGGATTTCAAGGTCCGGTGTACAGGGTGCATCCAAAAAGAGCCGCAGGAGGCCAAGAGGGCTACTGGCCCTCGCTAAAGGCACTTCCAACGGTACCCGATTGTACTTTTTTGGGCATAAACCGCGACGCGACTCTCGAGGCAGTGCAGGAACTTCGGGAACTTGGTGCCGGCGGGGCAATTTGCTTGGCCTCCGGATTTTCGGAGCGCCCGGGCTTTGATGGCGTTGACTACAATAGCAGGTTGCTGAAGGCTGCTGGAGGTCTTCCGGTTCTCGGTCCCAACTGCTTAGGAATGGTGAACTTCTTCGATCGCGTATCACTATTTCCAGAGCCTGTTGTTGCGCGGTCGGTGGAGCGTGGCGTTTGTGTCATTGCCCAGTCGGGTACCGTCGCCTGCGATGTGCTCTTTGCCAAGCGGCATCTGCCGATTGGATACGTTTTCTCAACTGGAAACCAATCGTCCGTAACCTCAATTGATATCGGCTATGCCGCACTGAACGATCCGAGGGTAACTGCCATAGGCATGTACCTTGAATCAGTTGGAGATTCGGCGGCATTTCGAGATTTCGCATGCGCCGCCCGGGACAAAAAGGTTCCCATTGTGATGATCAAGGCCGGCCGCTCGGAGGTCGCCCGCAGCATTACTCTCAGCCATACCGGCGCTATGGCGGGCAGCGAGAAGTATTTTGATGCATTTCTGCAGCGGCTCGGTGTCGGGCGATGTGACACCCTCGCCGAGTTCGTTGAGACTTTGAAGCTGCTCCATGTGCACGGCCCATTCAGCGAAAACCGCCTGGCAATTTCCGCAGGATCGGGAGGCGACATGGCGATCGCCTCTGACCTGCTTCAGGGGCTTGATGTGCAGCTTCCGAAGGTCCGGGCCGAGACTAGGGATGAGCTCGGGAAAATTCTAGGGGGCCACGTTGCGGTCGGTAATCCTTTCGATTTCCAGACGGGCATTTGGCACGACGAGCCTACACTTTGCCAGATGTTCTCCGCGGTCCAGGACGGCGAGGCGGATCTTTACGGATTCTTTGTAGATCACCCAACCGGGGAATCTGAGGCACATATCGATAAGGTTCCCGTAAGAGCGTTTATCGCCGCCACACGGGCAACCGGAAGCAAGGGTTTTATCGCCAGCACGCTGTCAGAATCGACACCCGCGTCGATTGCTGAGTTGGCGATAGATTCCGGGGTGGCTCCAATGCAGGGGATGTTGGAGACGTTTCGGGCGTTCGAGGTCGCCGCTCAAATCGGTTCATCGTGGGCCAACTTCCAGCCACCACGCCTTGCGCAACGTGCGTACGCGACCGCATTTCGCAACGTCAGCGAATTCGATGCGAAGAAGATGCTGTCATCGGCCGGGATAAAGACACCCAAATCCATTCGGGTCATTGGCAAGGATGCACCCGGGGCGGCAGAGGTGATTGGCTATCCGGTCGTGATGAAAATATCGTCTGAGCTGTGCCAGCACAAGACGGAGGTTAGTGGTGTTTCACTGAACATCGACACGCGCGAGAAGGCGATCAAGGAAGCGACACGACTTGGACGAATTACAGATGAAATTTTAGTCGAAGAAATGATTGTAGATGGCGTCGCGGAGTTTATTATAGGCGCCAATGTTGACACAGAATTCGGCCCGGTCGTTTTGATTGGAGCTGGCGGCGTACTTGCCGAACTTATCGAAGATTCGGTTGTTCTCCTACCTCCGTTCTCCAGGGACGACGTCCTGAGCGCGTTGAAAACGTTGCGGTCCTTCCGTCTCTTATTGGGATACCGGCAGCGACCAATTGGAGACGTAGAGGCTTTGATCTCAGCCGTCATGTCGCTCGCAGAACTGGCGCAGGACCCGACACTTGGCATTGTTGAGCTTGAAATCAATCCAATTATTGTCCGCGCGCAAGGTCTTGGGGCAGTCGCTGTGGACTGCCTCATTCGAAAAAATGGGGAGGAGTAAAGATGGAAGGACCTCTGAGGATTGAGCGGCGTGGCGCCGTTCTTGAAATCGTATTGGACCGGCCGAAAGCAAATGCTATCGATGCCGCTACTTCGCGATTAATGGGAGAGACTTTCCGAGATTTCCGCGACGACAACACTTTGAAGGTCGCGATACTCACTGGAGCCGGGGATAAATTCTTTTGCGCTGGCTGGGATCTGAAAGCTGCCGCAGCTGGCGAGCCGGCCGATTCCGATGTTGGGGTGGGAGGTTGGGCAGGGGCTATCGAGCTACCCAATCTCAACAAACCCGTCATCTGCGCAATTAATGGCATTTGCGTCGGTGGTGGGCTTGAGGCAGCTTTAGCTGCTGACATCATATTGGCAGCGGAGCACACATACTTCTCGCTCCCGGAAATCAACATTGGCGTTGTGCCAAACATCGCAGTCGTTGCTTTGCCGCGTCGGATCCCGCGCCAAGTTGCTCTGGAGTTCATGTTAACGGGTCGCAGGATGGAAGCGCTGGAGGCACTGCGCTGGGGCTTGGTCAATGAAGTTTTACCTCTCGAAGACTTGATGCCGAGAGCGCGCGAGCTGGCAGCTCTGCTGGCAGACGGGCCACCACTGGTGTTTGCGGCAATCAAGGACATGATGCGTCGTACTGAGGGATTGCCAGAGCAGGCGGCACTGGAGCATGGCCGGGCTTTGGCGTCGGCTCAGAAGTGCTTTAATTCAGAGGATCAACTAGAAGGGGCTCGCGCGTTTGTCGAACGGCGGAAGCCTGTCTGGAAGGGCGTATAGCTTGCTATCCCTTCGGCATTTGAGGGTTATGAGGGAGACCCTGCCACCCTCTATGAATCGGAAAGTTTTCTTCACTGTGCTGACAAGCGGGGGTGGACACTGCATCGTTGTTCGGGAGCCTTCCGAGTTCGCCGAGCGGTTTTGCGGAGGCCTCCATCGAGGCCGCCGGGGCAGCCGCGATTGCTCACGTCTACGATAGATATAACAAAAATTGACGAAACGATCGCGATGCTAAGCTGGCGCGGTCCAGGCAGATCTCGTCATCGTTGTCCCCGACCAACGCATACAACCAGGAAGACAAGTTATGAATTTCAACCTGACCGAAGAACAGAAAATGCTCGCCGATACTGCAAGGGAGTTTTGCGAGAAGGAATTGATCCCGCACGAGGCGCTGTTGGAGCGTACCAGTGAACTTCCACGCGAGCTTGAACTGGATATTCGCCATAAAGCGATCGAAGCAGGGCTCCACGCCTGCAACATGCCCGAAGAGGTGGGTGGCATCGGGCTTGACTGCGTCTCGTACACGCTGGTTGAGAAAGGGCTGGCCCGAGCTTCCCAGGCATTGGCGTCGTGCGTGCTTCGGCCGAGCAATATTCTGGCGGCTTGCCGGGATCAGCAAATCCCTCACTTTCTCGAACCCGTGATGCGTGGCGAGAAACGTGATTGCATCGCGATGACGGAACCTGACGCAGGATCCGATCTTAAGGGAATGAAGACCCGGGCTGTCAAGGACGGCTCAGACTGGATGATCAACGGCACAAAGCACTTTATCACCAACGCCCAGATCTCCGATTTTGTGGTTCTGTTCGCGGCAACGGGGGAGACGGCGACTGCGGCAGGTCCGCGTAAGAGGATTTCTTGTTTTCTTGTCGATCTAGACACCCCTGGTTTGGAGGTCCTTAAGGGCTACGAACATATGGGCCATCGGGGTTCCTACAACAACATCCTACATTTCAATGACGTGCGAGTCGGGGACTGGCAGATGTTGGGCGCGGAAGGCGAGGGCTTTGCTGTCGTCAACGAATGGCTCGGCCCGGGGCGTCTCAGCGTCGCGGCTGTCTGTCAGGCGCGGGCAGAGCGCGCCTTTGAGGTTGCGGTCGACTATGCGGCACAGCGCAAGCAGTTCGGCCAACCCATCTGGAAATTTCAGGGCATCGGCTTCCCCTTGGCTGACATGGCAATCGACATCCGACTCGGTGAGCTCTTGCTCATGAATACAGCTTGGAGGGTCGACCAGAAGCTGCCCTCTGCGGCAGAGGATTGCGCCATGGCCAAAGTCTGGTGTTCTGAGATGTTGGCTCGCGTAGCCGACCAGGCAATCCAGACCTGCGGCGGGATGGGTTTGATGGCCGATCTACCGCTGGAGCGCATCTATCGCGATGCGCGGGTGGAGCGCATTTGGGAGGGTACATCTGAAATCCAACGTCTGATCATCAGTCGCCAGTTGATGCGCCACAGCGGCGCCTAATTGTTCCCGAGATGAATTTACCGACATTTGTGCTACAAGTAAGGTGGCGCAAATCTTGATCCGCCTGCCACGGCTAAGCGGTTGGGATCGCCTGTCCGAAGTGGCCCGGATTTGAGTTGTTGTATTGGCCTCATCGAGAGCCCCTCCGTCCGGGCCTACACCGGTTGGAACCAAGAAGGGGAGCCTGAGCAGCGATGACATGATCGAGACGCGTGGGCATTCTCCTGGGGCTTCAACAGAGAGGCGGTTTGATGGCCTCGCCGACCGGCGGGGCGGCACCCATGTGTTTGAGCCTGCCCGCAAGTCGGAGTGATAGATCGCCATTTTTTGCTTAGCCTATTTACGCAAGGACGGTTATATATCTTCTGTTACAAAAAATTTGCAAAGGAAACGGACTAATCGAGATGTGGTCATCACCTGCGCGGAGTATTGTAGAGAAAAAAGAGGGCCGCCCCCTGCTGCCCCGTTTTGTATCGCTTACCGTCAAATGGTCATAGGAGAAGATATGCGTAAGGTACGTACCCTTGGGTTGCTTGGTACTGGCGTAATCGGTGGCGGATGGGCTGCGCGTGCATTGCACTGTGGTGTCGACGTGATCGCCGCTGACGTTGATCCGAAAATGGAGAAGCGGATTCGAGAGACCGTCGAAATTGCGATGCCACAATTGCAGGCGCTGACTGCTGGAATGCCTATGCCGGCGCGGGGCAAACTCACATTCACCCTGGACCCAGCAGAGATGGCGGCCAAGGCCGATTTCATCCAGGAGAATGTGCCCGAGTCTCTCGAACTCAAACTACGGGTATTGGAGCCCATCTCCAAAGTGGCTGACCCTGACGTAGTTATATCCTCCAGCACTTCGGGATTCATGCCAAGCGAATTGCACACTGGCCTATCGAATCCGGAGCGAATAATTGTCGGTCACCCATTCAATCCCGTTTACCTGTGTCCTTTGGTTGAGGTCGTTGGAAACAGCCAAACGAGTCCGGACGCGAAGGAGGCAGCCGCTGAATTTTACCGATCGATTGGAATGCACGTCCTGATGCTAAGGCGTGAGGTCTCTGGTCATCTCACGGATAGACTTCAGGAGGCCATGTGGCGTGAGATTCTTCACGCCCTCAACGATGATATCGCGACTACCGGTGAACTGGACGAAAGCATCGTATACGGCCCTGGCTTGCGCTGGGCGATCATGGGCATGAGCCAGCTCTACATGCTTTCGGGCGGAGAAGGGGGCGCCGAACATTTCTGGAAACAATTCGGACCGTCTGTTGATTGGCCTTGGTCACACAACACGGCCCCGACTTTGACACAAGAGATCATGGATCGGTTCACGAAAGGTACCGCGGACCAGGCGGCGGGAAGATCTGTTAGGGAACAGGAGATGGCCCGAGACGAGTGTCTCGTGGCCATTCAGAGAGTATTGGCAAAATACAACATGGGAGCTGGGAAAACTTTAAACGAGTTTGAAGCGCGAATGCGCGTAGTGACTGCAGGTTAGTTCCCGTATTACGCTTTCGCCGCCAATAATTTCGTCTGTATCATTCAAGCCTACGCAGTTTACTTTTTGTAGTCATGAGTTCAGGCTGTGTCGGAACAGATAAACCCCTTTAGACAGAGTCCGATCCTTTGGAGCCCAAGATAATCTGTATGCGGAGGAGTCAGGGTCGTAGGACGTGCTGATCTGCTCTTGTAGATCCATGATGCAACAATAATAGCGCATAATAACGCCGCCACGGGAATCTGGCGGGGCGGGCTCGATCATGTGTAACTTGCACTGGAGCGCGACCGTGGACGCACCACTCTCGCGCTCCAGCTCACTGTTGAACGTTTCTTGCTACATACTTGTCTTACCAAGAAAGCAAATTGACCGCTATCAGCCTCCAGCTATACGCGGGGATCCCGTCGGATGCTACGTAGCAAGTCTACCTGAGCGGCGGCTCCGATTTGCGTTGAATGCACGCGCGAGCTTAGAGCGTGTCGCGTTTTAAGCGATTGAACGAAGCCGCTGACGCGCATTTGGCGGGTCTGTTTGCGGTTGAAGCTTCTGTTTCGAAGGATCGCGGCTGTTGAAGCGCAATCTTTGCAACAGGAACAATGAGATGGCCGAGTTGAGCCCGCTTCGCCGGCGCATGATCGAGGACATGACGATCCGCAATCTGTCGCCGGCCACGCAACGATCCTATGTGCACGCGGCGGTGAAGTTCTCCCGCTATTTCGGCCGATCCCCTGACCGGCTTGGCCTTGAGGATGTCCGCGCTTTCCAGGTGCATCGGTCTCGACTGGGATCTCGTGGCCGGCGCTGAACCAGACGGTGTGTGCACTGCGGCCTTCTACGGCGTGACGCTCGGCCATGCCGAGATTCCAGAACGGATCGTCTATGCCCGCGCGCCGCGCACGCCGCCGGGGGTTCTTGGCACCGACGAGGTTGTCCGCTTTCTTGAGGCGGTGCCGAGCCTGAAGACACGCACGGCGCTGACGACGGCCTTATGCCGCAGGCCTTCGCGCTTCGGAGACCGTCGGGCTGAAGGTCGGCGATATCGACAGCGAACGCGGCGTCATCCGGGTCGAACACGGCAAGGGCGGCAGGGGCGGCAAGGACCGCACCGTGATGCTGTCGGAGCAGCTTCTGCGCATCCTGCGGGTCTAGTGGCGGCTAGCCAAACCGAAGGAATGGCTGTTTCGCGGCCGGGAGGCAAATCGCCCCATCGACGTGCAGGTACTGTATTCGGCCTGCCGCTCGGCGCGGGCTGCCGCCGGCATCGACAAGCGTGTGACGGTCCACACGCTCAGGCACAGCTTCGCCACGCATTTGCTGGAGAACGGCACCGACATTCGCATTATCCAGGTGCTGCTCGGCCACAACAATCTGTCCTCGACGGCACGCTATACCAAGGTCTCGAACAGCCTCATCCGGCGCACGACAAGCCCGCTCGACCGCTGTCGCTCCTGTTTCGCCGGCTCTTTCTGGAGGAGCTGCGAGCGGCCCATGGTGGCGGGCGGCTGGGCTTCTTTGGCGATCTCGCCCACCTGGCAAAGCCTGATGCCTTCGCCCGCTTGCTCGCCGACCCCGCAGCCGGGAATGGGTCGTCTACGCCAAGCCGCCTTTCGGTGTTCCAAAGCAGGTATTGGCCTATCTCGGCCGCTACACCCACCGCCTCGCCATCGCCAATTCCCGGTTGATCGGCATGGAGGACGATCGCATCGCATCGCGCTGCCAAGCTCGACTTGTGCCGGAGGCTGTTGGCCAAACCGCGGGAACACGACCTCCAAGCGGTTGCCGAACGCGCCCGCGCCGAGCCCCTTGCGGCAGCGCACCGCTGCCAGATGGCGAGCGTGATCATCCGGAATACGGAGCATGGTAGTGAGGGCATGCGCCGCGCGTTCATGGGGCTCGGCGGCGCTGGGGCCGGACCGGCAACTCTTGGTCCATCCTAGAGAGGGATGCAGCCAGGCCGCCAATGGGACGCATGGCAATCCGACTGACGACATCCGCCACCAAGATCCCTGCCTCCACAATGGCATCCTCCGCCGCCGCCATTGCGTACCCAGAACCCTTCATCGCCCCGGCGAAGACGATCCCGATCACTGCTGCGGGCCACAATCCCCATAGAGCCTGACCAACCCTCGCTTCCGTTCAATCCGGCTTGCAATGAGGTCCGACGATGCGCTTGACCGCCCGGTCGTGATGCGGACCTCACAGAAGCCTCCAGATTCCTATTGATTTGAGTTCATGATTCATAGCGGCTGAGGGGCGACCGCGATGGGCAAACCGCTTACCACTTGAGTTGCCTAGGCGTGTTGCCGCGTATGTCGATGAGGGACATGGTCACCGCGAAGCCGCGCGCCATTTGAGCGTCTCACCTCGCTTTGTACACAATCTGATCAAACTGCGCAGGCAGACCGGTTCGCTTGAAGCGCGCCGCCAGGGCCATGCGGGTGGCGGCAGGCTTGAGCAGCATGCTGACGTTGTGCGCTTGCGATTGGCCGAGGTCGGTGAACTGACCCTGGATGAGCATTGTGTCGGACTGGAGGGAGCGGGGTGAACGCGCACCGCTCCAATGCCGAGCGTCTGCTCAACCGCTTGGGGCGGCTGTGGATGGGCCCCGCGAAAACGGGCGATGAAGGTCTGCGCCTGGCACTTGCCGAATGGCGCATGCGTCCTGAATTGCTCACCCTTCGGCGCCCAGCCGGTGCGCTTGGTCAGCTTCGTATTGGTCGACGATCGATGAAGATCAGCCGCGTCAATGCCTTGTTGAAGAAGCGATGCCATGGCCTTGTCGCACCGTGGATCGTCAACGCGCCGATAAATGCAGCCATCTTCCAACGCTATGTCGAAACGCAACTTGCTCCCGAACTAGCGCCAGGCGATGTCGTTTTTTCTGCAGAAGCGGACGGAGGCGCCATCTTTCAACTCTTTTCGAGATAAGTTCACGCACTGTCCAAGAATTACGGGATTTCTGTAGGTTTGATCGGGATCTCGACCGCTTTCGCTTTGTAGAATTGGGTCGACCGCGCCAAAATAATCATCAGAAGTTGTAGATAACTTCTTCACGGAGATCGTTGATCAGCACGACCTTGCTGTTTCATAACTTCGGAACAGGGTTCTCCTGTGGCAGGGACATCGTTCCCATGGGCGGTTGTGGGACCTGCCACTACCATGTAGATCAAGAATCATGCCGAAGGTAGTCGACCATGATCTACGACGTGAACAACTTGCCGCGAGCGCTTGCGAGGCTATCGCGGAGTGGGGTCTGGACAAAGTCAAGCTCGTGAAAGTGGCACGGTCGGCCGGTTTCACTACCGGTGCTTTGACCCATTATTTTCCTGACAAAGCTTCTCTGCTACTCGCTGCACAGCGCTTTGCAATGAAGAGCATGAGCGTGAGGATTGTCCAGCGGCTGGCGACCAACCCCAAAGACTACTTCTCCGCTTTGTGCGAGGCTCTTCCAATCCACCCAGCCGCGGCCCGCGAGAGCTTGGTTTGGTACTATTTCTGGATGCGCTCCTTAAGTGATCCGATGATTCGCGAAGCGCAGGCGGCCGAGCATGCCGCTTGGCTAGAACAGGTAAAGACCTGTATTGCGGGCCTGAGCCGACGATCTGCCTATCTGAGCCAGCAGGAAATGGAAGATGAGGCGGAAGAACTAATTGCGTTCATTAATGGCATCGCCATCCGCGCGGTCCTGGAACCCAAGGCTTGGCCCGCTCGCCGGCAAATCACTAGCCTCAAGCGCTACTTGACACGAGCCGGGTTGGATCAAAAACCAAGCTCGCGGCCCCTTTCGTCAGGGAGGAATTGACGAGAACCACGGTGACATGGCTCTGCGTCCGACTGGCGCAGTCGAGTGGCAATTCAGTCAAATCGGATTATATATTGACCATTTCGCAATTGCTCGTAAGAGCAGATGGTACAGTGATCCTAGGCACGACTCTAATGGTGCCAAGAACTACCGTTTCGCGGACATCTGGCGCCTCGTGGCGGCAGATGGTCGCGGATGCGAAATCGAGATTTTGCAACTGAGAGGTGAACCGTAAGGCCATGCCAAAGATTATTGATGTTGAGCAGACTCGACTCCGCATCGCCAAGGCAGCATGTAAGGCGATAGCGGGGAAGGGCATTTCCGCAGTCACGATGATTGATATCGCCAATGCCGCTGGCGTAACGACGGGAATGATCACCCATTACTTCGAAAGCAAGGCTGACATTATCGCAGCTGCCCTGCGCATCCCATTTCTTAACTTGGAACGCAAGGTCGCTCATCGGCTCGCAAAAGGTGAGACGGATCTTGCTACCCTGCTTGACGTTGCGCTTCCAGCATCCAGGTCTAACTTTGAGGACAGCCTGATCTGGGTGAATTTCTGGGGGGTAATTGCAGCCGATCCTGAATTTCGTAAGCTCAATACTACGCTGAATCGTGAAGGTGCGAGCATTTTCGCCCACGTCATCCGGTCTGGCTGGCCAGAAAGTACAGAGTGGCCGCAGGAAATATTCGGGACCGCACTACGTTCGATTGTGACATTCCTTTTCGGGCTGAGCGCTGGCGGCGTGACAAATCGCGGCGTTTGGACGGCTGGTGTTCAGCGCTCACAGTTGAAACTACATCTGGGCTTGGTTCGCCATTGGGCGCGACAGCAGGCTCTTCAGGTTAGCGCTGACGAGCATAGCATCGTGACTGAAAACGGCTGGATGACTATGGACCTGCAGAATTGAGAGATAGTGGACCAGGACAACCCAGTACGAATTCAATCATATTCGGCGTTTGGACCCCACCTTCCGGATCAACGCCTGATCATTGATGTTAATCCTCGGTAAAGAGGCTTGGACATATTTCAATGTCAGAGTTGCGCTTAGAGACCGTTTTGAAAATCGCCTGGCTATGGGTTCCGTCTGAGGCTGGGTTATGATTCAAGCTGTGGATGTGGACAGAACAGAGCCGTGGCCGGATGGCCCAGATCGCCAAGAAGACCAAGCGCTACCCGTCTGATTTGACGGACGAGGAGTGGGAGCGGTTCGCACCGCTGATGCCCAAACCTGGGCGTCGCGGCCGTCCGCGCGAGGTTGATTTCCGGGAGGTGGTCAACGCCCTGCGCTACCTGGTCCGCTCCGGTTGCGGTTGGCGGATGCTACCGATCCATTTCGGACCCTGGCAGACCGTCTACGGCTGGTTCCGCGAGTTGGCGCGGCGCTTTCTGTTCCAGACTATCCACGACGTGGCGCTGATGCTGGATCGCGAGCGGGCCGGGCGCGAGGCCAGTCCCACGGCTGGCGTGATCGACAGCCAGTCGATCAAGGCTCCGCAAGCTGAAACAAGGGGTTACGACGCCGGCAAGAAGATTGTCGGCCGCAAGCGACACATCGTCGTCGATACGGATGGGCGGCTGTTGATGGGTCAACCTGACGCCGGCCGATATCTCCGACAGTGCCGGCGCTCAGGCGATCCTGGATGGTATCCGCAAGCGCTGGCCCTGGGTGAAGCATCTGTTCGCCGACGGCGCCTATGACCGGCTGAAGCTCATGGACAAAGCCACCTATCTCGACTTCGTGGTCGAGATCATCCGTCGATCCGACAACCAGAAGGGCTTCCAGATCCTGCCCCGCCGCTGGGTCGTCGAGCGGACCTTCGGCTGGATGACCAGATGGCGACGCCTCGTGCGCGACTACGAGCAGCGCATCGACGTCTCTCACGCCATGATCCTTGTCGCAATGGGCGGCAATCTCATCCGCCGAAACGCTCATCCTTGAATTTCAAAACGGACTCTTATTCCCAAGGATGAGCCGGCAGGCCGCTTGGAGGTATTTCTTGCAATGGCCGTCGTCGCGAATGGAGCGACGATCAGAAGGCGCAGATCTTCGCGGAGAGCTACGAGCCTGGCGTAACTGTTTGCTCCGTCGCGCGCGTCACGGGCTAACGTCGCAGCAATGGTCTACATGGCGACGACTTTCGCGGAAACCGCTTGGTGCTTGCCGTTGCCTGTTCGCGCTAGCGGTTGTCGTGTCGCCTGAGAAGTCAGTCCCGAGGAAGGCGCGACGGGCACGTTCGCCGAGGAAGGCTGCCGTAGATGCTGGCATCGAATTGGAGATTGACGGAGCCAGGTTGCGCATCGCCTCCAGCACTGATGCCGCTACCATTGCCGCCGTCATCCAGGCCTTGAAGGCGCAGTCGTGATCGGCCCGTCCGGTGCTGTAAAGAGTGATGATCGCCATCAAGCCGGTGCACCTCCGTAAAAGCGCGGAAGAGTGCGAGATCGCCGGGGCCGATGAGAGCTTGGCGCTGAGGTCGATCCAGCGCATTGTACGTCTCTGGGGAGCCGCGGTGTGGCGCGACATGCGTTCCGACAAACGGTGCAACCTATGCAAGGCCGTGTCATGGAGACATAGGCCCGTCGCCTGCCCAAGCGTATTGGGACCAGTGGTGGACCATACCAGACTCTCCGTGGTATTCTCTAGCGACGCGGGATAACCAGCCCGCGCCTCATTTGAGCGACGGGGAAAACCGACGAAAGGACGTTTGCGTCGGCATGCCAGTAGATTTGCGAGATGGAGCTTCCTCGACCAAGAACCCCACACAAAGGCTTGAGGTGACCGCGCCCCGCTGTCCGTCGGGTCCCTCTTACGCCATCGGTTTACCCTTGGGGCTTTTGCAAATTTCTTCGATGTGCTGCGCCTTGCTGCAGACGACGGGGACCGGAGCCGCTCGATCCACTTCCAGTGCGTATCGTTTCGTTCGATATGTCGCCGATCCTGTCCAGCTGCGGCGTTGCGATCTCTCCCCATGAAAGAATTGGAGATCTCCGCCGCTTTGACTACGTGGTGTTCTTAAGGAGGAGAGTCTCCTGATGGACACGCGTTTCGACGAACATCTTCGGAACGCTGCCAGTTTCCCGATTTCAGATGCTTCCAAGAGGGGCCGGTCACGGAAGGCCCGCCGGAGGTCTCAACGAATGCCCCCTGAAGCCGTGGGCTGTTGGCGACAGGCCGCATACTCAAATGGCTTTCCCCTTGGGGTAAATCGCGATTTTCAACGTAAGCTGGTTCCTGGGATGCCGTCCGCAACATCGGCGCGCGCTTTTTCCCCGACTGGGGCCGTCCGTTCCTTCTACCGAGCCGATTACGGTCGCACTTTATTTAGCGCCCGGCTTCGAACTCCTCGCCTTGTCGTCGGCCCTGGACGTCTTGCGCCTTGCTAACAAGGTAGCCGGGCGGGAAGCCTTTCGCGTTATTCCCTCAAGTGCGAGGCTTGGCATCTAATCCTCCGTTGGCTGCGCAGCAGATTTTCGGAATGCATTCTTTCGAGCTACTGCGGCTCTGAGTTTTCAGTTGGCGTCGCGGCACAGAGACGTGCGGCGCCGTCCCGGAGGACCAATCTCTCATTGCAGATCTTTTCACCATTGACAGGGACGATGGCTTGGTGTGATCTGAGATCACGCCTGAGTTTGCCCGGACAGCAGTATCGGGTGCCGGTAGTCTGGAAAATGGCACGACTGGGAGGATCGCAAAAGGTTAGTTCGCCACTAACGGCCAGTTAGTCAGAAGGCTGTCGGACTGTACTTAAATGTAAGGCGACGGTACCCTCCCGACGTACGCTTACGTTGACCCGCTGTTGTCCGGTTTGTTGCGTCCGCGACAGGGTGATGTTCGGCCGGATGCCGCCGCGCTCTCAGTGAAGCCATTGAATAATATGCAGAACAGTTTTTCTGAGGCGCTTCCTGCGCAGTTGGCACGACTCTTGATGTTCTCGTTGTGCGGCGGCACACGCCGCCGACCGGCATCACTCATTCATCCTCTTATTTGAGCTCTAGGAAAGGAGACAACAATGAAGGCGGATATGTCAGCTTATGGTGTGACCGAATTAGAGCGCGTTTGGAAATTCTGCTCCGACGGGACCATCTGATAGCGTTTTCTGCGCTTCCGGTGCTCACGGACCCAAATGTCCGCTGCGCTCCGGTTCTCGAAACCACCACCATATGACTCGCCGGAGCGACTTTCGAAACAGGCTTTAAGAATGCGCTGGTTTGTCCGCGCGGCTGTATCTTCGGTCGATGTATTGCGCTTCACCCAACGATAAAAATGTAAGGCTCCAAGAGAAACGAGAGGCACAAAAATGTTGAATAGGACGCAAGAACCCTCAAACGTAGACAATCAACGTCGGCTGGATGCTCGAATTGACCTGGCCGCGGCGCACCGCCAAGCCGTTAAGGACGGGTTCGTCGAAGGTATCGACAATCATTTTACGCTCATGGTGCCCGGCTGCACTGATCGTTTCTACCTGAATGCGTTTGGCCTACACTGGTCAGAGGTGAAAGCGTCCAATCTGATCGAGGTGTCGCTGGACGGTGAGGTCGTGAATGGCCAAGGTGATGCGAACCTCTCAGCAGTCTGCATCCATGCACCGATGCATCGGCGCGGGATTGCCTGCGTCCTCCACACGCACATGCCATTTACGACCGCGCTGACCCAGCTAGATGATATGAGGCTGGAACCGTCCAGCCAGAACGGTGTGTTTGTGCAGGACCTGATCGCTTACGACGTCGACTATAATGGTTTTGCCACAGCACAGGACGAAGGCGAAAGAATGGCGGATGTGCTTGGCGAAAAGAAAATCCTTTTGCTGGCCAATCACGGCGCTGTCACCACCGGCGCCACCGTAGCGGAAGCATACCATCGGCTTTATTTTCTGGAGCGGGCTTCAATGACCCAGATGATCGCGATGGCTGCAGGAAAACGTCGCATGATTTCGGACGCGGTGCAAAGCAAGATACGGTTCTCGCTAGGGGCTTCGAGTGACGAGGTCAATCGAGAGATTCTTTTGTACTTCAACGCCATGAAGCGCGTGCTCAATGCCGAAGGCTCTGATTACGCGACCTAAGGATGTGGTCGAAACACCTAAACAAGGGCGAGTCCTACCACAGGCTATAAAATTCGCTATCGAGCAAGGCGCCGGGAAGCGGTTTCCCAGTTCAAATTGGAAAGAGACGGCCTTGGCGCTCATTTGACCAACTCCAAGCCCCTAATCTCGCGGGCGATGCCGGCTCGGCAGGTAACACCCGGAGGTCACATGCGATCGCGAACCGCCGGTCCTCCAGTAGTGCGATCTCAGCCGACGAAGACTAACGCCACGGCTCGTGACTAATGAAAGGGATAAGCTAATCGTGACATCCTCCACGCCTGCAGTTGGCAATGCCGTCACCGTTCTGCTCTATGAGTTCCCCGAGGAGTATGCGCAGCTGGTCCACAAGCGCTTTCCTAGCGTTCGAGTGTTGACGGCGAAAGACGCGGCATCTCTCGATGAGCAGGTGTCGCAGGCAGACGTTCTCCTCGCGCACCGCTTTCCCGTCGAGATTTTCGACAAGGCCCTGCGATTGCGCTGGTTTCAATGCGCGAGCGCGGGCATAGACACGATTTTGCCAATCCGGGACCGCATTGGCGCACTCATCGTCACCAACGTGCGGGGGATGCATGGTGAAGTCATCGCCGACTACGTGATGACGGGCATCGCCATGATGCATTGGAACTTGCCGCAGTTCCTTCACGATCAGTCCCGCAAGGCGTGGCATCCGAGAGCATTGGCGCCACTGGCTGGGCAGACGCTCGGCGTGGTCGGGCTCGGGTCTATCGGTACGGCCATCGCCCGCCGGGGCAAAGCCTTCGGGATGACGGTAATTGGCTCAAAACGCGATATAAACGAGCCGGTCGACGGCGTCGACAAGCTCTTCCCGCCGGAGAGCGTTGCCGAGCTGCTGCGGCTTTCTGATTTCGTTGTGCTTGCCGTTCCCCACGTTCCAGAAACAGTCAGGCTAATCGGTCGCGAGCAGCTTCGGCTGATGCGCCGTTCCGCCGTCCTGGTCAACATAGCCCGGGGCTCGGCGGTTGCGGAAAGCGAGCTCATCGAAGCGTTGAAGGCAGGCACAATCGCCGGGGCCGTG
This sequence comes from Mesorhizobium tianshanense, assembly GCF_007830515.1. Lineage (GTDB taxonomy): Bacteria > Pseudomonadota > Alphaproteobacteria > Rhizobiales > Rhizobiaceae > Mesorhizobium > Mesorhizobium tianshanense. The sequence continues at coordinate 49,258 of NZ_VLKT01000046.1, forward strand.
CTCGATGTGTTTGAACGAGAACCGCTCGCAGCGGACAGCCCTCTCTGGACCATGTCGAACGTCATCGTCACCCCCCATATCGCGGGCTGGATGAGCGACTACGACAATCGCGTTTTAGAGATTTTCAACGACAACTTGGAGCGTTACCTCGACAAAACACCGCTGCGGAATGTAGTCGACCTGAACCGAGGCTATTGACCGGCGGAGCTTGGGTTGACGGGTTATTATCTTATGTGCATTATGTAACAGCGTCTCGAAAAAGATGCGTATTCCCCTGCATGATGGTTTACTGGGAGGGACTCACATGACTACGGAATTTGAACGCCTGAAATTTAGGCTTGACGCCGGCCATATGTCGCGGCGTGAATTTCTCGGTCGTGCCTCGGCACTTGGCCTCAGCGCCGCCGCGGCCTCGGTCTTGCCTAAATCTGCCATGGCAGGTGAGCCGATCAAGGGCGGTCACCTCAAGATTGCTACTGGCAATGGGGCAAGTACGGACACGCTTGATCCGGCGTATAACGCCAACGATGCCACCTTTCTAGCGCATCGCCATTGCGGTGAAACCCTTCTGAATGTAACGCCCTCAAGCGACCTTGAGCATAGGCTGGCGGAAGAATTTGCGTCCAAGGACAATGTCACCTGGCAGTTCAAAATTCGCAAGGGCGTCGAATTTCACAACGGCAAGCCTGTGACGGCAGAAGACGTACTCAAGACGATCGAGCGACACTCGGATGAAAAGTCTAAGTCCGGCGCGCGCGGACTTTTGACCGACATTGACCGCTTATCCGCTGACGGCGACACCTTCAAGGTTACACTCAAGTCACCGAATGCGGACTTCGCATACTACATGGCCGATTTTCATCTCGTGATACAGCCCAACGGAGGCAAGGACGATCCGGCCACAGGCATTGCTGCCGGCCCATACATTGTGGAGGCCAATCAGCCTGGGGTGCGCTACGCCTTCAAGAAATTTCCGAACTACTGGGATTCTAATATCGGCCATGTCGCCGAAAGCGAGGTTCTTGTCATAAATGATGCAACGGCTCGAAACGGTGCTTTGCAGTCCGGCCGAGTACATATGATAAACCTTGTTGATCCAAAGGTCGCTGATCTACTGAAGGGGAAGCCCGGCATCTCAATTAAAAACGTTTCGGGGCGCGGCCATTACACCTTTCCCATGCATGTGGATACCTCACCCTTCGACAATGAAGATCTTCGCATGGCACTCAAGCTCGCGATCGACCGGGATGAGATGGTGGATAAAATACTTCGTGGCTTTGGGAGCGTCGGCAATGACATGCCGGTGAACGCGAGCTATCCGCTCTTTGATACTTCAATCCCGCAGCGTAGATATGATCCAGAACAAGCAGCAGCATTCTACAAAAAATCAGGTCATGACGGTACGCCAATCGTGTTGCGCACCGCTGACAGCGCTTTTCCCGGAGCGGTTGAGGCCGCGCAGCTTTTTCAACAGAGTGCGGCGAAGGCAGGAATTCCGATCGAGGTCCGTCGTGAGCCGAGCGACGGCTACGATACTCAGGTTTGGAACAAGCAGCCGTTCTGCGCTTCTTACTGGGGTGGGCGACCGACGCAGGATCAAATGTATTCGACCGTGTATCTCTCGACCGCAGCGTGGAATGATACCCGCTTCAAGAATGCCGACTTCGATCGATTCCTGATGGCAGCGCGTTCCGAGCTTGATCCCGCTAAACGCAAGAAGAATTACAGCGAAATGGGTCTTATTTTGCGCGACAAGGGAGGCGTTATCGTCCCGGTCTTCAACGATTGGATTGACGCAGTATCCGACAAGGTTGGCGGGTTCGTTCCTGATCCAAATTGGGGCTTAATGAATAATATGGCTGGGTTGAAGTGCTGGCTAGTAGCGTGAGCCCCAGGTAGTTGATGTCTTTTATTGTAAAACTGGTGGCCCAGCGCATGGCGCTGGGCATTCTACTGTTGTTTGCGGTTTCGGTCCTGATCTTCGCCGGCACACAGATCCTGCCCGGCGACATTGCCCAAGCCATCCTCGGACAATCGGCGACACCGGAGTCGCTCGCCAATCTGCGCGAGCAGCTCGGGCTGAACGACCCGGCCTATATCAGGTATTTCCATTGGCTCGGTGGCGTGCTCACCGGCGACCTCGGCACCGCCATGTCGAGCGGCCAGGATATCGCGACCTCGATCAAGGGGCGGCTGTGGAACACGCTGTTCCTCGCCTTCTGGGCGGCGGTCGTCGCCGTGCCGCTGGCGATCATCCTCGGCCTGATCGCGGTGCGCTACCGCAATGGCTGGGTCGACAAGCTGATCTCCGGACTGGCGCTCGCCTCGACCTCGTTTCCCGAATTCTTCATCGGCTATGTGCTGGTCTATTTCTTCGCCGTGAAATGGCAGATCTTCCCCGGCATCTCGACCGTCTATGACGGCATGCCGTTCGGCGAGCGCATCCAGGCAATCGCGCTGCCAGCCACCGCGCTGACGCTGGTGGTGCTCGCCCACATGATGCGCATGACGCGTGCCGCCATCCTCAACGTCATGCAGTCGGCCTATGTCGAGACGGCGGAGTTAAAGGGCCTGTCGGCCTTCAATGTCATTCGCAAACATGCCTTCCCCAATGCGATCGCGCCGATCATCAACGTCGTCATGCTCAACCTCGCCTACCTGATCGTCGGTGTCGTCGTGGTCGAAGTGATCTTCGTCTACCCCGGCATGGGGCAGTATCTGGTCGACCACGTCACCAAGCGCGACGTGCCTGTCGTGCAGGCGGTCGGCCTGATCTTCGCCGCCGTCTACATCAGCCTGAACATCATCGCGGACATAGCGGCGATCGTCGCTAATCCGCGTCTCAGACATCCGAAGTAAGGGGGCGGGTATGCTCGATATCAAACGCATCCCCATCCCGGCACTGATCGGCATTGTGCTGACGACGCTGTTCGTGCTGGCGGCGATCTTCGCGCCCTTGATCGCGCCGCACGGCAATGGCGAGATCGTCGGCGACGTCTGGGAGCCGATGTCGGCCGCGCATTGGCTGGGCACCGACAATCTCGGCCGCGATCTGTTGTCGCGCATGATCTATGGCGCCCGCATCACGCTGTTCATCGCGGTGCTGGCCACCGCGCTGTCCTTCTCGCTCGGCGCCATCCTCGGCTTCTCCGCGGCGGTTTTCGGCGGCTGGTTCGACACGCTTTTGTCGCGCCTCGTCGACCTGCTGATGTCGATTCCGACGCTGATCATGGCTCTGGTCGTGCTCTCCGTGCTGCCGACCAATCTGGTGACGCTGATCCTGGTCATGGGCATTCTCGATTCAACCCGCGTCTACCGCCTGTCGCGCGCCGTCGCTGTCGACATCAACGTAATGGACTATGTCGAAGCGGCGAAGCTGCGCGGCGAAGGTGAGGCCTGGATCATTTTCCGCGAGATCCTGCCCAACGCGCTGTCGCCGTTGGTCTCCGAACTCGGCCTGCGCTTCATCTATGCGGTGCTGTTCCTGTCGACGCTCTCCTTCCTCGGCCTTGGCGTGCAGCCGCCGGATGCCGACTGGGGTGGCATGGTGAAGGAAAACAAGGACGGCATCGTCTTCGGCATTGCGGCGGCGCTTATTCCCGCCGCGGCGATCGCGGCACTGGCGATCTCGGTCAACCTCGTCGCCGACTGGGTATTAAACCGCACCACCGATATCAAGGGAGGGCGAGGCAATGGCTGATACGCTGCTCGACGTCCGCGACCTCAAGATCGAGGCGACCGTCTATCCGCCCGGCGAACACCCCCGAAAGATCACCATTGTCGATGGCGTGTCGCTGACGCTGGAGAAGGGCAGGGTGCTCGGCCTGATCGGCGAGTCCGGTGCGGGAAAATCAACTATCGGGCTCTCTTCCATGGCCTTCGGCCGCGGCGGCGTTCGCATCACCGGCGGCAGGGTCATCCTCAATGGCCGCGATATCCTGAAAGCCGGCCGCAACGGCATCCGCAAACTGCGCGGCCGCGAGGTCTGCTACGTCGCGCAGTCGGCGGCCGCCGCCTTCAACCCGGCCCAAAGGCTGATGGACCAGGTGGTGGAAGCGGCGCTCAAGCACGGCGTCGCCAACCGCGCGGAGGCCGAGAAGCGCGCCAAGGCGCTGTTCCGGAAACTCAGCCTGCCGGACCCCGACAATATCGGCAAGCGCTATCCGCACCAGGTCTCGGGCGGCCAGCTCCAGCGCGTGATGACGGCGATGGCGTTGTGCTCGGAGCCCGACCTGATCGTCTTTGACGAGCCGACCACGGCGCTCGACGTGACGACGCAGATTGACGTGCTGGCGGCAATCAAGGACGCCATCCGCGATACTGGCGTGGCGGCCCTTTACATCACGCACGACCTCGCTGTCGTCGCGCAGGTCGCCGACGACATCGTGGTGCTGCGCCACGGCAAGATGGTCGAGAAGGGCACGACCTATGAGATCATCAAGGAGCCGAAGCAGGCCTATACCCAGGCGCTGGTTTCGGTTCATCATATCGGGCATGAGGAAAAGCAACCGACGACCAAGCCTGTGCTCTCCGTGAAGAATGTGACAGCGGGCTACGGCCACGGCATCGTCAAGGTGTTGAAGAACGTCTCGGTGGATATCCATCCCGGCCAGACATTGGCGGTGGTGGGTGAATCCGGCTCGGGCAAATCGACGCTCGCCCGCGCCATCACCGGCCTTCTGCCGCCGCTGCAGGGTGAGGTCATCTTCGAGGGCCGCAAGCTTTCGAACAGGCTCTCCGAACGCACTAAGGACGATCTGCGCCAGCTGCAGATGATCTACCAGATGGCCGATGTGGCAATGAACCCGCGCCAGACCGTCGGCACCATCATCGGCCGGCCGCTGGAGTTCTATTTCGGCATGCGCGGCAAGCAGCGCGATGCCCGCGTCGCCGAACTGCTCGACAAGATCGAGATGGGCAAGGGCTTCATCGACCGCTATCCGGCCGAGCTTTCCGGCGGACAGAAGCAGCGCGTCTGCATCGCCCGTTCGCTTGCCGCCAAGCCAAAGCTGATCGTCTGCGACGAGGTGACATCGGCGCTCGATCCGCTGGTGGCGCACGGCATCCTCGAGCTCCTGCTCGAGCTGCAGAAGGAGGAGAACGTCGCCTATCTGTTCATCACCCACGACCTCGCGACGGTGAAGTCGATCGCCGACTCCATCGCCGTCATGTATCGCGGTGAGGTTGTTCGATACGGGGCGAGGACCAAGGTCCTGACGCCGCCCTTCGACGACTACACCGACCTTTTGCTCTCATCGGTTCCCGAAATGGAGATCGGCTGGCTGGAAAAGGCGATCGCCAGCGCAAGATGGCGAGTGCGGGAAACTAACGCGGTGGGTTGGACGCGGACACGGAATTCCAGGTTCAGGCCCCATTGATTATGCTACCCGTTCGACGGAGTTATGGTTAACTCAAGCATTTGCTATAATTAATTGGTTTTGGTCACTCCGTCGCAGCTCGCGCGGATCCGGCCCTATTTCCCTGGTCCATGGTGTTGATGTGTCGACGACGCAGGCTGTAAAAGAGATGAACTACATGTTCATTCACGGTCATCAGACCGCCAGGTGACTCCTCGATCGAGGTGGATTGTGGGCGAGACGTGAACCGCCCTGCGCATTGTGAATGTGGGGCCGCCTCGACCCACGCAAAGCATCGGCGTTGCCGGTGGCCATCTCTGCTGGTCTATGAGCTGACATGAGCGGTCCCAATTTCGTCGACCATTGAAATTAACGCATGCGGCGCTACCAGCGTTGTCCGTTAAATCGAAGAAACAATAACGTAGCTTGGCACAGATAGCGACGCACGCATTGGCCCGCGATTGCTCCCGATGTTGACAGGCGTCGCTTTTATATATAATGGTCATTCTATCTAAGGCGATCGCCCGCGACCACCGTGATGGCGGCCTGGCAATGTAACTGCGTTTTGTCGCAACTGACGCTCAAAGAAGAACAGGTTCGCGAACAGTATTTTTTTCGAAGAAGGGATCAGCGGCGATGCCGACGCTGGTGAGTGTCCATGCGATGCCGAGTATGATTGTGGCTACGCAATCCTCAATGCCAAGTTACCTCGGGGCATTCGATTGCAATCGACGGCCATATGTCAGCTACAAAATAATAAGAAACTAATAAGTTTCGCCCGCCTATGCGCGACGATGCCTAGCATCTTCCGGCATCACCCTGCGCCCACCTAAGGAGAAGATTGATGCCCCTGTCTATGAACCGTGAGGTCTTTATCACTTGTGCCGTGACTGGTGTGGGGGATACTGCGTCGACATCCCGTCACGTACCTCGTTCGCCGAAAGAAATCGCAGCTGCCGCCGTTGAGGCTGCCAAGGCGGGTGCTGCAGTCGCTCATATTCATGTTCGCGACCCTGACACCGGGGCACCGTCTCGCAGAAACGACTTATACAAAGAAGTCACTGACCGCGTACGGCAGGCGGATACTGATATTGTACTGAATATCACCGCGGGAATGGGTGGCGACCTAATATTTGGTAGCGTCGAGCAGCCGTTTCCGCTCGCTCCCACCAGTGACGTTGTCGGTGCCTCCGAACGGTTTAGTCACATTGTCGAATGCGCTCCAGAGATTTGTACACTTGATTGCGGCACGATGAATTTCAACCTCGGCGATTATGTAATGACGAACACGCCATCGACACTTCGCGCGCTCGCCAAGATGATGACCGATTTTGGCGTTCGCCCAGAGATCGAAGTTTTTGATACGGGACATTTGTGGTTTGCCAAAAAACTCGTGGAAGAGGGCCTGATCGAAGATCCAGTTTTGATTCAGTTGTGCATGGGAGTCCCGTGGGGCGCCCCGAATGACCTGATTACCTTCATGGCGATGGTAAACAGCATTCCCTCGAACTGGACGTTTTCCGCCTTTGGTATCGGACGCGATGCAATGGCGTACCCTGCAGCAGCCGTGCTGGCGGGCGGCAACGTCCGCGTCGGCCTCGAAGACAATCTGTACGTTGCCAAGGGTCAGTTCGCAACCAACGGTCAGTTAGTCGAGAAGGCCGTCAATGTCGTCGAAAACATGGGCGCCAGGGTCATCGGGCCCGAGGAAGTCCGTCGGAAACTTAAACTGACCAAGCGGTAAGCGCCGTACCACGGCAGAGCCGCAGGCCCGAGCGGCCTGCTTGTTTATTACATAGATACTTCAGAAGTAGGAAGGCACAGATGGCAAAGATTAATCAGGCGGCATGTATTGGAGGTGGGGTGATCGGCGCAGCTTGGGCTGCACGGTTTATTCTTGGGGGCATCGACACGAACATGTTCGATCCACACCCCGAAGCTCAGCGGCTCGTGTCCGAAGTTATGGCGAATGCCGAGCGCGCGTATGAGATGCTCACGCGAGCGCCCCTCCCCAACAAAGGCACTCTAAGCTTTAGCAATTCGATCGAGGAGGCCGTGCGGGGTGCCGATTGGATTCAGGAGAGTGTGCCGGAGAGGCTCGATTTTAAACACGGCGTGCTGGCCCAGATAGACGCTGCTGCCCATCCGAAGGCACTTATTGGCTCTTCTACCTCCGGGCTCATGCCATCCGATCTTCAGCGGGGGATGAAAAACCCGGAGCGCATGTTCGTCGCCCATCCCTTTAACCCTGTCTATTTGCTCCCGCTGGTCGAACTCGTCGGTGGCGAGAAAACAACGAGAGCGGTGCTTGAAGACGCCAAGGACAAGCTTGCGACGATCGGCATGACGGGGCTGATCATCAACAAGGAAATTGAAGGTTTCGTAGGTGACCGCCTTCAAGAGGCGTTTTGGCGCGAAGCACTTTGGCTTATCAAGGACGATATCTGCGATACTGAGACGCTTGATAATGTCATTCGGTATTCCTTCGGGCTCCGCTGGGCGCAGATGGGCCTGTTCGAGACGTATCGCATTGCTGGCGGTGAAGCAGGCATGCGCGACTTCCTCTCCAAGTATGGCCCCATCCTTGCTTGGCCATGGACCAAGCTGACCGATGTGGTCGACCTCGACGACAATCTTGTTGAAAAGATCGTCGGCCAATCAGACGCTCAGTCAGGACAGCGTGGTATCCGAGAACTCGAACGCATCCGCGACCAGAATTTGGTCGGAATCCTGCAGGCATTGAAAGCCGGTGATGAGGGGCGTGGCTGGGGTGCCGGCGAATTGGTCGCTGATTTTGAGGCACATCTTTGGAAGACCGCTCCCAAGCCTCAGCTGAACCCTACAAGCGAACCAATAAGGCTTCTCGAAGTAAAAGTTCATCCTGCATGGATCGACTATAATGGCCACATGACCGAATACCGGTACACCCAGTGTTTCGCGGATGCTTGCGATGTGCTCCTCCAACTGATTGGCGCCGACATAGACTATGTGAAGGCCGGCCACAGCTACTACACGGTGGAGAGCCATGTTCGGCTCCTTGCTGAGGCGAAACTCGGAGATGCACTATATGTCAAGGCGCAACTTCTGCCATCAGACGGCAAAAAGATCCATACCTTTATGTGGCTGTATCGAGCTTCTGACGACACCCTGCTGTCGACTTACGAGCAGCTAACGCTCCATGTTTCGTCCAAGGAGAGTCGCTCCGTTCCCCCACTTCCTGAGGTGATGAGGAAGCTCAAGCCTCTCATCGAGGCCCACGCGGACCTCCCAGCACCTGATGCGGCGGGACGGTCGATTGGACAGCGGAAGTGATTACACCCCTAACGCTAAGGACGGTATGACTTTGTCTCCGGATTTCGGCCGACATAGACCATTTGCCTGTCGTGCCGAGATTGCGATCAATTCCTCGCGACGAGCGTCTGATCCGGTGACCTCTGGAGAAAGGATGCAGGGGCCTTCAAAGATTAAGCAAAATGGGCCGATCTTTGAAATATTGGACCGGCCGAAGGCTAATGTAATCGACCCAGTCACCTCACGCTCGATGGGCCGCTGAAGGAAAAAATCGGGCAGGTGCCGATCGCCGGCGAAGTGCGCGGGGTGGGACTAGAGCATTTTTGCAGCCAAATGGAATCATTTGGCGTCCGCATAAATGCGGCAAAACAGATAGTTAGAGCGAGTTACCGGTTCCAAGAGAACCGGAACCGCTCTAGGAGCGAGATCGAGTTTGGCGACCGGAGCAATGGCAAGCCATATGATCGGACACTCGAGTGGCGGGTCTGTTGCAACGGCTGAATTGGGACGCAGGGAGAGATTAGGTGGGCTGCAGTCAGGCGGCGAGGATTTCGAACTTACCTCGCCTGTCGTTGGCGCATCATGTGGGCCATTTCGATACCGGACAGAGTGATGGAGGCTGACGCCGGTGACTTGAAGTCGAGCATCGGCCCGACACGGCGCTTTATCCGGCGGTGGTCCTGTTCGATGCGATTGTTGAGATACTGGCTCTGGCGAATGCTGATCGGTTTCAATGTTCGCCGGGAGCGGTCTTGCAGGCGGTTCGTCGTGTCGCAGGAGATGATTGCCTCCCGGTTGGTCTGGCTGTCGTCGATGACTACGCGATCGGGCCGGCCATGGCGCTCGAGCGCCTTTCTGAAGAAGCGCTTGGCTGCCGGCAGATCGCGATGCGCGCTGAACCCAGAACTCGACCGTATCGCCGACGCTGTCGATGGCGCTGTAGAGATACATCCATCGGCCGCGGACCTTGATGCAGGTTTCGTCGACATGCCATTTGGCTGTCACGCCGCGCTTGCGCCGGTTGAAGCGCTGCAGCAGCAATGGCGAGAATCGAACAGTCCAGCGATGGATGGTCGTGTGATCGACGGCAATGCCGCGCTCGGCGATCATCTCTTCCAGATCACGCAGGCTCACATTGTAGGCCAGGTACCAGCGCACGCACAGCAGGATCACGGATTGGTCGAACTGACGGCCTTTGAACATTGCAACCCTCCAAAAATGATCGAGGGCTCCTTGCCACAGCGCCGGTAATCAAAAGGTTGCAACAGATCCGTCAGCATCGCCAAAGGTCTATCACATCCCCGGAAAACGCCGTGGGTGAGACAATACTGTCAGGCACAGCGGCGACGGCAGCGCGGTCATCGACAACGGTTAGAGCTTCCAGCGCAAGCGACCGTCAAGGATCGGTGTCCCGAGCATCTGCCGCGAACGCGTGATCATTGCCGCTCCGTCGAACTGTGTTGCGGTTCGACCAGACCGCTGGGCCTTTATCGGACTTCTCGCCCACCGGCCCCACCGTTTCGTGGGTGACCTCCCGCGCTGACTCAGGGAAACGGTGGTGGACACAACCCGAGTAACCGCGCTTCTTCATACTCCTTATACGGTGACCGGATCCCACCTCGTCAACGTGAACGATACCGCGCATCTCCATCCACAAACTTTTGTCCGAAGCTGGACAAGAATGTCGGAAATCCGACGAAACGGTCGGTCGGGCCGGCCTGTCGGTGTGGACGAGTGGTGCAACTCAGAACGGTGCGCCAACCGGCACGCAACTTGCGTGGGTCACGACGGACGGCCGCAGTTCCGTCACGAAGCCCGATGGTGATCAATCAGCCTCTCAACTTTAACGCGTATAGACTGGCGGCAGTCCTTTATGGGCCAGAGGACGACGTGGATACCCGTCCGTTGGTTCGCGACTGTCGATCTGATTGGAGTGTTCAATGGCCCATCCCTATCTTCTGTCCTTCGCTGTCATCAATGCCCTCGAGGTATTCGAGGCATCGGCACGCCATCTTTCGCTTGAGCTTGCGGGTTCCGAGCTGAACGTGACAGCGGGAGAGATCAGTCGGCAGATCAAAGTCATTGAGGACGAGCTTGGCGTTCCGCTGTTTGTGAGGACAGGAACCGGCGTGGTGCTTACCAGCGCTGGCAAAGACCTCTACACCGAGCTGGCAAGCATTTTTTCGAAGGTGTCCGATGTCGTCACGACCATTAAACGCAACGGTGGTTCCAAGAAGTCACCATTGCCTCCACCGATGCGTTCGCGTCGATCTGGCTGATACCGCGCATGCCGCGCTTGGGGCACAGCACGATGATATACAGTCGACCACGTGATTTCCGAAAGTTCGCGCGACTATCGCCGCGCTGTGGTTAAGCTGCGCATCCGCTATGGCTTCGGCTCATGGCCTAACGAGAGAGCAGACCTATTGCTTGGCGATGTCATCTACCCGGTCTGCGGTCCCATCTTCGCCCACGAGCACCACGACGCGACGGCCAAGTGCTTGCCCGAACTTCCCCTCCTGCACGTCGAATGGATCGAACCCGGCTGGGCCGTCTGGGAGGAAGTCCTAGGCCGCGCCCGGATTCGCCAGGGGTGGTTTGCAAGCCGCCCAGGCTGATCAGGGCGTTGCCGTGGGCTGGCACCGACTGGTGCTAACTTGATCGAAGAAGGCAAGCTCGTCAGGATTACCGACCTCGAGCCGGACGCCCCGGCGGGATATTATCTGACGTGGAACGACAACCGGTCGCTCTCGCCGGAGGCCCAGCGGTTGCGGAAGATCTCTGCCGAAGAGCGGAACGCTTGGAGTTAGAGCTCGCGCCGCGGCGCATCTTTGCATGGCCTGGAGGCATAGGGGTGAGGCTATCGCCATCACGGGTTCGGGATGATGTTTGCTGGGCGTGGATTCGTTCAGAAATCCTCGATCTCAAATGGGGGCTGGGGGCGCTCGAACGCGCGGCATTTGCTGCGCGGCTGGTCGGCCTGATGCTGGAACTGACGCCGTGATCCTGGGACCCAGCCATTCAAAGCGAGCTTCTGTCAGTACGGCAAGTGCCGCTGCGCATGCAAGGGGATTTCCTGCGAGGTGCCTACGAAACCGCCCGGCGGCACGGCGTCCATGATCACCGCCTCGCCGATGACAGCGGCGATTGGGAGCCCGCCGCCGAAACTCTTTCCCAGCGCTAGGAGGTATGGGTGAAGCGTTTGCAGTTGCGTTCTGGCCGCATCAACCACCTCTGGATGCGAATGTCCGACGCACGCCGATGCCGCCGATGAAATCGATATATCGGCGGCCTTCCGTGTCCCAAATGTCCGCAACTTGGGCGCGTTCCGCGCATACGGGAAATTCACATGCAACACCGCGCGGCAGCGTGCTCTCACGTCTCGACCTGGAGTTCCGCGCTCGATCGTGCCATCATGCTGAAATACGCTCCCCTGTACAAAATACGCCTTGCATCGGCTGCCGGTTTGTCGTCAGCGAGATTTGCGGTAGCGTCGTCATAGCCTCGGTTCCTCTGGTGCGCTGGTCTTCTCGGGCACCCGGAAGACCCAATAATGCGCGTCTTCCTCGGCGACGTATCTGCCGTTGCTTAGACACTGTGCCGGTACCGTTTGGGCGGGTGACGCGAGCCAGCTCGCGCAACCCATCCGGTCGGAGGACGCCGCAGCAGACGGTTAGGTCATAGCTCGCGCTGGAGTAGTCGGAGAGCCGCCCGTTGCGCATTTCGCTGATTGTGAGCAGCCATTTCACGCGATGGTGAGCGCTCATTTCATTTGATCGTGAGCAGGTATTTCACGTGATCATGAGCGGCCGCTTCGACCGACTTGTTCATTGATTCAGGTGTTTGCGGCTGCGTCAAGAGCGTGGGCGCGAGCGCTGTGTTTTCGCATGCTTTCTCCGGTAAGTTGAAGGCGGTGAGCGTTGTGAACGAGGCGATCCAGAATCGCGTCGCCGAGGGTGGGATCGCCGATGACGTCGTGCCAGTGCTGGACGGGGATTTGGCTGGTGACGATTGTGGAAGCGCGGCCATGGCGATCGTCGAGGATCTCCAGGAGGTCGCGGCGCTCGGCGGCATTGAGAACCGACAGGCCCCAGTCGTCGAGTATGAGGAGCTGAACGCGGCCGAGCGTCTTGAGCAGGCGGCCATAGCGTCCATCGCCGCGTGCCAGGGCGAGCGCCTCGAAGAGACGCGGGACGCGATGATAGAGCACCGATCGATTGTCGCGGCAGGCCTTGTGACCGAGCGCGCAGGCCAGCCAACTCTTGCCCAGGCCGGTTGCGCCCGTGACCAGGCAATTCTCATGACGGTCGATCCAGTCGCCGGCGACGAGCCTGGCGAAGACGGCGCGGTCGATGCCGCGTGGGGTGCGCAAATCGACATCTTCCACACAGGCGCTCTGGCGTAGCGCGGCGAATTTGAGGCGCGTGGTGAGCCGTTTGGTGTCGCGCTCGGCGGCTTCGCGGTCGACCAGAAGCCCGATGCGTTCCTCGAACGACAGCGCATCGAGATCCGGTGATCGTCGCTGCTCCTCGAAGGCCTTGGCCATTCCGGTCAAACCGAGTGCGACCAGCCGTTCATGGGTGGGATGGGTGAGCATTGATATCTCCCTGGTTCAGTGGAAATAGCCCTGACCGCGGATATTGCCGTGGCGCAGGGGTTGGTGGTCGGGCGCCTCGTCGAGGAAAGCGCGATCAAGGCCGTTCTTGAGGATCGAACGGATCGAGGCGACGGAGCGTGCCTTGATGAGGATGCCGCGCTGGCAGGCTGCATCGACGCGCGCGTTGCCGTAGCTCTTGGTCAGCGCCAAAATGCCGAGGCAGGTGCGAAAGCCCTGCTCGGGGTGCGGCCGGTCAGCGATGACAGCCTGGAAGAAGGCAGCGGTGGAAGGACCGATCTTCTCGCCGGCCGCGATCAGTCCCCCCGGCGTCCACTTGCCGTAGCGGCGATGCGCGCTCGGCATGTGATCGGCAACGGTCGTATGGCCGCGCCGGTTGGGCGCACGGGCGTGGCTGGCGATCCGCTGCCCCTTGTGGAAGACCTCGACGGTGTTGTCGGCGATGCGCACATCGACGAGTTCCCGGATGAGACGGTAGGGCGTGGAATACCAGTGCCCGTCGACCTCGACGTGATAGTCGGGCGCGACGCGGCAACGCTTCCAGCGCGCAAAGAGGTATGGCTGGTCCGGCAGTTCTCCCAGCTTCGGCCTGTCGATCTCGGCGAAGAGTTCAGCGCGGCTGGAGCCGAAGCCACGCATCTGGCGGGCGTTGAGTTCGGCGACGAGCAGGCGGATGGCGGCGTTCAGCTCCGCCAGGGACAAGAAGCGCTGATTGCGCAGACGCGCCAGGACCCAGCGCTGGGCAATTTGCACGGCGACCTCGACCTTTGCCTTGGATAAAGCCGTCAACTGCAGCCCGTGTGGGGACGACCGGCCTCACGGTCCGCATTACTCACCCATTCCACCCGCTTAAAGGCCAGACCTTCGACATGATCAGCCGCAGCCCGCATTGGGGCGACGACCGGGTGATCTACCGATCGGCGGACGGGACCTTGCCCACGATTTCCGCCGCAATGACGGACATGGAGCAGCCTGACGCATTCCGGCGCGTCGCGGCCGGGCGCGCGGCGTTCCGGACGGTCGACCTATTGGATTTGCTCACGCTGCTGGATCGGATCGCTGCGCCGGTGGAGGCGGAGGATGCGTAAGGTTAAATACGCCGCTGGTG
>NZ_VLKT01000047.1 GCF_007830515.1 Mesorhizobium tianshanense
GCCAGCGGCGCGGCACCGCATACATGGTCTCCCGGCACCATCAGGATCGACACCTCATGATCGCCAACGCACCGTTCGCGCCCAAAAACGACTGCCATTCCTGCCGCGCCGACCCGTTCGCCGCCGGCGCATGCGCCTCACTCATGCTGCGCACACCCGGTGTCACGGCCGGCCCGCGGCAAATCGACTATTGGCAGCAACCGAACCAGCGTTTTGCCGCCTGCGGAGTGAACAACCATTGCCGCCCGCGCCGATCGCATCGCCGTCCGCAACCTCGCGCCGCCGACAAATCCCCATAGCGTCCCGCGAACCAACCATCGTCGGATCGGTATCCCGCGGTTTCCTTCCCTGGAGGCTTTCCGACGCCGGCCCCGTGCCGCAGGAGTGGCCTTCGCTTGGGCCGGCATCCGAAACCCTACACATTGTCGGCCATAGAGTTCAGTTTTGCGTTTACCTGGAAGCGGACATCTCCGACGACGAGGTCAAGTTGGCCCGCTATGCACCAGTATCGGACGTTCCCGGCGACGGGGCGGCCGCGTTCGATGATTATTTAAGAGCGGAATTGATGCCTGCAATCAGCTTAGTCCATGAGTCCCGTTCGGCCTGGCTAAGATCATCAGCTGTATGATCTCGGGTCCAGCGGACGTAGGCCTTCGCAAGTTTGTATTTCGAGAAGTTCGCGCCGCCCTTTCCGGTTAGGACGTCAACCAGGGGTTTGTCCGGCGTTACCGCAACTTCCGCCGTGACATCGATGCCCAGCTCCTTCGCGGCGAGCGGAACAAGGACATCGCGGAGCAGATCTTCAATTTCAGCCCTCGGGCGGGGCGGGGCGGTAAAGTCCATCGTCCGGAGAATGCGCTTTGCGCCGAGGCGATGTACAAGCACGTCTTGTGTTGCTGCCTGGTCGCCGGCGTTGTCTGAGTCGAGGAGAGCGGCGACCTTGAGGTTGTGTGCGATGAGAATGGTCGCGAAATAGACAACCTTGCTGGCCGTATTGGCTGATATCAGGGCGATCTTGTCATTAAGATCAGCTACCCCCCCGAGCCGCAGCATCTCTGACGTGGCCTCAAGATACCAAAAGTCGGTCAGGCCTTCTAGGATCAGGTTACGCTGCTGCGCAAACAAGCTTTGCGCGAGATCGTAGCCCAACGCCTCCTGAAGCGGAAGCAAGGCCGCCGGGTCCGCTGCAGTAATCGTCGTATGCACCTTCGTGCCCACTTTCCGATCCGCCATTTCGACGACCCGCACCAGGTCGAGCTCATTCGGTCCGACAAGGAAGGGCGAATGCGTCGTGTAAACGGTCTGGTTGGATTCAGAAAGCATGGAGATGGTGTTCCGGAAATCGCGCTGTTTGAGCGCGTGCAGACTCATTCCCGGCTCGTCGAGGAGCAGAATGGCATTGGAATGCTTATCCTCCGTCTCGGAGAAGAAAACTACGAAGAACGATACCAGCCATTGGAAACCCTCCGAACGTTGATCAAGTTCGATCTCCACTCCCAGGCCGTCCTCCACGACCACTTTGAGGTACTGGCCGTCCGCCGTGATCCTGAGCCGGCTGGCTTCCGCCCGTTCAGGGTTGGGGTTCCAGACTTTGACGATTTGGTCAGTGAGACGAACGCTTGCAGCGTTCAGCTGGTATGAGCGATTGTCCAGCTGATCCCTGTACTTCTTCTGGGCGTCCACATCCGTGGCCGCAGGTTCGGCCGCTTTGCCTAGGTTTGAGAGCTCGCGCGCGGTAAAGCCAAGAAGCTTGAGGAGGCACTGATTTCCGTAGTCGTATTGGGCATCGTCCAGCAGCTTCTGTTCGACACGGGTTGCCAAGTGGTCAAGATGAATGAGCGGACGCACCCGAAAGTAGTTGCTAAACAGCACAAACACCGGAAGCCTCTTCCGCAGCAGATGCCGAGCTGCCTCCATACGACCGGTATATTTGCAGCGATCAATGAGCTTATTATATCGCCCCTCTTCCTTCTCATCGGCTTCATCGACGAGGGGGTAGAACTTCTCCAACCAAGTGATCAACCCCGTGGCGAGATCGCCCTGAATGTAGTAATTGCCGTCTTTATATTTAGCCAGGATGGTTTCCAGCTCTTTGCTGGGCAGGACTTCTCCGTCTTTTTGCCTACCATCCACATGAGCTGCGAAACGCAATAAATCCTTGTTCAACTCACCCGTGGTCCCCTTTTCGGGAACGCCTGCGAGGTTATGCCACCACGTGTTGTCGAGGCGTCGTCCGAACACGTAGATCGCCGACTGAAACTCCTTCTCGAGCGCCTTCTTGTCATCGTCCTCAAGCTCGAAATGGGCTACGACAACATCGATTTCCTCGGGCTTCGCTCGCTTCGTGGTGATGTCATTGTAACTGCCCCGGGGATAATCGCGGAGGGCGTCAAAACCATCTATGCCTGCAGGCGGGTTGATTTGCTGCAAGGCCTTCAGGAAAGCTGACTTGCCGGCTTCATTTGGGCCGACAAGGATTGTCTTGTTGGGCTCAAAATCAGTCCAGCCAGAATCTTTCACACTCCGATAGTTTGTGACCTTCGCCTTTTTCAATCTCATCGTCGTCCCCTACCCAAATTTTCTCTCTGTTTTCTTAGACGACTGGGTTTTCAAAGAAAATGGCGCGGCTTATAAAAACGGTTAGTTAACTCTTGAAGGTTGGCCTCAAGCGTCGCGCATTCCGCTTGCTCAGCCATCTTGCGGATCGGTCGGATATTCGGACATATCGAAGCCAATAATAGTTGCGTATTGATGCGCACGTGCGGCATCGGCCTTTGGAAGCGCGTAACTTTCATAGTTCACCGCCTCCGCATCCCGAAGGAAAACGCCCTTTTGCAAATCCGCGAGGTTCGTCCGGATAGGAATCTCCCCACTTTTGCTAATGATCGTCGCCCCGTCGTCACGCAGGAACAGCGTATTACTTCCCCCGTGCCTCGGCGGTGTCACGTCAACAAGAAAACCGTCCTCTGTCTCCCAAACACTGTGATGTTCCGCCATCATCATGGGGTGGGATTCGCCCGTGGTGTGATCCGTGTCGATCACTCTCCAAAAAGACCAGCCATGCACACGCCTGCCGCCCTTTTTCAAAGCAATGTCTTTAGCGGATATATGGCAGAAAGCGGGGCGGTAGCTGTGGTCTTGAAAAGTTAGGAGGATCGGAACGCCCGAAAGGCCATTTAATTGGCATAACAGCGCAACGTCTGCATCTGTTGCGCTAGGCAATTCCCAGCTTGTCGAAACCACGTGTATGCCCTCCACCTGCGTATGCCTGACCCGGTAACCGCGCCCATGCCGAAGTTGCGGCGCGGCGTGTAGCGGAAATTAAAATTCCTGCAGGAATGTCCAGGTAAGTCAATTCTCCACCTTCGTCATAGCAGGCCGAACGGCTGCAATCGTTATTGCGAATCCAGAAGCTGCCTGTCCGCTTCCGGCCCAACTCTAGCCATTCGCCACGTTGTCACTAACTAACCTCTGCAACTGGGATCGCAGGAATTCTTCGCCTCTAGTCCGCAGCCCGCAGCGAGGTGCGTCCTACACCTGTGACGACGAACGCATTCGACTCGGATTTCGGCCTCGACGCGCTACGCGACCTGCCCGACTTCGAAGCGCTCGAAGACGCCGGCCTGCTCAGCAAAGGTGTTGGTCGGGGATCTGCAAACGAGATGGCGTCGCCTGCGTGCTCATAGGAGCCGGTCTGTTTCAGGGCATGTATAGCCAGCCCGCGTCGCTTGCTCCCGGGCGGTCTCATCCATATAGCTCGGCGCAACAGAGGAAGCCCAGACGTGCAATAGTCGTCAGCCGCGACTTCTGCACAATTCGTGCTAACAAGGAAGAAACTATGAAGCGGCAGACCCGACCGTTCACTGTGGAGATCAAACAAAAGCGCAGTTATCAAAAACGGGGTCGTTCCATCTGGAGCGATGTCGATCTCTCCGCAGCAATGGCCGAGACAACAAGGGAACTTAAGAAGATGGAACTGCCGAATCGTCGGCTTATTGACTCTAATGTCATAGCCCTTGATGCTGAACACATGCACAAACCGCGAGCGGAGCATCTCATGGCAAATCCCCTGGACGCTGAATCAGTAGAAACTGCAACTAAACCGACAGCCAAAGTGGAGACGCCTGAAACGAAGAAGAAAGTCCCAAGGTCGCGGAAGGCGAAGGCTGAGCCTAGGCCGCCTGCTCGGAAGAATGGCGCCAATACGGTGTCTCAGGCGGAGGCAGCACCAGCAGCGGCCGTGCGGACCGGGCGGAAGATCTACTCTGAAAAGGAGCGCGCCCAGATGCTCGCCCAGATCGAGAAGTCTATCAGTGGCGGCGCCACTCACAAGAGCGCCGTAAAGCAGGCCGGCATATCGGAACAGACCTATTATCATTGGAAGAAGGCTGCGGCGCCTGCATCAGATGGTGACGATCTGAAGGACCTGGTCGCGCTCGAGGACGAAAACAAGCGACTGAAGAGCCTGCTCGCGGAACGCCTGCGCAAGGAGAACGCGGAACTGAAGAGGAAGCTGGGGCTGAAATGACGCTGAAAGTCCGCTGAATCGCAGATCGGAGCGGCAGCATTTCATCTTCGCCGCGTTAGCTAAGACGCCCCGCGTCGCAAACATTAAGTGGCGATGCCACGTACGCACCGTCCACGGTGCAGTGGCCACGATCAGGCCTCCCCATTTGACGCAACGCATTCAGACTCTCGATGGGCTACGAACCTACCTGCAGGTCCAGCGCCTGCCTCAGATCGGCGATCAAGTCGCCGTCGTCTTCCAGACTGACCGAGAGACGCATGAGGTCCTCGCCGACGCCATCGGCAAGATGAGCATCCTTGTGGATGCTTTTACGGGCACGTGTCAGACTGGCCGGATGGTAGATGAGACTGTCAGCATCACCGAGGCTGACCGCTCGAGTGATCAGGTTGAGCCGGTCCATCATCCGGCGCGCGCCCTCGAACCCGGCGTGGAGGCCGAAAGCCAACATGCCCGATCCTTTGGACATCTGCTTTCGGGCAATCGCCTGATCGGGATGAGAGTCGGGAAACGGGTAACTCACCTCTCGGCGGCCCCGGAATTGCTGCAACTGGCCGGTGATCGTCTGGAGCGACAGATCGGAGGTGGCGCATGAACGCCCTCAGCGCGACCTTGCAGGTGTTCTTCACCCGCTCGAGGCCGCCCACCCGGCATTCTCATACTGACTGATTGACGCGACGCCCCAGGGGAACTTTATGGTGAGGCAACGGAAAGATCGTTCGGGAGCATTCCAGGGTGAGGCAATACGCGCCCTCATCCAGTTTGTGGCCCCGCACAAAGCGAGTCAATGAGGGTGGCGACTGCCTTCTCGATATGTTCTTTCATCACCACGCAGGCCTCAGCATAGCGGCCCGCCGCGCAAAGGCTGAGTATCCTGGCGTCATCGCCAATGCCGATGTCCCGACTGGCATCATATGAGAGTTGCAGGCGCGTGTGTCGTTCGCTGTCCTGTAGCAGTCCGGCGACGATGCTGAGCGTCTTCTTTTGCCCAGCGTGACGGTATAGCCCCAGATGAAAGGCCGTGTTGAGCTCGGCGCATTCGGCGATGTTGCCTGCGCGATGGCCCTCGACGTAGCGCGCGGCGACTTCCCTGAGGTAGCTATAGTCTTCCGCGGTGAGCAGGGGCGCGCTGATCCTGAGCAGGCGAGGTTCGAGCAGCGCGCGGAGTTCGAACACTTCCCGGATTTCTTCCACGGAGGGGGTTGAAACCACCGCGCCGCGATGTGGATGGATCTTTACCAGGCCCTCGGATTCCAGCAGCACGAGCGCTTCTCGAATTGGCACCCGGCTGATGCCGAACTCGTTAGCCAGCATGTCCTGCCGCAGTGGAAAGCCACCGGCAAACCGTCCCGACACAATTCGCTTGCGCAATTCGCTCGCCACCGCCGAGGCGATAGTTTTGTGTTCCAACCCTTTATGGGGGCGTGGGGAATCTGTGTTCTCGATCATTGTGATTCAACCATGACTTGCCTGATTCTAGGGTACGTGAGCCGCTGTGCGGAGGCAAACCAAATCTGCGTTTTGAAGATTGTCGAAAATATACTTGCAACTTAGGCACGTTTGTGGTTCTTACCCTCGTGGCCAAGTTCGGGAGGAGATGAACTATGACCTTGACGCGTAGGAACCTGATGAAACTGACTGGTGCCGGCCTCGCCGGTGCCGGACTGCTGGCCTTAACCGGCCGCAGCTTTGCCGACGACAAAATGCCCTCGACGTTGCGCGTCGGTATGTCCAACCAGCTGCCCTATGCCTTTCTTGATAAGGCAGGCGACCTGACCGGGCAGTCCCCTGATGTGCTTCGTGCCGCGATGCGCGATGCCGGCGTCGAAAAGCTCGACGCCTCGCTGACCGAATTCGGCGCGCTCATTCCTGGCCTCGTCGCCCGTCGTTTCGACGTTATTTGCACCGGTCTCTTCGTCCGGCCGAAGCGTTGTGAGCTCATTGATTTTGCCAACCCCGATTCCCTGAGCCGCGAGGGGCTGGTGGTAGCTGCCGGCAACCCGATGGGCCTAAAGTCGCTCGGCGACGTGGCCAAGAATGGCAACGCCAGGATCGGCTTCATCCGCGGTTCTGTCGACGAGGAATACGTCAAAAACGCAGGTATTGCCGAATCGAACTGGGTCGTTCTGCCCGACGTGCCGACGCTGTTGTCGGCGGTCAAGGGTGGCCGCGCCGACGCCGTGATCAGCTCGCTTGTCATTATCGCCTCGACAATCAAGGCGATGAACGATTCCAGCGTTCAACTCGTCGACGACTTTGTCGACCCGGTGGTTAATGGCAAACCGGCGATCGATTATGCCGCCATGGGCTTCCACAAGGACAGCAAAGCCCTGCGCGAGGCCTACAATACCGGTCTCGCCAAGCTCGTTTCCAGCGGCGAACTCGCCAAGATAAATGAGAAATGGGGCTTGCCGGCCGCGCTGACCCCCACGGCCGAGACGCCGTCCATCGAAACGCTCTGCCAAGCCTGACTGCAAGCGGTCGGGTTCTACGCCCGGTCGCCCACCGGCTTCCCCGTGAAAGGCGACGATGACGGCTCTGCTCGACTTGCTCCCGCAATTGATGAAGGGACTGCAGACGAC
Organism: Mesorhizobium tianshanense; assembly: GCF_007830515.1. GTDB lineage: Bacteria > Pseudomonadota > Alphaproteobacteria > Rhizobiales > Rhizobiaceae > Mesorhizobium > Mesorhizobium tianshanense. The sequence goes on from NZ_VLKT01000047.1 coordinate 7,108, forward strand.
CCTCCTTGTGACCGCGTTTGCGGCACCGCTCGCGCTGGTAATGGCACTGGCGAGCGGCCTGGCGCGGCTCTCGCCGATCAAGCTACTGCAGTGGCTGGCCGTCATCTATGTCGAATTGTTCCGCGGCACCTCGCTGTTGGTTCAGCTGTTCTATTTCTTTTACGTGATGCCTCTGTTCGGGTTGTCGCTCGACCCGGTGACCACTGGCGTCCTGGTGCTGGCGCTAAATACAGGCGCCTACGGCTCCGAAGTGGTGCGCGCCGGCATAGGCAGTGTGCCCAAGAGTCAGCGCGAGGCGTGTATCGCCCTCAACATGTCGCCTGCAATGGCGCTGCGCCGCGTGATCTTCCCACAGGCTTTCGTGACGATGCTGCCGCCCTTCGGCAATCTGTTGATCGAACTGCTCAAGGCGACATCACTGCTGTCACTGATCACCATCTTTGACCTCGCCTTCGCCGGCAACACATTGTTCCAGACGACGGGCCGCACGCTCGAGATCTATGGCCTGGTGCTGATGATCTATTTTGCCACCGCGATGGTGCTGACCCTGGGGATGCGTTGGTTGGAAAAGCGCATGGGCGCCGGTCGTGACCTCGAGTTCCGCCCATGAATTTCGATCTCACCTATCTTCTGCAGATCGCGCCGCTGCTGCTCAAGGGCGCCGTCGTCACCGTGCAGGCAACGGTGCTCGGCACGTTGCTGGCGGCAGTGCTCGGCCTGCTCTTGGCAATCCTCAATCGTTCACGCCTTCGCATCGTCCGCTACGCAACGACGGCGGTGGTGTTGTTCATCCGCAATACACCGCTGCTGATCCAGCTCTTCTTTCTATTCTACATCCTGCCGCAGTTCGGCATCGCGCTTCCCACTTATCTCACCGGCGTCATCGCGCTTGGGATCCACTACGCCGCCTACATGTCGGAGGTTTACCGCGCTGGCATCACCGCAGTACCGCGCGGCCAATGGGAGGCGGCGCACGCGCTCAACATGCCCCGCGCGCTGGTCTGGCGTCGGATCATCCTGCCACAAGCGCTGCCGCCGATCATTCCACCGCTCGGCAACTACGCCATCGCCATGTTCAAGGATACGCCGGTACTGGCCACCATCGGCATTCTCGAGATGCTGGGCGTCGCCCTTGCCGAGGCGAACCGCAGCTATCGCTACTATGAGCCGCTCACCATGGTCGGAATCCTGTTCCTGATCTTTAGCTTGTTTTCCGCCGTGGCCGTCCGTTTGCTGGAGAAGCGCTATGCTGCCCGCTAATATCCCCCCATCGCCGGCTCTGCGGCTGCGTGGCGTCTCGAAAGCTTTTGGTAGCCTGACCATTCTCGACAAGCTCGACCTCGATGTCGCGCCGGGCGAGCGCATCTCGATCATCGGGCGTAGCGGCTCGGGAAAGACCACGCTGCTGCGGGTGCTGATGACGCTCGAAAAACTCGACGCTGGCTCCATCGAGGTCTTCGGGCGCTACCTGGGCCAGCGCCCAGAGGGCGGTCGTCTGGTCCCCGCCACGCCGGAGGAGACCCGCGCCGTGCGTGGCGACATCGGCATGGTGTTTCAGCAGTTCAACCTGTTCCCTCATCGCACGGCCATCGAGAATGTCATCGAGGCGCCAATCCACGTTAAGAAGATGGGGTCAAAGGAAGCCCGCGACATGGGCATGGCCTTGCTATGCACGGTGGGGCTCGCCGACAAGGCCGACCACTATCCCAGGCAACTTTCCGGCGGCCAGCAGCAACGGGTAGCGATTGCCCGCGCCCTCGCCATGCAGCCGCGCATCATCCTGTTTGACGAGGTGACCTCGGCGCTCGACCCGGAGCGCGTCGATGAGGTGCTCTCCGTGATCCAGGGATTGGCCCAGGAAAGCACTATCACCATGCTGATTGTCACCCATGAAATGCGCTTTGCCCGGGACGTGGCGACGCGCACCATCTTCATGGAGGAGGGCCTGATCGTCGAAGACGACGCGCCGGCGGTGATTTTCGGCAAGCCCAACAAGGCGCGCACGCAATCCTTCCTGCAAAGTGTGCTGGGGAGGGGGCTCTGACGGGCCATCCGACCCCTCCACCTATCGACCCGGCGCGGTTGGCGCTGGAGCCGGGGACCGTGCATCTGCTGTCCGGGGGGGAAGCCCCGCTGCCCCGCGCCGGGATCGCCGCCTACTCGCGCTATGCCACTGACAAGGGTGACGGCATTTTCGGCCGCCGGCGTCTTGAGGCCAAACTGGATGAAGTGCGCGGTCGCCTCGCCCTCCTGATGGGCATTGAGCAACGGGAGCGGATCGGCTTTCTGGCTTCTGCCAGCGCGGCATTGACGGCAGCACTTAACGCCATCGACTGGCGCGAGGGCGACAATGTCGTCGCCCTCGCCGACGACTTCCCTTCCGTCGTCCTGGCTGGTGCCGGCCTCGCTCGGTTCGGCGTAGCGCTACGCGTGCTCGATGCCAATCCGGATGCCGTGGAGGATGCCCTGCTGGCCGCCATCGACAGCCGCACCCGGCTCGTTCTCGTCAGCCATGTCAGCTATCGCCACGGCCGTCGGCACGACATCGCCGGCCTCGCCTTGCGCCTGCGTCAACGCGGCGTAGCGCTGGCGCTCGACGTGTCCCACTCGCTCGGAGTGCTGCCGGTTCCATCCGATGCCGCCGACATCATGGTGTCGTGCGGCCACAAATTCCTGCTCGGCAGCCACGGCACCGGCATCCTGGTCTGGAACGAGGCGCGGCTGGGCGAACCGAAAAGCCCTGCCTCTGGCTGGTTCTCCGTCACCGACTATGCGGCTGCCAGCAATGGCGTTGATTTCGCGCCCAAACGTGGTGCTGCAGCATTCGAACTCGGCAATCCAGACTTCCCGGCCCTTTATGCCCTTGGCGCCGGTCTTGACGTGCTGGCCAGCGCCCAGGCCAGCGCCGTGGCAAGCCACGCAATGGCGCTTTCGGGTGAGTTGCGGAACCGTCTTGAACGGCTCGGATGGCCGGTATGGACGCCGGCCGAAGAGGAACGCCGCGGCACGTCGATTGCGCTTCGCACTAACCACTCCGTCGAACTTGCGACCCGCCTGGCCGAGGCCCGCATCCTGGTGGCGTCGGGTGATGGCCGCCTGCGCATCTCGGTGCACGGCTTCAACAGCATGGCCGATATCGAGACCCTGCTCGTGGCCCTTGGTGCCCCCTGATCAGCCAAACGAAAAGGACGACGACCAATGACTGCAAAGGTACCCTACGGGTGGACCGATCGCGAACCCTGGCTGGAACTGGATTTCCCCGTCGCCGAGTTCGAGGGTCGCGTAGCTACGCTGCAAACCGCGATGAACGCCGCCGACATTGATGCCCTTCTGGTCTGGGAAGATGCAGATCGGGGGGGCAATATTCGCTATCTCTCCGGATTTAACATGATCTGGGGTACCTCGGTTGTGCTCATCCATCGCGAACGCGCGCCGGTTCTGGTGACCAATGCCACGGCTCACGGCGAGCCCATGCATTCGAATATCCAGACGAGCTGGCTCAGGGACATTCGGGTCTCCTTTGCCGGATCGGCCGACGACTTATTTGAAAAAAGCGCTGCAGTACTGGCCGAGTGGGGCATTCCCGACGATCGGGTCGTCGTCGCGGGCCACGCGCAGATCCCTTACGGGACGGCGCGATTGCTCGCCAAGGCTTATGGTGAAAGGGCGCTGCGCACCGGCGATAGCCTGCTCGCCCGGCAGCGTGCGATTAAGAGCCCGGCAGAGATCGCGGTCATTCGTCGCGTCGCGAACCTGACCTCGCGCGCCATGGATGTGGCGATGCGGGCAGCCGTGCCCGGGGCAAGTGAAAGCGAGGTCGCCGCCGTCGCCAACAGCGCTTGCATCGCGGCGGGCGCCGAGCGGATGTCATTCGGCTGCTTTCCCGCGACGGGCCGGCGGGGCAGCCTCAAAAACGTCTTCGCTCGCCCGGGCGGCATCATCGCGCCTACCGACCTCGTCGTCATCGATCTCGGCTGCAAATTGCTTGGCTACCAGTCGGACATGTCACGCAATGTCGTGGCGCATCCCTCCAGGCAGATCATTGCTCTTCTCGAGGCGGCAACAGCAGCGAACGATGCGGTATTTCGGCATACGCGGCCCGGAGTGACCACCACTTCTGTGGTCGAGGTCATGAACGAGGTAATCGCCGAGCGCGGTTTCTCCGCTTGGGACTTTTCGCTCTGCCACGGCTTTGGGCTCGACCTGACGGAAACGCCCCTGTTTCGCGGTCATCCCCCGATGCAGCTCGAAGCTGGGATGTGCTTTTACGTCGAACCGATCATCGCCGACCACAGTTTCGGCTGCGTGTGCATCGAGGACATGCTCCTTGTCACGGACGATGGCTGCGAAAAACTGTCGCACACGCTCGTTCCCGCCACCGGAAACTGAGATATGGCGCCCTTCCACAGCTGCTGGGGAGACGGCCGATGCTGATCGAATTGGAGGAGGCGCGGTCCGTCGCATTGCGAGTGCTGCGTGGTGTCGGGACGCCGCAGTCCCATGCGGATCTGCAGGCCGAAGTCTTGATCGAGGCCGAATTGCGCGGGCTGGCTTCACACGGCCTTTTGCGCCTGCCACGCATAGTCGAGCGTGTCCATAACGGCGTGGCGGATCCTCGCGCCACCGGCCGGCAGAACTGGCGCGGCGATGCGCTTCTGGACGTGGATGGCGAGGGCGGTCTCGGGCCAGTAGTAGCGTGCGAGGCCATCGCGCGGACATGCGAGCGAGCCGGCCGCCTCGGCATGGCCGTCGCTGCGATCCGCAATAGCGGCCATCTTGGAGCCATCGGCTGGTACGCGGAAAAGATTTCTCGCGACGGACAGATTGCCATCGTGCTTTCCACCAGCGAGGCGCTCGTTCATCCGTGGGGCGGGCGCAAGGCGCTGATCGGCACCAATCCGATTGCCATTGGCGTGCCGGTTCAGCCGGACCCCTTCGTTCTCGACATGGCGACCGGCTTGATCTCCATGGGAAAGGTGCATGACTACGCCAATCGCGGACAGCCGCTCGAGCCGGGCTGGGCGCTGGATGCCGAGGGCAACCCGACCACGGATGCCGCTGCCGCGCGCCAGGGCGCCATCGCGCCCTTCGGCGATGCAAAGGGTTACGGCCTTGCGCTTGGGTTCGAGCTTCTCGTCGCCAGCCTTACGGCCTCGGCACTTGGGACGAATGTCACTGGCACGCTCGACTCCACTTTGCGGGCCACCAAGGGCGATGTAATCATCGTCATAGAACCACACGCCGAGAGTGGGGCAAGTCTTGCTGCCTATCTCGACGAAGTACGTGCATGCCCGCCCATCCGCGAAGGCGAGACGGTCACCGTACCCGGCGACCGCTCACGTTCGCGGCGCGCGGAGAATCTGACGCGTGGTCTCGAAATCCCCGATGCGATCTGGTCGCAACTGCGCCACCTCGCCGATTGTTCATCTCTGGAGAGTTAGATGTTTGGAACCTTCCGCAGCCCGAATGCCGTCTATTTTGGTGCGGGGCAGCGCGCCATGTTGGGCCGCGTCGTCTCGAGTTTCGGACGCCGGACCCTGATATGCACCGACGAGCGGTTGGCCGCCGATCCGATGTTCAGGGCTATGGTAGAGGACATCGGAGCGGCCGGTGTCGACGTCTCTGTTTTCAGCCGCACCATACCCGACCTACCGCTCGGCTGCATCGACGAGGCGCTGGCGCACGCGCGCTCGGCAAAGCCGGACAGCATAGTGGCGATCGGCGGCGGAAGCTGTCTCGATCTTGCAAAGACCACCGCCCTTATCCATACCCTTGGGGGACGACCCCAGGACTACTATGGCGAGTTCAAGGTGGCTAAAGCGGTGTTGCCGGTCATTGCCGTGCCGACGACATCGGGAACGGGGTCCGAGGTCACGCCGGTCGCAGTTCTCTCCGACCCAGACAAGACCCTGAAAGTGGGCATTTCCGATCCGCGACTGATCCCGGCCGTCGCCATCTGCGATCCCGAGCTGACGCTCTCCTGCCCGGCCTCGCTGACCGCTGTCGCGGGTGCTGATGCGCTGACCCATGGCATCGAATCCTTTACCGCGATCCGCCGCAACGAGGGAGCGGACCTACCACTGGAGCGCGTCTTTGTCGGCAAAAACATCATTAGCGACCATCATGCACTGGAGTCGATCCGGCTGATTTCCGGGGCGCTGGTCGGCGCAGTCGAGGACGGGAGTCGGCTCGATTTACGATCACAACTCATGTTTGGCGCGATGCTGGCGGGCCACGCTTTCGCCAATGCCGGCAATGCCGCAGCGCATGCTCTACAATATCCCGTGGGCGCGCTGACTCACACGGCGCATGGCGTCGGCGTCGCCGCATTGATGCCTTACGTCATGCGCTTCAACCTTCCGGCCCGTCGGGACGAATATGCGCAGGTCGCGGCGGCGATGGGCGTGCCGCCCAAAGGTGACGCGAAGGCCATGGCCGAAGCCAGTATCGATGCGGTCACCGCCCTGTTTGCCGCTGTCGGCATCCCACGCACTCTCGCCGAACTGGGTTTCCAGGAAGGTAGGATCGGCTGGGCGGCTGAACAGGCCATGACTGCGGCCCGCTTGGTTCAGAACAATCCCATGCCACTCGACGTCGAGAGCATGAAGACCATCCTGCAGGCGGCATATCACGGCGACCCGCGGCTGCTTTCGTAGCTGCAGCCGCCTTTGCGGCCAGTTGACAAGAAACTCATTCAACGGATGAACATCATGGACGAAGCACTGAAGTCTTCCACCTATGCCTTCGACAACCTGCCGACTCGATTGCTGATCGGCGGAAACTGGCGAAAGGGACGGGGAGGCGAGGATATCGAGGTTCTTAATCCCTCCACGGAGGCTGCCATCACCTCCGTCGCCAACGCCTCGGTGGAGGACGGGATTGCCGCGGTCGATGCGGCAGCTGCCGCAGCTGAAAACTGGGCGAAAACCGCACCTCGTCAGCGCGCCGAAGTCCTACGGCGCGCGTTTGAGCTCATGACGGAAAGAGCGGATTTTCTTGCCGCACTGATTGCCACGGAAAACGGTAAGGCACTAGCAGATGCAAAGGGGGAGGTCGCCTACGCGGCCGAATTCTTCCGATGGTATGCGGAAGAAGCGGTGAGGCTTGCGGGCGAACTCGGCCCTTCGCCGTCAGGCGCCTACAATATTATGGTCCAGCACGAACCTATTGGCATCGCACTGCTGGTCACGCCATGGAATTTTCCGGCGGCCATGGCAACGCGCAAGATTGCGCCGGCCCTTGCCGCCGGTTGCACCTGCATTCTGAAACCGGCCACCGAAACTCCATTGACGGCCTATGCCGTCGCGGAAATCCTTGGGGAAGCCGGTGTGCCGGCCGGCGTCGTCAATGTGGTGACAACACGCAGCACCGGCAAAGTCGTGAGCGCCATTCTACAAGATCCGCGCGTGCGCAAGCTCTCCTTCACAGGCTCTACGGAAGTCGGGCGGGTTCTCCTGCGCGAGGCGTCGCATCAGGTGATCAGTTGCTCCATGGAGCTTGGCGGCAACGCCGCCTTCCTCGTCTTCGAGGATGCGGATTTTGATGCGGCGCTTGACGGCGCAATGCTCGCCAAGATGCGAAACGGCGGCGAGGCGTGCACCGCGGCCAATAGGTTCTATGTTCATCAGGCGCTTTACGAGCGGTTTGTGGAGGCGTTTGCCGCGCGCATGAGCGCTGTAAAAGTCGATGACGGTTCGCTGCCGTCCACACAATGCGGCCCGCTCGTCAATCAGGACGCTGTCGAAAGAATCGATGATCTCGTCAAGGACGCGGTCGCGTGCGGTGCAAAGGTGGTGACGGGCGGGCACCGGCTGAATCGCTCCGGCTATTTTTACGCGCCGACCGTTCTTCGTGATGTCCCGGGGCATGCGAAGATGATGAACGAGGAAATCTTCGGCCCTGTGGCGCCTGTTGCATCCTTTGTCGATGAAGGCGCCGCAATTGCCGCGGCCAACGCCACCGAATTCGGGCTGATTTCATACCTCTATACGAGCGATTTGCAGCGCGGGCTCAGGCTCTCATCGCAGTTGCAGACCGGCATGGTCGGTCTCAATCGCGGACTCGTTTCCGATCCGGCGGCGCCGTTTGGTGGAATGAAGGCCAGCGGCCTCGGTCGCGAGGGCGGGCGTCATGGGATTATGGAATATATCGAAACCAAATACACTGCTGTTGCTTGGTAGGCGCACCTTACGCCCTTCCGCTTTTTGATAGCGACTCCCTCGACCAGTTGTCATGCCTCATCATCGACAGCCACACCCGCACGCCCGACGGGATCACGGCAGTGCCTTTACCACCGCTGTAACCAGCGTGGGCATCGCTCCGGCGAAGATACCCACGCGGCTGCCCTTTACCACCGCGACGACAATAGCCGGCAGGTCATCATTGACAGCGGTGAGTGACATCTGCTGATTAAGGATATTCTCGTCGGCGCGATGGGCGTTCCGGAGCGATTGGCACGGGCGTTCTGAGAGCGCCTACACGGCACCATCGGGAAGGGAAATCATGGCTTTCATGAAGGTCACGGCATTCCCGACCAGAATGACTCGATCTTCGGTCAATTCGCAATCAAGCCAGCCGCCGCGCGCCGAGGCCTGATAGGCCATCAGCCTTTCGCAACCCAGCCGCTCGGCCCAGTAAGGAACCAGTGTGGCATGGATTGACCCGGTGACTGGATCCTCTGGAATGCCCGCTCCGGGGGCAAAGTAACGGGACACGAAATGCGCTCGCCCTTTGTCGGCTTCCTGCCCCGTCACGACAAGGCCCGTAGACCCCAGGCGGGCAATCGAGGCAAGATCAGGGACAAAGCTACGCACAGCATCCGCGCTGCCGAGATCGGCGAAGATGTTCTCGAAGTTTCGGAAGATGCCGACAGGTGGATTGCCGAAAACACGTGCGATTTCTGCGGGAAGCGCCTCCAATGGCTCTGGCGGCAGACGGGGAATGTCCAGTCGGTAGCCATGCGGGCCATGTGTAACTCGCAGCTCGCCGACGCGCGTGTGAAAGACAAGCGGAGCTTCGGCCTTGGCCTCGGTCAGTAGCACATGCGCGGTAGCTTAAGACCGGTCCCAGAAGGAGCTCACAGTCGATGCTGTTAATGGGCACTGTCGTTCGCAATGATACGGCAGATCGATGAACGACCTAAATTAGCTGCCGCGCGATCTCGACCGGTCCCAAACCAAAAGAATGCGTGGTGGACTATCGTCACGATGCGGCGATGAAGCTCGACTAGCCAATTTCCATACCGATGGCATTGAAATCATTATATTTTTGCTCTATTTGTTGCGCGGTTTGTTATACACAAATCTGCTTTTCCAGCTAAGCTGAATCGGGGGATTGATGTGATTGCGTGTCGGCTTCGCATTGTAAGCATACTTCGAGGTGCCAGAAATGTGACATTCCCTCGGGGGTGAAGCGCTTTCAAAAACCTTGCGCTTACTGGGGCCGCTCCGAGCCTGTCACGACCAAGCTCAAAAATTGTCCACCCCTAACTTCTCGATCTACTCTACGGTATAAAACTTACAGTTGGAGAGTGAATGCCAAAATCGAACTTTGTATTCACCTAAGCTTTAGTGGCGCGACGCTATTGGGCGTCATGCAATCTATTGATGCCTACTGCGATTGCTTCACGTCCCAATTTTCACCGGGCACGCCGCGCCAGTTATACAAATCTCTACAGCAGCGGCAATGAAAACCTTGCCTAGAGGGCAGCACGCCGGAAAGCCCATCGTGTTAGGCAGCAGAAGGTCCGAACATCTCTTCAGGGTCAGGAGCGGGCATTATCGAAATCTTGGCCTGATCTGACAGGCCATTCAATTTCGTAATTCGTAATTTGCAATAAGGTTCCAACATGGAAACGACGTGTTTCTAGTTTGCTGAAGTTAACACGGATCGTTTGTTGTTGCAGCCGGAGCTTGGGTAGGCTCTATTCGCTCCTGCTTTGCAGGGGGGCTACAATTGTCGGACGTCGAAAAATCTGTCTTCCAGAGTGACCTCCCTCTGAAGGAAAAGCTCGAGCGCGCCAGAACCGAGTTGCTGGATCTTTCCGCCCGCAATCGCCTTTTGAATGTGCCCCGGTTCTCAAAAAGCGCGAAGACAATCGATGTAGTCGATGAGAGGTCTTCAGAAATCTACCGACTACTGGTGAACGAAGGGAAGGCGTTCACTTTTCTGGCCGGGAAGCCTGACAGGTCGAAGGCGGTTCAGGCAGAAAGCGACGTTCCGGACGAAGAGATCGACTATTCCCTGGTTGGCCTTGCTCAACCAGAGGACGATCAAGGCGACGATAGGGGAGTGTCTGCGCGGCATTTGGATACCAAACTGCAGACGCGGATGACACCAACTGGTCTGCAACGACGGCTCCTCGACCTCTACCACGACGCCCGGACCCTTGAAGAGGAGCAGGGCGTTAACATCCTCTTCTTGGCGCTCGGCATGCTGAAGTGGGTGGACCCGAACAACAAAGAGAATATCCGGCACGCTCCGCTCATACTGGTGCCGGTTCGGCTCGAACGAGGGGCGGCCGGGGAAAGGTTCCGACTAAGGGCTCGGCCTGAGGATCATACCGCAAACCTCTCACTTGAGGCCTATCTCGACCGGCTGCACCAGCTCGCAATGCCTCCTTTCGAAGCGGGAGACGATTTCGATACCTCGGGCTATCTTGATGCTGTCGCGGAAGCAGTCTCGACGAAGGAGGGCTGGGAGGTGCTCCGCGACGACACGGTGCTGGGATTCTTCTCGTTCGCGAAGTTCCTGATGTACCGCGATCTTGATCCGGACATCTGGCCGGACGGCACAAGGATTATCGACCAGCCGAAGATTCGCTCGCTTCTTTCGGATGGATTCGAAACACGTGAGCCGCTGATGTCCGACGACATCGCGATCGATCCGCATATCGCGCCGGCCGAAATGCTGCATATCGTCGACAGCGACAGTTCTCAGACACTCGCGATCCATGACGTGAGGAAGGGCCGCGACCTGGTTATTCAAGGCCCGCCAGGGACGGGAAAATCGCAGACGATTGCGAACATCATCGCGTCGGCGGTAGCCGATGGCAAGACCGTGCTGTTCGTAGCCGAAAAGATGGCAGCGCTGGAGGTCGTAAAGCGACGGCTTGACACTGCCGGGGTGGGGGACGCCTGCCTCGAGCTCCATAGCAACAAGGCGAACAAACGCATGATGCTGGAGGAGCTGCGCCGCACCTGGCAACTCGGATCGCCTCAGGGACAGTTTCCCACGTCGCTGACCGACCGCCTCCTTGAGGCACGTGATAAGCTGAATGCTCACGCAGCCCGCATGCACGTTCCGCGCGGGGTTTCCGAACTCACCCCCTACCAGGTTCTTGGCGAGCTGATCCGACTCCAGCAGCAGGGGCAAAGACCCGTAGATATCCAGCTTGACGGCGCCACCGACTGGCCAGCCGACGGTGTCTCCATGCGTCGGGGGCTGCTGGACGAGGTTTCTCGGCGAATCGACGAGATCGGCCTGCCGATCCATCATCCCTGGCGAGGAGTGGGTCTCGACGGCGTCCTCCCGACCACCGTCGAGAGGCTGGTTCCTCGCATTGAGTCCTTACTGGCCCGGGCAAGGCCGCTCCGGGAGCAACTGGCGGCCATCTCCAAGGAGATTGAGTCCGAACCTTCGCAGATCCTCGGCGACAGCGGCCCAGTGCAGGATCGCGCGGAACTCCTTGCGGCAGCACCCTCGTTTCCTCCCGAGGCGCTGGCCTCGTCCTCCTGGGATGACCAGACAAAAGACATCTCATCACTGCTATGGACAGGCGCCGACTTCGCGCGCAAATCCGCAGAACTCTCTGAGCACTTGGCGATGGGGGCCGTCGACACTTTCATTGAAGGCCTTGAGCTGGAGCTCGAAAAGCTCCCCTCGGAGTTTCCCAAAGAAGGTTTTGTCCGCGCGCGACAGCTCACCATTCTGCTACCGCGTCTGAGAGAAGAGGCTGAACGGCTTAATCAGGAATTGGGGTCGACAGTCCTGCCAGACACGCTGGCAGGCCTCCTCAGGCTGGTCGTGACTGGCGAGCGAGTAGCGGCTGCTCCTAACGCGAGTCCTGAGGCCTTCGCCGCCACCGTCTGGGAATCTGGACTTGAGCAGGCGGGCGATCTCGCGGACAATATTGCGACGCTCGAAGCCGCTCGCGCCGAACTCCAAGGGAAGGTCGTGGACGCCGCGTGGAGCACCGACGTGGCCGCGGCACGGCAGGCGCTTGCCATCCACACAGGTATCTTGAAAGCGTTGAACAGCGACTACCGTCGGGCGACAGCGCTTATGCGTTCCATTGTAGTCGATTCCAAAGCTCCTACGGCGGACTTGGTCCGTCTGCTCGACATTCTGATGAAGGGACAGGCCGCCGCTGCAAGAATCCGCGAGGGCGACGCCTTTGGCCGTTCAGCTTTTGGCGGGGATTGGCGCGGGGAGCGGTCGCCTTCTGCACCGCTTCTGGCATTGGTGGAGTGGATGCGGACGCTGCGGGGGCTGGGCGCGGAACCTCGGCTCATCGCGGGCCGAATGGCGGAGCGCTCCGAGGCTGGCGCGCGTGCAGGGCGGGTTCGCAAGGTTATCGAAATCGGTAGGCCTATCATCGAGGGTTTCTGGAACGATCTGGGGCATCTCGCTTCGTCTGCGCTGGGTAACGTGGCTTCCGTCGAGCGTGCCGCATTGCACCTAGTGGAAGCGAAGGCGCAGGCCCTCAGCCGAGCGGACGAACTCTCACGGCAGGTTTTAGCTTCGCCGCCAGATCTGATCGTAGATCGCCTGGACCTCGTCCGCCGTATAGGGCAGCTACAGGAGCTTGCTCAGGCGGTCGACGCCGCCCACACTCTTGGGAATTCTGCTTTCGGCTCGGCGTGGGCCGGCCGTATGTCCGACTGGACTGGTCTGGCGGACGGCGAACTGTGGTTACGGCAGAATGGCGCGCTACGACATCTCGCAGCGCGTTTGTCCGGAAGGGTGGAGGTCGCCGCATCGGCGCGTGCCGCGCACGAAGTGTCCCAGGAGGTAGTCGAGGAACTCAAGGCGCTTGCAGGAGACTTGAAGGCTGACGCGGCTTCCTTGTTTGGAGCACAGGACTTTTCAGAGGTCGAGATATCCGAGCTCATTTCGAGGCTGAACTCGTGGCTTGAGCATCTGGAACAGCTCTCGAAATGGGTTGCCTACCGGGAACGATCCGACAGTGCGCGAAAGGCAGGGCTCGGGGAGTTGATAGATGCCCTAGCCAAAGGCCAGGTGGCTACTGGATCGGCGCGATCGACCTTTGACATCGCCTACTACGAGCGGATGCTGATGGCGATGGCGACCGACGAGCCGGAGCTAGCGAGGTTCGACGGAGAACTACACTCCAGGGCCGTGCGCGACTTCGCTGACTTGGACCGGCAGAGAATCAAGGCTGGTGCGATTGAGGTGGTAACCGCCCATCATCGAAGGATTCCTCCGAGAGACGGCGGAGCTGGACCAGTCGGACTGCTTCGTTCGGAGATGGCGCGTAAACGCGGCCATATGCCTATCCGGCAGCTGATGCAGAGGGCAGGTCCTGCGATCCAGGCGCTCAAGCCGGTGTTCATGATGAGCCCGCTCTCCGTTGCGCAGTTCCTGTCACCTGGGCGAATGTCTTTCGACCTGCTGGTGATGGACGAGGCTTCGCAGATACAGCCCGTGGATGCGCTTGGCTCGATCGCCAGAACCAGACAGGTCGTAGTCGTTGGCGACGAACGCCAGCTGCCGCCCACGACATTCTTCGCCAAGATGACGGGATCGCAGACTGAGGACGATGACGGGGAGGGTGCACAGGTTGCCGACATCGAAAGCATCCTGGGCCTGTTCACGGCCCGTGGTCTGCCGCAGCGTATGCTCCGGTGGCATTACCGGAGCCGCCACCAGTCCCTGATCGCCGTCTCGAACAGCCAGTTCTACGAGAACCGGCTCTTCATCGTACCGAGCCCCTACACCCAAGAGGCAGGTATGGGGCTGCGGTTCCATCATGTGCCGGAGGGAGTCTTTGACTCCGGCGGCACTGGAACAAATCCTGTCGAGGCCCGAACCGTAGCCGAGGCGATCATCCGCCATGCGAAGTCGAATCCTCAGGAGTCCCTTGGCGTTGCGACATTCTCAGTGAGCCAACGTCGTGCCATTCAGGACGAACTTGAGGCGCTGCGGCGGTTGAATCCCGATACCGAGGCGTTCTTCCACGCTCATTCGAGCGAGCCTTTCTTCGTCAAGAACCTTGAGAATGTTCAGGGTGATGAGCGCGACGTCATACTGATCTCAGTGGGCTACGCCAAGAATGCGCAGGGCTACATGGCTATGCGTTTCGGCCCTCTTGGAGCGGAAGGCGGCGAGCGCCGCCTGAACGTACTGATAAGCCGTGCCAAGCGTAGTTGCGAGGTCTTCGCTTCCATAACAGACGAGGATATCGACCTAGAGCGGGGCAAGGGAAAAGGCGTCTTCGCCTTCAAGCTCTTCCTGCACTATGCGAGGACGGGACGACTGTCGCTCGCCCAGGTCACTACTCGGGAGATGGATTCCGTCTTTGAAGAGCAAGTAGCAAATGCGCTGATCGCGAAAGGTTACCAGGTTCATGCCCAAGTGGGTATCGCCGGCTTCTTCATCGACCTTGCCGTTGCCGATCCCGAGCGGCCAGGGCGTTACATCCTCGGCATCGAATGCGACGGCATAGCGTACCACTCTTCGCGTTCGGCCAGAGACCGCGACCGTCTCCGGCAGGCGGTCCTGGAGGATCACGGCTGGATCATTCACCGCATCTGGAGCCCTGACTGGTTCCAGCGCCCGCGCGAGCAGCTGGAGCGCACGGCTGTGGCCATTGAGGCTGCGAGGAAGGAACTCGATGCGCGCCTCGAGTTGGGGGTCCAGAGACATCGCGCTGTAACCGTCGAGGTGGTTACCGTCGACCGAGGCAACGTGACTGAAATCGGGTTGGAGGACGCATCAGAAGCCGAGACTCCGCATCGAGCCTATGTGGAGACCGAGCTGAAGCGACCCGGACACTTCGACCTGCATGAAACACCAACCGGCATGCTGGCCGGACTGGTCGAACAAGTTGTAGCAACGGAAGCACCGGTTCATCTCGACGAAGTGGTCTCGCGTATACGAGACGCGTGGGGTTTGCAGCGCGCGGGCGGTAGGATTCTGGATGCTGTTGAGCGAGGTCTGATCGTGGCTGAGAGTCGCGGCGCGGTGGCCCGGCGTGGGAATTTTTGCTTCAAGCCAGATGCACCAATCTCCCTGAGGGATCGAAGTCAGGTTCTGTCCCCGGGCTTGCGGAAGCCGGAAATGATTGCCCAAGAGGAGATCGCCGAAGGTGCTATCGAGGTAGTGACGTCGAACCTTGGGGCGACAGAAGAGGAGATCGCCATGAGGGTTGCCCGGATGCTTGGCTTCAAAGCTACCAGCGCACAGTTGAGGTCTGTGATCTCGGCAGCCGTCTCGGATCTTGTTGTCAAGGGAATGCTGAGGTCTCAAAATGGGTTGCTAGTCATCGACAGCGCTAGTCCACTTTAGCGCGTAAGCGCTAGAAGAATGATAGCTCGAGCTGGAGACGACAACACCGAGTGTAGTGTAATTTTCTTATCGGCCGCGGTCGAACCCCGTATTTCCCGTGGCTGGAGACCGCCGAATGGCATTTCGATTTATACATACGGCCGATATTCACCTCGACTCGCCGCTCCGTTCCCTCGCGATGCGAAACCCCGATCTTGCCGAACTCGTCGGAGACGCCAGTCGCCAGGCATTTGTCGCAATAGTGGATCTCTGCCTTGCGGAGCGTGTCGACGCGCTCGTCATTGCCGGCGATCTTTATGATGGCGATCAGACTTCGATGAAAACGGCGCGGTTCCTGGCGTCGCAGATGACGCGCCTTCACCAGGCCGGCATCAGGGTTTTCAAGATCCGCGGAAATCACGACGCCATGTCGCGGATATCGAAACAACTCCTGTTTCCGGACACAGTAACAATCTTCGGCGGCCGTCCCCAGTCCGTGCTCCAAACAGCCGGCGGGCTGGAAGTGATGTTTCATGGATTGAGCTTCGCGAACCCCAAGGCGCCGGAAAGCCTGCTCGCCAAGTATACAGCTGCCCGTGAAGGGGCGGTCAACGTGGGCATCATGCACACCAGCCTGGCAGGATCGCCCGGTCACGACGTCTACGCCCCTTGCAACGTCGCTGATCTGCACGGCCATGGTTTTGACTACTGGGCACTCGGGCACATCCATGTCCGGAAAGTCCATCCTGGAGCGAGCACGGTGGTGATGCCAGGAATGCCGCAAGGCAGGGACATCAACGAGGCCGGAGAGAAATCCGTCACCTTGGTCACGATACGAGACGACCGTTCCATCGAGATCGAGGAAAGACTGACGAGTGTCGCGCAGTTCGAGCGGGTGAGCGTCGACCTGACTGGGACGGTCGAATGGTCTGAGGCCGTCGGGCGAGTACGATCCGCGTTCGAAGTTCTCCGGCCTTCGGTCAGGTCCCGCCATGTCGTGGCCCGTCTGGCCGTGACCGGGTCGTCGCCATTGTCGTGGGCGATTATCCGGGACAGGGATCTGCTTTTGGCCGAAGCCGAGCAGGCAGCGGAACAGGCAGGCGACACATGGGTGGAAAAGCTCGAGCTGGATCTTTCTCCACCCAGGACGGAAACGCTCGAAGGCATCGCGGATCCGATTTTCGAACTCGCCGAGTCCATGCGCACCGATGCCAGTTCGGAAGCCTTTCGTGCCGAAGCGAGGGCGTTTGTGCAGAAAACGATCGCGGATCTCCCGCCTGACGCGCGCGACTTCGCCGGAAAGGACGATGCTGCACTGGAGCTCTTCCTCGACAGCGTCCTTGCCAGCGGCGCCGACCTGGTCACGGCCCGCCTCAAGGCAGGTGGAGCGCAATGAGGCTCCGGCGCCTTGATCTCATTCGTTATGGAAAGTTCACCGACAGGACGATCGAGTTTGGACCAAAACCGAATTCCGGGCCCGACTTGCATATCGTGTTCGGGCTGAATGAGGCCGGCAAGTCGACCGCGCTTTCCGGCTGTCTGGACTTGCTGTTCGGGATTGAAGAACGCAGCCGCTACAATTTCCTGCATGAGTACAGCGCGATGCGCATCGGCGGTGTGCTCGAATTCGGAGGAGAGGAGCATGCGTTCTCGCGCACGAAACAACGCAACAACTCGCTGCTGAACGCGACAGGCCAACCGGTAAGCGAGTTGGCGATTACGGCGCATCTCGCAGGTTTGTCCCGGGACGCATACCAGACCATGTTCTCGTTGGACGACGAGACACTGGAAGTAGGCGGCAAATCAATCCTGGAGTCGCGTGGCGACCTGGGCAAGCTCCTGTTCACGGCCAGCGCCGGACTTGGGCATGCAAGCGACACATTGAGCGCGCTCGAGGCTGAAGCGGACGGGCTCTATCGCAAGCAGGCACACGGAACCGAACTTGCGCTGCTCAAGAAACGGCTCGCGGAACTGAAGTCCGGGAGAGAGGCGATCGACACCCTGGCGTCGACCTTCGAGACCCTTGAATCCGAACGGCTGGACGCGACGGAAAATTACGATCGCAGCATCGCCGAACGGTCAGTGCTGTCGGCTCGGCTTGATACCATTGCGAAGTACCTTCACGCAGTCCCGATCCTCGCGGATATCCGACGAAAGACAGCCCGGCTGGCTGAGTTGCCCGACATCGCCTCACCACCACGGACCTGGACAGGCAGTGTCGCCGAAATGATCGATGACGACGCCAGCCTGAGGACAAGGTTGTCAGGGAATACCGACGAGGTCGAGCGCGTGACGATGAAAATCGCATCGGTTGACGTAGATGAGGTGATCCTTGCGATCTCCGAGCGGGTTCGCAGCCTGGTGGATCGCAAGGTGCGCTATGTCTCGGCAGGCTTGGATCTGCCAAGTCGCAGGACGGAGCTGCAGATACTCGATAACGCCGTGGCGATTTGCCTTGCTGCTCTGGGAAGATCCTCCGAGCCAGACCCCGCTGCGCTGCTTCTGCCTGCTGCCACCGTTGGCGCTGTTCGCAATATGGTCGAGCAACGATCCGGAATTGCTACCCGTGCGGGCGTCGCCCGCGACGAAGCCGCGGCTGCCCTGGATGCGCTTCAGACGGCACGCGAGCGGGTTGGCGAAGAAAGGGCAGTGCCCGAACCTGCCAGGGCAAGGCTTGCCTCGGCTTTGTCGAAAGCGCGGGGGGGTGGGCACCTGAAAGACATCAAGGCGGCACGCGAGGCCGAGGACGCGAGCACAATCCGATGGGAGGCGGCAATTAGTCGCCTGCATCCCTGGTTCGGGGATGCTCGGGCGCTGGCCAGGGTGCCAGTCCCGAGCGCTGGGCAGGTTGGCGCATGGAAAACGCTCGCAGCAGAGCTTGGAAAGAGCAGGGCCGTGCTTTCCGAACGTCTTGCCGAACACCGGGGCAATCACGAATTGCTCTCAGCGCGGCTGGATGCCCTTCGTGCCTCGGCTGATGTAGCTGACGATGAAGCGGCCGCCGCCATCCGGCGCGCCCGCAACGAGGCTTGGGCAAAGCATCGAGGTGAGCTTACTGGCGAAACAGCCGACGATTTCGCGGTCGTGCTGTCTCGCGACGACAGTATTGGAGCGGTTCGGCTGGTCAACGCGCGGGAGCTCGCCGAGATCCGAACAACGATCCGCAGCCTCGCTGAAACGACGGTCGCCATCGCGCGTACGCGCGACCACCTTGCACAGATCGACTTGAAAGAGGAGGCAGCGCTCTCGGAACTTCGCGCGGCGGCCAGCGAGCTTCTGGCAAGCCTGGAATTCTCGCCCGAGCGTCTCATCGAACTGATCGAGAACTGTGCCTCTGCTCGCACCGATGCGCTCGCGGCCTGGGAGGTAATCGAGCTCGCACGGAAGAAGGCAGGGCGCGCGGTCGACGAGGGAGACCAGATACGCCTGGAGTTGATCCGGGCGCTGGAGAGCGTCGGGATAGGCTCGGATCCCTGCGAAGATCTGGAGACGCTCATGGCCGTCGCAGAACTGTTCCTCGACAGGCAGCTCAAAGTGGACGCAGAACGTGCCGAGGCGATTAGAACCGTGAGCGCGAAAGAGGAGGATCTGGCAGCGAGACGACGGGCTTTGGACGTGGCGGAAAGGCGCGAGGAAGAATGGCTGGCTGGCATTACCGAAGCGCTTGAGGGCACCTGGCTCGAGAGCGGCATTTCGGCGCCCGGCGTCGGCAACGTACTCGATCAATTGGCTGAACTGTCCAAAAGCATTCAGGAGCGGGATGCCATGCGGCTCCGCATCGAGAAGATGGAGGCAGATAGAGACAATTTCATTGTCGAGGTCACCGCTGCCGCGGCTGAAGCTGGTGAGTCGGCGAACAGCGACGAACCCGAACAGTTAGCGATCCGGCTTGCTGAGCGCCTGGAGCGCGCCGATCGCGCTCGCGAGACGAAGGCAGCCCTCGTCAATGACCTGCAGCGCCTGCAAGATACTCGCGACATTCTGAATGTCGAAGCAGCGGCGCATGAGCGGCGCAAAACCGAGGTGCTGGGCGTTTTTGGCGTAGCTACCCTGTCTGAAGTCGTGGAACGCGACGAGTTGCTGCGGGACAGGGATCGTCTGCGCGCTGCCGCAGCCGACCTTGAGGAGCAGTTGTCGGCAGAACTTGGGGTGGAAGGGTTCGCGCAAGCGCGGTCGATATTGGATGCTCTCGATTTCGATAGCCTCGCAATCGAGAAGGCTGAAGGCGAGCAACGGTTTCGGGATCTTGATGAAGCCATACAAAATCAGCTTATCCGGCAGACGCGAGCGGCCGACAAGCTGGATGCCATTGGTGGCGATAGCGCCGTTGCCCGAATAGATGCCGAACGACGCACCGTACTACTCGAGATCGAGGAAAAGGCCGTCCGTTACATCGAGCTGAAACTGGGAGTTATGTCCGCCGGGAACGCTCTGCGCGTATACCGTGAGCGTCATCGCTCCGGGATGATGAAGCGGGCATCTGACGCTTTCGCCCTCATCACGCGCGGTCAGTACTCGGGGCTGGCAACCCAACCTGTGAAGGGCGGAGAAGTCCTCATCGCATTGCAGCGCGACGGGCAGTCCAAGGTCGCCGACGCGCTGTCAAAGGGCGCGCGTTTTCAGCTCTACCTGGCCCTGAGGCTTGCCGGTTATTACGAGTTTGCCCAGTTTCGACCCTCAGTGCCATTCATTGCCGATGACATAATGGAAACCTTCGACCATTTCCGGTCCGAAGAGGTTTTCAGGTTGTTTGGCGAGATGGCAAGTGCGGGTCAGGTGATCTACCTTACGCATCACCAGCACCTATGCGAGATCGCCAAGGCTGTTGTGCCGGGCGTAACGATCCACGACCTCGGATAGTTGTGCGTCGTCGTGGCCGACGCACTGCTGCCAGTGTCCTGTCGAGCGCGCGGAGACCGCCATCTTGCGTGCGCAGACTGAACCACTCTCCCAATATTGCGATATTGGGAGAGGGGCCGCTTGTGCAAATGAAGCCACTCGAGAGGTCTCTTCTCTCACGACGCGCCTTACAAAGGGGTTCCTTTTGACGCCGCGGGTTATGGCCCCGCCTCGCTTCAGCGAGGCTGGGCCTGTTTTTGAATCGGCGGAAATGTCTGATTTGGCTGGCTTTAGCTTCCCAGTATTTGAGTTCGTGTTGAACGGTGCGCGTTCGATGTCGGCCCAACAGGGGGGTCGAGATGAGCCCGCCAGCAACGCTCAAACGTTACTGCGTGTCACGCACACTGGCGCAGGTTCAGGCCAATCCTCAGCACGTCAGTACCCCTTCCATCACGACTACACATTGGCCACTAAGCTGAACGACAGGGTCATGGCCTTCGCTCCGCGTGACCCTCGTCAAAAGAGTGCTAGGCCTCCCCATATCCACCCCCTGCCGGGTTCGGAGTGCAAGGTTATCGCTTTTCCTCAAGTCCGCTTGCAAAGCGGAAACAGCAGCGGTCCCGCTGCCGCACGCAGGATCCTCGGCCATGAAGCCCGTGAACATTCGTGCCTGAAGATCACAATCCGGCTGCTCTGGGTCCTCGGCAAGAGTGTAGGTGTAGACCGAACGCGCGCCGTCGAGCGGAAAGACCTTCGAGTAGGCAGCCTTGTCCGGTCGAGCCCGGCGCAGAGCATCGCGCGTTTTAAGCTCAACCGCCAGAAAGGGCAGACCTACGGAAACGACTTGAGGCGGGTGTTCTTCGGTGTGAATATCAGCAGGGTCGAGACACAGGCAGGCGGACGCCTGTTCGGCTGTGACCTGAGAGCGACGGCTGAATGGTTCGGGGCAGACGAGCTCGGCGGTCTCCAGCTTCGCGTCCTTCCACGTCAGGTCGATGGCGACCAGACCAGCCTTTTCCTCAAATGTCATTTGGTTCAGCTGGTTGCCATGCTTCGCGAACTCCCTCCCCAACACAAAAGCGGTGCCGATGTTGGGATGGCCCGCGAAGGGTACTTCCCGCACGGGCGTAAAGATGCGCACCTGAGCGGTGTGAGCTGGGTCTTTCGCGGGCAGCACAAAGGTGCTCTCGATATAGTTGAATTCGCGAGCGATGGCCTGCATCTGCTCCGTCGAGAGCCCTTCAGCATCGAGGACAACGGCCACCGGATTTCCCTGAAACGGGCGATCGGTGAAGACGTCTGCGGTAACGTATCGACGTAAGGAGTGCGCGGGCTGTTCCATGGCCGCCTTCTTG
The DNA here is from genome assembly GCF_007830515.1 of Mesorhizobium tianshanense. Classification (GTDB taxonomy): domain Bacteria; phylum Pseudomonadota; class Alphaproteobacteria; order Rhizobiales; family Rhizobiaceae; genus Mesorhizobium; species Mesorhizobium tianshanense. The sequence continues at coordinate 28,809 of NZ_VLKT01000047.1, forward strand.
GCACACCTAAACAAACTGATACAATCGAATCATTGTCTCAGATACAATGGAGGGGCTGTTGAGATCCCGCGCGACGGAGCTTGCCACGGCGCTCGAAAACATGATCCGAGATCGGAGCCTTCCGCCGGGCGCAAGGCTGCCGACACATCGCGCGCTTGCGTATCAACATGGCGTGGCGCTCAACACGGCTTCCCATGCGGTGCGTCTGCTGACCGCCCGCGGTCTGGTCGTGGGAGAGGTCGGACGCGGCACCTTCGTGCGCTCGCCGCACCACTTCGACGCTAGTGCGTTCGATCTCCAACACACCGCCACATCGATCGATCTTTCGCGCAACGTCCTGCCATTGCCGGGCTTGGCGGAGCGGTTCGAGGGGGCGGCTCGCAAAGTGCTGAGACGCGAACGCGCATCTCTCTTGGACTACCATCCCCACGCCGGGCGGATGAGCGACCGTGCTGCGGCTGCTCGCTGGCTATCACGCAATGGGCATCTGCCCGACGACCCTTCTCGCATTATCTGCAGGGCCCAGCATGCACTCACCGTGGCGCTGATGGCGACGACTCGCCCAAGTGACACGGTCGCGGTCGAGAATTTGACTTGGCCCGGCATCCAGGCCGACGTGCAGGCGCTGCTGGAGCCGATCCTCAAGGCCGACGGCTTTTCGACCGAACAATGGGACGCCTTGCCGGGGCGGCCCAATCTGATCGGCGATGCAACGCCGCTCGTCGCAAAAAGTTGCTTTGATTGGCTTCTTGCTCAGACCCGCTTCTTGCTCAGAAATGTGTCGTCAGTGCGGACGCCGAAGCCGGCGAGGCTTGCGCAAAAGCGCAGACCTATTGGTTTGCCGGGTCGGTCTCAGCCTCATAAGCCATGCGAACGACTGTGATTAGGACATACACCGACGGCACAGCAAAAATCACGCCGAGGATCAGCGCCGCGGTTCCCGTGAGGCCGAGCGTTTCGGCAATCGCCCAATAGACGATTCCGATGCAGATGAGCGCCTGCACAGAGAGGAACAATGCGGCTGCGGCCGCGCAAGACAGGGTTTTGACTGTTTTGATGCGTTGCATTGAAAATATTCCGAACATGACGCGGCCGATGGACGGCCGACAGCCGCCGCACGGGTCGCGACGCGAAAAAGGGATGGGCTGGAAAAGTGCGGTCCAAGACCGCTCAGGTCAGGTGGACGGCGGCGCGCGGGGCTGGTTGGCACTTGCCTGCGGCGCAGGCACGGTCGCCGACGCAGCCACTGCCGAAACCGGCAAAGCTTGGTCGAGCAGGAGGAAAGCAGCTTCCGGCGGAAGCGCGCCCGGATTGCCGCCCGCGAATTTGATCGGGATCGGCCGGCCGGTGCGAATTTCGAGAGCTTGTGTCTTGCCGCGCAGCAGCGCAACCGCATCGCCCTGCCGGGCCATGCTGATGCTGGCGCCGCCCGACACGGCGGTCGTGGATGCTGTCGCCTCCGACTGGACCAGGCACAACAGCGACAGCAGCAGCAGGGCCATCAGGCCCGAGCAGGCTGTCATTATCGGCGAAGCAGGTGTCCTGGTGCGCTTGATCAAAAGGCGCGGTCTCCGAAATCTGCTACCGCCCTATCGTACGAGGACAAAAAAGGAAAGCTTCCGCGAAGTCCGATTGCCACGCTTGGAGCGAAGCCATCACCAACCGATAAATGGCGGACTTTCTCCACGAACTTCTCGGCGAACTCATCATGAACGCCCGACTGGACGTAAAGGCGATTCGCCGAAACGCAGGTCTGGCCGGCGGAACTTCGCCTGGATCGCACCGTCAACGGCAACGTCGACATCGGCGTCATCGAAGACGATGAACGGTGCATTGCCGCCGAGTTCGAGGCTGACCTTCTTGATCTGGTCCGAGCACTGGCGCATCAGCAGCCGCCCGACTTCGGTCGATCCGGTGAAGCTGATCTTGCGGACCTTGGGATTGGCGCAGAGTTCGCAGCCAACCGCATCACCTTCGGACGCATAGATCAGGTTGACAACGCCCTCGGGAAAGCCGGCCTGATGGGCGAGGGCGAACATTGCGCCAGCCACGAGCGGCGTCTGTTTAGCGGGCTTGAGCACGATCGTGCAGCCCGCCGCCAAGGCCGACGAGATCTTGCGCGCCACCATGGAAGCGGGGAAATTCCATGGCGTGATCGTGCCGACGACGCCGATGGGCTGCTTGATCACCAGCATCCGGCGGTCTGTCGACGGTGCCGAGATCGTCTTGCCGTAGATACGATTGGCCTCTTCGCGCCGATAAGCGGCCCTCCGCGCGCCCAGTTGATTTCGGCGGAGCCTCGTTGATCTTACAGGTCGAGGCCGCGCTGCGGCGGGCACTTCGCTACCTACCTTCATCGCCCAGCGAGGGCTCGTGCCAAGAGCTCGCCCGCGCGACCGGCGGCCTCAAGCCCCTTGCGTGTGCCCTCCAAGTCGGCGGCGTTCTCTTCCTCATTCAGTTTCCATGCTCCCTCGAGGCGCTCGACACGAAATTCCAGACCGACAATGCCCCGCATCATCCTGTCGATATATGCTTGCGGCGCATCCGACACGCTCCAGGGCGCTGTGCGTGTGGCCTCGTGCAGGTCCGTCAGGTCCTCAACCTGGCTCCGCAGCCAGGCCTTATCCTCAATCGCCGTCAAGCTTCCGTGCGCGTGTATGGCGATATAGAGCCATGTGGGAACGACCTTTCCCGTCTCGCGCTTGGTCGGATACCACTCCGGCGACATGTAGGTGTGAGGGCCCTGAAAAATCGCGAGACTGGCGTTGCCCTCTGGTACCCGCCAAACGCGCGACGTGGGCCGCGAGGATCAGGCGTCCATCCGGAGCCTGCCGCGCGATGGTCGGCACATGCGTGGCCTCGATGCCTGCAGGCGTTGGCGTAACGATTGTGGCGAAGCCGATCTCGCGGATCGCGGCCAGAAGCACTTCGGGGCGGTCTTCGACAGATCGACGGGGCCGGTACATCTAAGCTTCTCTCGACTGCGCGGCTTAAGCAGGGGTGGACGTATTCAACCCAGCGATTTCGATCTGGGCATCTGGGCACAGTGCCTCAATCACTCCGCTCAATTGCGCCCCAGCGGCCCTCAACCGCTCCGAAGGCATGGGCTCGAGCGCCTCGAGTACAAGCCAAAGGGAACGCGAAGCGGCCGTCACCATAGTCCGCCGCCCCTGCCGCCAGTTCCAGCGGCGGCAGGTGACTCCGGCGTCATCGCACCAGACGACTTCTCCCGGCTCAGGATGCTCGGTGACCGGTTCGCCTTGCTGGACGGTGTCGAACGGCTCCGCCCCCGTTGCGATCAGAAGTCTCGGAAGACCCTGATAGTGATCCAGGTCTTCACCCCCAACCGGAACGCCGTAGAGCAAGCTGACGGCGTTGTAGGCATCCACCAGGGGGGAAATCCGTGGCAATGAGCCATCCTTGCGAATTCGCTTGAGAAGCGCCGCAGCCGAGCAGGGTGTTCGATTAGCGTTGGCACCGAAGGCCCTGTAGGCTTCGGCCCAGGCTGCAAGATGCGCATCCCGTTGGGCATCGTCGCCAAGCGCGGCCTGCTCCGCGGCCGCGATCGCGTCGGCGAGCGCCGGGGCCTGCGGCACGCCGACTTCCGCGTTTCGCACGACGATGCTCAGCAAGTGAAAGTCCGGGTGCCGGGCGTAAATCTCGGGGGCGATCATGGGCGTGAAGGACATGGGCTGCACCGTGCTGGGGGAAGGCTCTTCGCTGCGGTTCATTTAGGGCGATATCCAACATCGCGGGCAAGGCGGACGCCCCGGAAGGCGCCGGGTCGTCCGGCCACCGACAAAGCCTGATCGAGGTCGTCGATGATGTCCTGGGGATGCTCGAGCCCGACGGAGAGTCGCAAGAGCCCCGACGGAGCCATCGACCTCGGCCCTTCGACGGAAGCCCGGTGCTCGATCAGCGAGTGCGTGCCCCCAAGGCTCGTGGCCCGCACCACGAGTTTGAGCCGGCCAGCAACCGCCACGGCGGCCTCGGCACCGCCGCCGACGATGAAGGAAAGCATGGCGCCATAGCCCGACATCTGCCGCCCGGCCAACGCATGCCCCGGGTCGCCCGGTAGGCCGGGAAAGAGGACGGCCTCGACAGCGGGATGCTTTCGCAACGCTTCGGCGACCTTTTGAGCGCCCTCGCAATGGGCTCGCATACGAACCGGCAAGGTCTGCAGCCCGCGCAGCGCAAGCCAGCAGTCGAACGGAGCGGCGGCGGTGCCCTTGTGCTTCTGGATCATGCGCAACGGGCGTTCCAGTGGCGATGCGTCCGGCAGGACGACGACCCCTGCCATCAGGTCGGAGTGGCCGCCGATGTATTTTGTTGCTGAATGCATGACGGCATCAGCCCCAAGTTCGAACGGGCGCTGTAGGATCGGTGTCGCCCAGGTATTGTCCACCACCGCGAGCGCACCGGCCTCGTGCGCAATATTGCAAGCCGCGCGGACATCCACGACACGGATGAGCGGATTCGAGGGGGTCTCGATCCAAACGAGGCCGGTGGGCGCGGCACCGACGGCCGCGCGCAACGCGTCCATGTCGCGCATGTCAACGGCGACGAAGTCGAACCGGTGCCCGATGTCGGTTTCATCGATCAGCGATCGGATACCAAAATACATGTCGTCCGGCACGATGATGCGATTACCCTTGCGGGGATACGCCTCGAACACTGCAGTAATCGCGGCCATGCCGGAGGAAAAGGCGACAGCGGCCTGGCCGCCTTCGAGTGCCGCCATCGCCGTCTCGAACGCGTGCCGAGTCGGGTTGTCATCCCGGATGTATTCGTAGCCCGACGGGAAGGATCCGTCCGCACCGCGCTCGAAGGTCGTACTGGGATGCAAAGGGATGGTGACGGCCCCGGTGGAAGGGTCGACGCCGCGACCCGCATGTATTGCCTTGGTTTCTAAGTGCATCGAGAACCTCCTTAGCTGGATTTGAGAAGGAAGATCGCAGGGATGACCAGAAGCAGTCCGATTGCCTGGGATCTCGAACGCCGCTCCCGCAGAGCGGCGATGGCCAGAAAAATCGTCGCGACGGGATAGAGCGAGGCGATGGTCGAGGTTTCCGCAAGCCCTCCGGTGGCGAATGCCATCATGAGCAGCAGGTTTGCCGTTCTATCCAGAAGACCTGCCCCGGCGGCGATGCCCAGGGAGCGCGGGTGCATCGCCTCACCTCGGCACCTCAGCGTCACGGCGACCGTTGCCACAAACGCCGTAGCGCGGACGAGCAGCACGCCCCTGATGCCCCCGCCTGCCGCGTCGACCCGGTCGAGCCCGATGAAGAAGAGGCCAGGCTTGCGGCCATCACGCTCATGCGCCGAACAATGCGGAATGAAGCGCGCCCGAATGTCGATGCACGTCCGCTCGCCCGATTGCCGGCCGAGCATCCTGCTGAGAAGTCATGGTCTTGCGAGCGCCGGGCGGGGCCATCCTCGTCGATCCTTGGGGCTTGAGACGGCGCGGTTGAACTGTCAGCACCGGTCATTATAGTGACCGTATGCGATGCGTTAGTGGAAGTCAATATAATGACCGACGATGAAACAGCAGCGGCAACGGAGAGGCAACTTGGGACGGCACTATCGTTGAGGGTGCAGCATCTGCGCCGGGCCCAGAACTTGAGTCTGGATGGACTTGCTACGCTCTCCGGCCTGTCGAAGGGCACCGTCGTGGCCATCGAACAGGGAAAGGCCAATCCGAGCATCGGCGTGTTGTGCCGGCTGGCGGTCGCCTTCTCTCTGTCAGTTACCGATCTGTTGGGCGCGTCATCCGAGGAGGTCTCGGTTGGTCCGATAGAGCGGACCAACCCCGCAACACTTTGGAAAACACCGCAGGGAAGCGAGGCGAAATTGGAAGCCTCGACCTCAGGCCGGACGATGTTCGAGATCTGGTCCTGGACGATTGTGCCTGGCGACGTTCATCGCTCGGACGCTCACAGCCGGGGCACCCGTGAGCTTCTTTCGGTCGTGCGAGGAAGTCTCAAGCTCACAGTCGGCTCAGAGACTATGACATTGCAGGCCGGCGAAGCCGCGCGACTCGTAACCGATCAGCCGCACTCCTATGCTGCCGCGGACGATCAGCCTGTTTCGTTTTCAATGGCTATACTCGAACGCGGAGAGGAGACATGACCCATCCGTCGTGATCGGCTTCGGATCGATGTGGCTCGTGGGCAACCGCCATCGTGGCAATCGCGCAAGACATCCGGCGGCGGCTCAAGGGAGCGACTTCAAATAGCGAATGCAACGTCCGGCACTGACCGCCTGCGCCGCATGCGCGATGGCATTCGCATCGAGTCCGTGGTGACGATAAAGTTCTGAAATCGTGCCGGTCTGGCCAAAATGCTCGACCCCCAGAGCCTTGACGCGATGACCGTTCACGCCGCCGATCCAGGCGAGCGTCACAGGGTGACCATCGATCACGGTGACGATCCCGCAATCGCGCGACAGCGGCGCCAGCAGGCGCTCGATGTGGCTCGTCGCGTCGACTGTTCCGCGCTGCCGGGCACGCTCCGCGGCCTGCCAGCCCGCATTGAGCCGATCAGCGGATGTAATCGCCAACAGCCCGACATCGCGCCGGTCTTCCGCCAGAAGACCCGTCGCGGCAATCGCTTCCGGCGCGACCACGCCCTGGTAGGCGATGATAACGCTGGCGTTCGGTCCGGGCGGGCGCAGCCAATAGGCACCGTTGACGATGTCGCGCGCCAGCTCCGCACCTATGTCGCGATGAGGCTGCTCCAGCGGTCGGGTGGACAGGCGCAGATAGACCGATCCGCCCGTCTGATCACGCAGCCACGTCGTTTCATCGGGATCGCCCTCGCCGTTCCGCTGCATGTAGTCGAAGGCGAAACGCATGATCACCGCGAGCTCATCTACGAAGGCTGGCTCGAAGGCGCAAAGCCCGTCCTGCGCCATGCCGATCAGCGGCGTGCCGATCGACTGGTGCGCTCCTCCCTCAGAGGCGAGGGTCACGCCGGAGGGCGTGGCGACCAGCAGAAAGCGCGCATCCTGGTAGCAGGCATAGTTCAGTTGATCGGCCGCGCGATAGATGAACGGATCATACACAGTCCCGATCGGCAGCAACCGCACGCCATTCACGGAATGCGACAGCCCCAGCGCCCCGAGCATAATCATGAGATTGGATTCGGCGATGCCGAGTTCGAGGTGCTGCCCCTTGGGGCCGAACTCCCAGGTGTAGGTTGAAGGGATACGCTCGGCCTTGAACGTATCGGCCATGCTCTCGCGGGCGAAGAGTCCGCGTCGATTGACCCAAGCGCCGAGATTGGTCGACACCGTGACGTCCGGAGAAGTCGTGACGATGCGCTCGGCGAGCGGCGTTTCACCGCGCGCAATCTCGTTGAGGATCTGGCCGAAACCCATTTGGGTTGAGACCTGCTTGCCCCCCTGTGCCGGCGCGGGCAGTGCCTCGGGAACCGGAATCCCGGGCGCGGTAAGCCGGCGTCGGCCCTCGCTGAAGAACGGCGCTTGGGCGATGAAGGCCTCTAGTTCTGCCGGAGGCAACGTCGCCGCAGCCCATTTATCCCATTCCTCGCCGGGCCGGACTCCCATCCGCTGGCGGAAGCCTTCCATCTGGGTGGGCGTCATCTGGCCGGCATGGTTGTCCTTGTGGCCGGCCAGCGGCAAGCCATTACCCTTGATCGTGTAGCAGATGAAACAGACCGGTCGGTCATGCTGCGAGGCCGCCTCGAAGGCTTCGAGAAGGCTCGGCAGGTCGTGGCCGCCCAGGTTGACCATGAGCGCTTGCAACTCGTCGTCAGAACGGCGTTCGATCAGTTCAGTGACCGGTCCCTGATCGCCAATCTCGTCGAGCAACCGTTTCCGCCACGCCGCACCACCCTGAAAGGTGAGCGCCGAATAAAGCTGGTTGGAGCACCGCTCAATCCAATCGCGCAGCTTTTCCCCTCCCGCTTCGGCAAAGGCGGCCTGCTGGAGGGAGCCATGGCGCAGGATCACCACTTCCCAGCCGAAGTTCTTGAATATCTGCTCGAAGCGCTGCCAGAGACCTTCGCGGATAACCGCATCGAGCGACTGACGGTTGTAGTCCACGATCCACCAGCAGTTCCGCAGGCCGTGCTTCCAACCCTCGATCAGAGCCTCGTAGATGTTGCCCTCGTCCATCTCGGCGTCGCCGATCAGGCTCACCATGCGCCCCTCGGGCCGACCCTTCATCCAACCATGGGCGGACACATAGTCCTGCACGAGGGAGGAAAAGAGCGTTTGAGCGACCCCCAGGCCCACCGAGCCGGTCGAGAAATCGACATCGTCCACGTCCTTAGTCCGCGAGGGGTAACTCTGGGCGCCCTTGTAGCCGCGGAAGTTTTCGAGTTTCTCGCGCGTCTGATTCCCCGACAGATACTGAATCGCATGGAAGATCGGCGCGGCATGAGGTTTGACCGCCACCCGGTCCTGCGGACGCAGCGCAGCGTAATAGAGCGCAGTCATGATCGTGCCGAGAGAGGCGGAGGAGGCCTGGTGGCCACCAACCTTGATCTCGTCGCCTTCGCGGACGTGGTTGGCATGGTGGATAGTCCAGGCGGCAAGCCAAGAGACGCAGCGCTCGATCTGGCTGAGATAGGCGAACTTCGATGTCATCCAAGTCTCCGCAACTGATGCGTCGCACCGGTGCTTCCGGATAGGGCTGTCTTCACAGATCGAGTCTCAGCACGCCGGTTGCGCGCGATATACATGGGATAAAACGATGAGTCCGAGCCTCCTTGGACAGGACAGCATCCCGATGGAGCGGCTGCCCTTCCAGGATTCCGCATTCGCAGGTTCCGCAAACTCCGTTCTCACAGGACGCCATAAGCAGTACGCCCGCCCTCCGCAGCGCCGCGAGCGCCGTCGTGTCGGCCGCGACAGGAACCACTGTCCCGTCGCGAAGGGTGATCGTGAAAGGTTCTGGTGGCGCACCGTCCTGCTCCGGCGGCTGAAAAGCCTCGAAATGCACGCTTCCTTCCGGCCAGTGCGCGGTCGCCCGATCCACGGCCGCCATGAAGCCCGGTGGACCACAATAATAGAGCTGTGCATCAGAGGAAGGGGTCGTAAGCAAAGATTCAAGATCCTGCCTGGTCTCCGGTTCGTCGTCGAAATGCAGCCACACGGTGCTGGAGTCGAGCTCCCGCTCGATGACCGACAACAGAGGCGCAAGTGCTCGGCTGCGGGTGAAGTAATGCAGTTCGTACGTCATGCCCTGCCGCTCCAGGGCGCGTGCCATTGCCAGGATCGGGGTGATCCCGATGCCTCCCGCCAGCAGCAGGGTTGGCCCTTCGCGTTGTGCAAGCGGAAAATGATTGCGAGGAGCAGAAACCGGGAGTGTGCATCCGGCGGCCACTGCCTCGTGGATCCACGCCGAGCCGCCGCGACCAACGTCTTCGCGCTTCACCGCGATTGTGTAGCGGCTCAGATCTGTCGGATCGCCGCAGAGCGAATACTGGCGCACTTTCCCGTCAGGCAGATGAACATCGACGTGAGAGCCCGGTTCGAAGGGTGGCAGCAGAGGTTTGCGTGTGTGTTTCAGGTCGATGACCAGGACGTCGCCTGGCTCCTTGCGGGCGGCGGTCACTGTCAGCTTCATGATGATGCGGGGCGAGGCCATGTCGATTTTACTCGTCAATCGGAAGAAACGGATCACCGGGGCGGATCACGCCGCCAACCTCGATCGCGCAGTTCAGGCCTGAGCGGTTTAGAAGCCCTTCGTAGAGACCGGGAATGCCGAGCAATTGCTCGATATACTTGCAGGGAAAATTCATTCGCGCCGCCCGCAGGACTGTTTCGCCTACCCGGAAGCGCTTGCCGATCAGATGACCCAGCGGTACGCCGCGCGTGGTCAGGTTTCGCCGATGATCTTCGGGCGCGAGCTTGGCCTTGAAACCCGGAATCCTGGGCTCGCCCTGTGCGATGGCTTCGAGGACTTCGACCTCGATCAGGGTCACTTCGCGCACGTCGGGTTTCGCAGAGTAGGTACCCGTTCCAAGATAGTACCGATCCCCGACAATGCCGCGCCCGGCAATGAGTTGTGCCTCCGTCAACTCCTCCATTTCGTACGATGCGGCTGGCGCGACATGGATGTGGAGCAGCGTTCCCTGCCACGTCATGCTTCTTCGCCCTCTATGACCGCAGTCGCGGCGTCCAGCTTCCAGCCGGACTTGGGGGTATCCTCGAGATGTCCGTTTGCCATGTTTGCTTCCGTGCTCCGGGGCAGGGTCACAGCCTGATCCAGCGAAACCTCTGCCCGGGAACTGGCCTGACTGACAGAGCCAGTTTTTGCGATTGTGCCTGATCCAGTCAGCAATCCCGCAGATCGCTGAACGTCGCTCTAACCGACAATCAAACCCAGCGGCTTGACGGTTATATCTGAGACGACGCACGGATATTAGGTTCGTCATCATGAGCGCGGTGCCGCGAAAACCTCGCGTTGGACTGGAGCAATTCCCCGTTTCAATCAAAACAGGACCGCTCTCGGACGACGGGGTGACCAATCCTTTTACACCTGCTCGCGGAAGGCCCGCCTTCATGCCGCTGGCAAAGCCCTTCCAAGACCGCAAATCGCTTGTCGTGGATTTACGCGGGTCCGATGAATGAGCTTCCATCAACGAGGTTCGTGTTCAAACTCCCAGAAGCTTGGCGGTTGTCTGCGCGCCCGGGCGGCGTAACTTCGTTGGCCGGCTGCGAAGCCTTCAGCCCGCCCATTTGCAAAGTGCGGCGAAAATTTACGCTTCTCGAGCCTGTGTTGTCATGACAAAGCCCTCCTCTGAGGGCGCCAAAGTAATCTTGACATCACCGATATCCGAAAGCCTCTCTACATGGGTCCCTCCGCAAGGGATGATGACCTCGGTGCCATCGAGGTTGCATCGCCACTGCCGAATTCCATCAAGCAATCCCTCGGAAGGCGTCAAACTGACCAACGTGTTCGTTTCCAGCCAGCGGCGTATCATTCCGTTAATTTCCACACCCACGGTTTCAAGGTTGTTGAGAAAACCATCACGATCAAAGCCCTTCTTCCTGAGGGACTTGCCCAATCGATAGACGTCCGTGGACACAGCTGGTTCGATCGAGGAGTTCTCTATTGCGGCCTTGTCGAGATTTGGCCGCCCAAGCGAATCGAGATCCGCAAAATCCTTGGTCCAGAAAGGAACTGAAGCCGCATTCAGTGCCAACGCGGCAAGATGCGCCGCCGTATGCGGTACCGATAGCGCCTTACGTCTACGCGGTTCAACCGTGAAGCGTGCTTCCTCACCGATATAGGCACCGAGGTCACGATCTGACTGAACGATATGTACTACCACGCCCTGCCACTCGCCCTCACCCTTCCTGACGGCTTTCGCTTCCTCCCCAATCAAAAGCACACCGGCGCCAGCATCGATCAAGCCTGTCCAAGCATCCGCAATCTCAACCACTACTCCATCCGCGAAGGTGATCTGGCCTAGATCGGCGGGTTGGTCCGGCCAACGAAAGCTGACGGGATGCACTGGCGTTCGGTCCGCTATGACGAGCCAACCATTTACACAAGGCGCTGCAAATTCGATCCTGCCTTGTCCTGCGAGGGCACCGCCCGGGAAGGTAACGAGGGTGCCGGTCTTCATCGACGTGTCGAATTTCATGCTTCTGCTGCCTCTCCGATATTCGGAATCCGGTTTATTTGTTTGTCTTACAGAAGGAGGTGCGCCGTGTCCCAACTGTTGTGCAGGGGCCCCCAAGTTCGGGCGAGCGCCCAGCGACGACACCAGCCGCAACTCGAAAAACCAGCCAGGCGCCATGGGATGGGCCGGGGATAATCGCACGTGCCTTCGAAGCCGCAGATCACCGGTCGGTCGTACGCCCGGAGAACCTCAATCAGGTGGTCATGCTCGGAACGATTGTGGCCAAGGGCTTCGATTAGAAGCTTGCCGGCTGCAGGATTGTGATCCCGGTCAAACTGGACGTGCTCTAGCGTGCGGCCGAAGTGTCGGGAGAGTTCCTTCTCACCCGTTCGACAGCGTCCGTGAGGAACCGAACGCCGTTCTCGATTTGCCCTGTGGTCAAGGCGGAATAGCCCATCACCAATCCGATCCGGTCGGCGCGGCCTTCATCCGTTTCCCGGCGGTAGAGCGGCGATATTGAATGGACACCCACGCCTTCTCGTCGCGCCTCTTCTACCAGCACGTCCTCCAATGACCGACGGAGGTCCTTGAACCAGACGACGACATGCAGCCCGGCATCAGCGCCTTCGATGACGATGCGGTCTGCGAACGCGCGTCGAAGGGCGGCGAGCAGGGTCTCTCGGCGCTCGCCGTTCAGACGGCGGACGCGCCGCACATGGCTTTCATAGCCGCCGCTCTCGATGAGCGAGGCCAGGGCCTCCTGCTCCGCCACCGGAGAATGCCTGTCCAGAAGCTGCTTGGCCGTCGCGAAGACGTCTTGCAATTCCGGTGGAACCACGAGGTAGCCGATGCGCAGCATCGGCGACAGCGTCTTGGAGATCGTTCCTAGATAGATAACGGAACTGCGGTCCTCCAGCTTGTGCAGCGGGGGCACCGGACGAATGTCGTAGCGGTACTCGCCATCGTAGTCGTCCTCGATCACATAGGCGTCGTTACGCCGGGCCCATTCGAGGAGCTGATACCGGCGCGAGACCGGCAAGACACCGCCGAGCGGAAACTGATGCGACGGCGTGACATAGGCCAGCCGCGCCGTGATCCCCTCAAGCAGCTCCGTCTTCATCCCTTCTCCATCGACGGCGACAGAAAAAGGCCGCGCGCCTGTGCTGGCAAAGACCTGGCGCGCCATCCTGTAGCACGGGTCCTCGACTACGAAGCTGTCGGAAGGATCGAGCAGCAAGCGCGCGCAAAGGTCGAGACCCTGCTGCGAGCCGCTTGCGATGATGATCTGCTCGACCTCGCAGCTTAGGGTTCGGGCGCGCCACAAATATCCCTGAAGCGCCTGGCGCAGGCGAAGCGATCCGCGCGGATCGTCATAAGCCAGGCGCCTAGGGCGTTGCGACATCGCCGCGTTCATGGCGCGCTTCCAGATCAGCGCCGGGAAATCGGACGGCGCGAGGTCGCCATAACGGAAATCCACTTTCAACCGGTTGGGCAGGTAATCCGGCCAAGGCGGACTGGCGCGCAGTCTCTCGCCGTAGGCGGAAAGATGAATCGGGCCGGCGCGTTTTGAGACGGTGCTGCTCGCCTCGTGACCGATCAGAGAAGATGCAACGCGAGGTCGTGCGCCTTGACGGACTTCAATGAAACCTTCTGCGGCCAACTGCTCGTAGGCGACGGTGACGGTCGTTCGCGAAACGCCGAGGTCGTTTGCGAGGCCCCGCGACGAGGGCAACTGACTGCCGGTTTCGTAGACGCCCCCGAGGATCTGCTCGCGAAGAGATTCATAGATCTGGCGCGCACCCATACCGTGCGAGCGACCTGCAGAACCGGCACCTGAAGACTGGACCATTTTATTAATCGCCAACTGGACGTTACATGTGAGCCAGTTTGGCGACTATCTTCCGGAATTCCAAGAAACTTCAGAGAGAGCCATGACCCGCCCCAAAGATCGATTCGAAATCGATGCATCGACGCGGCCCCTGAACGAGGCCGATCTCGCATTCGCCACGCGGGCGATCCATCATGGCTACGATCCGGCCGGCTTTTCCAATGCCGTTCAGCCGCCCGTTTTCCTGACCTCGACCTACGGGTTCGAAAGCGTTGCGGCGAACGAGGCGGCGGCCGCCCTTGGCGGCAGGCTCTACGCACGTGAATACAACCCAACGACGGATATCCTCGAAAAGCGGCTCGCCAATCTCGAAGGAGCCGAAGCCGGGCTGGTCGTGGCCTCGGGGATGGCGGCTTTCGGCACGCTGATCCTGTCGCTGCTGTCGCAGGGCGACGAACTCATCGTCCACAAGACGCTCTATGCGAACACGCTCGCCATGGTCGAACAGGCGGTCCCGCGGTTTGGCATCAAGGTCGTTCCAGTCGATCTGTCGGAGCCCAGCAATCTCGATGGCGCGATCACCGACCGGACCCGGCTTGTTTTCTTCGAGACCCCGGTCAACCCGCTGAGCCGCACCCTCGACATCGCCGAAATCGCCGCACGCGCCCACGCGCGCGGCGTGAAGGTGGCGGTAGACAGCACCTTCGCCTCGCCCGCACTCCAGCGGCCGCTGGAACACGGGGCCGATATCGTGATCCACTCGCTGACGAAGTATATCAACGGCCACGGCGATGCTCTCGGCGGGGCGATCTTGGGTGACGCGAAAACACTCCACACGCTGCACGAAACGGGTCTGCGCTATATCACCGGTGCAGCACTCTCGCCCATGTCAGCGTTCATGATCCTGCGCGGGCTGAAGACGCTGACGATCCGCATGGAACGCCACAGTGCCACCGCGCTGAGGGTCGCTCAGGCGCTCGAGGTTCACCCGGCTGTGGCGTGGGTGAGTTACCCGTTTCTCGACTCTCATCCCGATCAGGCGATTGCCCGAAAGCAGATGTCCGAGGGATCAGGCATGTTGGCTTTTGGTCTCCACGCCGGGTTCGAGGGCGCGCGCCGGATGATGGACCGGCTCAACCTGATCACCCGAGCGGTCAGCCTCGGTGATGCTGACAGCCTCATCTACCATCCGGCCAGTCTGACACGTGCCCGTAAAAGCATCCGCAAGGATGCTCACCTTGCCGATGGCGTCGGCGAGGACCTCATGCGTCTCTCGGTCGGTCTGGAAGACGCCGGCGACTTGATCGCCGATCTGAGGCAGGCGCTGGACGTGCTCTGATGAGCCGGTTCCCATCTCGCTTCCAACACTGGCGCTCATGCAGAAATCTGGAGCAACGCAATGGCATTCCTGAGCGGGCTTTCCGCATTTCCCATCACGCCGAGTGACCGTGACGGCCGCATCGATACCAAGGCCCTGCGCAAGCTGATTAGACGACTTTGCGCCGCAAAGGTCGATTCCATCGGCCTTCTCGGCAGCACTGGCACCTACATTTACCTCACGCGCGGCGAGCGGCGACGGGCCATTGCCGAAGCTTTGGACGAAGCCGGTGGACAGACGCCGGTCGTGGTGGGCGTGGGCGCGTTGCGCACCGACGAGGCGGCAAGGCTTGCGCAGGACGCCAAGGCCCTCGGCGCTGCCGCAGGGTTGCTTGCGGCTGTCTCGTACACCCCGCTTACCGATGACGAGGTGTTCGAACATTTCTCGATCGTGGCGCGTGAAGGCGGCCTGCCGATTGTCATCTATGATAACCCGGGGACGACACATTTTCGGTTCACCCCAGCACTTGTCGGCCGTCTTGCTAAGGTGCCAGGTATCGTTGCCATCAAGAATCCGACCGACAAGACCGACGAAATCCGAAGCCATCTGGCCGGACAGAGAGGCATCGTGCCGGAAGGCTTCTCGATTGGCTACAGCGGCGACTGGAATGCCACCGAAGCCATGATCGCCGGAGCCGACACCTGGTACAGCGTCCTCGGCGGCATCCTGCCCGAGGTCTGCATAAAAATTGTCAGGGCGTCGCAGGCGGACGATACCGCGGAGGCACGTCGTCTCAATTCCGAACTGACGCCAATCTGGGATCTATTCAAGCAGTTCTCCAGCCTTCGCGTCGTCTATGTGCTCGCCGAATTGCTCGACATTTGCCGCGCCGAACCTCCGCACCCGATCCTGCCGCTCTCTGCTGCAGCGAAGCGGCAGATCGCCGAAGCGCTGGAACGCCTGCCAGCAGGCACTTTCCGATGAACCGCGAAACTGGCCGGCAGTAAGGAACCGTCATGTATGTACCCCCACATTTCGACGAACCCAGCCAAGAGGCTCTCCACGATCTGATCGAGACGAGCGCCCTCGGCGTATTGATCACCCATGGCAGGAGCGGGCTCGATGCCAATCATATTCCCTTCGAACTTGACCGGGCGCAGGGAAGGTACGGCGCTCTGAACTGCCACGTCGCCCGTGACAACCCGGTCTGGCAGGACGTGTCGACCGGCGATGAGGCACTCGTCGTGTTCCGCGCGGCCGACGCCTATATCTCGCCGCAATGGTATCCGAGCAAGCAGGAGTTCCACCGGCAGGTGCCGACCTGGAACTACCTCGTTGCACATGCATACGGACGGATCACCGTCCGTGACGACGAGAGCTATGTCCGTCACAATGTCGCCAGACTGACCCGCAGGCATGAGGCGGCCCACCCTGTCCCATGGAAGATGGGTGACGCGCCTCGCGACTTTATCGACACAATGGTCAAGGCGATCGTCGGGCTGGAGATCGAAATCACCCGTCTAGTGGGCAAAGCCAAGCTCAGCCAGAACAAAGAACCGCGCGACATTCGCAACGCCGGCGAAATGCTGAACGCCCAAGGCGACCGGCGCGTGGGTCAGGCGATGGTTGCAGCCGCTGCCCGGAAGTCCGAACAGGGCTGAGGAAGTTGCCCCATCGCCTCGTTTTCACGGACTGACCTCCAATTCGAGCAACTATCTATGGGAAGCAAATTTTTCGATCAGCCATGCTCCAGCGGGACCCAGGGCCTTTTCCTTCCTGTAGGCGATAACCAATGGGAAGCTAGGCATCACATCAGAGCCCTCCCAGCTTTCTGGTCTCAGCTCGATCAACCGTCGGGCGGCAAAATCCCCCTCAACCCGTGACCGTGGCATTGAACCCCAGCCGACGCCGGCGAGGAGGAGGTCGTATTTCGTCTGAAGGTCGTTTACCCGCCACCGGTTGGCTGCATGCACGCCATAGTCTCGCCCACTGTCAACTTGGGGGGCTGGGCTAATAACCAATTGGGTGTAGTCCCGCAGGATCGTTGCGCTGAATGGCCCGTCAATTTTGCCAAGTGGATGCGTTGGTGCCGCGACCGGAACCAGATCGATCCGCCCGCACACCCGCCGCTCGAATTCATCAGGTTGGCGCTCAGCAAGCAAACCCAGGTCAGCTGTTCCATCGCGTAAGGCTTTGGCCGCCGCATCGAAGGTTTCGGTCAAGATACGAATTTCGACGAAAGGGAAAGCCCGGGTGAATTCCCCAAGCACATGGCTCAGCAGCGTCGCGGGGGCGTAGGACACAATTGCCAGGGTGAGTTGTGCCTCGAGCCCCTTTGAAATTCCTTGCGCCTGGTGCCGCCAATCGGCGACGTCGTCAAGAATCCGCCGCGCGCGCGGTAACAAGGTTTTGCCCGCTTCCGTTAGAACCGGGCGGTAGGCGGAGCGATCAAAAAGAGCAAACCCGCTCTGTTCCTCCAATTTCTGAATTGTATAGGTGATCGCCGATTGCGCCCGATTCATGCGGCGAGCGGCTGCGGCAAAGCTGCCTTCTTGGACGATCGTGACGAATACCAAGAATTGATCGAGGGTGAGCGCGTCCATAGTTATGCCCAAAAATCTGAACGTTTTCAGAGACGATCCGAGATTCCCGCGATTCAGCATTCCCGATGCCGAGTGCGGTTGCATCTGCCCCACAGCCCCAGTCATCCATGCTTTCGCTTCCCTCGATTGTTGGCCAGAAGCCTCTGCAAGGACCAGCGCCGCAGATCGTCGGCATAGGGCATTTCCGCTCGGATCGCCGTGTACAGCGACTATATCAGTTTATTCGAATGACTACACCGAAATTTGATCGCTTTCTTTGGTGGTGCTGCGATCTAAAATCACTCCAACAGGCAGGAAAAAATGCGCCAGCCCGATGTATGTGTGCTGGCTACCTTGCCTGCGCCCCGAGAGGTGGTGCTTTTCAGGCTTATGGAGTTATCAGATGTCAAATACCTTGAGTTTTGCGCCTACACAGCCAGCAGGGAAGCTGCTGAGAGCCGGGCTGTGGGTCGCCCAATTGCTCGTTTTCACGTCCTTTACCCTGTTTGGTGGCATGAAGCTGTTCATGCCCGTCGATCAATTGGCGGCAATGTGGGTCTGGCCCGGCGCTGTGCCCCCATGGTTCCTTCACCTTATGGGTCTCATCGACATTGCGGGTGGATTTGGCGTGCTTTTACCTGCACTGACTCGAATTCAGCCACGGCTCACCGTCCTGGCTGCACTTGGTTGTGTGCTGCTGCAAATCGCTGCGATAATCTTTCATTTGTCGCGGGGTGAAGCCTCGGTCGTACCGCTCAACATCATCCTGCTCGCCCTTTCAGCGTTCATTCTGTGGGGCCGTGGTAAGAAGGCTCCCGTCCCGCCGCGCGGATGAGAGTCGGGGAGAGTCGAACCGCAAACTGTCCGATTGCTGCGCCATCATGTCCGGGTGGCTGACTTCTCGCACCCGGAGTTGCATTAATTCTGCGGCGAGTCGGCACCGCCGATCTTTGGGGCCAGAACCTCAACCCCACCTCCATTGCATCGTGCCTGGCGGAGGTCTCTCCCCTGACGGCACGCGCTGGTATCTCTTGCCGGCCCGGCTTCTTCCTGCCGGTGCGCGTCCTGTCGCGCCTGTTTAGACGCCTCCTCTTGGAAGAACTGCAGGCCGCCTATGAAGCGGGCAGGCTGAACTTCTTCGGCGAGATCGCCGATCTTGCGGAGTCCGCCGATCAATCGGCGGCTTGCCGAGGTCCGCCGCCGTGAGTGCAGCGGTTGCCGCCGGTTCGCCAACGGGGTTCTGGCGCATGTCAGGACACCCGGCGGTCCAACAAGCCCTGCGCATACTACTTCGACGAGTTCCGTCTTCCCGTCTCTATGTCTCCGCCCATGCTTAATTCGGTCGACCCGCCGTGGTACGTGAGCCGTATGCCCGGCAGCGGGGGAGGGGCGCCGCCGTGAGGCGTCCGCCATCCGATCAATGTCGGATTTCCGACGGTTTCGGATTTCCGATTGGACAGCAAATCCGCTAACTCATTGCTTTAATAGAGTTTTCGTCTCTGGCGCGGTCTTTGCACGGGGGTCTCCAAACGCATCAGCGAGACGTCGTCCCATGATCATGCTCACCGAAAATGCCGTCGCCGCCGTGAAGACTGCGCTCTCGGGTGCCGCCAGGCCAGCGGAAGGCCGAATACAGGGCCGGTACGTGGATAGGGCCGCTTCCGTCGCAGCCGGGAAACAGCCATTCTTACGGTGGGGGCAGCCGCCGGTAGCCCCGTAAGATGCGCCCGACAGCATCACATAACGGTGCCGTGCCAGACCCGGATGACGCCGCGCCCGCTGCCGAAATCGGCGACCTTGAGACCGACGGTCTCAGAGGTGCGCAGGCCTTTGGCTTACTCGCACATCCGGTCGGACCGTGGCTCGAGAATGCCCGCGAGGGGGAGTAAGCCCAATGGCTATGGCCGATATTCGCCGCGAACATGCCGCAGGTTTGGGAAACACCTATAGGAGCAAGACAAGTGGAGTACTCTTGCGTTGGGGTCGGAGCCGGGCCGTCTAATTTGAGTCTTGCGTGTCAGATACACGAAGAAATTGGGCAAGGGGCGCTGTTCCTGGATCGGCAGGTCGACTTCCGCTGGCATCCAGGCATCGCATTCGATTCCTCGGAGCTCCAGGTCAGCCACTTCAAGGATCTGGTCACGCTGGTGAACCCGCGATCAGCCTACACTTTCGTAAACTACCTGTATGAGAACGGGCGTCTGTACCACTTCCTGAACGCGCAGTTCGAAGCCGTGCTCAGAGCTGAGTTCGAGCAATACCTGAACTGGGCCTTCCACAGGAACCCACTTGTCCGTGGCGGCGAGACGGTGCGCGAAATCCGCTTTGACGGTGAGTTTCGGGTGCGGACGGATAACGCGGTTCTCGGCGCCAGAAACGTCGTGGTCGGCATCGGCAAGCAGGCGCAAATTCCGCCTCAGTTTCAGGGCTGGACTGGCCACAACCTGTTCCACTCATCTGTTTTACTGCACATCCATCCTGAGGTGCGGAAAAAGCATGTCTGCGTGGTTGGCGCAGGCCAGTCGGGAGCCGAGGTGCTGTTGCACCTTGTCGGCCTGCCGAAAGAACGGCGGCCTGCCTCGATCACTTGGGTCTCGCAGCGCGAAAACTACCTGCCCATCGACAACAGCCCGTTCACAAACGAGTTGTTCATGCCCTGCTTTTCGGATCGTTTCGCGGCGATGAGCGAGTCGCAGCGCAAGCTGCTCCTGCGCCGTTTCGTGCTTGCCTCGGACGGCATTTCGGAAACCACGTTGCGCGCGATCTATCAGGCGCTATACCGCCACGCATTTCTCGAGCCAAACCGATGCGACATCACACTGCGGCCGGGCTGCACCGTCTCGCACTGCATCAACGCCGGCGCGGGTCACAGGCTGACCCTGCAGCACGGCATGGACGAGGTTGAAGAAGTCACGGCCGACATCGTCATCCTGGCCACCGGTTACGAGAACGCCGTGCCAGGCTTCTTGGAACCGATAGCGGACCGGCTGGAACAGATCGACAACGAGTTGGCTGTTCGCGAGGATTTTTCGGTGTGCTGGGACGGACCGCGTGAAAGACGCATCTTCGTACAGAACGCGAACCTTGGGCAGCGCGGGCTCGCCGATCCGAATCTTAGCCTGCTGGCCTGGCGCGCGCGCCGCATCCTCAACAGCCTTCTGGGGCGCGCGCCATGCGCGAACCCCGAGCATCCTGGCTTCATCAGCCGTACCTCCATCGAGAGCCGGCCCGACCCCGTGGCCGAAGAAATGGGCAGCGGGATATGACTCGTCGACTACTGATCATCGGCGGTGGCATCCAAGGAATGATGTCCGCCTCCGCTGCGGCGAAGGCCCGAGCCTTCTCCGAAATCATCGTGACTGAACAAGCCCTTGGACCCATCGGCGCATCGCATTATTCTGGGGGCGTGCATTTCCCCTATGGGGCACGGCTCCCCTATGGGGCACGGCGAGCGCGCCAGAGTCGGCGCAAAGTATCGAATGTTTGCGCGGATCCCGGCGATGGTATCGAGGGCCGACTGGCTGCAGCCGAGCGGACAAAATCCCCGTGCCTGGTCGCAAACCTCGAGCGCAGCGGCGGTCGCGATCATGTGTGGCAACATCCTCTCGCGATTGCGGCTGGTCAGTGAAAAGATTCCCTGCGGCTGCTCATCCATGATTCCGTTCGATTCACCGAGCTCGGCGAAGGCCGCGGTTCAGGTGGCCTCAAGCTGAAAATTCGAGTCCTTCACGGGGACCAATTCCCTTGCCTCGCCTCGCAGAACCTGTTTCCGGCGGATCTGCAAGGGCAACCAGGCTTCGGTCCAATCAAGCATGCTGCGACCGCTCACGGTGCGATCCTCGCACCCAAATCCAGCCGCTTGTGGATCTCCAATGAGGATGGAGGGCTGCAGCAGGACAGAAGCAGAACCGGCCTGGTCTAGAGGCTCGTATTCCTAAGCAAAACATCGCCCTCCACTCCGCGTGGATAGCGGGTCACCAATTCGAACGAAGGCAAAAGATCAAGAATGGCTTGCAGGGACAGCTGCCCTTCATAGAGCTCGTGGTCGCTATATTCCGTGTAGATAAAGCGCGTGTTGCTCAAGGTCTGTCTGCCGCCAGCAATGACATCTGACTCGGCTCCCTGCACATCCATCCAGATGAAATCGATCTTGTTCAGGTTCGCTTCGCTGCACCAGTCGTCTAGCCTTCGAGTTTCAACTGAGATGGGGCGATCGAACCGAACCCAAGCATGTTCGACAAGATGATTCTTGGGTCGGCGTATCGAGCCAGATTGGTCCCATTCCTTTGCGCTTCCTTCTCCATTGCTTGGATGGAAATCAATCGTGCCATTTCGGTTGCTGAGCGCGATTTCAAACAGTTTCACCTTGTCCAGGTACGGATTCATGTTTTTCTTAAAGCGAGCAGCCGCGCGAGGGTCTGGCTCAAAGCAGTAGAGCTGAGCCTTCGGGCAAAGCCTGAGAAAACGTCGCGTATCGGTTCCGTCATTGCAGCCGATGTCCAAGATGACGGGATCGGGTTTTTGCAGTAGTGAAACGATATGCCGATGTACTTTTAATGAAGAGATCGGTTCCTGCATAGGTATTTCCATCGAACTTTACCCTCAACGCCTCAATTGCACACGCGACATCCCTGGAAGGTATATCAACCGGAACTCCGGGGGCTAGCGCCAGCCAACTGCGATTTGTTTCGAATGATCCCGCCTCGACCGCGCCGGTCGGTCCATGAATCTTTTGGAAGAAGTTGGACAGTTTGGCTGGTCGGCGAGTGGCAGCTCGCATTCTCAGTAGACCTGTTCTCCCCGCCGACGTTTTCATATCCGCTATTCTCTATAATTCGTAAAATCGATTGTATTGATGGAACGCATCCGCACGATGGATGTTTGGCAAGCCATGCACCTGTGATTGGCCGGGAGAGGACTACGCTTCGCCGGGTGGCGGTTACGCGGACCCGATCACGCTTCGAGGATGGACTAAGGGCGAATTTCTTCCGGGCCCAGTGTAGTGAGCAAACGCAACGCTGACTTCGACCCATTCCGCAGAAGTGACATTCCGACGGCTTCGCCAAAGGCGCCCAAGGGCGATTGACAGCAAGGGCAACATCGACTCCGGCTTCATGGGCTTTGGCCACTGTATGGTCCGGCACAGTAAGCAATGTTGTCGTTAGCAACTGCAATGCTCGAGGGCGGGACCTCGCGGCCAATCTCTCAGTTAGACGTTGGGCCATGTCCAACCGGAAATCGCGCGCATCCGCATTAACCGCCAACACGCAGAACGACGAGTCGATCGCCGGGGCGTTCAAGCGATCGCCGGGTGCTCACGTCTTTCCGACTCTTGCAGTGTCATTGATGAGCTTGGCGCTTCCTGCATTGCTCCAGGAATTGCAGGCCCGCGGCGCGATGCCTTCGGGATCAGCGGCTATTCGACCGCTTGCGGCAAAGTTGCTGAGCGTTTCGACTTGCGCGGCAGGCGTCGAGATCCGTCTGAGCTAAAGCGTCACCCATTCGACGGACAGCATCAGTGGTATTTCAGCGTTGCGAGAACGCTCTCTATAGCTGTCGCCGAAGTTGCAGAGCTAGCGCGACGAGGAGGTTTGGAGCCTCTGCGAGAAGAAACGGATTAAGAAAACCTCCCTTTGTCGCTGAAGTACGGGGACGACATTACGGGATTCTCTGCTTTATACTTGCCATTCCAATTCTTCGCAAAATATAAGACTTCACCAGCGAAAAGGTCTAATATTCTATTCCTCCCGGAATGCCCGACTGATTTGGTCGGATAGCGGCTTCACAAGATAGGAAAGCGCCGTACGCTCACCCGTCTGGACCATTGCTTCGGCCGGCATGCCAGGCACGAGCGTCAGGTCCTTGAGCTTTGTCAGTTCCGCATGCGGGACCGATATGCGCACCAGATAATAGGAAATGCCGGTTTTTTCGTCCGTCGCCAGATCGGCTGCGATCCGGCTGACATATCCGTTCAATTCGGGCGTGGTTCTCAGATTGAAGGCTGACATCCGCAGCACGGCCTTGTGACCAAGCTGGATTTGATCGATGTCCTTGGGGGTGATCCGTACTTCCAGCGCGAGATCGTCGTCTTCTGGCACAATTAGCATAATCGGATCGGCGGGCGTGATCACTCCGCCGACCGTATGAACTGCGAGTTGTTGAACGATACCGGATTGCGGCGCGACAATATCGATCCGTCGCAGTTCGTCTTCAGCCGCCACCTTGCGCTCGACATATTCCCCAACCTGCGCCTGAACCTCTCTAAGCTCCTGGCCAACTTCCGTCTTGAGATCCTGATCGATCTGCAGGATCTGCAGGCGCGTTTCGGTTATGCGGCCTGCCGACTGTGCCTGATAGGCAATCTTCTCACCGCGTTCGCCGCCGAAAGTGACAACCTGCGTCTTCAGGCTGTTCAAGCGTTGGTCCGAGACAATTCCTTGTTCGCGCAGCCCACTCAGGGCAGCAATTTCCTTTTGGAGAATCTCGATGCCTTCCTCATAGGCAATCTCCTGCGCCTTGAGTCCCTCCATCTCGTGCTCATATTGGGTAATGCGCTCCGCTAGCTGGGCCTGCCTTCCTTCACGGGACCGTCTGCGGAATTCGAACAGCCGCGTCTCACTATGTATTGCCGAAGCTACGTCCGGAACATCTCTGCGGGCGAGCAGCCAGCCCGGGAAGGCGATCTCCGCCAGATCGTCACGCTCAGCTTCGAGCCGTGCTAGCCGGGCGGCTAGCTCATCGAGCCGCTTGGTGACGATGGCGAGATTGGCGCGCGTCTGGGTGGCATCGAGCCGCATGACGATGTCGCCGGCTTTTACCTTGTCGCCTTCGCCCACCAGGATTTCTCCCACAACCCCGCCGGTTGGGTGCTGCACCTTCTTCACATAGGAATCGACGACAAAGTGTCCGGACGCGACAACCGCACCGGAGAGATTCGTGACGGCCGCCCAGCCTCCGGCTCCCCCGACAAAGATCACGCTCGCCAGTAGGCCCGCCGACAGGTGCCGGCGAATGGAGCTGGAAACGTCATTGTTCTGATCGATGCCGGACATCGGGATCCTCCATGTCAGCGCACTCTCGCACGTTATCCTGTGTAGACCCGTTGGCCTTGACCCCGGCGCCTGGTGCCATCGCTGCAGCCTTCAGGACCTTGGGAAGCACTTCATCACGCGGACCAAAGGCTCTCTGCCGCCCACCTTCCATCATCAACACGTAATCCACGGCGCGGATGGCACTCGGCCGATGGGCGACGACAACCGCAACGCCCCTACGCTGGCGGACGGAGGCGATCGCCTCAACGACGGCGGCCTCGCCTTCCGCATCAAGATTGGCATTGGGTTCATCAAGCACAACAAGGAAAGGGTCGCGATAAAGAGCACGGGCAAGACCGATACGCTGACGCTGCCCGGCGGAAAGTGCCGATCCGGCCTCACCGATCCGAGTTTCGTAACCGTGCTCAAATCGGAGGATCAGTTCGTGCGTGCCCGCTGCCTTCGCCGCGGCGACAATAGCCTCAGGGTCAGGATTATCCTCAAAACGAGCGATGTTTTCGGCAATGGTGCCGTCGAACAGTTCAACGCCTTGCGGCAGATAGCCGACATGACGGCCTAGTGCTTCCCGGTCCCATTGATCTAGGCTTGCGCTGTCGATGCGAACCTTTCCGGCGGCCGGCGCCCATGCGCCGACGATGGCGCGCGAGAGTGTCGACTTGCCGGAACCCGATGCACCGATGACCCCGAGTGCGCTTCCCGCCTGAACGGCAAACGCAAGGCCGGTCACGGTCGGCTTCCTTTCGCCGGGCGGAACGATTGTCACGCCTTCGACGCGCAGTTCGCGTTCAGGTGCAGGCATTGGCATAACAGGAGCGGTTTCAGGGATCTTTGCCAGGAGGTCCTCCAGCCGCGCCCAACTCTGGCGCGCCATGAGGAAGGGTTTCCAGCTTGAAATGGCCAGATCGACCGGAGCCAGGGCACGCCCCATCATGATCGAGCTGGCAATCATGACCCCGGCCGTAGCCTCCTGCCTGATGACAAGGTAAGCGCCGACGGCAAGAATGGCCGATTGCAGCATCACGCGCAGCGACTTTGAAATGCCACCGAGCCCACCTGCGACGTCCCCGGCTTTCCGATTGGCGCCCAGATACTCGGCATTGGCCTTGTGCCATCGGGCAGCGATCCGCTTTCCGAGACCGAGAGCTTGCACGACCTCGGCATTGCGGCGTGCTGCTTCCAGTAGGCCATTGCGGACCATGTTGTGGGCAATGGTATCGCGTATCGGCCGCTGCGAGAGACCGTTGGTAAGAAATGTCAGAGATATGAGGACGATCGCCCCAATAAGCGCCGTCATGCCGATCCAGAAATGAAAGAGGAAGCAAATGCCGAGATAAAGCAGCATCCATGGCAGATCGAAGAAGGCGGTCGGACCGTTTCCACCTAGGAATCCGCGAACATTGTCGAGATCGCGAAGCGGCTGCAAGCCGTCGCCCGGCATGCGCGTTGAAAGCGGAAGGCGAACGATAGCATCGTGAACGCGTCCGGAAAACTGTCCATCGAAACGCTCGCTGATCCGGAGCAGCACGCGGGCGCGCAGAATGTCGAGTATGCATTGGAACGCAAAAAGCCCCGCAGCAAGCACGACGAGTCCCACTAGCGTCGGTACGCTGCCACTTGCCAGAACGCGGTCGTAGACCTGCAGCATGAACAGCGGCGAGGTCAGCGCAAGCAGGTTGACCACACCACTGATCAATAAAACTCCCCAAATAGTGGAAGTCAGAGGGAAGGGTCTCAAAGCTGAAATGTTCAAGGAATGGTTACTCAGGGAGGGCCTCCGTTAACAAGCATTGTGAGGATCTGGCGATCCAGCACCGGATAGTGCTCGCCGAACGGGCCTACGACACCGATCGCATCCGCTCGCTGATTCAGGATCAGTGCTCCCGCCGACTATGTTAACCCGGCATTTGATGGAGCGGGTCAACAACACCGTCCGGCTGAAGCATTGGAAGGGCAACGTCATCGTCGCCGGCCGAAAGAGCCCGAACAGCCTTACCGCCTCGAACCTTCAGGGAGGATTCGGTGTACGACCAGCGCGACGCGCAGGGCTTCATCAATCTTGCACGCTGCGCCGGCTCCCGGGCACCACGGCCAGCCGCAAGTAGCGGAAAAGGAAAGCGCCCGCCGGGGGTGGCGGGGCGCGGGTTCCGTACGGGTTTTCCGGATCAAACGAAGGTGAAGTCCGACGCGGTCAGGCCCAGGTTGGCCAGGTCGGCCAAGGTGTTCACACCGCTCAGGTGAACGAACTCATGCGCGTTGTTCTCGGAGGTGACATAGGCCAAATTCGCGATTCTGTTGATGCCGTCGTTGTAGTGGTAGACGATGATGTCGCCGGCGGCCTCGCCGGAGATCGCACTTGCGGCGGCAGAGGCAGAGGTGAAAGGTTGGTCGGTGATCACCACGACGTGCTCGCCGTTTGCACCCGAGGCCGCACCGCTGTAGAAGCTGCTCACCGGGGACCCAGACTGTACGCTGGCGTTATTGACGAAGTTCGCGCCAAAACCGTCGTTGTCGAGGCCCACCGCATCGAAGGCGAACTTATCCTCCGTCCGGTTGAAATCGACGATAGTGCTGATGTCCGACTCCGACCCGTACCTCGGGTCGGAGCCAGACATCGGATTGTGGAACTGGAACAGGAACGTGTCATTGTCGGCGCCCCCGATCAGAGTGTCTGCGCCGTCACCCACGTAGAGGACGTCCTCGCCGGGACCGCCGTCGAGCCTGTCATTGTCCTCGCCGACGATGCGTGGTTCGTAGCGGCCGTTGTCGCCGGAGAGATGGTCCATGCCGCCGTCCCCGAAAATGCGGTCGTTGCCCTCGCCGCCTATGGCTTGGTCACTACCCTCGCCAGCCGAGATTTCGTCATTGCCGCCACGGCCGTCAAGCCAGTCATTGCCCTCGTAACCCGCCATCCAATCCTCAATCTCGGTGCCGAGGAGCGTTTCGGAACGCGGGCCACCCTCGATAATTTTTGCCATCGCAAATACTCCTTATGATGCGGCCCACCACGCCAGCTGGCGAGCCTTCATATTCTTTATCGGATCATCAGAGTAATCGTTTGCATTGATAGAACACATTTACGGGATGGATGCGTTCAGGTGCACGTCGCCTCTCTGCTTAGCAGTTGCGGACCTCCCTGGCGGCGGGCGGACGCTGGTCGTCCGGGCAATTCGGATCTGAGGATCCGACGCGTCAGGGGGGGCGTGGAGATTCCCGAGTCGCGCTGCGCATTTTTACGCCGGAGCCTTCCTGTGAGATGGCCCAGGGCTCCTGCACAAACTGCCAACCGTGATGTTCGTTCGGCGCAATATCGATGTGTCGATCTCATAAGCGCGCTCGACTCGGGTCGGCGACAGGCCTGACCACGGCATTGCCCGGAACCCCATCCCGGGGGATTTCGCCGGGCTGGGGACAGGCAGGCAGCTGAGCGCGTTTCAGATCATCTGCGTCATGCAGTGGACTTGGCGGGTGGCGCCTCCGCCCTGAATTTGGATAGGGCGAGCCAATGCGAACATGGTGCGTTCCCGGCCGCGCCGGTCGGCGCCCTGAACCCGGAGTCCGGCCGCCTTCAACGTCGTGGCAGGTCGCGCGCGGTCCCACACCGGTCGCCGTCCGCAATATGCCGACGATGACGTCCCTGGCGTGTGCTAGCGGCCTAATTTGGGGCGAACCGGGCCGTTCGCCGGTATATGGGGCTTCACGCACCTCTCGCGGCGGCGATGCCAGATTTGAATGGCGCAGGATAGGGGCGTCCACCCGTCAGGACCAGATTCACGAGGGTGCCAGGACTTTCACAAAGTCGGGAGATCTTCGGGCGAGTTGTCAATAAAGCTCAAACCACCCGGATCGTTCAAATCGAATTCAATAATCCGTGGCACGACGAGGCGGGCATAGCGCGAGAAGGCGCTAGTCGGCGGGAAGCGGACCACGGTATCGCATCGCCCGAGGAGGTACATCTCGACGAGAGCAGAAAAACCGCCGTCAACGCCCAGTGCTGCGCTGTGTAATGGCCCGGCCCGATCCGCCTGGAAGTGTTTTGGAATTGTGAAAAGATCGGAAAACTCGCCCGACAAGTCATGACGCACCTGCTCACTGTCAGTACACAAGAACACCCTCACAGGTTTTGGATGCGATAGCGCTTTAGCCTTACGAATGGCCGTGCATACCTGCCGGAAGGCGAGTTCCGGATCAGCCCAGTAGGGAGCGTGCTCCATTATATCTTCGCCGTTGCCGTGCCGGACATGCACCCCGATTATGCTGTGCTCCTTAAAGTGCTCCTGGTAGATGGCGTCAATCCGAGCTTCAATTTCAGGCCTCGGTTTGATACTCCGAAAAATCTGTCGTTCGGCACCCATATCGCAACGCCACATCAAGCAAGCATCACACACTACTGTGTTGGCTTCAGTATCATCTTGGCCCTCGAAAAGCTCTCTCAGCTCGTCACGTTCTCGGAAAATCTGTTCATCTGGGCGGCAAACGCAGTCGATCGATGGCCTATTCCACCACGGCGGAAAGAAAGGCCCAGGGAATGAGAGCTGGTTGACCTGGTCATCGCAAATAACCGGTACGCCAGCGATGTCTTGAATCGGCTCGAAGAACACCGGAAAGGCATTGGTGAAGGGTTGATCGAGATAACAGGAGCCACGCCAATCTATGGCTAGCGTCCGCCCCGTCCGCTTAGCGTAGGACCAAGCTGCTGCCAGAGACCACAAGCAATCACCAAAACCGGTACGCCGTCGCGAAACAACGAACCGATCCTCGCCAGATCCAATCATCAGTGATCGCGGTCCTAGCATCTCGTTCTCCATTTATCGTGACAAGAAAGTCAAATTGGCCTGTCTCAAGACCGTTCGACCTGACCGGGCTGCAATGCCGCTCGCCCCTGCGAACGCCAGTCAGATATCACCGCCTCTAGCAATTCTCGTAGGGTTCGTCTGAATCAGCTGATGAGATCAGCCCATGGTCATTCCGGCGTCCCATAATCTGAGATCTTGATTGGGAGACATCGAACCTCCCGTGACAGGCTGACTTTCCTGCTGGAAATGTCGTACGTCAGCTGCAACACGGAGATAGCGTCTTTGAGGTGCTTGCAGCGAATGGCCAACTATGGCCGGATGATCATGCGCCTCCGCGTGAATTTCGTGGCACTGCATCACGGATCTCCTTCTCTCGGAAGTTATCTCAACGCATCAGGCGCCGGCGAAGCAGCACCATCGAGAGGAAGAACGGCAACACCGCGTACAGGCAAAGCGCACCGATATGCAGGGCGATGCCGCCAGCCGGGCGATCAAGCATTTCCGGACGAATAAGGTCGATCGAATGTGCCAGCGGCAAAAAGTGCGCTGCCTGCTGAAAGGGACCTGACAATTGCGTGACCGGGAAGACCGCGCCTGACAGGAACAGCATGGGTGTGAGGACGAGCGACTGGTAGAATACAAAATAGTGGTAACTGGGCGCAAGCGCGGTGACTACCATCGCCAGGCTCGCAAAGGCGAACCCAGTGAGCGCGATGGCTGGTAGCACATATAGCAGGGACGGCCACGCCGCATAGCCCACCACGGCGGCGACGATCGCAATTGCCGTGCCGGCCAAAAAGCCCTTGGTGGCTGCCCACGCCAATTCACCGAGAACGATATCGCCGAGAGTAAGTTGTGTGTACAGGATTGCTTCCCAGATGCGCTGATGGTGCATGCGAGGGTAAGCCGCATAAATTGTTTCGAAGGTCGACGCGGTCATGGCGCTCGTCGCGACCATACCGGCTGCCAAAAAAGCAACGTAGGACGCATCTTCAACCCGACCTACCATCATTCCGAGGCCAGTACCAAGTCCGAAAAGATAGATCAAAGGATCGGCGAGGTTACCGAGCATTGACGCAAGTGCGATCTTCTTCCACGACAGATAGTTGCGGCGCCACACCGCAATCCAGTTCCACGCGTTGGCGGGTAGAGCCGCCGCAAAATCTTCACCCATCGTTCACTTCTCCATCTCGCGTCCGGTCAGCCGCAAGAAAACGTCCTCCAGATTAGGTGGACGCTCCAGAAGACGCAGACCGGCGCGCCCGTGCAGTTGCACGCGCACCTGCTCCGGATCGGGCGCATAGCAAAAGAGCGTCTCGCCGCTCACCTCGATGCGCTGAACGTATGGCCTGATCAGCGAACTCAGCTCCTGTGGATTGCCGCCGAAGATCTCGATGACTTGGCACCCGATATGTTCGTCAATCAGGGCATGAGGGCTGCCTTCCGCAATGTTGCGTCCATGCTCGAGAACGCACAGCCGATCGCACAACCGCTCAGCCTCTTCCATAAAGTGGGTCGTCAAAATGATCGTCTTGCCGCGCGCCAGCAGGAACCGCAGGCGCTCCCAGATCAGGTGTCGCGCGTGCGGGTCGAGGCCCGTAGTCGGCTCGTCCATTACGAGTAGCAGGGGATCGTTGATCAGCGCACGTGCCAGCGTCAGGCGCCGCTTCATGCCGCCCGATAGTTCGGCGACACGTGCATCCGCCTTGCTCTCAAGGCGGGCGAACTCCAGGAGCGATGGGATGACCGCTTTGATCTTGCGTGTGCTCATGCCGAAGTAGCGGCCGAACACCAACAGGTTCTCGCGTACCGTGAATTCCAGGTCAAGGTTGTCGAACTGCGGAACCACGCCGATGCCCTCGCGTGCCAAGCGAGCCCGTGCCGGCACTGGCACTCCGAGCACCGTGATCTTACCGGCGTCAGGCCGTGTCATGCCGAGGACCATACGCGCAATCGTGCTTTTGCCCGCACCGTTCGGCCCCAGCAGGCCGAAACACTCTCCCGACGCAACGGTGAACGACAGCTCGTTCACAATGACCTTATTGCCAAATGACTTCGTCACGCCGTTAAGGTCGATTGCTACGTTGGACATGCGTTCATCTCTGCTGAAAGGAGCCGTTCAGCCGGCAGGAGCTCACTTGCGAGCGTTCTGGACAGGCCTTCGCTGTGACGGCCCTTGGGAAAGCGACAGCCGGAGCATTTGTATGAGACGCTCCCGCTCTACGGATTGCAGACGAGCCGCCACGGATCGTCTGCGGCCACTTCCCGTTCTAACAATTGAAATATTGTCCGGTCACGACTTGTGCCCTACGCAGTACACTATCACTCGCCACTGAAAACGCTCTCAGACTCCACCAACCTTGAAGAACCGCGCGAAAGATCCGTCCTGCGAATTGAGTGAGCAACTTCCGAACCTCCTGTAACGTTTGGTCCGGCGATCGGGTTTTTGATGAGGATCTGCTTTTCCCCTCCATTGGGTAGGGTGGCCGCCTTGCGCGACAACCAATCGCTGTTGCTCAATGTGCACAACGCATAGGCTTTCAGGGGGAGTAAGAGAAAGACGTTGATGAATGTGTGTAGAGAAAAACCGAGAAATCGAAGTTGGCGGGCACGAAACGCTGCCACGCTGCACCGAATGATGGTCATGGATGCAATCATCACGACTGCCGACCAAGGCACTGTGGCTGTCAGTACGAACTGCGCGAGTCCAGCCAGTACCGACAGGGCGAGCAACAGGGGGCCGAGATTCTGTCCGACCACATCCAGCGTTAGATAGCGATCGAGGCTTGGCAATAGGCGCAGCGCAAGCAACGTGTCCCGAAATGTGCTCCGCGCCCAGCGGAGTTGTTGGCGCAGATACGGCCCTAGCCGATCCGGAACGATCGTTGCGGCGATGGCGTCGGGAACGTATTCGGTTCGAAGGCCTGCTTTCAGCATGAGGATCGTGAGATGGCGATCCTCACCGAAGTCGCTTGGCTTCCCCCGAAACAGTTGCGTCTCGTACTGATCCAGCAGCAAAAGGAGTGCGGAACGACGGTACATCGCACATGGGCCGCAGCAGCACATAACGGCACCAAAGCGAGCCTGTGCCGCTCGCTCCTCATTGCAGGCCAGCCAGTACTCCATATCGATCAACCGGGTCAGCCAGGTGTCGCCCCGGTTGCTGGCCACCAACTGGCCCATGGCCGCGCCGACGGCTGGATCCTGCATCTTCAGTGCAAGCTTTGCGACGACGTCGGACGCGAGTGTCGTGTCCGAGTCGACGTTGAGCACCAAATCTCCAGATGAGCGGCGTATCGCGACGATCTGCGCTTTGCGTTTGCCAACATTCTTGTCGAGCAAAATGAAGTTGAATCTCGGGTCGCCCGCAAAGGCACCGTGTACCGGTACGACAACGTCGCGATTTGCAGAACCGTCATCAACCACATAGACCCGCAGTTTTCCGGCATATTGTTGGCTTGCAATGGACGCCAGGCACGCCGAGAGCGCGCTCGGATCCTCGTTGAAGGAGGGGACGATGACATCCACGCTCGGCAGAGGGTCGAAACCGACCAATTCATCCGACACCGGAGAACGGTCCATCGGCAAAGCATAAGCCATCTGCATGCTTTTATAAGCAGCCGAGAGCAGTGCATAGCACGAGACGGCGACAGTACTGGCTGTGGCAAGCAGGTCCATAGGATCTCGCAATTTTCAGTGATGTTGTGGAAGGGCGCGAATTTCATATCCGCAGGCGTTTAGTGCCGGAATCAGCTGGGACAGCGCCTTGGCGGTCTGGTCGCGCAGTCTGGCTTGAGTGCTCGGTCTCAACTCGTCGGGCGGGCAACCGTCGTGCAGGAGCACGATTGCACCCGGCCGGACAGAGGCGAGCACTGCATCGACAATCGCGTCGGTGCCGGGGCGAGACCAGTCTCGCGGGTCTACAGACCAATGAAGCGCCGCCAGCCCGGCGATCTCTGACGCTGTGAACACTTCTTCGCTCCAGGCGCCGTAGGGCGCGCGAATGAAGCGTACCGAGGCCTGTGGACACGCCATCATGATGGCGCCGTTCGCTTCAAAGATTTCACGGCGCACTTCGCCGAAGCTGCATTTGCACAGATCCGGATGAGTCATCGTGTGGTTGCCCACCTCGTGCCCTTCTGCGATCATTCGTTGGATTAGATCCGGGTGCTCTACGGCGTAGGTGCCGATGACGAAGAACGTCGCCGGCACCCGATGTTGCGCCAGCACATCGAGGATCTGCGGTGTGAAAAATGGATTGGGACCGTCGTCAAACGTCAGATAAACGCTGCGACGGCCGGTGCTAGCCCATTCACTCGGCATTTCGCTTATGTAGTCCAGATGTTTCATAGCTCCGGACCGTTCCGATCAATCAGGGTGCCGGACGGCCACTCGCTCATCGGGCGTCCAATCGGCGTAACCAAGACGAGCACATCCTCCAGGCGGGTGGGCGGCAGGTCGGGATACACTTCTGGATGGGTCGAGCGCACGGGAATGCCCGACAACATGGTCGCCAGACCGCCTCGGCAGAACCTCTCAACATGGTTCCGCAGCGCGTGCCGAACCGTGCCGAAAGCGAATGGAACCCCAAGCTGCTGCAGCACTGGATACACAAAGCGCATTGAAAAGCTGATTCCGAGTCCCTCAAGATCCGGACGCACCCCGTACAACCCCAGTTCGGCCACTAACAGATCGACCTCGCCAACCTTGATGAAGCGGCGCAGTATGCCAATGTGAGCCGCTATGCCGTGAGCGTCGTAGCCGATTGCGCGGACTTCCGGTCTCGCACCGGCCCAACTACGGCCGCCTTCGAACGGCTTCGCGTTGGAGGCGTTAGTCCGTCCATAGGTCTTTCGGAAGAAGTCGGAGAGTTCGACATGGTCGGCCAGTTGCAACTCATTTTCCCAGCACAACCTCCACCGCACGTCAGAGTGCATGGAAAGACCTCGTATTTGTTGGAATCTTTTGAGGTAAGCGCCTACGCATCGGGGAGCTTCTCGCGTCGAGCCGACGCGATGTAGCTGCGCGGGTCACCGAAGAACCTAGCCGCAATGGACATGCGATCTCGGTTGATGTTCGGCGCACGCCGGAAGGCGTACACCAGAAAATGCTCCTCGGAGCCAACGCAAACATTGAAAAACTTCCTTTAGGACTTCCTTGAATTCTCCCTATGCGACGTTCTGAAAAATTGATAAAATCGTTTGTTTCGATGAAACGCATTCACTCTATGGATAGCTGAAGACATGCGTTTCAAAGGGCTCGATCTGAATCTTCTCGTCGTGCTCGACGCGCTGCTGAGCGAGCGCGGCCTCACGGCGGCGGCACGCCGCATCAACCTAAGTCAGCCGGCCATGAGTGCGGCCGTCGCCCGGCTGCGTGACT
>NZ_VLKT01000048.1 GCF_007830515.1 Mesorhizobium tianshanense
CCGGCGAAGCGCCGGAACGACAGCCGGTCGCCAAGCGCCTCCTCCAGTTCGCGATCCGACAGACCATAGAGCGATTGCAGCAAAAGCGCCTTGAACAGCACCAGCGGCGGCCACGCCGCCCGCCCGGGTCCGCCATCGCGCAGCGGGGTGAGCAGCTTCTCGAAACGATACCACTTCACCAGACCCGACAACCGGTCGAGCGGCGAAGAGCCGCCCGACAGCTTGTCGCCCAGAAAAGCCTCTGCCAAGCTCAACTGACCCGTCCGCTTCACCGCCATCGTGATTCCCTCCGAGCTGCCGTCTCACAGAATCACAACCACCGAATTTCGCAACAGTCCCACAAGGGGAGAAGGGGCGCAGTTCAAGCCGCCTTGTCGCGGACCTGATAATCCTTGACCGCGGCGAAACGGATCGCCTTCCAGCGCTCGGCCTCATAGTTGAGCGAAAAGGCGTGCTGGGCGAGAAACACCGGGTCGTTGTCGAGGTCGCGGGCGATGTCGCCGCGATGCGCCTCGATGAAGCGATGCACCTCGGCCTTGTCGTCGGCCGAGATCCAGCGGCAGACGGAAAAGCGCGACATTTCGAAATCGACGGGCAGCGTGTATTCAACGTTCAGCCGCTCTTTCAGGACGTCGAGCTGCAGCGCGCCGACGACGCCGACGATTGCCGGTGAACCGTCCTCGGGCGAGAACAATTGCACGACGCCTTCCTCGGCCATCTGGTGCAGCGCCTCCTTCAGCTTCTTGGCCTTCATCGCGTCGCCGAGGCGGACGCGGCGCAGGATTTCCGGCGCGAAATTCGGCACGCCGCGAAACAGGATCTCCTCACCCTCGGTCAGCGTGTCGCCGATGCGCAGCGTGCCGTGGTTGGGGATGCCGACGACGTCGCCGGCAAAAGCCTCGTCGGCGGTGACGCGGGTGCGGGCAAAGAAGAATTGCGGCGCCGACAGCGACATCGGCTTGCCGGTGCGCACCAGCTTGGCCTTCATGCCGCGCTCGAGCTTGCCCGAGCAGACGCGGACGAAGGCGATACGGTCGCGGTGGTTGGGGTCCATGTTGGCCTGGATCTTGAAGACGAAGGACGTCATCTTGTCCTCGGTCGCCTCGACCTTGCGGGTGTCGGCCTCCTGCGCGCGCGGCGGCGGCCCGTAGGCGCCAAGCGCTTCTATCAGGTCGCGCACGCCGTAATTGCGCAGCGCCGAGCCGAAATAGACCGGCGTCAGATGGCCCTCGCGAAACGCGTCGATGTCGAGCGGACGGCAGGCTTCGCGCGCCAGTTCCAGCTCCTCGATGAAATCCTCGCGCTCGTTTTCCGGCAACAGGCCGGCGACGCGATTGGAGTCGGGACCGTTGACCGGCATGCGTTCCTTCTCCGCGTCGCCCCTGCGCACGGCGTTCAGCGCCAGGTGATAGGTGCCGGAAAAGGTTTTTCCCCGGCCGATCGGCCAGGTGATGGGTGCCGTGTCCAGCGCCAGCTTCTGCTCGATCTCGTCGAGGATCTCGAACGGATCGCGGCTTTCGCGGTCCATCTTGTTGACGAAGGTGATGATCGGGATGTCGCGCAGCCGGCAGACCTCGAACAGCTTCAGCGTCCGCGGCTCGATGCCCTTGGCGGCGTCGATGACCATCACCGCCGCGTCGACCGCCGACAGCGTGCGATAGGTGTCGTCGGCGAAATCCTCGTGGCCGGGCGTGTCGAGCAGGTTGAAGACGTTGTCCTCGTACTCGAAGGTCATCACCGAGGTGACGACCGAAATGCCGCGCTCGCGCTCGATCTTCATCCAGTCCGAGCGGGTCTGGATGCGGTCCTTCTTGGCCTTGACCTCACCGGCAAGCTGGATGGCGCCGCCGAACAGAAGCAGCTTTTCGGTGAGCGTCGTCTTGCCAGCGTCTGGGTGCGCGATGATCGCGAAAGTGCGGCGGCGCGCCACCGCGTGCGTGATGTCTTCAGCCAATTTATGGAATCCCGTGTGGTGCGCGGCTTCTAGCAGCGCTTTTGTGGCCTGTCGAACAGTTTTGGGCGGATGGCCCTCGCCCGGTGTTCAGATAGGATTGCCGTCACTACATCAGAAGACCCGATTCGACAAAGGACCACCCATGAGCGCAGCCAAGCAAGTCATCGTCGTCGGCGCCGGCATCATCGGCGCGTCCATCGCCTGGCATCTGGCGAAAGCCGGGGCGAAGGTGACGGTCGTCGCCGACAGCAGCGCCGGCGGCGTCGCCACGCCGAATTCCTTTGCCTGGATCAATGCCAGCTGGGGCAATCCAGAACCGTATTTCCGGCTGCGCACCCGTTCGATGGTGGAATGGACGCGGCTAGCGCAAGACCTGCCCGGCGTTCCGCTCGCCTGGTGCGGCGGACTGTGCTGGGACTTGCCGCCGGCCGAATTGGAAGCCTATGCCTCAAGACATTCCTCCTGGGGCTATGGCATCGAGCGCGTCGATCGCGCGGGGGCCGCACGCATCGAGCCTAATCTTGCCGAGCTTCCCGAATTCGCCCTGCATGTGCCTGGGGAAGGCGTTGCCGAGCCGGTCGCGGCCACGCAGGCGCTCCTGGCAGATGCCGAGCGCCGCGGCGCGCGGGTGATGGCCGGAACCGCCGTGACCGCGTTGGTGCAGGCCAACGGCAGGGTTTCCGGCGTGGATACATCAGGCGGACGCATTGCCGCCGACGAGGTGGTGATCGCGGCGGGCGCCGGCGCTCCGGCAATCGCCGCGACCGCCGGGATAGACCTGCCGATCAAAACGCCGCCCGGCCTGATCGTCCACTCACGCCCCTACGAAAAGCTGCTCAACGGCCTGGTGATCGGCGACCGGCTGCACATGCGCCAGACGGCGGAAGGCCGCATCATCGCCGGCTCGGATTTCGGCGGCGCCGATCCGGGCATGGACGCCGAAGCCACCGCCCGCGAGCTGTTTGCGGCGATGAAGGGCGTATTGCGCGGCGCGGACGGGCTGGAACTGGATTTCCACACGGTCGGCTACCGGCCGACGCCGATCGACGGCTTTCCGATCATCGGCCGCGCTGAAGGCGTGAGCGGCCTTTATGTCGCGGTCATGCATTCCGGCATCACGCTGGCGCCCGCCGTCGGCCTGTTCGCCACCCGGGAAATCCTGGACGGGGCGCGCGAACCGCTGCTTGAACCTTATGGGCTGGGGCGGTTTGCTCAACAGCTTCCTAGTGTATATTGCGTATAATGGCCCTTTCGTCGACCGTAAACGCAATGGGCATTTTTATCAAGACGCAATCCCGTAATGAATCGCCGTTTATGCTCAGGCTCATAAAAATCTTGATAGTTTTTACTTTTGTTTTTGAGCTATTATGTTTATTTTCTTTGTCAAAAGGCATTGGTGGTTACTTAGTTATATATAACACAGGAAATTTTTCTGAAACTTTTGGACTAAGACGTTTTTTATGGTCTTACTGATGTTTACAACGGTCTATATTTACTTAAAATTTGAAAACAATAACAATAAAATCACCCGAATGAACCTCCCGAACTTATCAATTAAATCGTTGAGGTTTCTCAGATCGGGGCGATTTTTGTAATGGCCTCTATCGCTTGGTTAGTTTCATAAAAAACACTGCCGTAGGAGAAGCGATATGCCGTGCGCATGGCTAATGCCGCCGGGTTAGCGACGCTGTTATCTGGCGCCGGCGAGCAACCGGGCGAGCGTCGGCGTCGCTCACCGTCCCCTGTTGTGCGTCCGCTCGTAAAGTTCGCGGATGATCCGGCTTGCCGTGGAGTCGAACAAGAACGGCAGGAAAGCGTGAACGAGCGCGGCGAACGCCGCCATGAACAATCGTGACGAGAACCAGGCGGCGAAAGCCATATGGCCGAAATAGGTTTCGCCCACCGAGGCCGGGTGAGAGGTGAAAAGTCGTGCAAGCCGTGCCGTCATGTCGATTCCCTCCTGTCGGGCATGCAGCCCCGATAATGAGTAGATTGACACAAAGCTCCGGTTCATCGATCCCAAATCATCCTTGTATTTGGCCAGTTATTGGGACAAAAATCCCACATGACGCTGAACATCGATGAGATCGACCGAAGATTGCTGGCCGAGTTGCAGCGCGACGGCACGCTGTCGGTCGACCAATTGTCGGAAAGGGTGTCGCTGTCGCGCAACGCCTGCTGGCGCCGGGTGAGGCGGCTGGAAGAAGACGGCGTCATCACCGGCCGGGTGGCGCTGGTCGATGCCGACAAGCTCGGCCTTGGCCTCTCGGTATTCATCCTGGTCCGCACCTCCAATCACGATCCAGACTGGCTGCAGAAATTCCGCGCGGCAGTGACCGGTTTTCCCGAGATCACCGGCGTCTACCGCATGTCCGGCGACCTCGACTATGTGCTGCGCGCCCGCGTCGCCGACGTCAAGGCTTATGACCGGCTCTACCAGCGGCTGATCGCCAAGGTGGCGCTGTCGGATGTTTCGGCCTCCTTCGTCATGGAGGAGATCAAGGAGACGACGGTCGTTCCCGTGGAACTGCGCTGAAGCGGAACCGCGCTGAAAGAAAGCCGTTGATAGCATTGCCGCCGAGTTGACCGAATCGACGTTGGCGGCGATAGGATCAGCCTTATGCGCGCAGCACTCTACACCTCCTCCGTCATCGGTCCGGCCGTCGGCTTCGTCAGGCTGCCGCATGGCGAAGGCCTGCCGCTTCCCGCCTATGAAAGCCCGGGCGCCGCCGGCATGGATTTGCGCGCCGCGGTGCCGG
Organism: Mesorhizobium tianshanense; assembly: GCF_007830515.1. GTDB lineage: Bacteria > Pseudomonadota > Alphaproteobacteria > Rhizobiales > Rhizobiaceae > Mesorhizobium > Mesorhizobium tianshanense. The sequence continues at coordinate 4,714 of NZ_VLKT01000048.1, forward strand.
ACGACCGGCCGTTGCTGATCCTGCCCGGGAAACGCGCACTGGTGCCAACCGGGCTGATCCTGGAGATCCCGGAGGGCATGGAAGGCCAGGTCCGGCCGCGCTCGGGCCTCGCCTTCAAGCACGGCCTCACCTGCCTCAACACGCCGGGCACCATCGACAGCGACTATCGCGGCGAGGTGAAGGTGCTGCTGATCAACCTCGGCGACGAGGATTTCGCGGTGACGCGCGGCATGCGGATCGCCCAGATCGTCTTTGCGTCCGTGATGCAGGCGACGGTCGAGGAGCGCACATTGGCCGGCGGCACGACGCGCGGCTCCGGCGGATTCGGATCGACCGGCACGGCCTGATGGGAATACCTCAGCTCGTCATCTTCGATTGCGACGGGGTCCTGGTCGACACCGAGAACCTGGCCAATCGACGCCTCGCCGAATGGCTTGGCGCCGCCGGCTTCCCGGCGAGCTTCGAATATTGCCGCAAGAATTTCTCCGGCCGCAGCATGGCCTCGGTGCAGAAGGAGGTCGAGGCGACCGGCGTCAGCCTCGGCGCCGATTTCGTCGAACGCTGGAACGCCGGCCTGCCGGACCTGTTCGCGCACGGCGTCGAAGCCATTCCCTACGTCCGGGAGTTCATCGAAGCCGTGCACGCGGCCGATATCGCCAGTTGCGTCGCTTCATCGGCACGGGTGTCGAAGATGCACATCACGCTCGGCCAGACCGGGCTGTTGCCTCTGTTCGAACACGCGCTGTTCAGCTCGAGCATGGTCTCGCGCGGCAAGCCGTTTCCCGACCTGTTCCTGCATGCCGCAGGCACGATGGGCTTTGCGCCCGCCGACTGCATCGTCATCGAGGACAGTGTCGCCGGGACATTAGCCGGCATTGCCGCCGGCATGCGGGTGTTTTCCTATCACGGCGACCCGCATTCCGACCGCGACGGCCTCGCCGAGGCCGGCGGCGTCCTGTTCGACGACATGCGCGAACTGGCCGGGCTGGTGCCGATCCACTGATCTGATATTCAGGCTGCTTATCCGGCTGTACGCCTCACTCGTCCGTGCTAGCTTGCGAACGGTCGACAGTTCGAGGAACGCATGAATTCCATCCTGCTTCGCTTCATCCTCGCCTGTCTGCTGCTGCCGTGTCTGTGGACCGCGGCCGGCGCGCAAGGCGTCAGCTTCCCGGACCTCGGCAGCGCCGTCCCTAGCCACGAGGACACGACCTATCTCGATCTCGCCAGGATGGTCATTCCCGATCTGGCGGCGGACAAGGACGGCTTCTACCGGGGTTCCATGCCGATCGAGATGCGCCATATCGAGGGTCCGGATAGCGGCGGCCCGCCGCCCGAAACGTCGGGCCTTTCCAACGCCGCCGCGCTCGACATCAAGGCCGGCGGCAAGGATCGGCTGACGATGCTGTTCGACCTCGGCGGCTCCGCCGACAGCGCCGAGGGTTTCGCGGTGCTGGTGCTTTACGATCTCGCCGACAAGCCGAGACTGCTCGACGCTGTCAATGTCGCCGTCGACCGGAGCACCTATTTCCGCGATCCGGGCAAGCTGCCGATCGGGCCCGGCGACGACGTCATCATCACGCTGAGCACGCATTTCAATTCGAACCAGGGCTATGTCGGCACGCCGCTGATCCTGGTCCGCGACGACAGGTTCGAACTGATCGACATGATCTATACGTTCGACGAGAACCTGTGCGCCTACAAGCGCACGCAGGAATTGGCCTTTCAGACCGTCGTGGACGGCCAGCCCTATGCGGCCATCAAGGCCACGGTGACCGATGCCACAGTGCCGAACGGCGAAAGCTGCGACGATGCGGCGCCCGACGCTTCCTCGCGCGACATCTCCGTCACCTACCATTGGGACAGGACCGCGTACGTCAAGGATTCCGACGCATTGGACAAATTGGCAGGAGAGAACGCCAAACGCTTCTGAACCCGTCGCATTCGTTTGCCCAGCGGGCAGTGGCGGGATAAAATGGCATCGCACTCTGGGGAGCATCCATGGACAAGGGCAAAATCTTTCGCGACCTGCATGCCTCGATCTTCGTCATGCCCAACCCCTGGGATGTCGGCACGACGAAGCTTTTGGCCTCCTTCGGTTTCGAGGCGCTGGCGACGACCAGCGCCGGTTTTGCCTTTTCGCGCGGCCTGCCCGATGGCGCAGTGACCTTCGATGCAATGATCCACCATTGCCGCGAGGTGACGGCGGCGACCACCCTGCCAGTCTCGGCCGACCTCGAGAAAGGCAAGGGCGACAGCGCGACGAGTGCCGCCGAAACCATCTTCGCGGCCGAAGCGGCGGGCCTCGCCGGCTGCTCGATCGAAGACCATACCGGCGAGCCCGACAAGCCGATCTACGATTTTTCGCATGCGGTCGAGCGCGTCGCTGCCGCGGCTGAGGCGGCGCGGGCGCTGAAGCACGATTTCGTCTTCACCGCGCGGGCCGAGAATTTTCTGTGGGGCAGGCCCGACATCGACGACACGATCAAGCGGCTGCAGGCCTTCGAGAAGGCCGGCGCCGACGTGCTCTACGCGCCGGGCATCAGCGATATCGAGACGGTGCAGACCGTCTGCTCGGCGCTGACCAAGCCGGTCAATGTCCTGGCGAGGCCCGACTTCACCATCGACGACCTTGCCCAGGCAGGGGTCAAGCGCATCTCGCTTGGGTCCGGGCTGACCAATTTCGCCTTCGGCATGCTGGAAACAGCGGCGCGCGAGATCCAGCAGGACGGCACCTTCGGCTTCAGCCGCGCCGCCATGCCTTTCGGCAAACTGCAGGCGTTGTTTGCCGATTCTTTGGCTTAGATAGGCCCGACGCATGACGCTCACCGTCGTCGACATGCACACCGGCGGCGAGCCGCTGCGGATCGTCACCGGCGGTTATCCGCAGATTCCCAAAGGCACGATCCTGCAAAAGCGCGCCTATGTGCGTGATCACCTCGATCATCTCAGGAAGATCCTGATGTTCGAGCCGCGCGGCCATTACGACATGTACGGCGCGCTGCTGGTCGAGCCCGACCTGCCCGACGCCGACCTCGCCGTGCTGTTCATGCACAATGAGGGCTATTCGACCATGTGCGGCCACGCCATCGTCGCGCTCGGCCGCTACGCCGTCGACGAAGGGCTGGTGGCACGGCAGGAGCCGGTGACGACGGTCAACATCGAAGCGCCGTGTGGGCTGGTCGTCGCCGCGGTCGAGGTGCAGGACGGCAAGGCGGGTGCTGTGTCGTTCGAAAGCGTGCCGGCCTTTCTGTTCGCCCGCGACCAGGAGATCGAATTGCCGGGTTATGGTGCGATCGGCTTCGACATCGCCTATGGCGGCGCCTTCTATGCACTGGCCGATTGCCGCCAGTTCGGGCTGGAGTTCGGCAGGAACCGCGTGCACGATTTCGTCGACGCGGCAACGGCGCTGACGGGGAAATTGAAGGCCGAATTCCCGCTGTCGCACCCCGACCATGCCGATCTCGCCTTTCTCTACGGCACCATCCTGACCGACGGACAGGACGTATTTTCCGATGCCCCGACCAAGAACATCTGCGTCTTCGCCGAGGCCGAGGTCGATCGTTCGCCGACCGGCTCGGGCGTCACCGCGCGGCTGGCGGCGATGCATGCCAAGGGCCAGATCGCCGGCCAGACGCGGCTGTTCGAGAGTGTCGCCGGCTCGCGCTTTTCCGGCAGCGTGGCGAGGACCGCGAAAGCCGGGCCGAATGACGCCATCATCGCCCGCGTCGGCGGCCGCGCCTTTTATTCCGGGCGGGCCGAATTCATCGTCGAGCCCGACGACGAGTTGGGACGCGGTTTTCTGCTGCGCTAAGTCCGCCGATATTCAGGCCGCGCCACTTCCCGCACGGATATGGCCTTGTGCAGGTGCACCATCATGGCGGCGGCGAAGAGCGGCGTCAGAAGGTTGAGCAGCGGCACCGCGAGGAAGGCAGCCACAACCAGCCCGGCGAGGAACACCGTGACGGCATGTTTCTTGCGCAACGCCCTGGCCTCGGCCTCCGGGCGAAAGCGCATGGCGGCGAATTCGAAGAACTCGCGCCCGAGCAGATAGCCGTTGACGATGAAGAAGGCGGCGATGTTGATGCCCGGCACCAGCAGAAGCAGCAAGGCGACGACGTTGCCTGACATGACGACGCCGAAGAATTTTATCGCCAGCACCATCGAGCGCAGTGCCGGCATGGCGCGGCCGGGCGGTTCGGCGGGATAGTCGGTACGCTCGACCACCTCTGCGACGTCGTCGAGGAACAGGCCGGCGATGATCGCCGTCACCGGTGCGATGAGCAGCGCCAGCCCGAAGGCAAGAGCGATAGCGGCGATGATGCCGCCCAGCCAGCCGGCCCAGGACGGCAGGCCGGGTATCAGCGTCTCGACCCACGGCAGGGCCAGCCATTCGACAAGGTTGGTCAGCCCGAACCACAGCGCCGCCAGCGCGAGCAAGGTGAGCCCCAGCGTCTTGATGAAAACCGACCGGAATTCGGGCGAGAACAGCCGGCTCAGGGCGGCGCGGGCAGCGTCGAGTATCACGGCGTTTCAAACCCAATATGTGTAACGCGCCCATCTGGGCAGGACGCCCCCGAGATAGGAACGGCAAATCACCAGCGCAACTGCCGATGGTAAACGCAACCTACCGCGCAAGCCTCGCCTGGCGGGCGGGAATGGTCATCGCCGCCACGCCGGCGACGACGAAGGCCATTCCCCACCACGCCGTCGGGCCAAGGCTTTCGCCGAGGAACACCGCCCCGATGCCGACGCCGATCGGCACGCGCAGATAGGCTTGCGAAGTGGTGCCGACGGAGCCCAGCGTATGGATGAGGCGGAAATAGATGCAGAAGGCCAGCGCGGTTGAAAAGACCGAAAGCCCGAGCAGGGCAAGGATCGAGGCTGTCGACGGCGCCAGCGCCCAGGGCCGGTCGAACACAAGGCTCAAGGGGACGAGAATCGCTGCGCCGCAGAGCATCGAACCGGCGGCCGGAATCATCGGATCGAGGCCCTTGAAGCCACGGCCGAAAATGGCAGCACCGGCATAGCAGACCGTCGCTGCGACGACGGCAAGCTGCGCCCATAATTGGTGACCAAGACCGCCAAGCGCCTGGGTGCCGACGATGAGGCATATTCCCGACATGCCGGCGCCGACGCCGAACAGTTTGCGCATGGTCACTGGCTCGTGGCGCGTGATGAGCGCGGTCAGCAGGAAGGTGAAGATCGGCGACGTCGCATTCAGGATCGTGGCAAGGCCGGCGTCCAGCGAGCGCTCGGCCGCAGCGATCAGCGTGAACGGCACGACGCTGTTGAGGCATGCCTGGAACGCGAACCGACGCCAGCTGGCGGCATCGCGCGGCAGGGCAAGGCCACGCCAGCGGATGAGGGCGAGAAGAATTCCACCGGCAACCAAGGTTCGGGCGGCGATCAGCGTCACCGGCGGGATCGTCTCGACGCCGATCTTGATGAAGGTATAGGAAGCGCCCCACAGCACCGCCAGCGCAACGAGGAGCGCCAGCTCGGTCTTCACAGTGGTTTTTGTGGGCATGGCGACTCGCACCTTCAGGGGACATTGATCGACTACGCCATCCCTATAGGCAAGGCACGGAAGAAATGCTTCGATCGTTATCCAACCGTGATTGTTGGCTAGGCAAAGCCGCATCAAATCGCTAGACCCGCCCGCGGCCGGCGTGGCAGAAAGCCGGTGGTTTTATCGCGGAGACATCATTGATGCCGGATTATGACGTGCTTTGTATCGGCAATGCCATCGTCGACATCATCGCCCAGTGCGACGAGGCGTTCCTGGAGACGAACGGCATCATCAAGGGCGCGATGAACCTGATCGACACGAGGCGCGCCGAACTGCTCTACAGCCGCATGGGCCCGGCCATCGAAGCCTCCGGCGGCAGCGCCGGCAACACGGCGGCGGGCGTCGCCAGCTTCGGCGGCCGCGCCGCCTTCTTCGGCAAGGTCTCGAACGACCCGCTCGGCGAAATCTACGCCCATGACATCCACGCGCAGGGCGTCGCCTTCGACACCAGGCCGCTCAACGGCCAGCCGCCGACGGCGCGCTCGATGATCTTCGTCACGCCCGACGGCGAGCGCTCGATGAACACCTATCTCGGCGCCTGCATCGAGCTTGGGCCGGAGGATGTCGAGGCCGACAAGGCGTCGGGTGCGGCGGTCACCTATTTCGAAGGTTATCTGTGGGACCCGCCGCGCGCCAAGGAAGCGATCCGGCAGACGGCGAAGCTCGCGCATGCCGCCGGCCGCGAAGTGTCGATGACGCTGTCGGATTCGTTCTGCGTCGACCGCTACCGCGACGAGTTCCTCGACCTGATGCGGTCGGGCACCGTCGACATCGTCTTTGCCAACACCCATGAGATCAAGTCGCTCTACCAGACCGCCTCCTTCGACGAGGCGCTGGCCCAGATCCGCAAGGACTGCAAGATCGCCGCCGTCACCCGTTCGGAAAAGGGCTCGGTCATCGTGCGCGGCGACGAGACCGTCACCGTCAACGCGACCAAGATCCGGGAACTGGTCGACACCACGGGCGCCGGCGACCTCTATGCCGCCGGCTTCCTCTACGGCTACACGCAAGGCCGCAGCCTGAAGGATTGCGGCGATCTCGGCTCGCTGGCGGCCGGGCTGGTCATCCAGCAGCTCGGGCCAAGGCCGAGGCAGAATCTGCGCCGCGAGGCCGAGCAGGCGGGGCTGATTTAGGAGTTTTCTCTCCCCTTGCGGGCAGGGCAATCGCATATGCCCCCGTCACCCGAATTGCCAACCGAATTGCGAAGGGCAATTCGGGGCAATCCGACCTCTCCCCGAGGGGAGAGGAGCGGCGTTGACGCCAGCCTCTTCTCCCCAGCGGGGAGAAGGTGGACGCGAAGCGGCCGGATGAGGGGGACACCCATATGCGATAGCCCTGCCCTCGCACGGGATGTCGCCGCATAGTGGCGGCGGTTTTGCCGTCGCACTGCACGAGCGAACCGCAACAATTGAAACACTTCAGTCGAGTTTCGGCATTCGTCCGAAACAACCGGGGGCGAAAAGCCGCGCTATGGAGCGTGCCCGACGGGATGGCTCCGCGACCGAGGCCGCCAACCAACTGAAGGACCCAGAAAATGTCTACTTCCGCAACAGTCGACGACGTCGATCCCGGCGCGTTGACGCTGACCCATCACGAGAAGCTCAACACCGGCGCCATGGCGCGTGCGCATCGGCTGAGCCCGGCCGTGCTCGCCAAAGGCATGGCGCGCCTGGCATCGATGTTCAAGATCGAACGCGCCAGCATCGTCTTGCTGCTGGCCGCGATCTTGGGGGCCATGGCCGTCACGAACGGCGCCCACGCCGAACAAAGCAATCTCAAGATGAAGCACGGGATTTCGCAAGCAGTGAAGCAGAGCCCGACGACGCCGCGCCTCGCCCGCCGCACCGAAACCCTCAGGCCGTCAGGCAAACTGCCGTTTGCCGACAAGATCCGCCCCAGGATACAGGCGAAAATCGACTGCGCTGCGATTGGCTGCAAAGCCAAGCCGCCGATCCTTAAGCATCAGCGCAAAGGCCTGCCTTGCAAGATCGTCGGATGCAAGCCTGGCAATGGCGGCCATGGCGGCCACCACGGCAATCACCACAACCACCACAAGCACGGCTCCTGGGCGTGGGGCGGCGTGACGATCGTCGCTGCCGACCATGGCGGCTGCGGCTATGAATTCTGGAAATGGAAGACGACCGGCTGGCGCTATTGGCGGCATGCCTATCTGAGCTGCCGCGACTGGGAATGAGCCGTCCTGTCGCTATGGCAAATGTCTGGCCTTCCCTCGCAAGCGGGGGAAGGCTTTTTGCCTGCCGATCGAATGACGGCGGCGAGCCGAACCACCACAGGGCCCATCGGCGCTCGCGTGAAGAAAGGCCGCCGGCGAACGGCGTGCCGCCGTCCTGGTATCGGCGACGCGGACTGCTTCAAGTCCCCGCTGAATACGCCGCAATCGCCGCCATGTTCACGATGTCGGAATCCTTGGCATTCAGCGAAACGATCTGCACCGGCTTGTTCAAGCCGACCAGCAGCGGGCCTATGACGGTCGAGCCGCCGAGTTCCTGCAGCATCTTGGTCGAGATCGAGGCCGAGTGGAACGCCGGCATGATCAGCACATTGGCCGGGCCGGTCAGCCGGATGAACGGGTATTGCGCCATGGCGCGCGGGTTGAGCGCCACGTCGGCGGCCATCTCGCCGTCATACTCGAAATCGACGCGCCGCTTGTCGAGGATGCGCACCGCTTCCTGGACGCGCTCGGAGCGCTCGCCCTGCGGATGGCCGAAGGTCGAGTAGGCGAGCATGGCGAGCCTCGGCTCATAGCCCATGCGGCGGGCAAAGCCGGCGGCCTCCTCGGCGATGTCGGCGATCTGTTCGGCATTCGGCATGTCGTGCACGGCGGTGTCGGCGACGATCACGGTTCGGCCCCGCGCCAGCACGATCGAGGCGCCGATGACGCGGTGGCCGGGCTTGGCGTCGATGACGCGGCGGATGTCGTCGAGCGCCGTCGAATAGTTGCGGGTGACGCCGGTGACGATGCCGTCGGCGTCGCCCAGCGCCACCATACAGGCGGCGAAATGATTGCGATCGTTGTTGATCAGGCGTTGGCAGTCGCGGAACAGGAAGCCCTTGCGCTGCATGCGCTCGTACAGATAGTCGGTGTAGACGCCGTTGCGGCGCGACAGCCTTGCGTTGATGATCTCGATGCCTTGCCTGTCGAGCTCGATGCCGGCGTTCCTGGCGTTCTCCTTGATGATGTCGTCGCGGCCGAGCAGGATGGCGGTGCCGAGCCGCTGGTTCACATAGGAGACGGCGGCGCGCATGACCTGCTCCTCCTCGCCCTCGGCGAAGACGATGCGCTTGGGCTGGCGGCGCACGCGGTCGTAGATGCGCTGTAGCGTCGAGGCGATCGGGTCGCGGCGGGCGGAAAGCTCCTGCGCGTAGCGGTCTAGATCGAGGATCGGCTTGCGGGCAACGCCGCTGTCCATCGCCGCCTTGGCGACCGCGATCGGAATGGCCGAGATCAGGCGCGGGTCGAACGGCACCGGGATGATGTAGCTGGGGCCGAATTTCGGCCGGTTGCCCTGGTAAGCGGCGGCAACGTCGTCTGGCACGTCCTGGCGCGCCAGTTCGGCCAGCGCCCGCGCCGCGGCGATCTTCATGTCGTCGTTGATGGTGGTGGCGCGTACATCCAGCGCGCCGCGGAAGATGTAGGGGAAGCCAAGCACGTTGTTGACCTGGTTCGGATAATCGGAACGCCCCGTCGCCATGATGGCGTCGTTGCGGATCTTGGCCACTTCCTCGGGCGTGATCTCCGGGTCGGGATTGGCCATGGCGAAGATGATCGGCTTCTCAGCCATCGACTGCACCATCTTGGTGGTCAGCGCGCCCTTGGCGGAGAGGCCGAGGAACACGTCGGCGCCGTCCAGCGCCTCGGCCAGCGAGCGCGCCTCGGTCTTGACGGCGTGCGCCGACTTCCACTGGTTCATGCCTTCGGTGCGGCCCTGGAAGACGACGCCCTTGGTGTCGCAAAGGATGATGTTGTCAGGCGCAAAGCCCATCGCCTTCATCAGCTCGATGCAGGCGATGCCGGCCGCACCGGCCCCGTTGCAGACCATTTTCGTGGTCTTCATGTCGCGGCCGGTGATCTTGAGCGCGTTGATCAGGCCGGCGGCCGAGATGATGGCGGTGCCATGCTGGTCGTCATGGAAGACCGGTATGTCCATCAGCTCGCGCAGCCGCTGCTCGATGATGAAGCATTCCGGCGCCTTGATGTCTTCCAGGTTGATACCGCCGAAGGAGGGCCCGAGGAAACGCACGCAGTTGATGAACTCGTCGGCGTCCTCGGTGTCGACCTCCAGATCGATGGAATCGACATCGGCGAAGCGCTTGAACAGCACCGCCTTGCCTTCCATCACCGGCTTGGCGGCCAGCGCGCCGAGATTGCCGAGGCCGAGGATGGCGGTGCCGTTGGTAATGACGGCGACCATGTTGCCGCGCGTCGTATAGTCGAAGGCGCGGCTGGGATCCTCGGCGATGGCGAGGACGGGAACCGCGACGCCCGGCGAATAGGCAAGGCTGAGGTCGCGCTGCGTCGCCATCGGCTTGGTGGCGACGATCTCCAGCTTGCCCGGCCGGCCCATGACATGGAAATCCAGCGCCTCCTGCGCACTGACGGAGGGGCCGTTGTTTTCGGTTTTCCTGGCCATGATGCTTTCGATTTCCTCACCCGTGCGGCACCGCTTGAGACGGGGTGCGTGCTTTTTTGAAGCTACCGGATTAAGGCTACACGCCGCCGCTGTAAACCGCCAAGCGATCCGCAAACGCTGTTCCTGCGCGGTGCGACCTGGCGCGGGGCGAGCCGGGCAAGTTCCCGCACATGGCCGCGCCGTCTTCCCCTGTTTTTCAAGCTGCCGGCATTAAACCGCGCGAACACATCTGCTAGCGTGCCGCGCATGGACATGCGCACTGCGAAAGACACCGACGCCCCGGCGGCCATGACGCCGACGCCCGCCGCCGCAAGCGGCGCCACGCCGATGATGGAGCAGTATATCGAGATCAAGGCGGCGAACCCGGATTCGCTGCTGTTCTACCGCATGGGCGATTTCTACGAGCTGTTCTTCGACGACGCCGAGAAGGCGAGCCGGGCGCTCGGCATCGTCTTGACCAAGCGCGGCAAGCACCAGGGCCTTGACATCCCGATGTGCGGCGTGCCGGTGCATGCCGCCGACGACTATCTGCAGAAGCTGATCGGACAAGGGTTCCGCGTCGCCGTCTGCGAGCAGATCGAGGACCCGGCAGAGGCGAAGAAGCGCGGCGGCAAATCGGTGGTGCGCCGCGACGTGGTGCGGCTGGTGACGCCGGGCACCATCACCGAGGACAAATTGCTGGCGCCGTCGGAATCGAGTTTTCTGATGGCGCTGGGGCGGGTCAAGGGCGGGGCGGAGCCAAGAGGCGGGGAGCGCGGCAGCGCGACAGGGAACCAAGGAAGTTTTGCGCTGGCCTGGATCGAGATCTCGACCGGTGCCTTCCGCGTCGCCGAGACCACCGCCGACCGGCTGCTCGCCGATGTCTTCCGCGTCGACCCGCGCGAGCTGATCGTCGCCGAGCCGGTGTTCTACGATCCCGAACTGAAACCGGTGTTCGACGTGCTTGGCCGCGTCGCCAACCCGCAGCCGCCGAGCCTGTTCGATTCGGCGTCTGCCGCAGGACGCATCGCCCGCTTTTTCGAGGTGGCGACGCCGGACAGTTTCGGCACGTTTTCCCGCGCCGAGCTGTCGGCGATCTCAGGCGTCATCGCCTATGTCGAAAAGACGCAAAAGGCCGAGCGGCCGCCGCTGTCGCGGCCGGAGCGCGAGGAGCAGGGTTCGACGCTGTTCATCGATCCGGCGACGCGCGCCAATCTGGAGCTGCTGCGCACTCTGTCCGGCAGCCGCGAAGGTTCGCTGTTCAAGGCGATCGACCGCACGGTGACCGGCGGCGGAGCGCGGCTGCTCGCCGACCGGCTGATGGCGCCGCTGACCGACCCAGCGGCCATCGGCGCACGGCTGGACTCGGTGTCGTTCCTCCGCTCCGAGACACGGCTGTGCCAGGCGGTGCGGACGAGCCTGAAGAGCGTCGCCGACATGCCGCGCGCACTGTCCAGGCTGGCGCTCAACCGCGGCGGCCCACGCGATCTCGGCGCGCTGCGCGCCGGATTCGAGGCAGCCGGCGCCATTGCCGAACTGTTTGGGGAAATCGCCCTGCCCGCGGAACTCGCGGCGGCGCTGGCGGCGATCGAGGCGCTGCCACGCCCGCTGGCCGAGCATCTGATGCAGGCGCTCGGCGACGAGCTGCCGCTGCTCAAGCGCGACGGCGGCTTCGTGCGCGGCGACTACAATGCAGAACTCGACGAGATGCGGGCATTGCGCGACGAGTCGCGCAAGGTGATCGCCGGGCTGGAGCGCTCGCTGATCGACGAGACCGGCATCCGCTCGCTGAAAATCCGGCACAACAATGTGCTCGGCTACTACATCGAAGTCACCGCCAACCATCATGCGATCATGACGGGCAGCGACGGGGCGAAGGCGCGCTTCATCCATCGCCAGACCATGGCCAATGCCATGCGCTTCACCACGACCGAGCTGGCCGAGCTGGAATCGAAGATCGCCAACGCCGCCAACCGGGCACTGGCGATCGAGCTTGCCGCCTTCGACAGGCTGACGGCGGAAGCGGTCGGCGAGGCGGAAAAGATCCGCGCCGGCGCCGAGGCGCTCGCGGTGCTCGACGTGTCGGCGGCACTTGCGCTGCTCTCCGAGAGCGAGGCCTGGTGCCGGCCCGTGGTGGACGCGAGCCTCGCCTTCGCGATTTCGGGCGGGCGCCATCCAGTGGTGGAACAGTCGCTGCGGCGTTCGGGCGAAGGCCCTTTCGTCGCCAATGATTGCGACCTGTCGCCGGAAGGCGATGCCAAGAACGGTGCGATCTGGCTGCTGACCGGTCCCAATATGGGCGGCAAGTCGACCTTCCTGAGACAGAACGCGCTGATCGCCATCCTCGCCCAGACCGGCTCCTTCGTGCCGGCGGCATCAGCTCATATCGGCGTCGTCGACCGGCTGTTTTCGCGTGTCGGCGCCTCGGACGATCTGGCGCGCGGCCGCTCGACCTTCATGGTCGAGATGGTCGAAACGGCGGCAATCCTCAACCAGGCCGGCGAACGCGCGCTGGTGATCCTCGACGAGATCGGCCGCGGCACCGCCACCTTCGACGGCCTGTCGATCGCCTGGGCGGCGGTCGAGTATCTGCACGAGAAGAACCGCTGCCGGGCGATCTTCGCCACCCATTTCCACGAAATGACGGCGCTGGCCAGCAAACTGGCTCGACTGCACAACGTCACCATGCGGGTCAAGGAATGGGAGGGCGACGTGGTCTTCCTGCACGAGGTCGGCAAGGGTGCGGCCGACCGCTCCTACGGCGTGCAGGTGGCGCGGCTGGCCGGCCTGCCGGAAGCCGTGGTCGGCCGGGCCAGGGAAGTGCTGCACCAGCTCGAAGCCGGCGAAGTCTCGGGCAAGGCGAACCGGCTGGTCGACGACCTGCCGCTGTTTTCGGTGGCGGTGAGGCGGGAAGCGCAGAAGCCGACCAAGGATGACGCGCTGGGTGCGGCGCTCGGTGCGATCAACCCCGACGAGATGACGCCGAGGGAGGCGCTTGAGGCGCTGTACCGGTTGAAGGGGATGGCGGGGAGGTAGTTGGGCCTCGCCCGATTGCGCTCTACGGCGCCCCCTCTGTCCTGCCGGACATCTCCCCCACAGGTGGGGAGATAGGCTGTCGCCATCGCTTTCGCCAATCTCGAACGCTAGAAAAATGCTGTCTGCGAAGCTGCCAATCTCCCCCCAAGTGGGGGATATGTCCGGCAGGACAGAGGGGGGCGCGAAGGAACGCGACGTTCGTTATGGGTCAGTTCCCCTCCGCCACCATCCTCAAATCATCTCCAAACCACGCTTTCGGGTCGGCGGCGGGAAGGCGCGGTCGATGTCGGCGAAATCTTCCGAGGTGAGTTTGATGTCGAGCGCAGCGACATTCTGGCGGACATGCTCCGGTTTTCCGGCCTTCGGAATGGCGATGACACCTGGCTGTGCCATCACCCAGGCCAGTGCGATTTGCGCCGCCGTGGCATTGTGGCGGGCGGCGATGGCTTCGAGCCTGGTGTTGCGCGCCAATACGCCCTGATCGACCGGCGAATAGGCCATCAGCGGAATGCCGCGCTGCCGGCTCCAGGGCACAAGGTCGAATTCGGGGCCGCGCTGGGTCAGATTATAGAGGATCTGGTTGGTCTGAACGCTGTCGCCGGCCGGCAGGCCGACCAGCGCCTCCATCTCATGGGTGTCGAAATTGCTGACGCCCCAGTGGCGGATCTTGCCGGCCTTTTTCAACGCCTCGAAGGCATCGACCGTTTCCGCCAGCGGTACGCTGCCGGGCCAATGCAGCAGATAGAGATCGATGCGGTCGGTGCGCAGATGCCCGAGGCTTCTGTCGCAGGCCGCCGGCACGCCGGTGCGCGAGGCGTTGGACGGCAGCACCTTGGAGACCAGGAACACCTCGTCCCGGCGCCCGGCAACAGCATCCGCCACCACCTCCTCGGCGCCGCCGCTGGCATACATTTCGGCGGTGTCGATCAGCGTCATGCCGAGATCGAGCCCAAGCTTCAGGGCATTGGCCTCGTCGGCCCGGCGACGGGCGTCCTCGCCCATTTTCCACGTGCCCTGGCCGAGCACGGGAACGGCTTCGCCCGAAGGCAATGTGGTGGTTCTCATCGTTGACGGCATGGCGTGCTCCAGTCGAGATCCGGATGGCATCACACCCTTCGGGAGAAATCCAGATGAAAGTCCTTCCCTCCCGCGGACCGCTTGATGTCTACTTCACCGGGTGGGCGGCGAGCCAATCCTGCATCTGCTTGATCTCGGCTTCCTGCGCCGCGATGACCGCCTCGGCCAGCTTGCGCATCTCCGGGTCCTTGCCGTTGGCGAGTTCGACCTTGGCCATGTCGATGGCCGCCTGATGATGCGGGATCATGCCGCGGGCGAAATCGACATCGGCATTGCCGGAATATTCTATCGCCATCATGTCGGTGTGCATCTTGTCCATCGCCGCCTTATAGCCGTCAGTCGAAGGGCTTTGCGCGCTCATCGCGGCCATATCGTGCTGCATCTCCTGGGCTTGCGACGGAGTGCTTTCGAGGAAAACGGCGAGCAGCATACCTGCCGCCATCAGCAGCAGCACGATCTTCTTGGCCAAGGTCATCCATGATCTCCTTCTTGAGCGAAATTCCTATCTGGGGATCTCGCTCAGAGTTTCAACGTCCTCAGCCGCAGCGCGTTGGAGATGACCGAAACCGACGACAGGCTCATCGCCGCCGCTGCGATCATCGGCGACAGCAGCGTGCCGGTGAGCGGATAGAGCACGCCGGCGGCGACCGGCACGCCAAGCACGTTGTAGAGGAAGGCGAAGAACAGGTTCTGGCGGATGTTGCGGATCGTCGCCTGGGCGAGCGTGCGGGCCCGGACGATGCCGTTGAGATCGCCCTTGAGCAGCGTAATCCCGGCGCTTTCGACCGCGACGTCGGCGCCGGTGCCCATGGCGATGCCGACGTCGGCGGCGGCCAGCGCCGGCGCGTCGTTGACGCCGTCGCCGGCCATGGCGACGCCGGCGCCCTTGGCGCGCAACGCCTCGACCAATGTGCTCTTCTGTTCCGGCAGCATGCCGGCACGCACCTCGTCGATACCGAGTTTGCTTGCGATGGCTTTCGCCGTGCGTTCGTTGTCGCCGGTCGCCATGATGATCCTCAGCCCACGGTCGTGCAGCGCCTTGATCGCCTCGGCCGTCGTCGCCTTGATCGGATCGGCGACGGCGACGATGCCGGCCAGTTTCTTGCCGACGGCGACGAACATCACGGTCTTGCCCTCGGCCTGCAGCGTCTCGGTCCTGGTGGAGATGGATCCGGTATCGATGCCGAGATCGGCCATCATCGCCGCGTTGCCGAGCGCGACCTTCTTTCCCGACACCGTGCCGGAAACGCCCTTACCGGTGACCGCCTCGAAATCACCGGCGTCGGGAATCCTTACCCCGCGTTCACGGGCACCTTCGACGATCGCCTCGGCCAGCGGATGCTCCGAGCCTTTTTCCAGGCCTGCGGCAAGTGCCAAGAGATCGTCTTCCGTCATGCCTTCGGCAGCGACGACGTCGGTCAATCTCGGCCGGCCTTCGGTCAACGTGCCGGTCTTGTCGACGATCAGCGTGTCGACCGAGGCGAAGCGTTCGAGCGCCTCCGCGTCCTTGATCAGCACCCCGGCATGCGCGCCGCGCCCCGTCGCGGTCATGATCGACATCGGCGTGGCAAGACCCAGCGCGCAAGGACAGGCGATGATCAGCACCGAGACCGCCGAGACGATGGCAAAGATCAGGCTGGGTTGCGGCCCGAAGATCGCCCAGGCGATGAACGCGACGATCGCGACCACCACGACGGCGGGGACGAAATAGAACGAGACGCGGTCGGCCAGGGCCTGGATCGGCGCGCGCGAACGCTGCGCCTTGGCAACGAGCTCGACGATCCGCGCCAGCGTGGTTTCGGCGCCGATCCTCTCGGCGCGCATGATCAGCGAACCGTTCTTGTTGAGCGTGCCGCCGGTGAGCGGATCGCCTTGCGTCTTTTCGACCGGCAGCGGCTCGCCAGTAATCATCGATTCGTCGACGGAAGAGCGGCCTTCCAGCACGATGCCGTCGACCGGCACGGCATCGCCGGGGCGGATGCGCAGGCGATCGCCGGCCTTGACCGTGTCGAGCGGCACATCGTTTTCGGAACCGTCCTCGCCGATCAGCCGCGCGGTCTTCGGCGCGAGATCGAGCAGCGCGCGGATCGCCGAGCCGGTTTTTTCACGGGCGCGCAGTTCCAGCACCTGGCCGAGGAAAACCAGCGCCACGATGACGGCGGCAGCCTCGAAATAGACCGGCACCGTGCCCTCATGGCCGCGGAACTGGTGCGGAAATACATCCGGGAACAGCGTGGCGACGACGCTGTAGAGATAGGCGGCGCCAACGCCGAGCGAGATCAGCGTCCACATGTTGGGGCTGCGGTTGAGAACCGAATCCCAACCGCGATGGAAGAAGGGAAATGCCGCCCACACCACAACAGGGCTGGCCAGCGCCATTTCCAGCCAGACCTTCGCCGAATCGCCGATGAAGGCGCTGACCGTCAGGCCGAGCATCGGCCCCATGGCGAAGATCAGCAATGGCACGGACAACACGGCACTCACCCAGAAGCGCCTGGTGAAATCGACCAGTTCCGGGTTCGGGCCTTCGTCACCGGTCGGCACGCCCATCGGCTCCAGCGCCATGCCGCAGATCGGGCAGGCGCCGGGCTTGTCGCGGACGATTTCCGGATGCATCGGGCAGGTGTATTGCGTGCCTTTCGGCATCGCCTGCGGCTCCGGCCGGTCGCCGAGATATTTTGCCGGCTCCGCCTCGAATTTCGTCTTGCAACCGGCCGAGCAGAAATAGAAGCCCTGGCCTTCATGCCGGGAAAAGTGCTTCGCCGTGGCACGGTCGACGCCCATGCCGCAGACAGGGTCGGTGGCGGTAAGATACTGTTCCGGCCCGGCCGTGAATTTCGAACGGCAACGCTCGCTGCAGAAATGATAGAGATGGCCACCATGCTCGGCTGTCGGCTTGCCGGCGGCCGGATCGACGGTCATGCCGCAGACCGGATCGCGAAAGACGGCGTCCGCGACGGCTGGGGCCGATTTCGCCGAACAGCAGGAACCGTGTGTATGGGCGTGATGGTCGTGGTCGGAATGCGTCATGCGGAATGCCTCTATCTCGATGCTGAGGCGGAGGTAGTGCTTCCAGTAACTGGAAGGTCAAGGGCCAAATTCGATTTTCGTGCCGTGGGCGCGATGCCGAACGGCTCAGGCGGAAAATTCCCGCACGCAACCGTACTAGAATATTATGATGCTCCCTCCTGCTATCGCATTGATCTTGCTCAAAACGAAATGTCTGGTCATCGATCTCTCCCGGCTGCGGCAGGAGACGAGCATCGCATTCGATTGCCGTGGAGAGCGTGGCCGTCCGCCCCATACCCAGCGCTGCGAAAACGCGCTATAGACGCCGCCGAAACGGCGAGGCCGAACGGCACTTATGGCAAGAATATCCCTGAAGCTCGATGAACTGATCGACGGCGACGCCTTGCGCCGCGAGATGACAGCGCTGACCGCGGCCACGGCAGGCGACGGCTCCAGCAAGGCTGCGCGCGCCGGCGTTCTCCAGCTTCTCAAGGCCAGGCTGGCCGCCGGCCGCACCACCGCCGAATGCATGCTGATGGACGACGGCAGCGGCACCGCCTGCGCCGCCCGGCTGTCGCATCTCATGAACGAGATCATCCGGGCGCTCTACGACTTCGCCGCCAGCCATGTCTATCGCGTGAAAAACCCGTCATCGGCCGAACGCATGGCCGTCGTTGCGGTCGGCGGCTATGGCCGCGGCACGCTGGCGCCGGGATCCGACATCGACCTCCTGTTCCTACTGCCCTACAAGCAGACGCCTTGGGGCGAGCAGATCGTCGAATACATGCTCTACATGCTGTGGGACCTGGGGCTGAAGGTCGGTCACGCCACCCGCAACATCGACGAATGCCTGCGGCTGTCGCGCACCGACATCACCATCCGCACCTCGATCCTGGAAGCGCGTTTCCTGTGGGGCGAGCAGAAGCTCTATGACGAGCTGCTGCAGCGTTTCGACCACGAGGTGGTGCGCACGACCGGGCCCGAATATGTGCAGGCCAAGCTTGCCGAACGCGACGAGCGCCATGCCAAGGCCGGCGAAAGCCGCTACCTGGTCGAACCCAACGTCAAGGACGGCAAGGGCGGCCTGCGCGACCTGCAGACGCTGTTCTGGATCGGCAAGTATTTCTACCGGGTGCGCACCGGCGAGGAACTGGTCGACAAGGGCGTCTTCACCGGCACCGAATACCGGGAATTTCAGAAGGCCGAGGATTTCCTGTGGGCGGTGCGCTGCCACATGCATTTCCTCACCGGCAAGGCCGAGGAACGGCTGCATTTCGACATCCAGCGCGAGATCGCCGAACGGCTGGGCTACACCACGCATCCGGGCCTATCGGCGGTCGAGCGCTTCATGAAGCATTACTTCCTCGTCGCCAAGGATGTCGGGGATCTCACCCGCATCTTCTGCGCCGCGCTCGAGGAGGAGCAGGCCAAGCATGTGCCGGGCTTCAACCGCATCTTCCTCACCTTCTCGCGCCGCAAGCGCAAGCTTGCCGGCACGTCCGATTTCATTGTCGACAACCATCGCATCAACATCGCCGAGGACCTGGTGTTCGAGCGCGATCCGGTCAATCTCCTGAGGCTGTTCTGGTTCGCCGACAAGCACGGGCTGGAATTCCACCCCGATGCGCTGAAGCTCTTGACACGTTCGCTCGGCCTGGTCGGCAAGGCGCTGCGGCGCGACGAGGAAGCCAACCGGCTGTTCCTCGACATCCTGACCTCGGACCGCAACGCCGAACTCAATCTCAGGCGCATGAACGAGGCGGGACTGCTGGGGAAGCTGATCCCGGATTTCGGCAAGATCGTCGCCATGATGCAGTTCTCGATGTACCATCACTACACGGTGGACGAGCACCTGATCCGCTGCATCGGCGTGCTGGCCGAGATCGAGCGGGGCGACGGCGAAAAGATCCACCCGCTCGCCCACTCGCTGATGCCGGGGCTGAAGAAAAGCCGTGAGGCGCTCTATGTCGCGGTGCTTTTGCACGACATCGCCAAGGGGCGGCCGGAGGACCATTCCGAAGCCGGTGCCCGGATCGCGCGGCGGATCTGCCCGCATATGGGGCTCTCGGCGGCCGACACCGAAACGGTCGCCTGGCTGGTCGACAACCATCTCGTGATGTC
The DNA here is from genome assembly GCF_007830515.1 of Mesorhizobium tianshanense. Taxonomy (GTDB): domain Bacteria; phylum Pseudomonadota; class Alphaproteobacteria; order Rhizobiales; family Rhizobiaceae; genus Mesorhizobium; species Mesorhizobium tianshanense. The sequence continues at coordinate 24,160 of NZ_VLKT01000048.1, forward strand.
GATGACGGCGCAGACCCGCGATCTCAACGACCGCAAGACGATCGAGGATTTCGCCGCGATCGTGCAGTCGGTCGAACGGCTGAAGCTGCTGCTCGTCCTGACCGTCTGCGATATCAGAGGCGTCGGACCGGGCGTCTGGAACGGCTGGAAGGGGCAGTTGCTGCGCACGCTCTACTACGAGACCGAATTGCTGCTGACCGGCGGGTTCTCGGAAGTGTCGCGCGCCAAGCGGACGGCGGCGGCGCGCGAGCTATTGGCCGAGTCGCTCACCGACTGGCCGGAAAAGGCCCGCAAGCGCTATGCCGGCAAGCACTACGAGAATTACCTGCTGACGGTCGATCTCGCCGACCAGCTTCGCCACGCCGAATTCATCCGCGAGGCGGATCAAGCGGGCAAGAAGCTCGCCACTATGATCAAGACCCACCAGTTCGAGGCGGTGACCGAGATTACCGTGCTGGCGCAGGACCATCCCCGGCTGCTTTCGGTCATTGCCGGGGCCTGTGTGGCGGCCGGCGGCAACATCGTCGACGCGCAGATCTTCACCACCTCCGACGGCCGCGCGCTGGACACCATCCTGATCTCGAGGGAATTCGACCTTGACGAGGATGAGCGCCGCCGCGCCGAGCGCGTCGGCCGCCTGATCGAGGACGTGCTGTCGGGCAAGAGCTGGCTGCCGGAGATGATCGAAAAGCGGACCAAGCCGCGGCGCGGCGCCAAGGTCTTCCGCATCCAGCCGCGCGCCGAAATCCGCAACACGCTGTCGAACCGGTTCTCGGTGATCGAGGTCGAGGGGCTGGATCGGCCGGGCCTGCTCTCCGAGATCACCGGGGCGTTGTCCGACCTGTCGCTCGACATCGCGTCGGCGCACATCACTACCTTCGGCGAAAAGGTCATCGACACCTTCTATGTCACCGACCTAACCGGCCAGAAGATCGACAGCCCGACGCGCATCACCGCCATCCACAACAGGCTGATCGCCGCCCTCGAAGGCACCGTGCCCGAGCGCGGCGGCAAGGCCAAGGCCGCCGCCGAGTGAACGCCGTCCTCGATTTGTCCCAATCACCCAGGCAATCTCCACACAAATGAGCCCATCTTCACAACAATGAGCCTGGTCAAAAAATTCGCCACGGTCGCTTCCGGCACGCTGATGAGCCGCGCCCTCGGCTTCGGCCGCGAGATGCTGATGGCTGCGGCTCTGGGCACCGGGCCGATCGCCGACGCCTTCAACGCCGCCTTCCAGTTTCCCAACACCTTTCGCCGGCTGTTTGCCGAAGGCGCCTTCAACGCCGCCTTCGTGCCGCTCTTCGCCAAGGAGATCGAGACCCACGGCACCGACGGCGCCAAGCGCTTTTCCGAAGAGGTGTTCGGCGTGCTGTTCACGGCGCTGCTGGCGCTGACCATCGCCATGGAACTGGCGATGCCGCTGATCGTGCGCTACCTGGTGGCGCCGGGCTTTGCCGACTCGCCGGGAAAGTTCGAGATGACGGTCGGGCTTGCGACCATCATGTTCCCCTACCTGATCTGCATGTCGCTCGGCGCGATGATGGCCGGCATGCTGAATTCGCTGCGTCGTTATTTCGCCGCCGCGGTGGCGCCGGTGTTCCTCAACATCATCCTGATCGGCGTGCTCGCCTATGCCTGGTACCAGGGATCGGACGCGCGCACCGTCGGCTTCGCGCTGGCCTGGGGCGTGCTGGCGGCCGGGCTGGTGCAACTGGCGATCGTCTGGGTGGCGGTGCGCCATGCCGGCATCTCGATCGGCTTTCGCCGGCCAAGGATGACGCCCAACGTCAAGCGGCTGCTGGTGCTGGCGCTGCCGGCGGCGATCACCGGCGGCATCACCCAGATCAACCAGGTGATCGGCACGGCGATCGCCTCGACCCAGGACAGCGCGGTGTCGTCGCTCGCCTATGCCGATCGCATCTACCAGCTGCCGCTCGGCGTCGTCGGCATCGCCGTCGCCATCGTGCTTCTGCCCGAACTGTCGCGGGCGCTGAAGTCAGGCAATCTGATCGAAGCGGCCAATCTGCAGAACCGGTCGGTGGAGTTCACCCTGTTCCTGACCTTGCCGGCGGCGGCGGCACTGCTGGTCATGTCCGAGCCGATCGTGCGGCTGGTCTACGAGCGTGGGGCGTTTGCCGCCAACGGCTCGACGCCAGGCGTGGCGGCGATCCTGGCGATCTTCGGCCTGGGCTTGCCGGCCTTCGTGCTGATCAAGGCGTTCACCCCAGGCTATTTCGCCCGCGAGGACACGCGCACGCCGATGATCTTCGCCGCCATCTCGGTGGCGGTGAACGTCACCATCGCGCTGACGCTGTTTCCGTCGATGGGCGCGCCGGGCATCGCCGTCGCCTCGGCCGTCGCCGGCTGGGTCAATGCGCTGATGCTGCTCGGCGTGCTGATCCGGCGCGGCCATTGGGGCCGCGACGCGCCGCTCATGAAACGCATCCCACGGCTGGTGCTGGCGGCGGCGGTGATGGGGGCGGCGCTCTACTTTGCCGAGCACTGGTTCGCCGCCCAACTGGCCTCGGGCTCGCCGCTGGCGATCAAGGCGACGACGCTTCTCGCGCTGGTCGCCGGCGGGGCGTTGCTCTACTTCGTCGCAGCCTTCGCCACCGGCGGCGCCGATTTCGGCATGCTGCGGCGGAATATGCGGCGGAAGGGGTCGCCGCCCGTCAGGGAACAGTCTCCAGATCCGTAAGCCGGAATTCGTCCGCCGTCGAAAGCATCGGAACGGCGTAGTAGCGCGCGCAAGCGTAGTGAAAACAGTCAGCCATATTCAGGCGGATAGCGTTGTTGCGAAACCGCGACGCGGCCTCAACGGACAGAGATGTGGCGTCAGAGGCAGGCGGAAGCTCCCGCAAGGCAATTGCCCGCTCTTCGAGAAAACGGCTAACTATCTTCAGGCTTACGGCGACCGGTATGGCCAGCTTTTCCGATCGCGAAAGCGCCATCGCGGCTTCCCAAACGGCGATCGCCGACGTGAACGGAGCCGACGCTTCCATGACCGCCTGCGCACAGCGCTGGGCTTCGGCCTCGTGGCTCAGCATCGCGACGATAGCGGCTGCGTCGACAAACATCAGTCTTCGCCGGACAATTCGTCGTAGACCGAGCGCGGCAGCGGGTTGCGCGCCTGCTCGCTCAACTCAATCCCGAACTCGGCTCGGAGCCGTGCCGCCGTCTCCAGCGGCGTTTCGCGGTTGCGCCGGCGCTCCAGGGCTTCACGCATGGCGATCACAATCGCCTCGGTGATGCCGACGCCCTCGATCTTCGCGAACGTCCGCGTCAGCCTGTCTGCCTCCTTGTTGTTGATGTTGATTGTCATCAGCCCTTGCCTCATCAATCAATGTAGTTCGCATTATGTAGCTGCCTACACTGATGTGTCAACACGCCTGACCTGGGGCTTCCGCTTGTCGATTTCGACGCCGCAGCGCAAATCTGAAGCGATGCCCTGCAACTGTGGGTGGTTTCAACTTGACAGGTGACGGCAGTTATGCTAGGAATTTATTCATGGTGCTGAGTTGCGCCAATGACCCGCTAGCGAGGCGGGTTTTTCATTTCATGCTTCGGCAAACAGGCTTTCCCAGGCGTTTTGCCAAACCGGGGCCGAAGCCCTCGCGTCCATCCGACAGCCTCTTGATCCTCTCCTCTCTCTCGTCCATAAGCGCGCCGTCGAAAGACTTTCGCCGCGCGCGAAACGGCCCTCCACAAGCCATGGGGACTTCATGACCGCCTTCAAGCCTCTCGTTTTTTCCGGCGTCCAGCCGACCGGCAATCTGCATCTCGGCAACTATCTCGGCGCCATCAAGAAATTCGTCGCGCTGCAGGAGACCTCCGATTGCATCTACTGCGTCGTCGATCTGCATTCGCTGACCGCGCAGCTCGTGCATGACGATCTCAAGGACCAGACGCGCGCCATCACCGCGGCGTTTCTCGCCTCCGGCATCGACCCGACGAAGCACATCGTCTTCAACCAGTCGCGGGTCATGCAGCACGCCGAGCTTGCCTGGATCTTCAACTGCGTGGCGCGCATCGGCTGGATGAACCGGATGACGCAGTTCAAGGACAAGGCCGGCAAGGACCGTGAGAATGCCTCGCTCGGGCTCTTGGCCTATCCGAGCCTGATGGCGGCCGACATCCTTGTCTACCGCGCCACCCACGTCCCGGTGGGTGAGGACCAGAAGCAGCATCTGGAGCTGACACGCGACATCGCCCAGAAATTCAACAACGACTTTTCCGACCGCATCGCCGGCCTTGGCGTCGGCGTCGAGATGAAGGTCGGCGAGGAGACGGTGAACGGCTATTTTCCGCTGACCGAGCCGATCATCGGAGGACCGGCGGCGCGCATCATGAGCTTGCGCGACGGCTCGAAGAAGATGTCGAAGTCCGACCCGTCGGACCTGTCGCGCATCAATTTGACCGACGATGCCGACACGATCTCGAAGAAGATCCGCAAGGCCAAGACCGACCCCGAGGCGTTGCCAGCGGAATTGGACGGCCTTGCCGGGCGGCCCGAGGCGGAAAACCTCGTCGGCATCTATGCGGGTCTGGCCGAGATCTCGAAGGAAGCGGTGCTGAAAGAGTTCGGCGGCCAGCAGTTCTCGGTGTTCAAGCCGGCATTGGCCGACCTCGCCGTGGAAAGACTGGCGCCGGTCGCCGGCGAGATGCGCCGCATTTCCGACGACCGCGCCTATGTCGACGCGGTGCTCAGGGATGGCGGCGAGCGGGCCGGCGCCCTGGCCGAGGCGACGATGAAGACCGTGCGCGACATCATCGGCCTGCTGCAGGGCTGATCCGCACCAATTCTGTGCCGACATCGCCGCACCCGCCGGTCGCTTGCGGCCGGGCTGTGGCGGTGGCAGATTGCGACCGAAACCATCGAGGTAGAACATGGTCTCCAAACGCCTCAGCCGCGAAGTCGGCCATCGCCGCAAGTTCCTGGCGATCATCGACGATACGCCCGAATGCGAGCGGGCCGTCGCCTACGCCTCGAAACGCGCGCAGAGCACCAGCGGCGTGCTGGTGCTGCTCTATGTGATCGAGCCGGACGATTTCCAGCATTGGCTGGGCGTCGAGAAGATCATGCGCGAGGAGGCCAACGCCACCGCGCGGGCCGCACTTGACGCCTACGCCAACAAGGTGCGCCAGAAGCTCGGCATCGAGCCGGAACTGGTGGTGCGCGAAGGCAAACCGACGGAAGAGATCCACAAACTGATCGAGGAAGACCAGGACATCGCCATCCTCGTGCTGGCGGCCGGCGCCGGCAAGGAAGGGCCGGGGCCGCTGGTCGGCGCGGTCGCCGGCAAGGGCGCCGCCTTCCCCATCCCGGTGACGGTGGTGCCGCAGAACCTGTCGGACGAGGAGATCGACAGCCTCGCTTAGGATATGATCAAAGGCTACAGTGTCCTTGGCGCATCCAAAGGACGCGCGGCGCTGTAGACGAAAATTCATTCCCCTGGCAGGCCGTTCCGGCGATGCCTTTCGCTTGAATGTCCCGCCGATAAGGCCTATTTAGAATTATTCCAAACTATCTGCCCGAATGGGCACGGAGACGGCCATGTTCATCCAGACCGAATCGACGCCAAATCCGGCGACATTGAAGTTCCTGCCCGGCAAGGAAGTGCTTGTCGAAGGCACCGCCGATTTCCGCGATGCCGACAGCGCCGCTGCCGCCTCGCCGCTGGCCGGCCGGCTGTTCGAGATCCCGGGCGTCACCGGCGTCTTCTTCGGCTATGATTTCGTCACCGTGACCAAGGACGGCCCCGACTGGCAGCATCTGAAGCCGGCGATCCTCGGCGCCATCATGGAACATTTCATGTCCGGCGCGCCCGTCATGGCCAAGGCCGGCCCCGCCGCCGAGACCAGCCAGACCGGCGAATTCTACGACAAGGCCGACGAGGAACTGGTCATCACCATCAAGGAACTGCTCGACACGCGGGTGCGCCCGGCCGTCGCCCAGGACGGCGGCGACATCACCTTCCGCGGCTTCGAGAACGGCACCGTGTTCCTGCATATGAAGGGCGCCTGCGCCGGCTGCCCGTCGTCGACGGCGACGCTGAAGCACGGCATCCAGAACCTTTTGCGGCATTTCGTGCCCGAGGTGCAGCAGGTCGAACAGGTGTCTTGAACCAGGGACACGGCTCCAACATCAATCGCCTTCCAGACAAAACAAAAAACCGGGCCAAATTGCCCGGTTTTCTGTTTGCGACGTCTATTTGTTGCCTAGACGGTCCGCGCATGATTCCTTTTACAAAACGATGACCTTGGCGCCGACCGAGGTGCGGTCGTAAAGGTCGATGATATCCTGGTTCATCAGCCGGATGCAGCCCGACGACATCGCCTTGCCGATCGAGTTCCACTCCGGGCTGCCATGCAGGCGGTAGCCCGAATCGCCGCCCTTGTTGAACAGATACAGGGCGCGCGCGCCGAGTGGGTTGGTCAATCCCGGCTCCATGCCGCCGGCAAATTTGGCGAGTTCCGGCTGGCGCCTGATCATCGCCGAAGGCGGCGTCCAGGTCGGCCATTCGCGCTTCACCGCGATACGGGCGGTGCCGCGCCATTCAAAACCCTCGCGGCCGACGCCGATGCCGTAACGCATCGCCTCGCCACCGCCCATGACGTAGTACAGAAACTTGTTCTGCGTATCGACGACGATGGTGCCCGGCTTTTCATCGGTGTCGTAGTTCACCACCTGCCGACGGTATTTAAACGGCACCTTTTCGATTGGAATGCGGGGCAATTGATAGCCCGCATCGGTCACCGCGCCATAGTTGTTGGTGAATATCCGCGAGCCGATGGTGCTGCAACCAGCGATAGCAGCCGACAACGCAAAGGCAGCGACGATTGCAAATGGCTTCATGCGCATAAAAATGTTCGATGCCCCGCCCAAAGAGTGCGGCACGTTACGGCCGCTTTGTCGCCATTATTCATGCTGGCATTTGCTTTGCTTGCCAAGCGCGCGATGCCTATATGCAGGGGCTTACGTGCGGTAAGTCCGCAACTGTGGCTTTTCGGCAACGGCCGTCGCAGGATTGTGAAGCAAATTCAATGGGGCGGTCCGCCAAGCCGCCTGACGTCGAGGACCCGCCATGAATGTCGGAGAAGCCGCCCACCGTTCCGGCCTGCCGGCCAAGACCATTCGCTACTACGAGGAGATCGGCCTGATCCGACCGCAGCGCGCCGGCAACGGCTACCGCGACTATTGCGGCGACGACATCCACCGGCTGGCTTTTCTGCGCCGCGCGCGCAATCTCGGCTTTTCTATCGAAGATTGCCGCCAGCTGATGGCGCTCTATGAGGATCGCGGCCGCGCCAGCCACGACGTGCGCGAGATCGCCGCCGCGCATGTGAAGGCAATCGAGGAGAAGGTGCGCGAGCTGTGGTCGATGCGCTCGACCCTGCAGAAGCTGATCCACGCCTGCCACGGCGACGAGAGGCCGGACTGCCCGATCCTGGACGATATTGCGGGGGCTGCGGAGGCTGACGGCAAGGTTGCTTCGGCGCCAACCTGAAGACATGAATAACTTTCGCTATCCGCGAAGGCTCGCTCACGAAAAGGAACTGACCAAGAGGCACCCTTTGCAACAACGGCCTTCCAATAGTATCTGACCATCTCGCATCGCACCAGAACCCGACCGTTTAGGCGGCCGGTTCGTCAACCAGATAATCGCCCTCAAAAAGGCGATTATCTGGTTGACAAACCCAATGGAGAATAGGAATATGATCCTCGACAGGCCGGCACTTCCAATGAAGACTGTATCCGAGATGCAGGGGGTTCCGCCCGTTCGCTACACGCTATCGGAAATGGCTGCTATTTCCGCTGCCTCGCTTGTATCTGAAGCAGGCCTTCCATCTTCGTCGTCAACACTTCCAAGTTATGATCGATTGCCGAAAGCGCCACGGCGATATGTTCGAGGGCTTCTGCAATTTTTTCGCCGGTCTCCATCTCCCCAGTGAAATCCGGAGATGGAACAAACGGACGGATAGCGTGGTTCGGGCCTGACTTGCGGATACGTTGCATTGTTGTCTCCTGATTAGAGGGAATGGCCGTGGCGGCGAACCAATCAAGCTCGCCGCCCGTTATCGGTTTGTTAGGCTGCTTTCAGGAATGCTGCCTTGAATGCAGCTTCATTGACGAGGAGATTCGTCCATGCCGCACTCTTGGCTTCGATCACCAATAGAAGGTCCTCTGGACCGAGAATGGTTTTCACCCGATCACGAAGCTGCGCAGCCGTACCCGGATAATCAACCCACCATACTGTTTCGAGGATTCGGCCCCGGTTTGCCACCAGCGCTTGCAGGAAAGTGTCCATCTCCTTGTGAGAAGGACGTGGGCCATTCAGGTCGTAACTGAGAACAAAGTTCGACATATAAAGATTTCCTTATGCGGAAACCTCTGACCGGGTTGACAGCGAATCGAATGAAGGACATTTTGTCCCTGTGTCACCAATCAACCGCAACCCGGCCAAAGGTTTTTGCGGTTATCGACACGGAGCCGGGGCGGCAACCCCGGCTTTGTCGTGTCGCGAATCGGCAATTGCGCCGATCCACCGGGAATTAGTGGCGACTCGTTTTGAGTCGTCAAGGATTCGTTTTTTAACGAGGTCGCGGAACAATGCCAGAACCGCGAGTAATGCACAAATATTCAGCCCTTGGTCTGCTCGCGCTTCCGACGCACCAGTTCCTTTATCTGCTCTGCCGTAAGCTTTGGTGTATGGGCGATCTTGTTCACAGACGCCTCGAAAGCAGCGTCTGACTGATCGACCTTTAGTTTCCGAGCGGCATCGCGAAACTTATCAATTTGCGATTTAGGCTCTTCCTGCTTGTCTGTACGGGGCATCGCGAAAATCGGCCTCATGGATGATAATCAGATCCAGTTGAATTTCATAAATCACTTCGATGGAAGGCAAATCGATTGATCGGGCACCGTCCCAGACATAGCCTCTTACGGTCCCAGTTTCGTTCATGGGGAAGCCGCAAGTTTCGTCGTGTAGGATTGTCCAGGTTATCGATTCCCATGCATCGTTTGCCCTTGACCATTTGGTTTCGGCCAAATCCCTCGCGAGGCGCACACGATCTTCCTCGCGAAAGCCCTTCATTATAGCAAGCCAAGTTCCTTCGCGCGGTTGCGCAATCTAGCCGCCTCTACATCAGTGGGTTCTCGGCCTCGTCCAGCTAGGATTGAATGGAACGGTAACGGCTCTTTCATCGCTGCAATTTCCCACCCGTAGTCATGGGAATATTCGCTCACGCTCGTCGCTGTATGGTTGTCGTCGATTTCTTTGATCCACCTGTCGATTTCCTTGATTTCGTCAGGATGGAAGATATTTCGTGCCGGGGGGATACGCGCCTTGAAAACCCATTCGTCGCCAGTCCCGCGCCACTGATCTATCACCCGATCTCTCGCCAACTCATTTCGAACGATAATGCCATCCCGCGGGATGGGTCCGTGCTTTTCGCGTAAATAAGGTGCGCCTGTGATCGATTGGCCTGTGAGGACAAACCGTCGCGCATCGGAAAACCACGCAACCTTGTATAGCTTTGTTGCCCCAAACCCAGCGCGAGCGCCAGCGGCCCATATCACGTAGTGAAATAGGTGCTTTAAGCGCTCTCTGTCGTAAGGCCTATCAACCATAGCTCTTGTGCGCCTTCGCACTAACCATGAGGCGAACCTACCATTAGATAGGTTATCTCATGCCTCCTGACGATACATTAACCGCTTACCTTTTGCACCTGTGAGGGCGATAAAAGCGCGCGTTCCGTCATCAACTCCCAAGGCAATGCGGTTGTTGTAGCGGAAGTCGAATTCAGCCAAATAGCGGTGCAGATGCTGTTCGCCGCAATGCTGGTAAATGCCTTTCATGCCGCGCTTGAAGATCGAATAGTAGCCTTCGACCGTGTTAGTGTGGACGGTCTTTTCGCCTTCGTAGCGGACATATTCGTCCTTGGAATGCGTGACGACATCGTGCGAGGCAAATTCCTGTCCCACGCGGCGATACATGCCGGCCTCGTCGGTCATCAAAGCGCTTTCCTTGGCGATGTTGGCGCGGACGATTGGCATAACCGTGCCGATGCGAGCGGTATCGACGTGGAAGGAACGGGCGCGACCGCCGCGCTCAACCAGCGTAACGACAGTGTTCTTGTGAGCGCCGCCGCCACGCTTAACGGTCGTGCCAGCCAGACGGCCGATGTAGGTTTCGTCAGCCTCAACAGTCTTGCCGTTTCCGCCAAGCGGGGAGAGGTCGCCAGACGCCATTGCAAGGCGAATGCGATGGCACAGGAACCAAGCTGCCTCATAGGTGCATTCGAGTATGCGGTGCATCTGGTGGGCGCTGATACCCTTCTTAGAAGCGCACATGAGGTGGATAGCCTGTAACCACTTGGTTAGCGGCAGATGGCTTTCCTCGAAGATCGAACCCATGCGGACGGTGAACTGCGAACGGCACGCGCCGCACTTGTACAGGCCGTGGCGCTCGACGCCGTTCGGGTTCTTCTTGGAAGGCTTGGTGCGGACGCCCTTCAACTTGTAGTGCTTGTCCACGGAACCGCACTTCGGGCAGACCGGACCATTCGGCCACAAGATCGCCTCGACGTGTTCGAAAGCCTTGGCTTCGTCGTGGAATTCGGGGCGGGACAGGACGGACATGGCGAAAGTTCCTAAGCTGCTGGAATCTTTCTACCTCTCTGGTTTGGGTTTGTCAACCGGATAATCGCCCTCAAAAAACAGGTTCAAACCGTGAACAACATCTGGCATGGTACCGTCATGCCAATCATTTCGCCGATTCCCCTCAACCCCCTGATCGACGGCCGCCAGTCGGAGCGCGCCATGCTGGTGCGGCGCGGCGTGCAGCGGCTGCTCAGGGAAATGGGCGCGCATGTGCTGCCCGAACTGTCGCTGGCCACCGGGCGCCGCGCCGACCTCGTCGCGCTGACCCGCCAGGGCGACATCTGGATCATCGAGATCAAATCCTCGATCGAGGATTTCAGGGTCGACCGCAAATGGCCTGATTACCGGCTGCATTCCGACCGCTTCTTCTTCGCCACCCATCCCGGCGTGCCCTCGGAGATCTTTCCGCAGGAATGCGGGTTTATCCTTTCCGACGGTTATGGCGCCGAAATCCTGCGCGACGCGCCCGAGCACCGCATGGCGGCGGCGACGCGCAAGGCGCTGATGCTGAGGATCGCGCGGGCGGGTGCGGCGCGGCTCTTGGCGGCGGAACTCGCCGGCGTGCCGGTGCCGGCGCTGGAGGGGGAGAGCGAGTAGGGTTTTCGGATCTCTTTGTAACCTTCGACGTTTGCGCCGCCCCTCATCTGCCTGCCGGCATCTTCTGCCCGTATAGTGACGGGAAGAAGGGGCTTGGCCGCAACCTTGGCCCATTCTCAGCAACGCTGGAGATTGGCGAAATCCTCTGCGAAGGCGTCTTTCTCCCCGTCACTATACGGGGAGAAATGCCCGGCAGGGCAATGAGGGGCGGCGCGACGTTTGTCGGCTGCCTCCAAACGGCGCCGATCGACCGCTCTATTCTTCCTCCTCTTCCTCCCCATTCGCGGCCGGCGCCATCAGCAGCACGGCGGCGCCGAGGATCGCGGCTATGACGGATCCAGCGAGGATGCCGACCTTGACCGCGTCCTGCAACTCGACGTTGCTGGCGAAGGCGAGCAGGCCGATGAACAGGCTCATGGTGAAGCCGATGCCGCAAAGCAGCGAAATGCCGACCATGTGCATCCAGCCGGCATTGACCGGCAGATCGGCAAGGTCGAGCCGGATGGCAAGTGCCGAAGAACCGAACACGCCGACCAGCTTGCCGACGACGAGGCCGGCGGCGACGCCCAGTGTCAGCGGTTCGACCAGGGTGGCGGCGCTCAGGCCGGCCAGCGAAACGCCGGCATTGGCGAAGCCGAAGATCGGGATGATGACGAAGGGCACGACGTTGTGCAGGCCATGCTCGAGCCGGTGCAGCGGCGAATGGTCGAGATCATGGCTGATGCCCGGAGTGATCTTCAGGGGGATGGTGAGGGCCAGCGCCACGCCGGCGAGCGTGGCATGGACGCCGGATTTCAGCACCAGAACCCACAGGACGACACCAAGCACGAGATAGGGCAGCAGCGTCAGCACCTGCATGCGGTTGAGAACGACGAGCAGCGCGGTGACGGCGAAGGCGGCGCCGAGATAGGCGAGCGACAGGTCGCTTGTGTAGAACATCGCGATGATGATGACGGCGCCGAGGTCGTCGATGATGGCGAGCGCGGTGAGGAATACCTTCAGCGACCCCGGCACACGGCTGCCGAGCAGCGACAGCACGCCGAGCGCAAACGCGATGTCGGTGGCGGTCGGGATCGCCCAGCCGGACAGAGCGGCAGGGTTGTCGCGGTTGATGGCGACATACACAAGGGCCGGCACCAGCATGCCGCCGGCGGCGGCGATGCCGGGCAGCGCGCGCCGCGGCCAGGTCGAGAGCTGTCCGTCCAGCATCTCGCGCTTGATCTCCAGGCCGACCAGCAGGAAGAACACGGCCATCAGGCCGTCATTGATCCAGTGCGATACGCTGAGCGGTCCCAGATAGGCGTGAAGGGCATCGAAATAGGCCTGGGACAGCGGCGAATTGGCGACGATCAGGGCCAGTGCCGCGGCTGCCATCAGGACGATGCCGCCTGCCGCCTCGCTGGCGAGGAACTCGCGAAAAATGGAGATCGGCCGCTGTCGAAGAATGGAAGCCGGGCGCTGCTTCTGGTCCTGCATGTGCTCTCCGTCCTATCGGCCGGCAGGGCCGGTTTCGCCTGGTGCGATGATGCGCAAACACCAATGGCAGGGCAAGTCTCTACAGCGCCGCGCGTCGTTGGGACGCCGCAGTGGTTTTGCGCATGATCCTCTCCGAACCGAAGGTCAGCGCAGCAAAACCGATTCCGGTTTCGGAGGGTCATGCATCAGCGCGGCGCGCGCTTGGCGAGTATTCGCTGCAGCGTGCGGCGGTGCATGTTGAGCCGGCGCGCGGTCTCGGAGACGTTGCGGTCGCACATTTCGTAGACGCGCTGGATGTGCTCCCAGCGCACGCGATCGGCCGACATCGGATTTTCGGGCGGTGCTGCGCGTTCGCCCGCGGTGCGGGTGAGTGCGGCGAAAATGTCGTCGGCATCGGCCGGCTTCGACAGATAGTCGATGGCTCCCAGCTTCACCGCCGTCACCGCGGTGGCGATGTTGCCGTAGCCGGTGAGGATGATGGCGCGGGCGTCTTCGCGCTTCTCGCGGATGGCGGCGACGACGTCGAGGCCGTTGCCGTCGGCGAGCCGCATGTCGACCACCGCATAGGCGGGCGGGTTGGCGCGCGCCTTGGCCACCGCCTCCTCGACGCTCTCTGCCGTCTCGACCACGAAACCCCTGGTTTCCATGGCGCGGGCAAGCCGGGTGAGGAACGGCTTGTCGTCGTCGACGATCAACAGCGAGGTGTCCTCGCCTTCAACCATTGCGCCAATCGTTTCGTCGCCGTTCATCGTCTTTAGAATTCCTGCTGCCCGATTTTTACGCAGATATAGTTTTGGAGCACTATTGTCCAATTTTTACAGCCTCCGGCAGGCTCTCAAGCCGTGTCGAACATGGTGGGCGAAGCCGATTCAGGATTGAGGAAGACGCCGCGCGGCCACGATATCTGCACGACGGCACCCTCGCCCAGCCCGCTCGAGTTGCGGAAATCGAGGGTGGCGCCGGAGCGTTCCAGCAAGGTCTTGGCGATGAAAAGGCCCAGACCCAGGCCGCCGCCGGCCTCGGTGCCCGGGCGCGTCGACATATAGGGCTCGCCGATGCGGTCGATGATTTCGGGAGGGAAGCCCGGTCCATCATCGATGATCGAGAAGGTGACGGTGGCCTCGTTCCAGCTCCAGCGCACGGTGACGGCCTTGCGGGCGAAGTCGACGGCGTTCTCGACCAGATTGCCGAGGCCGTAGATGACGCCGGGATTGCGCCGCCCGACCGGTTCGGGGCCGATGCGCTCGCCGGGGCGAAGCTTGATCGAGATGCCGAAATCGCGATGCGGGGCCGTCACCTCCTCGACCAGCGAGGTCAGCGGCAGGCGCGAAAGATGCGCCTCGCCCTCGGAAGACAGGCTGGTCAGGCGCTTGAGGATTTCGCGGCAACGCTCGCTTTGCGAGCGCAGCAGCGTCACGTCCTCGCCGTATTTCGGATCGTTGCGGAGCGCCTTCTCCATCTCCTTGGCGACAAGCGTGATGGTGGCAAGCGGCGTACCGAGCTCGTGCGCGGCGGCGGCGGCGAGGCCGTCCAACGCCGACAGATGCTGCTCGCGCTGCAGCACCAGCTCGGTGGCGGCCAGCGCGTTGGCGAGCAGCCGCGCTTCCTCGGCGACGCGGAAGGCGTAGATCGCGGTGAAGGCGATCGAGGAAAACACCGCCATCCACATGCCGGCGACATAGATGAACGGCATCTCCAGCGGCGCGCCCTCATACCAGGGCAGCGGCAAATGGAAGAAGACCAGCAGGGTCGCCGCCACCATCACCAGCGCGCCGAGGATGGCGGTCAGGCGCAGCGGCAGCGACGTCGCCGAGATGACCACCGGCACGGTCACCAGCACCGAAAACGGATTGGTGAGGCCGCCGGTCATATAGAGCAGCCCGGCAAGCTGCAGGCTGTCGAAGGTCAGGATGGCGAACGCCGGCAGCGGGGTGAGCCGATGCGCCGCCGGATAGCGGAAGGTCAGCAGCAGGTTCATCCAGGCCGAGCAGGCGATCAGCGCGAAGCAGAGGCTGACGGGCAGCGGGAATTTCAGCCCGTAGGCAACGACGAGAACGGCCAGGCTCTGGCCGACAATGGCAAGCCAGCGCAGCCTGATCAGCGTGTTGAGGCGCAGCCGCTGGCTTTGCTGGAAATCGGGCGCCCGCAGGATGTTTATCATGGCCAAGGATTATAGCCGGGAAAGGAAAAGCGGTAGATGTTTCTATCTTCTTGTTTGACCATGATCTTCTCCGAAAAATCGGTTTCCACTTTTCGCTAACGCGGACCTTCGGTTCGGGATCATGGTCCGCATGCATCATGTGCCGCGCGGCTTGGCGCGGCTGGTGGCGGTGGCGAGAAGCGGGTTCTCCGGCCAGACATGCTTAGGGTAGCGGCCGCGCATGTCGGCCCGCACATCGGTCCAGGAGCCGCGCCAGAAACCGGGCAGGTCGCGCGTGGTCTGGATTGGCCGGTGCGCCGGCGACAGAAGCTCCAGCGTCAGCGGCACGGTGCCGTTGGCGATTGTGGGATGCCGGTCGAGACCGAACAGCTCCTGGACGCGGATCGCCAGCACCGGCCATTCGCCGTCATAGCGGATCGGCACGCGGCTGCCCGACGGCGCGTCGAAATGGGTCGGCGCCAGCGCCTCGATCCTGCGCTGGAGATCGTGCGGCACCAAGGACATCAGCCCGGCCGAAAGCACGCCCGGATCGATCGCCGCAAACGACGCCGCACCGGAAAGGAACGGCAGCAGCCAGTCGTCGAGGCGGTCGACGAGTGCGGCGTCCGAAACATTGGGCCACGGCGCGCCGAGGCCGCGATGCAGCCAGCCGAGCCGCTGGCGCAGCGTTTCGGCTTCCTTGCCCCACGGCAAAAGCGACAGCCCGTGTTCGCGCAAGGCCTCGAGGATGGCGCGGTCCGCCTCTGCGCCGGCCGGGGCCGGCAGCATGCGTTCGGACAGCGTGATGGCGCCGAGGCGAACGGTTTCACGCACGCGCACCGCGCGCCTGTCGCGGTCGAAGCCGGTTTGGCGGCTTGTCTCGATTTTTTGCGCAAGCGAAGCGCGAATGTCGGCCTCATCTATCGCCGCTGCCGCCGTTATGCGGGCGTTCTGCGCCTTGCCCTGCAGGTCGGCAACGACGAGCCAGGTTTCGCCCGCCAGCGGATCGGCGGCGTCGAGCATGGCGCCCGAGCCGTTGGCCAGCACGAAACGGCCGCGCTCGCCGCGCGCCTTGGCGACACGGTCCGGCCAGGCATGGATGAGGAGCGCGCCGGCGGAAGCCGGTTCATTGCTTTTGATGCCGCCGCCGGCTTGCTTCGCCAACCGTTCGGCAAGCTGCCGGGCAGAAACGGCGCGCGGCGACTTCTCTGCGCTGAACCGCATCAGCCGCCGTTCGAGGTCGGCGCCGTCGCCGCCAAGGCCGCGCTCGGTGAGCAGCATGGCGAGCATGGCCGCCTCGAATGCCTGGCCGGTCTTCGCAGCCTCGGTGACCATGTGAGCCAGCCGCACCGGCAGCGCCAGCCTGCGCATCGCAACACCAGACTCGGTCAAGCGCCCTGCCTCGTCAACGGCGTCGAGCGCACGAAGCAGCGCCCTTGCCTCGGCGAGCGCCGGGGCCGGCGGCGGATCGAGGAAGGAAAGGCTCACCGGGTCGGCGACACCGAAGGCGGCGCAATCGAGCAGAAGCCCGGAAAGGTCGGCTTCGAGGATTTCCGGCGGGGTGAAGGCGGGAAGTGCTGCCGTCTGCTCGGCCCGCCACAGCCGGATGGCGACGCCCGCTTGCGTGCGGCCGGCGCGGCCGGCGCGCTGGTCGGCGGAGGCTCTGCTGACACGCACCGTCTCCAGCCGCGTCAGGCCGCTGGCCGGCTCGTAGCGCGGCAGGCGCGACAGGCCGGAATCGATGACGACGCGCACGCCGTCGATGGTGATGGAGGTCTCGGCGATCGACGTCGCCAGCACCACCTTGCGACGGCCGGACGGCGCCGGCTTGATCGCTGCATCCTGCGCCTTGCCGTCGAGCTGGCCATAGAGGGGCACGATATCGGTGTCGGCACTGACGCGACCCTGCAACCGCACGTCGGTACGCTCGATCTCGCGCTGGCCGGGCAGGAAGGCGAGCAGGCTGCCGCTCTCGTCGGCAAGGGCCACGCGGATCGCCTTCGCCATGGCGTCCTCGATGGCGACGCCGGCCGGCCGCTCGTCATAGCGGATGTCGACCGGAAAGGCGCGCCCTTCACTCTCGATCACCGGGGCGCCGGAAAGCAAGCGAGCGACACGCGCGCCGTCGAGCGTCGCCGACATGACCAGCAGTCGCAGATCGGGCCGCAGCGCACCTTGCACGTCGAGCGCCAGCGCCAAGCCAAAATCGCCGTCGAGCGAGCGCTCATGGAATTCGTCGAAGAACACAGCCGAGACGCCGGGCAGTTCCGGGTCGTCGAGGATCATCCGCGACAGCACGCCTTCTGTGACGACGAGGATTTTCGTCCTTGCCGAGGTGCGGTTCTCCATGCGCATGGCATAGCCGACCGTTTCGCCCGGCTCCTCGCCGAGCAGTTCGGCCATGCGGCGGGCGGCGGCGCGGGCAGCGAGCCGGCGCGGCTCGAGCAGAATGATCTTGCCCGTGCCGAGCCATGCTGCGTCGAGCAGCGCCAGCGGCACCAGCGTCGTCTTGCCGGCGCCGGGCGGCGCTACCAGCACAGCGCTGCTGCCATGGTCGAGCGCACCGGCAAGCGACGGCAGCACGGCGGAAACCGGAAGCTCCGGCAAGGTTCTTCTGGTCATTGTTCCAGGGATGCTTCCATCCAATCGCGGCGGATCCGCAGCGTCCGCATATCAGCGCTGACGGTTGTCACGCAACCGGTGCGGCCAGATCAAAGCCGCGTCCGCGAAAACGGATTCCAGCGCACCGTGCCGAGCCTCACCTCCTCGCGCACCATCGTCAAAAGGCCGGAGCCGCCGAACGACGGCTAGGCCGACAAGCGACAGGAAATCGGGATATTCCTGGAAGAACAGCGCGCCCAGGATCACCGCCCAGAGGATCTGCGAATAATGCGTCGGCGCGATCCGGTTGGCGGGCGCGTATTTGACGGCAAGGAGCTGAAGCAGCTGGCCGCAGGCGGTGAACACACCCGACAGCACCAGCCAGGCCAGCTGCCTTGCATCCGGAAGCGAGAATGAGGTGGCCGCGGCGCCGATGCCGTTGAAGAACAGGCCATAGCCGATCAGCACGCCCACATCGTCGTGCGCTTTTCCCCAGCCGCGAGCGAACGCATCAGGATGACACTGGCGGCGGCGAGGAAGGCAACGCCGAACGCGGCGAGGTGACCGAGATGCAGTTCGCGGAAGCCCGGCCGCACGACCACATGACGCCGGCAAAGCCGGCGACCACCGCCAGCCATCGCCACGGGCCGACCTTCTCCTTGAGGATGACGGTGGAAAGAATGGTGACGCAGAGCGGTGCCAGGAAAATCAGGGCATAGGCTTCCGCCAGCGGGATGGTGGTGAAGGCATAGACGCTGAGCACGCCGGAAGCGATGCCGGACCAGGCGCGGGCCTGCACTGCCCAGGGCCGCTTGGTGCGCCAGAAATCACGCCAGCGTTCGCCGTTCGGCCGGGTGAAGAGAAGAAACAAGCCGGCAAACAATGTCGAGAAAAACCCGATCTCGAACACCGTGAACTGCCCACCCAGGCTTTTGACGACGGCATCGTTGCACGAATAGCTAGCATAGGCGATCAGGGCGAGCAGGATTCCGTTCGTCAAGTTTTTTCATTCCGGGAGAAGGCAGAGCGAAGGTGGGGAGAGTAGAGTGAAGGTATTGGCGCTCGGCGCGCATCCGGACGACATCCTCATGCTCGGTACGATGGCCGCTTAAGCCGCGCAAGGCGCAGAATTGGTTTTTGCGATAGGCATGGATGGTGCCAAGGCGACAAGGGCGGTCCGGGATCACTCGCCGACATACATGCTTTGCTGCCGCCAGCCCCAGTGATCCGGCCGGTGACGGCCAGCACCAGAACGATCAATTGAGCCGACACCCGGCGCGCCGACCAATCCTGCGGCGCCACTTTTCCCGGACCAGCACCCGGTACGGAAGCGCCATGCTGCGGCGCAGCAACGAATTCGCTTGCCTTGTTTAGTAAAAATTGCATCACTAAACAAATTACTAAACATCCGCGGCCAGACCGCGTCGTCATGTTTAGGCCCCTGAGGAGAGGGGTTGAGGTTTCTTGAGACCGCCATCCGGGCGCGTTTCGCAAATGGGAGGAAGGCATGAAATCGACCTTGAAACTGACGTTGGGACTGACCTCGGCGATGTTTGCGTCGACAGCCGTTTCGAACGTCGCGCATGCAGAAGATCTGACGCTTTGCTGGGCGGCCTGGGACCCGGCCAATGCGCTTGTCGAACTGTCCAAGGATTTCACCAAGGAAACCGGCATCGGCATGAAATTCGAATTCGTGCCGTGGACCAACTATGCCGATCGTTTCCTCAACGAACTGAATTCCAAGGGCAAGCTGTGCGACCTGATCATCGGCGACAGCCAGTGGATCGGCGGCTCCGCCGAGAACGGCCACTACGTCAAGCTGAACGACTTCTTCGACGCCGAGAAGATCAGCATGGACGACTTCGTGCCGGCGACCGTCGTCGGCTATTCGCAATGGCCGAAGAACACGCCGAACTACTGGGCGCTGCCGGCCATGGGCGACGTCGTCGGCTGGACCTATCGCAAGGACTGGTTCTCCAAGCCGGAACTGCAGAAGGAATTCAAGGAAAAGTACGGCTGGGATCTCGCCGCGCCGACGACCTTCGACCAATTGAAGCAAATCGCAGAGTTCTTCCAGAAGCACGAGATCGACGGCAAGACGGTCTATGGCGCCTCAATCTATACCGAGCGCGGCTCCGAAGGCATCACCATGGGCGCCATGGACGTGCTCTACAGCTTCGGCTTCAAATACGAGAATCCCGACAAGCCCTACGAGATGGACGGCTTCGTCAATTCCGAGAAATCGGTGAAGGGTCTGGAGTTCTACAAGGCGCTCTATGACTGCTGCACGCCTCCCGGGGCCTCGAACAGCTACATGGGCGAAGGCGTCGACGCCTTCAAATCCGGCCAGGTGGCGATGCACATGAACTTCGCCTTCACCTGGCCAGGCCTGCAGAAGGACGAGAATGTCGGCGGCGACAAGATCGGTTATTTCGCCAATCCCAAGGGTCCCGACGGCGACCAGTTCGCGCAGCTTGGCGGCCAGGGCATCTCGGTGGTCTCCTATTCGGACAAGCAGGAAGCCGCGCTCAAATACATTAAATGGTTCGCCAACAAGGACGTGCAGGCCAAGTGGTGGTCGCTCGGCGGCTATTCCTGCCTCAACGCGGTCGTGAACGATCCGGGCTTCCCGGCCAGCCAGCCCTATGCGCAGACCTTCCTCGACTCCATGGCCATCGTGAAGGACTTCTGGGCCGAGCCCAGCTATGCACCGCTGCTGCAGGCGTCGCAGAAGCGCTTCCATGATTATGTCGTGGCCGGTCAGGGTTCGGCCAAGGATGCGCTGGACGGCCTGGTCAAGGACTGGACCGAAGTGTTCCAGGACGATGGCAAGATGTGATTGGGGCAAGATGTAATCGGGGCCAGATCCAACCGGCCCCTCCCGAGCCACGACCGCCTGTCCCGTGCCGCCCTTGGCACGGGACACAGTTCAGATAAATTCCATTGTCGAGACGACCAAGTGACCGAAGCGGGACTGACCATGCTCAATCGGACTGCGGACAGCGTTGCCCGGGCTACGCCTGAGTCGTTGGCCCGTAAGGTCCGGGGCATCAGCGACAAGGGCCTCGCCTGGCTGTTCATCTCGCCGACGATCCTCTTGCTGCTCGCCATCAACATCTTCCCGCTGTTTTGGGCGATCTATCTGTCCTTCACCAACTACCGCGCCAATCGCCCCAACGAGGTCGTCAAAAATGTCGGCCTTGCCAATTACCGACGCATCCTCGGCGACCAGGACATCTGGATCGCCATGCAGACGACGGCGCATTTCGTGTTCTGGACGATTCTCTTGCAGACGCTGATCGGCTTCACGCTGGCCTGGCTGATCGACCGGAAATTCCGTGGCCACGCCTTCTGGACGACCATCATTCTCGTTCCGATGATGCTGTCGCCGGCGGTGGTCGGCAATTTCTGGCGCTTCCTCTACGAGCCGCAGATCGGTCTGTTCGCCTATGCCATCTCGTTCGTGTCAGGCATTCCGGCAACGCAGATCGGCATGCTCTCCAACGTCTCTCTGGCGCCGTGGTCGATCGTCATCGTCGACACCTGGATGTGGACGCCTTACGTGATGCTGATCTGCCTCGCCGGCCTGCGCTCGATTCCCGAATACATCTACGAGGCAGCCGAGGTCGACCGCGCCTCCAACTGGCGGCAGTTCTGGTCGATCACGCTGCCGATGGCGCTGCCCTTCATCATGCTGGCGGTGCTGTTTCGCGGCATCGAGAACTTCAAGATGTTCGACATGGTCAATCTCTTGACCGGCGGCGGGCCTGGTTCGACCACCGAGGTTGCGTCGATCACGCTGAAGCGACAGGCCTTCGAAAGCTGGCGGACGGGCTATTCCTCGGCCTTCGCCATCATCCTGTTCGTTGCGGTGTTCGGCCTTGCCAACATCTACGTCAAGGCGCTCAACAAGGTGAAGCAGAGATGAGCCTGACGTCAGCCCATTCGGTCGTCGCACCCTCGGCCACGTCGAAGCGCGTCGCCGGCACGATCATCGTGCTCTATGCGCTGATCTCGATCGTGCCGCTGCTGTGGATTTTCGCCACCAGCTTCAAGACACCACCGGACTCGATCGCCTATCCGCCAAAGATCCTGTTCCAGCCGAGCATCGAGGGCTATTGCAATCTGTTCTCGACGCGGACCCGGCAGACGCCGGAGTACATCAACTCGCTGGGACCGGCGACGGGCGTGTGCGACGAGACAGTGCGCAAGCGCAACATGGTGATCGCCGGCCCATCCAACTTCATGCCGCGCTTCGTCAATTCGCTGATCATCGCCTTCGGCTCGACCTTCTGCGCAGTCTTCCTCGGCACGCTGTCGGCCTATGGCTTCTCACGCTTCAAGGTGCCGCTGGCCGACGACCTTTTGTTCTTCATCCTGTCGACGCGGATGATGCCGCCGATCGCCGTCGCCATCCCCATCTACCTGATGTATCGCGAGCTTGGCCTCTCCGACACCGCGCTCGGCATGATCCTGCTCTATACGGCAGTCAACGTGTCGCTGGCGGTGTGGCTGCTGAAGGGCTTCATCGACGAGATCCCGCGCGAATATGAGGAAGCGGCGATGATCGACGGCTATACGCGACTGCAGGCGTTCTGGCGCACCGTGCTGCCGCAGGCGACCACCGGCATTGCGGCGACCGCCATCTTCTGCCTGATCTTCGCCTGGAACGAATATGCGTTTGCCGCCCTGCTGACCTCGGGCACGGCGCAGACCGCACCGCCCTTCATCCCGACCATCATCGGCGAAGGCGGCCAGGACTGGCCGGCGGTGGCCGCCGGCACCACGATCTTCCTGGTGCCGATCCTGGTGTTCACCATCCTGCTGCGCAAGCAGTTGCTGCGCGGCATCACCTTCGGCGCGGTGCGCAAATGAGCCTGACCCAACCCGCAAAACGCAAATCGCGCTGGCCGGTGTGGGCCAGGCGCGGCCTGATGGAGAATATCGCCACCGCGATCATCGCCATCGGTTTCCTGATGCTGTTCCAGCCCTTCGCGCTGCCGCTCTATACCTACTCCTTCGTCACCATGCTGGCCGGCACGGCGATGTTCATCATCGTCTCGAAGTTTCCGGAGTAGACGATGGCGGAAATCAGGGTCGAGCATCTGAGAAAGGCATTCGGCGATTTCGTCGCGGTGCAGGATTCCAACTTCGTCGTCGAAGACGGCGAGTTCTTCGTCATGCTGGGGCCGTCGGGCTGCGGCAAGACGACGACGCTCAGGATGATCGCCGGGCTCGAATTGCCGACTGGCGGCAAGATCCTGCTCGGCGGCGAGGACGTCACCATGCGGCGGGCGCGGGAGCGTGACATCGCCTTCGTCTTCCAGCTGTTCGCGCTCTATCCGCACATGAATGTGCGTAAGAACATCGGCTTCCCGCTATTAGCGCAAGGCATGCCAGGTGCTGAAATCCGCCAGCGGGTCGAGGAGACGGCGAAGCTGTTGCGCATCGACCATCTGCTCAACAAATCCGTCTCCGGCCTTGCCGGCGGCGACCGCCAGCGCGTGGCGCTCGGACGCGCCATCGTGCGACGGCCAAAATGCTTCCTGATGGACGAGCCGCTCGGCACGCTCGACACCGAATTCCGCGATCTCATGGTCCATGAGCTGCGCGAACTGCATAATCGCATCCACGCCACCACCGTCTACGTCACGCATGACCAGATGGAAGCGATGTCGATGGCCGACAAGATCGCGGTGATGAACCACGGCGTCATCGAGCAGTTCGGCACCCCACGTGAGATCTATGACCGGCCGGCGACCATGTTCGTCGCCGATTTCATCGGCTCGCCGCCAATGAATTTCCTCGGCTTCGGCGGCGGGCTGGCGAAAGGTTCGAAAGAGATCACCGTGCAAGGCGCCAAGGTGGCGGTGCCGGAGGTGCGCGAGGACATCGCGCCGGCCGACATGGCGCTTGGCATCCGGCCGGAACACATCCGCTTCGACGATGCTTCGAAGCTGCGCGGCGCCATCTACGGCACCGAATATCTCGGCACCACGCAGATCGTGGCGGTGGAGACTGCAGACGGCATCATCAAGGCGCGGGTCCCGGCCGAAATCCGGCTCAATGCGGGCGACCATGTCGGCCTGGCGCTGAGAAGCGCGCGGCTGTCGCTGTTCGAGAAGGGCTCCGGCCGCGCGGTGCGCACCGCCATCCATGACGCGGCCTCTCAGGGGAGAGCGCAGCATGGCTGACGTGCACATCAAAGGGGTGACCAAGAGCTTCGGCGAGCAGATTGCCGTGGACACTCTCGACCTGCGCATTGCCGACGGCGAATTCGTCGTGCTACTCGGCCCGACTGGGGCTGGCAAGACGACGACGCTCAGACTTATCGCCGGATTGGAACGGCCCGACACGGGTTCGATTCATATCGGCACCCGCGATGCGACAGCACTCTCGCCGTCCGAGCGCGACACCGCCTTCGTCTTCCAGCAATATTCGCTCTATCCGCATCTGTCGGTCTACGACAACCTCGCCTTTCCGCTGCGCTCGCCGGCGCGAAAGATGCCGGAAGACAAGATTCGCCACCGCGTCGAGGAGGTGGCCAGGATGGTGCGCATCCACCACAAGCTCTCCAACCGCTCGACGAAGCTCTCCGGTGGCGAGATGCAGCGCGTCGCCATCGGCCGCGCGCTGGTGCGCAAGCCTTCGATCTACCTGATGGACGAGCCGCTGTCGTCGCTTGACGCCAAGCTGCGCGCCGACCTCCGGCTCGAGCTGAAGCGCATCCAGGCCGAGCTCGGCGCCACCATGCTCTATGTCACGCACGACCAGATCGAGGCGATGACCATGGCCGATCGCATCGGCATCCTCGCCGACGGCGTTCTGGTGCAGATCGGCACGCCGCGGACGATCTATTCGGAGCCGGCAAATCTCCATGTCGCCGCACGGCTAGGCCAGCCGGCGATCAATCTGCTGCCGACCGGGCTGCTGCCCGACGGCGACGTGCCGGCGGGAACCAAAACGATCGGCGCGCGTACAGAACATCTGTCGATTGGCAAGGCGTCGAACGGCCACGCCGACGGCGTTGTTGACTGGGTCGAGCATCTGGGCGACCAGAACCACCTGCATGTGAGCGTCGGGACAAAAAAACTAGTGACGCTGACAGACCCCGACACGCAACTGGAAAAGGGCGACAAGGTGACGATCCGCTACCGGGCGCCGCTGTTTTTCGACCAGGCCGGCAACAGGATCGCAAACCGATGAGCGCTGGGACGATGGACAAGGTTGATCTGAAGGCGCTGATATCAGCGACCGCCGACGCGATTGCCGCCCACGCGGAGGAGCTGACCACGCTCGACCAGGCGATCGGCGACGGCGACCATGGGCTGAACATGAAGCGCGGCTTCGAGGCGGTGCGCGCCGAGGCCGACGCATTCGCTGCAAAGCCATTGCCTGACGCATTGAAGGCGATAGGCACCAAGCTGGTGATGACTGTCGGCGGGGCTTCGGGGCCGCTTTTCGGCACGCTGTTCATGGCGCTCGGCAAGGAAATTTCCCCAGAGACCAATCGCGCCAATCTGGCAGCAGCCTTCGGCAAGGCGATCGAGGCAGTGGCGGCACGTGGCAAGTCGCAGGTCGGGCAAAAGACCATGCTCGACGTGCTGCAGCCGGTGCATGAGGCGCTGCTACAGGGAAAGACCGGAGCGGAAATCACCGACGCCGCCGACAGTGCGGCCGACGCCACCGTGCCGATGAAGGCCTTGCGCGGACGTGCCTCGTTCCTCGGCGACCGCTCGATCGGCCATATGGACGCCGGGGCGCGCTCGACCGCACTGCTGGTGCGGGCCGTTGCCGAAACAATCGAGGCGCACGCATGAGCAATGTCGGCATCGTCATCGTATCGCACTCGCCGCTGGTCGCCGAGGGCACTGCCGACATGGTGCGCCAGATGGTCGGCGACGAAGTGCCGCTTGCATGGTGCGGCGGAAACGGCCATGGCGGGCTGGGAACCAGTGTCGAGGCGATCATGGGCGCCATCGACAAGGCCTGGTCGGAGGCGGGTGTCGCCATCCTCGTCGATCTCGGCGGAGCCGAGACCAACAGCGAGATGGCGGTCGAGATGATCGGCGAGCCGCGCGCGCAGAAGATCATCGTCTGCAATGCGCCGATCGTCGAGGGCGCGGTGATGGCGGCGACGGAGGCTTCCGGCGGCGCTTCGCTCAGGGAAGTGGTGGCGACCGCACACGAATTGTCGCCGTCGTGAATGAACAGGAATTTTGACTCGATGTCCGCATCCGCCGAAGCCACCGTCCTGATCACCCACGAGGTCGGTCTGCATGCGCGCCCGTCGGTGAAGTTCACCAAGCTGGCCAAGACGTTCGCGGCCGAGGTCGAAGTTGCGCTCGCCGCCAACGGGCCGTGGTTCGACGCCAAGAGCATCGTCAAGGTGATGGCGGCCAAGGCGCCGAAAGGCACGGTGCTGCATATCAGGGCCAGGGGCGCCGGCGCCGGCGAGGCGGTCGGCGCGCTGGTCGAGCTGGTGCGGCGCGATTTCGACGAGGGCGCGGATCATGCCCGAACCGCTTAGGCTGACGGGGATTTCGGCTTCGGCCGGCTATGCCGAGGGGCCGCTGTACATCCTCGATCCGGTTGCCGCGCCCTACGCCGGCAAGGCGAGCGCCGCGGACGAGAGGCTCGCGCTCGAAACGGCAATCGAGGCAGCCACAAGCCGGCTTGCCACTCTGATTGAGGCGGTCGAGGGCGACGCCGCCGACATTCTCGAATTCCAGATCGCCATGCTGGAGGACGATGCGCTGACCGGCCCGCCCTTTGCCGCGATTGACTCGGGTCAGCCAGCGGATGCGGCATGGCGACAGGCGCTCGACGCCGAAATCGTCGGCTACGAGACGTCGGACCAGGACTATTTCCGGGCTCGCGCCGCCGATATGCGCGATATCAGGGACCAGGTGCTGCGCGCGTTGACCGAGGACAGCGAGGCTGGCGCGCCGGCGGGCGCCATCTTCTACGGCGAGGATATCGCGCCGACGCGCTTCCTCGAAACCGACTGGAGTTCCGGCGGCGGCATCGCGCTGAAAGCAGGGAGTGCCGCCAGCCACGTCGCCATGCTGGCGCGTTCGCGCGGCGTGCCGATGGTCGTGGGGCTTGGGGCGGTTGGGCTCGGTGCTTCGCCGGCTCATCTTGCCGGCGTCGCCCTGCTCGACGCCGAGCATGGCGGCATCGTGCTGGCGCCATCGAAGGCCGAGATCGAGGCGTTCCGTCGATCGTCGTCCTCATTTGCCGCGCGTCGCGACAGGGCGGAAACTTTCCTGGCACGGCCGGCGGCGACGAAAGCAGGTACGGCGGTGCGGGTGCTGGTCAACATCGCCGATCCGTCCGATGTCGAGGCTATCGATATCTCGACCTGCGACGGCATCGGACTGATGCGCACCGAATTCCTGTTCGGCAAGACGCTGCCGGACGAGGAAACGCAATATCGCGCCTATCGCAAGGTGTTGGAATGGGCGGGCGAAAAGCCGGTGACCATCCGTACCGTCGATGCCGGCGGCGACAAGCCGGTGCCGGGGTTCACCGTCGAGGAAGGCAATCCGTTCCTCGGCCTGCGCGGCATCAGGCTGTCGCTGGCGCGGCCGGAGATCTTCCGCGTGCAGATCCGGGCGCTGCTGCGCGCCGCCATGCATGGCAACCTCAAGGTGATGTTCCCGATGATCGCCGTCATGGACGAATATCAGCGAGCAGCCGCGCTGTTTGCGGAAGAGCAGTCCGGGCTTTCCGCGCGCGGCGTCGCGCAAAAAATGCCGCCACTCGGCATCATGGTGGAAGTGCCGTCCGTGGCGATTGCGCCCGAGGCATTTTCCGGTGTCGCCTTCTTCTCGATCGGCTCGAACGACCTGACGCAATATGTGATGGCGGCGGCGCGCGACAATGCTTCGGTGGCGCATCTCAATTCAGTCAGATACCCGGCCGTGCTTCGGCTTATCGCCTCGATTGCCGCGTTCGGCCAGGAGAGAAAAATACAGGTCAGCCTGTGCGGCGACGCCGGCGGCGATCCGGCGGCGATCCCGGCGCTGATCGAGGCTGGCCTGCGCGACCTGTCCGTGGTTCCCGCCCAGCTCGCAATGGCCAAGGCGGCCATCGCGGACGTCTCGATCTAGGCGCAGGCATGGCCGAGAAGACGCCTGAAGCCAATTCCGAAGAGGCGATCCGCGCCTACAAGACGATCCTGTCGCAGGTCATCGACCAGCGCCCGTCCGGCATGCGCCAGCGTCTCGCCGACGCGCTGGGCAAGCACCGCAGCTTCGTTACGCAGATTTCCAGCCCGGCCTATTCGATCCCGATCCCGTCAAAACATTTGCCGGCTATTTTCTCCGTCTGCCATTTCAGCCCAGCCGAACGCGACCATTTTCTTGCCGCCTACCATCAGGCGCATCCAGGAAAAATGTCGGTGGCAGCAGGCATGCGAAAGACGCGGCATGTCTCGTTGATCGTTCCCGATTTCGGCGACGACAAGCAGAACGCGGCGCTCGACCGGGCGGTCAACGATTTCATCCAGAAGATCACCAGCATCGCCGGTAAGGGCGGGACATAGTCGCGCCACGTGCAGCTATTTCGGGAGGAGACGGCTATGAAGAAGTTTCTGAATTCTGTGGACACGGTGCTGACCGAAAGCCTCGACGGCTTCGTTGCAGCCCATGCCGACATACTGGCGCTTGGCGACGAGCATAAATTCGTCCGCCGCAAGATACTCAAGCCGGGCAAGGTGGCGCTGATCTCCGGCGGCGGTTCGGGGCACGAGCCGCTGCATGGCGGGCTGGTCGGACATGGCATGCTGGATGCCGCCTGCCCCGGCCAAGTGTTCACCTCGCCGACGCCGGACCAGATGATGGCGGCCGCGGAAGCGGTCAACACCGGTGCCGGCTGCCTGTTCATCGTCAAGAACTACGAGGGCGACGTGATGAATTTCGACATGGCCGCCGAGATGTCGGAGGGCGTCATGCAAGTCGTGACCAATGACGACGTCGCGGTCGAGAACTCGTCCTATACCACCGGGCGGCGCGGCGTCGCCGGCACGCTGGTGGTCGAGAAGATCGTCGGCGCCGCAGCCGAGCAAGGCATGGCGCTGAAGCCGCTGAAGGCGCTTGGCGAACGCGTCAACGGGGCGACGCGCTCCATGGGCGTGGCGCTAACCAGTTGCACCGTACCGGCGGCCGGCAAGCCGACCTTCGACATCGGCGACGGCGAGATGGAGTTCGGCGTCGGCATCCATGGCGAGCCCGGCCGCCGCCGCGACACATTGAAGAGTGCCGACGCCATCGCCGAGGAGATCTGCGCGGCGATCGCCAGCGACCTCGGCGACAAGGCAAAGGGTCCGGCGCTGCTCTTCGTCAACGGCTTCGGCGGCACGCCGCTGATGGAGCTTTACCTGATGTACAACAGCGCCCGCAGAATTTTCGAGAGGAACGGCGTGACGGTCACCCGCTCGCTGGTCGGGTCCTACGTGACTTCGCTCGACATGGCCGGCTGCTCGATCACGCTGACCATGCTCGACGACGAGACGACCGAATTGTGGGACGCGCCGGTGCATACGGCGGCGTTGCGCTGGGGCATGTAGCGCACTCCAGAAATAGCCGGTGGCAAAACTGTCACGTGTTTTGCCGAGGATTGTCAGGCCAGTGTGGTGGATTCAGGCAACGATGTTCCTTTCTTTACCTTTGGTAAGGTAAGGAATCCGGTGGGTTTTGAGAGGCAGAACATGCGTTACAATTGGGATCGGGCACCGACGGGTTTCCAACGTCACAGGAAAGCGTTGGCCGCCGTTTTGCTGATCGCCGGCGGTGTGGGTCTTATGCTCGCCGCGCTGCCGCTCTAGAACCAATCCGAATGAACGCAGTCGAGATCGCGCTGGGGTGCCCGGGCGCGCGAAGATCCCCAATCACGGCGCGGCACGTTTGCGACCAAGGCGAGGTCGCCAAAAGACGAAATTGCACATGCTTGCAAAAACAGCATACGCTGTTTCAAAGACAGCAAACATTCTTCAAAGCAAGCATTCCTGGGGAGGAAGCTGGATGGCGTCACGCTACCACGAGGTCTATGACGGCTGGAAACGCGATCCGGAAAAATTCTGGGCGGATGCGGCCAAGGCCATCGACTGGTTCTCGCCCTTCGACAGCGTGTTCGATCCAACAGCCGGCGTCTATGGGCGCTGGTTCGGCGGCGCCTCGTGCAACACCTGCTTCAACGCCGTCGACCGCCACGTTGCGGGTGGCCGCGCCGACCAGATCGCGCTGATTCATGACAGCGCGATCTCAGGCACGGTCAGGAAATTCACCTATGCCGAACTGAAGCGCGAGGTGGTCGCGCTGACGTCGGTGATGAAGAACCGCGGCGTCCAAAAAGGCGACCGGGTCATCATCTACATGCCGATGGTGCCGGAAGCGGCCTTTGCCATGCTTGCCTGCGCCCGGATTGGCGCCGTGCATTCGGTGGTCTTCGGCGGCTTTGCCTCGCACGAGCTCGCCACGCGCATCGACGACGCCAAGCCGAAGCTGATCATTTCCGCCTCCTGCGGCCTGGAGCCCGGGCGCGTCGTTGCCTACAAGCCGCTGCTCGACAAGGCGATCGAGATGTCCCGGCACAAGCCCGATGCCTGCCTCATCCTGCAGCGCGACCAATTGCGCTGCGAGATGAAGGAGAACCACGACATCGACTATGCCGACGCGGTCGCCCGCGAGCGGGCCGCAGGCGCCAATGTCGACTGTGTTGCGGTGCTCGCCACCGACCCGCTCTACATTATCTACACATCAGGCACGACGGGCCAACCCAAGGGCATCGTGCGCGACAATGGCGGCCACATGGTCGCACTGAAATGGTCGATGGAGAACGAGTTCGGCGTCAAGCCGGGCGAGGTGTTCTGGGCGGCTTCCGACGTCGGCTGGGTGGTCGGCCATTCCTACATCGTCTACGGCCCGCTGCTGCATGGCTGCACGACCGTCCTGCTCGAGGGCAAGCCAGTCGGCACGCCCGACGCCGGGACCTACTGGCGGGTTATATCGGAGCATGGCGTGGTCACCCTGTTCACCGCGCCGACCGCCTTCCGCGCCATCAAGGGACAGGATCCGAAGGGCGAGTTCGTCCCGAAATACGACCTCTCGAAATTCCGCACGCTGTTCCTCGCCGGCGAGCGCGCCGATCCGGAAACCATCAAATGGGCGGAGCAGCAATTGAACGTGCCGGTGATCGACCATTGGTGGCAGACCGAGACCGGTTCGCCGATGACCATCAACCCGGCCGGCTTGGGCCTGCTGCCGGTGAAATACGGCTCGCCCGGCGTGCCGATGCCCGGCTACGACATCCGCGTGCTCGACGATGCCGGCCACGAAGTGCCGCGCGGCACGCTGGGCAATGTCGTGGTCAAGCTGCCGCTGCCGGCCGGCTGCCTGCCGACGCTGTGGAACGCCGATGACCGGTTTCGCCAAGCCTATCTCGATGAATTCCCCGGCTTCTACAAGACGGCGGATGCCGGCATGGTGGATGAGGATGGCTATCTCTATGTCATGGCCCGGACCGACGACATCATCAATGTCGCCGGCCACCGGCTGTCGACCGGCGCCATGGAGGAAGTGCTGGCCGCGCATCCGGACGTTGCCGAATGCGCCGTCATCGGCGTCGCCGACGCAATGAAGGGCCAGGTTCCGCTCGGCTTCGTCGTGCTGAATGCAGGTGTCTCGCGCGACACCGGCACTATCGAGACCGAGGTTGTCACCCTGGTACGTGAGCGGATCGGCCCGGTCGCCGCCTTCAAGACGGTGGTGACAATCAAGCGCCTGCCAAAGACACGCTCCGGCAAAATCCTGCGCGGCACCATGCAGAAGATTGCCGACAAGGAAGATTGGACGATGCCGGCGACCATCGACGACCCGGTCATTCTCGACGAAATCACCGCGGCGCTGAAGGGACGCGGGATCGGCCGGTAAAGACATCGGGCGGTAGCCAATTGGCTGTTGTGCGGTGCAGCAAATGGCCATACAGTTTGCTGGGGGGCCAACCGACGATATGGCATGGCTCAGCAAAAGACTACATTTGGCGGTGTCGACATCCTTCGATTTCTCGCCGCCGTCCTCGTGATGTTCTACCACTACGGTTACTGGGTGTGGGCCTTTCCCGCCGGCGTTTCGGCACGGGCCACCGGCGGCATCCCGCAGCATCCGTATCTGGAGATGCTCGGCTCAGGATGGGTCGGCGTACAAGTGTTTTTCGTCATCAGCGGCTTCGTCATCGCCTTCAGCGCCGAAAACTCGACACCTTTGCGGTTTTTCGAGGCAAGGGTGAAACGATTGGTGCCGGCGGTCTGGATCTGCGCGCCCATCACCGCGGCCGTGCTGCTCCTGGTCGACCTCAGTTGGCCGACGGATGCCGTGATCAGGCTCATTCGCACGGCATTGTTCGTTCCCTACTCCCCGTGGGTGGACAGCGTCTATTGGACGCTCGGCATCGAGATTGCCTTTTACGCCGTCGTCTGGACCTTGCTGCAGCTGCGGCGCTTTCACCTGATGGAGGTCGTGGCCATCGTGATCGGCATGGTCAGCACGCTCTTCTGGTGCCTGTACTATCCGCTCGACTGGTCGGATCTTGCCGAGACGCGCTGGCTTGCCCTGCTGCTGGTGCATCACGGATGTTTTTTCGCGGTCGGCGTTATGATCTGGCTGATGCGATTCAAGGCGGTGACACGCCCCCGTCTCGCCCTGTGTGCCCTGTTTCTGGCCGGCTGCGTCCTGCAGATCGCCAGTTCGGTCGATGTTCACACCGTAAAGGTCGAAGAGCAGATGCCATACGCGCCACCCATCATTTTCTTCCTCGTTGCCGTTGCCCTGATGGCGTGGTCGTTGCGGCTCGACCTGTCGTGGAGCGGCTGGCGCCGGATCGGCCTGATGACCTACCCCCTCTATCTGATCCATAATGTCGTCGGTGCGGCCATTCTCGGGGCCTTGATGGGCGCGGGAATGCCCTATCTGCTTTCGGTGGCCTTTGTCGGGGCGACCATGATCGCTGCGAGCTGGCTGATTGCGATCGAGGCCGAACCGCGAATCCGGCTCCTGCTCGATCACACAATCTTCCGCTATCGTCTCGAGGCCGCGTAACCGTGCCAGCGTGTCACCCGCTCGCGGACTGCAAACTTCCTGCCGCGAAGTACGCGGCGCCAGGCATGCCGCCTTTCGCGCCGCGCGGCTGACCGCTCTCAGCATCGCCGGCAAACGCGGTGGGCTGACGCGGAATCGATTTTCGGCAAGGATCATGCACGAACAAAGCGCTTGAGCGGGAGACGTTCAGATTGAACTGCGCATCCCGCTCCGGCGCTTTGTTCTAGACGTCATGTTCCAGGGCTGAGATCGGTGGCCCGCCCTTTCGTGCGATTAAGAGACGAGGGTTGCTCGGATGGGCCGAGCCGATCCTCACGCACGGAGGACGAGCCATGGGAGAGTATAGCGAAGCATTTGTTGCGTTTGATGCAGCCAAGAAGAAGCATGCGGTTGCGATCGCGGAGGGCAGTCGCACTGGCGAGGTCCGGTTTGTCGGCGAGGTCGAGAATAGTCCTGCGGCGATAGAGCGGACGATCAAGAAGCTGGGAAGAAAGTATGATCGACTGCACGTCTGCTTCGAGGCCGGGCCGACCGGTTATGGGTTGTGCCGGCAGGTCCGCGATCTTGGACACGACTGCATGGTGGTTGCGCCGGCCCTGATCCCGAAGCGGCCGGGCGAGCGCGTCAAGACCAACCG
>NZ_VLKT01000049.1 GCF_007830515.1 Mesorhizobium tianshanense
GATCGCGGTGGTCGATGAAGCAAGCGGCCACCCGGTCGAAAAGGCCGATAGCCCCGTCGGCGTGGCGAAGCAGCAAGGCGCCGGCATCCGAGGTGATCGCCCCACCGTCGAAACCGGCGACAACTTTGTGGGCGTCGAAGCCTTCAAATTCGAGCTGGTCAGAGATACAGTGTGTTTGCATCGGACCCCGTCCTTGGATCTGATAACTCTTTGTTGCAAAAGCAGTTTCTCAGATTCTCGGGGCCGATGCACCCCCTCACTTTGAGATATTCAGGCTAAATGATCAGGCGCATTAAGGTGGATGCGCCCGCGCAAGGGGAAAGGAGGGATTTCGTATTGCCGAAATCCTTCCTTGAGGTGCAAGCAAAAGCCGCGCCGCGCGTCAGACCGCGATCTTGCCACCGCCCTGTTTGGTGATGGCGACGACCGATGGCCGCACCGGCATGTCGGGCTTGAAGTCGGGCCAGCGGGTCGACAGGTCCTCATAGTAAGAGGGGCGGCCGAACGGCTCCCAGTCTTCGCCGCCATCGGCCGGATGCTGGACCGCGACGAAAGCGGTCTGGTCGTCCGTCGTGAATATCGGGCCACACAGTTCAGCACCGATCGGCACGCGGAAGAACAGCTTTGATGTCGCCCGCGCCTCGCCCTCGGTGTCGACCGCCCACAGGCCGTCGGTGCGGTCGGTCGCCTTCGGACCCTGGCCGTCGGTCGACACCCAGAGCCGGCCTGCCGCATCGACGGCGCAATTGTCCGGCATGCCGAACCAGCCATTGGCGGTGGTCGCGGTCGAGAAGGAGGCGCCGACTTCGGCCACCGAGGGATCGCCGCATTTCAACAGGATTTCCCACTTGCCCTTCGTGGCAGTGAAATCGCCACCGTCCTCGGCGATCTCGATGATGTGGCCGAAGGCGTTTTCGGCGCGCGGATTGGCGGCGTCGATCTGGTCCGCCTTGCGCTTGGTATTGTTGGTCAGCATGACATAGACCTTGCCGGTCGTCGGGTTGGGCTGGATGTCCTCGGGGCGGTCCATCTTGGTGGCGCCGAGACGGTCGGCGGCAAGCCTTGTCCCGATCAGCACGTCGGCCTGGCTGGCAAAGCCGTTTTCGGCGGTCAACGGACCCTGACCGTGAACCAGTGGCAGCCATTCAAGCGTACCGTCCTCGGCGAAATTGGCGACGTAGAGCGTGCCGTCGTCGAGAAGATCCATATTGGCGGCGCGGTCCTCGGCGTTGAACTTGCCGGCCGTGACGAATTTGTAGACATAGTCGAAACGCTCGTCGTCACCTTGGTAGAGCACCACACGGCCATCCTTGGCGACGGCCGACTCGGCGCCTTCATGCTTGAGGCGGCCAAGCGCGGTGCGCTTTTTCGGGACGGAGTTGGGGTCGGTCGGATCAATCTCGACCATCCAGCCGAAACGGTTCGGCTCGTTCGGCTCCTTGGAGACGTCAAAGCGCTCGTAGAAATTCGCCCATTCATAGGCGCCGTCAGGAATGCCGTATCGCTTGTAACTTGCCGCTTCCGGATGATCGGCTGGAAGCTCACCAGCGAAATAGCCGTGGAAGTTTTCCTCGCCCGACATGACCGTTCCCCAAGGCGTCATTCCACCAGCACAGTTGTTGACGGTACCCAGCACCTTCGTGCCGGTCGGATCGGCATTGGTCTTGAGTCGATTGTGGCCGGCAGCCGGGCCGGTCAAAACCATCTCGGTCGCAGAGGTGATCCGGCGATTCTGCTTGCCGTCGCGCACGACCTGCCACTTGCCGTCAACCTTGCGGATTTCGACAACGGTCATGCCATGCGCGGCCATCTCGACATCGACCTGTTCCTTGCTCAGCGGCGCCTGTTTTGCCTCGCCATCGACGATGGTGACGATGCCCGGGAACATCAGATGCGGGTTGGTGTATTCGTGGTTGACCACCAGCAGGCCATGCTCGGCCGAGCCCTCGAGCGGGATGTAGCCGACGTAGTCGTTGTTGTAGCCGAATTGTCTGGCCTGGGCCTGCGCCGACTGTTTTGTCGGATCGAATTCCGGCGAATCGGCAAACAGCGGATCCCCCCAGCGCAACAGCACGTCGGCGTCGTAACCGGCGGCGACATGGTGCTTGTCATCGACGCCAGCCTCGACCTCGTCGAAAGTAAAAGCCGAGCCGCCGCCGGCGCGGGCCTCGTCGGCGAGGATCAGTGCGAGCGGGCTGACGGTGACGGCGATGGCGGTCGCCGCGACCGATCCCTGCAGGAAACCACGGCGCGAGAAACGCGCGGCGATGATCTCGCCCATCGTCCGGTTGTCGGTGGGATTGGCTCCTGGCCCGTCGTTTTCCTCAAGCAGGCTGGTGCGGAAATGGGCGTTTGGGGAACGATGTCCGGTCATGGTGCTTGCCTCTGGCTTCTTTGGGATGGCTGGAGCGATTGCTTGACTGACCGCGTATCGCCGGCAGATCACAGTTTGATGACGGTGCCGGCCAATTTCCACCCCCGTTTTCGTGTCCTTGATCAGCCCCGCTTGACCGCGACCGGCGCTTCGGAAACAAGATTTGCGGCAGGCGCGGCAAAGGCCGCATCAGGAGGGGTGAAAAGTGAGTTTCTGGGGACTGGTACAGCTTGTCGTTTCGACCGTTATCTTCCTGCTCGCGGCGATGGCGGCGAAGCAATGGGGGCTGGCGCCCAGCCTCGGCAAGATCGTGCTGACGCTCGCGCTCTATTCGCTAGGCAATCTGGTCATGCTGAGGTTGATCCGCGAATTCGGTATGTCGGTGTCGTTCAGCCTGTCGGCGGTGATCCAGTTGGTGTCGGTGAACGTGGTGGCACTGGCTTTCTTCGGCGAGCGCGTCAACGCCTTGCAGACGACCGGCATCGTCCTCGCCGTCGCGTCAGTGGCGCTGATCACGCTCGGTCCCTATCTGCAAAGACTGTGATTGCGCATGATCCCAAGATCGAAATCGATTTTCTTGGGTCATGGCACAGGAATCAAAGCGCTACAGCGTCTTTTTGCAGGTCCAAAAGGACGCGCGGCGCTAGGGGACGATCGGCTCGATGAAGAACCCGCTGCTCAACTGGATCGAATTCCCGGTGTTGCTGGCCGGGCTGGTCATTGCCGGCGGGTTGTGGGGGTTCGAGGAGCTGATGGAGGCGGCGCTAGCCACCACGCCGCACGCCTTCGATACCGAAATCCTGCTCGCCTTCCGCGAAGCCGGCCAGCCCGACAATCCAGTCGGCCCGGCGTGGCTGGAAGGGGCGATGCGCGACATCACCAGTCTCGGCAGCGTCAGCGTGCTCGGGCTGGTCACAGTGGCAGTAACCATCTATCTGCTCCTGATCCGCAGGCAGGGAACAGCGCTTCTCATCTTCGTGGCGGTGGCGGGTGGTCAGGCTCTGTCGAGCCTGCTGAAAGCCGGTGTCGACCGGCCGCGCCCGGAACTCGTCTCGCATCTCGCCGACGTGGCGACGCTCTCCTTCCCGAGCGGCCATGCCATGCTGTCGGCGGTGACCTATCTCACGCTGGGCAGCATGGCGGCGCGCTTCCTGCCTGGGCGGACGACGAAGATCTATGTGCTGGCACTTGCAGTGCTGACGACAGTGCTGGTCGGAATCAGCCGCATCTATCTCGGCGTTCATTGGCCGTCCGACGTGCTGGCCGGATGGTGCGCTGGCTTCGCCTGGGCAATGCTGTGCTGGCTCGCCGCACGGACGCTACAGCGACGGCGCGGGCAGGGCGACGACGCCTGAATCGACGGGAGAGCTTCGGCTCAGAACAACGATCCGTCCGCGATCTGATCGCCGGCCGTAGGGCAGGCTAGCGATCAGGCATTTCTCAGTCGAGCGTCAGCGCCGCCACCTCGCCCTCGCTCATCAACGGCACGAAGATCCTTTCGCCGTCGGTGCCGATGTCGGCGCTGCCCGGCTTGAAATGCGCAACCGCCTCGGGCGTGCCGCCGGCCTTGTAGCGATAGAGCGTGCCGGTCATGTAGGCGGTGGCGTAGATGCTGTCGCCGATGGCGATGACGCCGTCGAGGTCGGCAAATTTTTGCGCGCCGGGCAGCGGCGTGACCGCCTTCGTGGCGAGATCGACTGCGAGCAGGCCGCCCGGCTCGGCGGCGCTGAAGTCTGATTTGATGCCCTTGCCCCAGGACGCGACGATCAACCGGCCGCCATCGGCGAAGATGCCATTGGGCGAAGCAAGTGTCGCATCCCTGACGAACAGCTCCGGCTTGTCGCCGTCGATGCAGTAGATCGCGTCGGCCAGCATGTCGGTGACATAGACTTTGCCGGAAGCGTCTGCGGTCACGTCGTTGAGGAAGGCGGCATTCGGTACGTCGATGGTCGAGACGAGCTTGCCGCTGGCGAGATCGACGACGCGGATTTTCGTGATGTCGGCGACGTAGAGCTTGCCGCCCGAGATCGCCATGCCCTTGGGTGCGTCCATGCCGTCGGTCCAGTACCGGCTGGTGATCTTGCCGTCGAGCGACAGCACCGACAGATAGCCGTTGTCGTCGGCGTCGCCGGGATTGCCGACGATGTTGGAAACTATGATGCGTTTGTTGGCGGCGTCGAACAGCGCCGATTCCGGTTGCTCGAAGCCGGTGGCGCGCCAGATTTCCCCGGCATGGGCGGCAGGCATCGTTGCGATGCCGATGACGGCGAGAAGTGTCGAGCGAATAAGGGTTTTCATGGCTGGTCTCCTGTGGTGACAGCGGAGACCTAGGTTTTCCGATACTTTTCTGGAAGGCTGGTTGTATCTAGTATCGAACGTCGATACGAAATCGCGCAGAAGAGGTGCATCCGATGAACAGTCTGATCTTCGAGGCGCTAAAGCGGACGCTGAAGGCGAAGGGCGTCACCTATCGCGCGCTCGCCGAGCGCATGGGCGTTTCCGAGCCGACCGTGAAGCGTATCTTTCACGAACGCAACTGCAAACTCGATCGGCTGATGGAGATCTGCACCGCTGCCGGCGTCGAGTTGGAAAACGTGCTCGGCTCGATGAACAGGGGGCCCGGCCCCGTCAATCACATCGCGCCGGAGATCGAACGCAAGCTCGCCGGTCGGCCGGCGCTGCTCTTCATCTTCGTCATGCTTTCCGAAAAATTCACGCCCGAAGGTATCATGCGCTCACAAGGGTTGAGCGAGGCTTCGATGTTCCTCTATCTGCGTGACCTGAAGGAGCTGGGCCTGGTCGCGCTCGGCCGTGGCCTGTCGGCCCGGCTACTGGTCGAGACGCCCATCCAGTGGAATTTCGAAGGGCCGCTCAGGCCGCTTTTCGAGATGACCAACAAGAATTTCGTCGGCTGGGCGATCACGCATCTGGAGCGTGAGGCGACGTTCGTCAGCTTCTCCAGGCGGATGCGGCCAGAGACGGCGGAAATGGTGAGGCGCGAGGCGGAGGAACTGGCGGACCGCGCCAAGCTGCTTGCCCATCACGACCAGCACACGACGCCCGAAGACGGGCTGGTCGGTTACAAATGGACTTTTGCTTTTGGTGCAACGCCGTTCCCAGTGATCATGCCGATCGGGCCGCATCCACGCGATGCCGGCGCGCAAGCGAATGACCGGTCCGCTGCCGCCGCGAAGGGACGACCCCCGCTGCTAGCATAGACGAGCTACTATTCGATGACCTTGGTCTCCGCACCGGCAGCCTTGTCGCCCCAAATCATCTGCCGGTAGTCGAACCCGTATTCCAGCGTCGGCTTGACGATGCGGAAGTAGGGCGACAGGTCGAAATCGCGCGGCGTGTAGAGCGAGTGGTGGCGGATGTGCAGGATTTCCTTGCGCGAATAGTTCGACTGGGCCGAGGCGCGGCCGGGCGCCTGGGTGATCTCGGGCAGGATGGGATAGCGGATCTGGCCAAAGGCCTCGGCGATCAGCGAGGAACAGATGGCCCGTGTCGGATCGCCGGAGCCGAAAGCCAGCATGCGGCGGCGCCAGCGCACCGGTACCGGCGGCGTCGGCAAGAAATAACGCAGCATGTCGAAGATGTTCTTGAGGTCGTATCTGAGACCAAGCTTGCCGATCATGAAGGCAACGACCTTGTCGCGATCTTCCGGCGCCAGGCCGCTCGCCCGGCAGATGCGCGTGTTGTAGGTGCGGTAGCGCGACAGCGGCACAGCGATGCAGCCCTCGCCAAGCGTGACCTCGATCAGGCGCCGTCGTTCCGATCCGTCCGCCGGTTCGGGCAAGGCATCGCCGACATAGAAGGCCGCATGCGACCAGGTCGACTGGGTCAGGTATTTGATCGCCGCCGAGATCTTCTGGTTGCCCTCGATGAGCAGGATGTCGCCGGGCTCAAGCGTTCGGCGCAGCGTTTCGGCATCGGACGGCGTGTAAGGCTCGTAGCCGGACGATTCCTCCTGCAGCCGGCCGGCAAGCCAGCGGCCAAGTCGGTCCAGAAGCGTGTCACCGGTCTCGATCATGCCAGACGGCGATTACCACAGGCCGGCGGCCTAGACCATGATCTCGAGCCGGAGGACCGCGTCAGCCTGCGGCGCCGGGCGCGCTGGCGTCTTCGCGCGGCGCGGCGGCCAGATCGTCGCGTGCCTTGCGCGCAAGTTTCCTTGTCGAGCGCTTGGGGCTGTCACCGAACAGATCGGCGGCTGCGGCGAGACAGGTCTTTTTCAGGCTTTTCTCCGAACGCTTCAAAAGCTTGCCCAGGAGCCGCGTTTCTTGAGGAGAGCCGAGCGGCCGGTCGTCGGCATCGAGAAGTGCACGCATGACGAACACATCATGCAGTTCGCCCAGCTTTTCGCCGAGTTCGTCAACCGCCTTGCGCCGGGCCTTGATCGGCGTCGGCCACAGCCTTCCGAGCAGCGACAGGTGCATGCCGTGGGTCTTTGCCGCCTTGCGCAGATCGTGGAAATCGTCGGCCTCGCCGCGGGAGCCGGCCTTGTCCAGCGCCTTTCTGGCGCGACGCAGAGTGATGCGGGCGCCTTCGGCAAGCACATCAGCGGCTTGCTCGGGCTGGTCGGGCAAGGCCAGCATATCAATCCGGTTGATGCCCTCCTCGCAAGCGGCGATCGCGGCGTTTATCGCAGCGTCGAGGCCGACGCCGCCATGCAATTCGTGCTGGCGCGCGACGAGCGTCTCGCGCACGACATCGAGACCGCCGCCCGCGCTCTGTTCGGGAAAGCTTGCCGCCAGCCGGTCGATGGTTTCAACCAGCGCGGTCGCCTCGCGCGGACCGGCAAGCAGGGCCGCCACCTGCCGGTAACACTGGTTTTCGGTCACGCAGAATGTTTCGTCTCCGGAACGGACCAGGCGCAGCAGGGCGCGGACGTTCTTCAGGCGCTTGCGGCATTTGTGCAGTCCCTGTTCTGGCCTGTCGCGCGCCGCGTCCAGATGGACGAGCGCCTTGCCGATCTCCTCGGCGAGGATGCGCCTGACTTCGCCGGTCAACGGCAGGCGCGGATCGATGCGATAGCTCATGCGGCGATCTCCGGAATCCCCCCGAGGGCCAGCGACGCGTTATAGAATCTCTGCTCGCCGGTGACTTCGCGGCCGAGCCAATCTGGCAGCATTTCGTCCGGCACGTCCTTAGGCGTCTCGAGCTCGGCGACCACCAGACCGCTAAGCATCCCGCCGAAGACGTCGACTTCATAGAGATAGCCGCGATGCCTAACATGGTGGCGTGTCTTCTCGATGACATGTCCGATCGCGAAAGCCAGCATCTCTTCCGCCTCCGCCAGAGGGATCGGATATTCGAATTCGTCGCGTTCGCGGGGTCCGCTGCCGAATTTGAGCGTCAGCTTGGCCAAGGCACCATCGCTGATGCGCACGCGCACCGAGCGGCCGGGTGCGGCGGCGAGATAGAACTGGCGAATGCGGATGTCCGCCTCGACCAGATCACGCCACTCACTGCCGGAGACCAGGAACTTGCGCTCGATTTCCTTGACCATGGCTTCGCACTAAAGCGCGTGCGGCTGGAGATGGCAAGGTGGAGATAGGCTAGGGTTGACTTTAATCATTCGATTGATTAAATGACTCGCCATGAGCAAATTAACAAACGCCAAAATTCCGCGTCGCGAGGCATCTCCCGCTGACATGACGCGCGCGGCACTTGTCCGCGCGGCACTGAAGCTGTTCGGACGGCAGGGTTTCGACGGCACCTCGACGCGCGAGATCGCGGCTGAGGCCAAGGCCAATATCGGCTCGATCGCCTATCATTTCGGCGGCAAGGAAGGGCTTCGCGCGGCTGCAGCCGACTATATCGTCGACACCATCCAGACCATTGCCGGCCAGGCGATCGGCAATCTGCAGGCGCCAAGCGACCCCGAAGCGGCGCGGGCACAACTCTTCACCGCGCTGGAGCGGATGGTGATGTTTGTCGTGGCAAGGCCGGAGGCCGGCGAGATCGTGCAATTCGTCCTGCGCGAGCTTTCGCATCCAACGGCGGCACTCGACCGCATCTATGACGGCGTGTTCGAGCCGACGCATCGCCGGCTATGCCTGATCTGGGAGCAGGCGACGGGCGAGGCCGCCGAAAGCGAGGCTACCCGGCTCACCGTGTTCACGCTGATCGGTCAGGTCATCTATTTCCGCATCGGCCGCGAGGCGGTGATGCGCCGCATGGGCTGGCGCGGGATCGGCGACGCCGAG
The DNA here is from genome assembly GCF_007830515.1 of Mesorhizobium tianshanense. Classification (GTDB taxonomy): domain Bacteria; phylum Pseudomonadota; class Alphaproteobacteria; order Rhizobiales; family Rhizobiaceae; genus Mesorhizobium; species Mesorhizobium tianshanense. Next base: position 8,587 of record NZ_VLKT01000049.1, read on the forward strand.
GCTATCAAGATTGCCGCGGCGGTAACGGATAACCTTGGGGCCATATTGGTCGCCCGGAAGGATCGTAGGTCATGAGTTTTCTTTGCTCCCTGCCGCTCGCCGCCCTGCTTTTCAGCGCCTGCGCACCGGCGGCGCCGCTCGCCGTCGGCTATGTCGAGGGCGATTATGTGCTGCTTGCGCCGATAGAAGTGGCGCAGGTCGAGACGGTCGCGGTCAAGCGCGGCGACCGCGTCGAACCAGGCACACCGGTGGTGACGCTGGAAAGCGCCGACGCAAGAATAGCTGTCGCGCAAGCCGAGGGGGCCCTTGCTCAGGCGCAGGCGCAACTCGCCGATCTGCAGGTCGGCAAGCGGCCGGAAGAGATCGAGGTGCTCAAGGCGCAGGTCGACATGGCCAAGGCGCAAGCCGCCGATGCCAAGCGCAGATACAACCGCGCCAGCGACCTGTTCAAACGCGGCACCGGCACGCAGGCCGATTACGATACGGCCTCCGCCACGCTGGAAACAGCCAACGCGCAGGTCGGCCAGGCGGAGGCCAATCTCGCTGTCGGCGGCCTGCCGGCGCGGCCGGAGACGATCAAGGCTGCCGAGAATCAGGTCAATCAAGCGCAATCAGCGCTGGAGCAAGCGCGATGGCGGCTATCGAAACGCGTGCTGGCGGCGCCGGCGCCCGGCCGCGTCAACGACGTGATCCGCAATCCGGGCGACACCGCCGGCCCGACCGCGCCGGTCATTTCGATGCTGCCGGACGGTGCCATGAAGCTCAGCGTCTATGTTCCGGAAAATGCGTTCTCGTCGATAAAGGTCGGAGCGCTGCTTAATGTCCGTTGTGACGGCTGCGGACCTGACGTGAAGGCACGGGTCAGCTACGTGTCGCCGGACCCGGAATTCACGCCGCCGGTGATCTACTCGCTCGAGACCCGGCAGAAGCTGGTCTACCTGGTGGAGGCACGGCCAGAGGGCGACGCGGGTCCGCTGCAACCGGGGCAGATCGTCGACGTCGATCTGGCGGATATCGAAAAATGAACGTCATCGACGTCCATGGCCTGGTCAAGCGCTTCGGCAACAAGACCGTCGTCGACCATGTGACGATGACGGTGGCCGAAGGCGAGATCGTCGGCTTCCTCGGCCCAAATGGCTCGGGCAAGACGACGACCATCCGCATCATGTGCGGCCTGCTGACGCCGGATGAGGGCGAAGGCACGGTGCTCGGTTTCAACATCCGCACCGACAGTTTGAGCATCAAGCGCGAAGTCGGCTACATGACCCAGAAATTCTCGTTCTACGAGGATCTGACCATCGCCGAGAATCTCGAATTCGTGGCACGGCTCTACCAGTTGAAGCCGCTCGGCGAATATGTCGGCAGGACACTGGAGGAGCTCGGACTCACCTCGCGCAAGGACCAGTTGGCCGGCACGCTGTCCGGCGGCTGGAAGCAGCGGCTGGCGCTTGCCGCCTGCATCATGCACCAGCCGAAACTGCTGCTGCTCGACGAGCCGACGGCGGGCGTCGACCCGAAGGCGCGGCGCGAATTCTGGGATGAGATCCATCGGCTGGCCAGCGGCGGTCTGACCGTGCTGGTCTCCACCCATTATATGGACGAAGCCGAGCGTTGCCACCGCATCAGCTACATCTCCTATGGCAAGCTGCTGGCCACCGGCACGGTCGACGAGGTGGTGCGGAATGCCGGGCTGACGACCTTCGTCCTGCAGGGCCCTCAGCTCGATCAGGTTGCCGTCACACTCAGCGGCCGTCCCGGCGTCGACCAGGTGGCACCGTTCGGTGCGACGCTGCATGTCGTCGGTTCCGACAAAAAGAAATTGGAAGCAGCACTTGCCGATGTCGAGAAAGAGCACAAGAGCGTGACCGTAACGCCAGGCGAGACCAGCCTAGAGGATGTCTTCATCCAGTTTATGTCCGGCTCGAAGGACAACATGGGATGAAAAATGGGATAAACAGCGTCTTTTCCTTTGCCAGGCTCGGCGCGCTGCTGATCAAGGAGTTCATCCAGATGCGGCGCGATCGCATAACCTTCGCCATGATGCTGGGCGTGCCGCTGATGCAGCTGGTGCTGTTCGGCTTCGCCATCAACAACGATCCCAAGAGCCTGCCGACAGCGCTCGTGGCGATGAGCAACGACCAGTATACGCGCGCCATGGTCTCAGCCCTGCAGATGACGGGCTACTACCGCTTCGACCATGTGACGCAGAGCGCCGCCGAGGCCGAAGCCCTGATGGCCAAGGGCGCCGTCTCTTTCGTCGTCACCATCCCCGCCGACTTCGCCCGACGGGTCGAGCGCGGCGACAGCCCGCAAATCCTGATCGAGGCCGATGCAACCGATCCATCGGCGGCGAGCGGCGCCGTTTCGACACTGAGCAAGGTGGCGAGCCAGGCACTGCTGCGTGCCCAGGGCATGCAAGCGACCGCCGCTGAAACCGCCAAAGAGCAGCTGCAGGTGGTGGTGCACCAGCGTTACAATCCGGAAGGCATCTCGCAGTACAACATCGTGCCCGGCCTGCTCGGCGTCATCCTGCAGATGACCATGGTGATGATGACAGCAATGGCGCTTACCCGTGAAACCGAACGCGGCACGATGGAGAACCTTTTGGCGATGCCGTCCAGCCCGGCCGAAATCATGCTGGGCAAGGTGCTGCCTTTCCTTGTCGTTGGTGCGGTGCAGGTCGCGGTGGTGCTGGTGGCGGCCAAGCTGTTGTTCAGCATTCCGTTCGTGGGCTCCCTGACGCTTCTTCTTTCGACGGTGCTTGTCTTCGTGCTTTCGCTGGTGCTACTCGGCTATACGATCTCGACAATGGCGCGTTCGCAAATGCAGGCGATGCAGCTTACGTTTTTCTTCTTCCTGCCATCGTTGCTGCTGTCCGGCTTCATGTTTCCCTATCGCGGCATGCCGGGCTGGGCACAGGTGCTGGGCGAAATCTTCCCGCTGACACACTTCCTGCGCATCACCCGTGCGGTGATGCTGAAAGGCGCTGATTTCAATGCAATAGCGGCTGAGGTCGGCTGGCTGATGTTGTTCGTGGCGCTGTTCGCCGGCACGGCGCTGGTGCGCTTCCGCCGGACGTTGGATTAGGAACAAACTCAATCAGCTTACGCGGGGTTGGCCTGACCCGGGACCGGCGGCAATTCAGGCGCAGCCAATCCTTTGAAGGGATCGCGCCAAGTATCGATTTCTTCAAGCCGACGATACCAGCGGCTGACGGAAGGATAATCAGCGAGCGGCAATCCGGCGACATCGTTGAAGGGCAGAAACGTCGCCATTCGAAAGTCGGCATAGGAAACCGAATTTTCGACCAGCCATTCCCGACCGGAAAGCTCGGCCTCAAGTGTTGCTGCGGCGGTGCGGAAGTCTCTCAGCCCCTCCTCAACCCGGTCCTGATCAATCGGGCCGAGCCCATACCGCTGTTTGGTGCCGCGTTCGAAATGCACGACGTCGCAAGCTCTTGCGAAGTTCTCCTTCCCCCAACTGAGCCATCGGATCATTTCGGGTTCGTCGTCACCGGTGCGCCAGAAGTCCGAATGCGCGTCGCGTGCAAGCCGGCAGGCTATGGCGTCGGCCTCCCAGAGGCTCTTTCCCGAGCCTACAAGTATGGGCAATGAAAGATTGGGATTTAGCGGGCGAAATCGCTCAGCCTGCCCCGGAGCGAAGGGGGAGGCGAATTCAAACTCGACCTTCGCGTTGAGATAACGTGCCGCCGCGACCGCGAGGCGAGGATTGGGATTGCGGCTGAAGAACAGTTTCATTCCATGTCAGCCTCTGAGACCGGTTCGACTGGATGCGCAAGGCGCGCTTTAGCACGTTGCATCGACGCGTGATCCGGAACTGGTCGCCACCTAAGCCGCCGCCATGATCTCGGCATAGGTGTTGAAATCGACATTGCCGCCGGACAGCACCACGGCGACGCATTTGCCTGATAGTTCGATCTCGCCTGATGACAGCGCCGCCAGCGCGACGCTGCCGCCGGGTTCGACCACCAGCTTGAGATGGGCCATGGCGTCGCGCATCGCCTGTGCCGCGGCCCTGTCGGAAACGGCAATGCCGCCGGCGAGGTTCTTGCGGTTGATCTCGAAAGTGATCGCGCCCGGCTCGGCGGTGAGGAGCGCGTCGCAGATCGAAGTGTGGCCGGGTTCGATCGAAACCCGGACACCTCTGGCCAGGGAACGACAGGTGTCGTCGAAATGCTCGGGTTCCACCGCCCAGACGGCCGTATCCGGCGAGGCATCCTTCACCGCAATGGAAATGCCGCTGCTTAAGCCGCCGCCGCCGCAGGGAATGACGACCGCATCGAGCCTCACCCCGAGCGCTTTCGCCTGCACCATCAGTTCGAGGCCGATCGTGCCCTGGCCGGCGATGATGGCCGGATCGTCGAAAGGCGGGACCAGAACCATGCCCCTTTCGATGTAAGGGCGAACGACCGTCATGCGGTCATCGCGGAAACGGTCGAACGGAACCACTTCCGCTCCCATTTTCCTGACATTGCCGACCTTCATCGCCGGTGCGTCGGACGGCATGGCGATGATCGCCTTGACGCCTAACATCGCCGCCGATGCGGCGACGCCTTGCGCATGGTTGCCCGACGAGAAGGCGACGACGCCACGGCTGCGCTCCTCGTCGCTCAGCGAAGACAGCTTGTTGTAGGCGCCGCGGAACTTGAACGAGCCGGTGCGCTGCAGCGTTTCCGGCTTGAACAGGATCCTGGCGTCGAAGCGCTTGTTCAGCTCAGGCGATTCAATCAGCGGCGTTTCGACGATCAGGCCGGACAACCGCTCCGCAGCACCGCGGATGTCGGCGATGCCGGGAGGCGTGGTGGCGGTCATGAAGTGGTCCCGTGGCAAGGCATGTTGCGTTCATGATGCCCGGAAAGGGAGGCGGCGCACCAATGAAAAAATGTGACCGTAACAAATTCCCGTTGGTAGGAAGAGGGGCGGTGCGCCTGTCATCGACCGCCCCGGACCCTTCGCCATGGCTTCGGGCGTTCGTCGCTTCAATCGACAAATCGTTGTCGATTGATCAGACCGCGGCCGACCGCTCCTCACCCCAAAAGCGTCCGTTGCCGTTTGGCGCCGCCCATTTTGCGCCAGGTGTTGAAGCGATGGGTGGCGGCGGCGAAGGAAATCTTCATCTGTTGGGCTACCGAATAGCGCGATTTGCCCTCGTCGAACATGCGATAGCAGCATTCGACCCCCTCCTCGGTCAGCTTGCCGTCGGGGCCCTTGTTGTGCGGATTGGCCGGATCGAATTTTTCGACCTGCTGCTCGACCAGGCCTTTGAGGCGCTGCAGATCGGCCTCGATGCTGGCGATGAGGTCGAGAACAGGCTTCGGGTCAAATGCGTGGGTGGGCTGTTTTGCCGGCATCTACGGATTCCTTTCTCTTGACTTAGGTTCAGCTATATAGGTGAACATTCGCTAATAATGAAGAGGCAGGAGGAAAAATCCCGGAGCCAATAAATTTAAACGTCCGGGCGACGGGCGCGATTGACCAATGGCACGCCAAACCCTAGTTTAGAACTATTCTAAACTAGGGTCATTTTCTCATGCTTTCCCGTGTTTTCGGTTTCGGCCGCCGTCCCTTCGAATCGCTCTCGGAGCAAGAGATCCTGGCGCTCGCCATCTCATCCGAGGAAGATGACGGGCGCATCTATCGTGCCTATGCCGACGGGCTGGCGGAAAGCTTTCCGCAATCGGCCAAGGTGTTCGAGGAGATGGCGGAGGAGGAGGACGGCCATCGCGACTCGCTGATCGAGCTTCACCGCAAACGCTTCGGCGAGCGCATTCCGCTGATCCGGCGCGAGCATGTGAAAGGCTACTACGAGCGCAAACCCGACTGGCTGGTCAGGCCGCTCGGCATCGAGCATGTGCGCCAACAGGCCGAGGCGATGGAGCGGCAGGCCTACCTGTTCTACGTCGAGGCGGCGAAACGCACCAGCGATGCCTCGACGCGAAAGCTGCTCGACGATCTGGCGGTGGCCGAACAGGGCCACGAGACGCTGGCGCAGCGGCTGGAACAAAAGCATGTGCCGGGCGCGGTGAAGGACGAGGAGGCCGCGGCCGAGCAGCGCCAGTTCATCCTGACCTATGTGCAGCCGGGACTGGCCGGGCTGATGGACGGATCGGTGTCGACGCTGGCGCCGATCTTTGCCGCCGCCTTTGCCACGCACGACACGTTCCAGACCTTCCTAGTCGGGCTTGCCGCCTCGATCGGCGCCGGCATCTCGATGGGCTTCACCGAGGTCGCCTCCGACGACGGCAAGCTGTCGGGCCGCGGCTCACCGGTGAAACGTGGCATCACCACAGGCGTCATGACGGCGCTGGGCGGCCTCGGCCATGCACTGCCTTACCTCATCCCGTATTTCTGGACGGCGACGATTATCGCGGCTGTGGTGGTGTTCTTCGAATTGTGGGCAATCGCCTTCGTGCAGAACCGCTACATGCAGACGCCATTCTGGCGCGCCGCCTTCCAGGTGGTGCTGGGCGGCGCACTGGTGTTTGCGGCGGGGGTACTGATCGGGAATGCGTAGCAATCCCTACCCATTAACCACCCGGCTATCCGCAGGCGCCTCGGCGCGTTCGGTCAGACCATAGTCGCGCACGACATGGGCGATGCGCAGACGATAGCCGGCAAAGATACCGCCACGGCCGGCCTTCTGAGCCTGCCTATGTTCCTCGGTGTTGCGCCAGGCTTTCACCGCTTCCTCGTCGCGCCAGAATGACAGTGACAGGATGCGGTTTTCGTCGACAAGGCTCTGGAAGCGTTCGATCGACAGAAATCCGTCTATGCCATCGAGCAGCGGGCGCAGGTCGGCTGCGATGCCGAGATAGGCATCGCGCTTACCTGCCGCCGGCTCGACTTCGAAGATGACGGCAATCATGGCAGCACCAGCGGTGCGTGCGGCCCCGAGGCTAGCTTCAGGAACATGCGATCCTCCTTGAGGATGAATTTCTCACGCCGCGCGAATTCGTAATTCGCCTTGCCGGCCGGATCGGCGGCGAGCCTGATACGATAGGCTTCGTAGGCCGCAAGGCTGTCGATGTTGTAGGCGGCATAGGCCGTCGTGGCCGAGCCTTCATGCGGCGCAAAATAGCCGATCAGATCAGCACCGCAGCGCGGAATGGCCTGGCCCCAGTTGTGGGCATATTCCTCGAACGCCGCCTTGCCGAACGGATCGATCTCGTAGCGGATAAAGCAGGTGATGGTCATTTTCGTCTCCAGTTGGATGCTTTCTTGCGGCGACAGTTCGAGCAGCATCAAAACGTTCCGAGGGTCGATGTGCTAGGCAATTTCTCCGGTGATCATGCTTGCCAGAAGGATTTCGCGCATTCGCGGCGAACGTCTTCTGGCGTCAGGCCAAGATCGCCCAAAAGGTGCTCGTCAATCTCGGCGAGGTCGAGGCGCTGCAGATGGCGGTCGTACCACCGCGCCAGGAGCCGCAGCCGCAACCGGCGCAATGTCACGAACGGGAACGGTAGGCGGCCGAACCGGCTGGCGGATACGGCGTTGGGAGCGGTTCTTGCGGTCATCGTCGTCTCCTTGATCTGACCTCAGAATAGTGATTATCTGACAAGAATACTTCGATGAAGGACGAACTATGCGCGAAGGACCCGACATAGCCCGCATCGCCAGCCTGGTCGGCGATCCGGCGCGGGCAAACATGCTGACCGCGCTGATGGGCGGCACGGCACTGACGGCGAGCGAACTGGCGCTTGAGGCCGGCGTGTCGCTGCCGACCGCCAGCTCGCATCTGTCGAAACTGATGGAGGGCGGGCTGCTGACGTTGGCAAGCCAGGGGCGGCATCGCTACTACGGGCTCGCCGGGCCGCAGGTGGCTGGTATGATCGAGGCCATCACCGGCGTCGCGGCTTCGGTCGGGCCGCAGCGTGTGCGGCCAGGTCCGCGCGACGCGGCCATGCGCGTGGCGCGGGTCTGCTATGACCACCTCGCCGGAGAACAGGCGGTGGCGATGCTGGATCGCCTTGTCGACAAAAAAGTCCTCATACGCGACGACAACGATATCAGGCTTGGGCAGTCAGCCGCCTCGCATTTCGCTGCGCTCGGCATCGATGTCGAGAGTAAGGCGCGGCGACCGGTGTGCCGGGCCTGCCTCGACTGGAGCGTGCGGCGCTCGCATCTGGCCGGCACGCTGGGCGCCGCCATTCTCGACAAGATCCTTCTGGAGAAATGGGCGCGGCGCGAGAAAGACAGCCGCGCGGTGGTCTTTTCGCCGTTGGGCAAGCAGGCGTTCGAGAAGGTGTTTCTGGCCTGATGGTCAGCCGCGCTTGAGCGGCTTGCCCTGCTTGAAAAAATCCGACCAGGGGTCGGCTTCCGCCAACCGCTTCAGCGTTGCCTTGTCGCCGATCGGAAAGGCGTTCGGCGCCAGCCCGGCCTCGATTTCCGCCCAGGTCACCGGCATCGACACGGTGGCGCCCTTCTTGGCGCGCGACGAGTAGGGCGCGACCGTGGTCGAGCCGCGGGCGTTGCGCAGATAGTCGACGAAAATTTTTCCGGTGCGCGCCTTCTTCGACAGTGTCGCCGTGTAGCGATCAGGTGCGGCCTGTTCCAGCGCCCGGGCGAAATCATGGGCGAAGTCCTTCACCTCATCCCAATCCGCCGACGGTTTCAGCGGCACGACGACATGATAGCCCTTGCCTCCCGACGTCTTGACGAAATTCGGCAGGGACAACTCATCGAGCTGGGTACGGATGTCGAGCGCCGCCGCGCGCACCGTTTTCACGTCGACACCCTCATCCGGATCGAGATCGAAGATGATCTGGTCGGGCTTCTCCAGTTCATCGATGGTGCAGCCCCAGATGTGGATCTCGACCACACCGAGTTGCACCAACGCAGCGATGCCGTCGAAATCGCGAACAAACAAAATCTCCTCGCCGTCCGTCGGATCTTTCATCATGGCAATTTTTTCGTGCATGCCGGCAGACGCATGCTTCTGGAAGAAGCGCTGGCCGCCGATGCCGTCCGGCGCACGCACAAGGCTGAGCGGCCGGTTGACGACGAACTGCTTCATGCGTGGCCAGACCAAGGCGTAGTGATCGAGCAGACCCTGCTTCGAGACCTTCTCCTGCGGCCACAGAAGCTTGTCGGGGTGAGAAAGCTTTACGACGGTTTTTGCCGCCCCCGTGGATTTGGCAGAGGTGAATTTCTCGCCCTTGCCCCCGGCAGGCTTTGCCTTGGTGTCGGCCTTGCCTGCGGGTGCCTTCGGCTTTTCCTGCACGACTTCCTCCGCCGGTTTGTCCTCGCGCAATCCCTGGAACGAGGCGTGGCGTATTATACGGTCCGACGTCCAGCTGCGGAACTCCACTTCGCCGACAAGTTCGGGCCTGACCCAGGCCAGCCCCTTGCCTTTCGGCACCGCCGTGTCGAAGGGCGAGGTCTTCGTCCTCAGCGCGTCGAGTTTTTTCTTCAGGTCAGCGGCGGTCTTCATCGAAAAACCGGTGCCGACACGGCCGGCATAATGCAGCTTGCCGCCCTCATGGTAGCCGACCAGCAAGGAACGCAATCCACGCCCGGTCTTCTCCGACGGCAGATAGCCGCCGATGACGAATTCCTGGCGCAGCGTGCATTTCGACTTCACCCAGGACAGGCCGCGGCCGCTGCGATAGGGCGCGTCGGCGCGCTTGGAGACGATGCCTTCCAGCCCCATGCGGCAGGCGTGCTCCAGCATGACCTTGCCGGGCTCGGCAAAATGGTCGCTGAAGCGGACTGCCGGGTTGTCTGGCTGTTTGCCGAGCAAGTCTTGCAAAGCCTGCTTGCGCTCGACCAGCGGTTCTGTGCGCAGGTCTTCGCCGTCGAGACGCATCAGGTCGAAGACGTAATAGAGAAAACGGTCCGTGCGACCCGCGGACAGGTCCGCCTGCAGCAGCGCGAAGGACGAGACGCCGCTGTCCGCCAGCACGACGATCTCGCCGTCGATGATGGCATCGGTGCATTTCAGACGCCCGAGTTCTGCAACAATCTCGCCGCCGAATTTGTCCGTCCAGTCGAGGCCGGTGCGGGTCAAAAGCCGCACCTCGGCGCCGGCAAGCTGCGCCTGCATGCGATAGCCGTCGAACTTGACCTCATGCAGCCATTCCTCGCCGGGAGGGGCATCCCTTTGCAGCGTGGCGAGACACGGTTCGATAAATCCGAGCCGTTTCGCCGCCCTGGCCTTCTTGCTGGTGGCCGGTTTGTTTGAATGCCAGACCCTCGCCTTCTTGCCGTCTGCGGTCTTGCCTTCGCCGACCTCCTCGATCGTCAGGCCGGACTTCACCGATTCCGGCGCCTCCCGCAGAATGTCCTCGCCCGGCCGCGCGGCGGCATCGTCGGACTTGATCAGCAGCCAGTTGTCGCGCTTTTCGCGGGGACGCGGCTTCAGCCGGACCAGATGCCAAAGGCCGTGCAATTTGTGGCCGTTGAGCTCGAAGCTGATATGGCCTTTCTTCATCGCCTGGGCTGGATCGGTCTCCGGTGTCCATGTGCCCTCGTCCCAGACGATAACCGAGCCGCCGCCATATTCGCCCTTGGGAATGATGCCTTCGAAGGGCGCATAGTCGATCGGATGGTCCTCGACATGGACGGCAAGCCGCTTCTCGTGCGGGTCTAAGCTCGGGCCTCGCGTCACCGCCCAGCTCCACAGAACGCCGCCATGCTCGAGGCGAAGGTCGTAGTGCAGCCTTGTTGCGGCATGCTTGTGGATGACGAAGGTGCCGCCGACATAGACCTTCTTGCCACGAGAGACCTTGCCAACCGGCTCGCCGGTCTTCTTGAAATCGCGCTTGGCGTGATATTGTTCGAGACTGGCCATCGCACGCGATCCTATGCCGATTTGATATGGCGTCGAAGACTCCGCGGCGCCGGCGCACTTGAACGGTTTCAGTTCCGGGCGCCGCAAAGCGAGGCAAAGCGGGTTTTGTTCGGCGTTGCCTTGATCGAGAGAGTCCTATTCGGCGGCCTGAAGGTTGACCTTGGCTTCCGCGATCTCGGTAAGCTTGCGGTCGGTCGCCTGCTCTTCCTTGATGTTGTTAGCCAAGACATTGGCGCAGTCGCTGCGGCCAAGCTGCTTTGCCCAGGCGATCAACGTGCCGTAACGGGTTATCTCATAGTGCTCGACTGCTTGCGCGGATGCAATCAGGGCAGCGTCGAGAACGTCCTTGTCGTCGATGTCGCCGCTGACTTCATCGGCCTCTTCGAGAATGCCGTCGATAGCCGGACAGTTGACCGTCTTGGCTCTGACGCCATGCAGTTCGAACACTTTCTCGACGCGCTCGATATGGCCCTTGGTCTGGTCGAGGTGCTTCTCCAGGCCGGCCTTCAATTGCGGATTGGTCGCCTTGTCGATCATCTTCGGCAGCGCCCTCTCGATCTGCTTTTCGGCGTAATAGATATCGCGCAGCGTGTGGACGAAGAGGTCGTCCAGCGTCCTGATGTCTTTCGAAAAGAAACCCATGGCTTTGCCTTTCCATTGTTCTTGCTGTGTCGGGGTTTGCGGCGGCGGTTCCCGCGGAAGCCGCCTGCCTGCTTGGGCCGGATTGATCCCGGCTCGTGCGGTCAACGTGCTTGTGCCGGGAGGGGTTCCTGACTTTCCCCGGGCAAGTATGGAAATTTCGCAACACCGACCAAGGCTGAAACAGAAGCGCGCCGGAGCGACATCCAAACGAAACATATGTGATGCAAAAGTCACATCGACCGAAATGTCGGCGAACTGCATGGAAAGACCCCGAATCAGCCGCATTCCGGCCACGAACCAAGGCATTTTCGACCAGATATTAACATCGTGTTCACCGACTATTCACGCCTCGACGCTATGATCCCCGCAATTCGGAAGGGACATCCGAAATCGGGACAGGGACAGGTAAAATGAACTTCTGGAATCACATCGCCGGCTATGCCGCCGCCATCCGTGAATTCGTCGCGCCGACCTATCGGCCGGAGCGCTATTACATGCGCGGCCCCGGCCCCGCTTGCGCACGCCGCGGCAACACGCTTGGTATCAGCGCACACTGATAACGATCATGGAAAGCCGTCACGACAGCCGAATCTGCAGGCCGGCCACAAATCATCGCGCAACCACCTACCGTGCGGAGCGCCCTGCACTGGCCGACCGGCGGCGTGCGACAACGCCAAGGCTTTGATCTCGCCGCCAACCGGCTTAGTGTCTTTTGAGACCTAGCAGCCGGGACTCGCGTGGCTACCCTCATCCATCCTCCAGAATCCTTCGAAGCAAGCCATCCGTTGATCGTGTTCGACGGCGTCTGCGTGCTATGCTCGGGCTTCGTGCGCATGGTGGTGAGGCTCGACCGTGAAGGGCGCTTCCGCTTCGCCACGGCGCAGTCGCCGCTCGGCGAAGCGCTGTTTCGAAGATCCGGGCTGCGGACGGACAGCTACGAGTCCAATCTGGTCCTCATCGACGGCGCCGCCTTCACCCACCTGGACAGTTTCGTTGCCGTCATGGCCGAACTGGGCTGGCCGTGGCGGGCAGCGAGATCGCTGCTGCTCTTGCCAAGACCTGTTCGCGACTGGCTCTACGATCGCATTGCAAAGAACCGCTACGCCTTGTTCGGCAGGAAGGACAGCTGCGAGATCCCTTCCGCCGAATTGAAAGCGCGGCTGATTGGCTAGACGCCGGACCAGCATGAGGCCGGCACAATCGTCCGCTACCGCGGCTGGCTGAAACCTTCCGGCCCGCACGGCTCCAGTACGATCGTGCCGCCTGCCGCCTGGGCCAGTTCGCGACAGTCTTCAACCGTGCAGAGCGTCCAGCCTCCACCGGTCGCGCCAGATGCGGCGAGCACGAGGCGCGGCTGAGGTTTGATCGCGGGCGTGTAGGCCCACCAGCCGTCCCGCAGCACGGCGCCCTCGGGCGGCTCCATGCCGGCGCCCGAGCCCTTGATCCGAGCCTCGACGATTTGCAAACCGGAAGGCAGCACCTTCCAGTCTTCCTGCCAATGCGTCTTTTCCACCGAATGCGTCCAGGCGAGCGTGAAGGAGGCCACAGTGAGCGTCACCGTCTTGCCGGCGGCCAGGATACAGAGGCTCATGCGGTCCCGGTGGCGGACGTCTGCCGCGCGCGCCAGCAGTGCCAGCCGATCCAGGCAAGAGAAAGCGCCCAGCCGGCCTCGTCGGTGACAGGCAGCGCGGCAACCAGCAGCGCGCCGGCAGCGAAGGCGACGAAACGTTCCCACAACGCCATGCGCCGGGCGAGGAAGCCGACGGCGGCCGCCCCCCACAGGACTATGGCCATGCACGCCTTGGCGACGACATAGGCGACCTCGACGGGATAGCCGAACTGGGCGGCAATCGGACCGGGGTCCTGCAACATCAGTGCCGGGGTATAGACCGCCATGAACGGCACGACGAAGCCGGCGACGGCAAGCTTGGTGGCCTGGATGCCGATCTTGAGGCCGCTCTCCCTGGCCATGGGCGCGGCGGCGAACGCGGCCAGCGCCACCGGGGGGGTGAGGTCGGCCATGATACCGAAATAGAAAACGAACATATGGCTGACCACCAGCGGCACGCCGAGCGACAGCAGTGCCGGCCCGGCCAGCGACGAGGTGATGATGTAGTTGGGGATCGTCGGTATGCCCATGCCGAGCACCAGGCATGTGAGCATGGTCAGCACCAGCGACAGGAACAGATTGTTCTCGCCGATGGAAATGATCCAGCCGATGAAGGTGGAGGCGATGCCGGTGAGCGTCAAAGTGCCGATGACGATGCCGACGATGGCGCAGGCGATGCCGACTGGCAGCGCGTTCCTGGCGCCTTCGGCGAGCGAATCTATGCATATCTGCAGCGTCTCGCGCCCACCCTTGAAGGCGAGGCAGGCGACAACGAGCCCGGCGATCACAAGGCTGAGGATGTTGACGCCGAACCGCATAAAAGAGGCGGCGGCAAGCCCCAGCGCCAGCCAGAAGACGATGCGGAAGGCAAGCGGCCCGATCAACGCCGCCAGCGGCGTGCCGAGGATGAGCACAATGGTCAGCGCCAGGCCCATGGTACCGGCGAAGATCGGCGTGTAGCCGGCAAACAGCAGATAGATGAGCGCGGCCAGCGGCAGCACCAGCGGCCAATGTCTTCTCACCGCGTCCCATGGATTGGGCAGGTCCGCCTTGGCCATGCCCTGCAGGCCGGCCTTGCCGGCTTCCAGGTAGACCTGCCAGAAACAGGCGCCGAAATAGAGCAGCGCCGGGATGATCGCTGCCTTGACCACCTCGGCATAGGGAATGTTCAGCGTCTCGGCCATGATGAAGGCGACCGCGCCCATCACCGGCGGCATGATCTGGCCGCCCATCGAAGAGGTTGCCTCGACGGCGCCGGCGAAGGCCGAACGGAAGCCGAAGCGCTTCATCAGCGGGATGGTGAACTGGCCGCTGGCCACCACGTTGGCGACGCCAGAGCCGGAAATGGTGCCCATCAGTCCCGAGGACAGAACGCAGACCTGGGCCGGGCCGCCGCGCCACGAGCCGACCAGGCCAAGCGCGAAATCGTTAAACAGCGCGATCATGCCGGCGCGTTCGAGAAAGGCGGCGAAGACGACGAAGATAAAGATGTAGGCGGCCGAGACGTAGACCGGCGTGCCGTATATGCCTTCGGTGCCAAAGGCATAGGTGTCGACGAGCTGGGCGAAATCATAGCCGCGATGAATGAAAGGCGGCGGCAGATGATTGCCGGCGAATGCGTAGGCGAGGAAGACGAAGGCGAGGAAGGCAAGCGGCAGCCCCATCAGCCGGCGCGCGGCCTCGAAAACCAGCACGATCAGCACCGCGCCGACGATCAGGTCCGGCGTGGTGAGGAAGCCGGAGCGCCGGATGAGATCGGCATAGAACACCCAATTGTACACGCCGGTGGCAAAACCGAGCACGCCGAGCGCCCAGAACGCTGCTTTCGCTGGTGCGTTTTTGGCGCGCAGATTGGCGATCAGCCCAAAGCCGAGCAGCAGCAGGAAACCGACATGCATGGCGCGCACCACCTGGCTCGGAAGGCTGCCATAGGCGGCGATGTAGAGCTGGAAGATGGAGAAGGCGACGGCGATGAGAAAGGCGGCCTTGCCGGCGAGCCCTTCGCCAAAACCGGGCGGCAGGCCTTCGACGGGAGCTTCGGCGGTGGGGGAAAGAACGGTCGGGGTTTCGCGATGGGCGTCGGTCATTGGCGGGTTCCTGGCGGGCGGTTCCCCTCCCCCTTGAGGGGAGGGTGGACAGCCGCCGAAGGCGGATGGACAGGTGGGGTCGTTGCGGCAGTGCGCGGCCTGAACCGACCTCACCCGCCTCGCTTCGCTCGGCACCCTCCCCTCAAGGGGGAGGGGGACGGCTTACTTGATGAGCCCCTTCTCCTTGTAATACCTCTCGGCGCCTGGATGCAGCGGCACCGGCATGCCGTCGAGCGCCTTGGCTAGGTCGATCGCCTTGGCGGCGGCGTGAGCGGAGGCGATCTGGTCGAGGTTATCGAACAGCAGCTTGGTCATCTGATAGGCGGTCTCGTCGGAGACATCGGCGTGGGTGATAAGGAAATTGCCGACGGCGGCTGTCGCGACATCCTCGGTCTGGCCTTCATAGGTGCCCTTGGGAATGGCCACCGAAAGATAGGGCAAGCCGATCTTGGCAACGTCCTCCGCCGGGACGGCAACGACGTTGATCGGCACCGACGTGGCGAGGTCGCGTATCGAGGCCACGCCGAGGCCAGCCGATTGCAGCGTGGCGTCGAGCTGGCGGTTTTTGATGAGCTCGACCGATTCGGCGAAGGGCAGATATTCGACCCGTCCCAGATCCTCGTATTTCAGCCCGGCGGCGGCGAAGATGGCGCGGGCGTTGAGCTCGGTGCCGGAGGCCGGCGCGCCGACCGACAGGCTCTTGCCCTTGAGGTCGGCGAGCGTCTTGATGCCGGACTCCTTGCTGGCGACGATCTGGATGTAGTTGGGATAGATGGCGGCAATGCCGCGCAGCTTGTCGAGCTTGCCCGGGTAGCCGGCTTCGGTGTTGCCCTCGGCGGCCAGTTTGACGGCATCGCCGAGCGCGAAGGCGATCTCGCCCTTGCCCTGCTGCAACAGGTTGAGGTTCTCGACCGATGCTTTCGTCGCCTGCACCTGGGTGCGGGCGCCTTCGATGCCCTTGCCGTAGATTTCCGACAGCGCGACACCGAGCGGATAGTAGACGCCGGAGGTACCGCCGGTCAGCACGTTGATGAACTCCTGCGCCTTGGCCGACACCGCGCCAAGGCCAAGCGACAGCGCCAGCGCGCCGGCGGCAACAAACTTCGTCCTGAAATTGAGCATCATGATTTCCTCCCTGAATATTTGCCGCCGCACTGTCCCTTCAGCACGACCCGAGGCGAGTTTAGACAGCGGGCGGGAAATGCCAACCCGCAATTGCCCTGATTAGACCAACGGTTGAGTGGGCGCGAAACATATGCCCGCTTGCACAAGACGCCACCGCGGACGAAAGATTTTTCCAACGCCTGTCGAAATCGAACGAGGCCGCACGACATACGTCCGGCTCGCAACGATGCAGCCTTCGAGATATGGGAGAAGATCATGCGATACATGCTTTTGATCTACGGAAACGAAGCTGGGATGGCCGCGGCGCCAGCGGATGCGGTGACCCAGATGTCGAGCGCCTATGTCAGCTACACGGAAGCGTTGAAGAAATCCGGCGCCTGGCTCGCCGGCGATCGGTTGAAGCCGACGCAATCCGCCACCTCGGTGCGGATAACCGATGGCAAGACCAACGTGCTCGACGGCCCTTATGCCGACACCAAGGAACAGCTTGCCGGTTTCTACATGATCGAGGCGGAGGACGTCGACGCGGCGATTGCCTGGGCAGCGCGCTGCCCGGGTGCCAGCACCGGCACGGTCGAGGTTCGGCCGATCTGGGAATTGACCATGTGACCGGGCAAGAGTCCGACACAGCGCGGGCGGCGGCGGAGGCGACCGCCCGCCAGAGTTACGGCAAACTAGTCGCCTATCTTGCCGCACGCATGCGTGACGTGGCCGGCGCCGAGGACGCGCTGGCCGATGCGTTTGCGGCGGCGCTGGAGCGCTGGCCGCAAACCGGCGTGCCCGGGAAGCCGGAAGCCTGGCTGCTGGCGGTGGCGCGCAGGCGCCGGGTCGACGCGATCCGGCGGCGGCTGACAAGCGAGGCCAGCCGCGACCATCTGAGGCTGATCGCCGAGGAGATGGAGGCACGCATGACCGACGAAGACCTGCCCGACGAGCGGCTCAGGCTGATGTTTGCCTGCGCCCATCCGGCAATCGAGGCGGGCGTGCGCGCGCCGCTGATCCTGCAGACCATTTTAGGCTTCGACGCGGCGACGATTGCCTCGGCCTTCCTGGTGTCACCGGCAACGATGGGCCAGCGCCTGGTACGCGCCAAGGCCCGTATCCGCGAGACCGGCATTCCGTTCCGCGTGCCTGAAAGAGCCGAGCTCGGCGAGCGGTTGGATGCGGTGCTGGAAGCGATCTACGCCGCCTTTGCCGAAGGCTGGTCCGACCCGGCCGGCACCGAAACCCGGAGCCGCAACCTCGCGACCGAAGGCATCTGGCTCGGCCGGCTCGTGGCCTCGCTGATGCCGGACGAGCCCGAAGCGCTTGGCCTGTTGGCCCTGATGCTGTTTGCCGAGGCGCGGCGGGCGGCGCGGCGCAATGCCGTCGGAGACTATGTGCCATTGGCCGAGCAGGAGCTTGTGTTGTGGGACGGCGCCATGATCGACGAAGCGGAGACATTGCTGAGGCGCGCCGCGGCCAAGGGCGTTGTCGCCCGCTACCAGCTCGAAGCGGCCCTGCAATCCGCCCACACGGCGCGGCGGCTGACCGGACGGACCGACTGGATCGCGATCAAACATCTTTACGATGCACTATCGGTGATTGCCGGCTCGCCGGTGGTGTCGATCAACCGCGCGGTCGCCATTGCCGAGGCCGACAGCGCCGCGGCGGGATTGAGCGCACTTGATGAGCTTGGCGGCGACAAGCGGCTTGCCGACTACCAGCCCTATTGGGCAGCGCGCGCCGGTCTTCTGGCCAGACTCGGTAAGACTCCGGAAGCGGCCGCAGCCTATGATCGAGCGATCGGCCTTGAACGCGATCCGGCCGTGCGCCGGTTCCTTCAGGAACGACGGGCGGGGCTCGGCCGCGCGGAGAAAGCCTGAGACAGGCGATCGGTTCAGGCCGGCCACATATCGTGGGAGGCGTTCAGTTTCCTCATCACCTGATGCTCCCGCAATCCGGCCCACAGGCGTTCGATGTTTGGCCAGGCGCTGGGGACCTTTTCAATCTCGGGATGCCAGGCCACCAGCATGACGAGGTAGACGTCGGCCAGCGAGAGCCGGTCGCCGACCAGCCAGTCCCGGCCTTCTAGGGCGGCATCGAGAATGGCAAAGCCGCGATCCATTTCGGCAACCGCAGCCTCCTTCACCGCGTCCATGCCGCTGGGGTCGGCCGTGTAGCGATGGGCGTAGTAGAACCGCAGGTCGGCCGGATAGATGACCGACGACATGAAGGTCATCCAGCGCAGGAAGTCGGCGCGGGCGGATGAGCTCGCCGTCGGGGCCAGACCCGCCTCCGGGTGGCGCTCGGCAAGCAGGATGCAGATCGCTGCCGATTCGGTCATCGAGCTTCCGTCCGGCAAGATCAGGACCGGGACCTGGTTCAACGGGCTGATGTCGAGAAAGGCCTGATCAGGCGAGGCCGACTTCGGAACGTCGATCTGGTCGAAAGGCACGCCAGCCAATGCGAGCGCCGCCTCGACGACAAAGCCGCCGGTGTTGGCACGGGTATAGAGCTTGTACATCAGATCCTCCGCCAGCCAGTGCAAGGCCGGTGACGATCTGAACCGGAAGCGCCGCTTTGCTCAAGCAAGCGGCGGCCCGCCACAGGTGTTTTTTCAGCAGTCCAGCGCTGCCATCCAGGTCCTCGATGCACAAGCTGGAGCCTGTCGCGCCATAGGGGGACTCGCGCAAACCTTCGAGATTGGCTGAAGGCTAGCCGCCTTCGTGCTCCCAGGGCGGAGCAGGAACGAAGCGGAGCGCAGACCCTGGGATGACGAAGTGTCGAGAACCTAAGCCCCCAGCCCTTCGAACAAGATCGTCGACAGATAGCGCTCGGCGAAGGACGGGATGATCACCACGAGGTTCTTGCCCTTGTTCTCCGGCCGCGAGCCGACGACGATCGCCGCCTGCAGGGCAGCGCCCGACGAGATGCCTACCGGCACGCCTTCGAGGCGGGCGACGAGCCGCGCATTGGCGACCGAATCCTCGTTGGAGACCTTGACGATCTCGTCATAGATCGTCGTGTCGAGGATTTTTGGCGCGAAGCCGGCGCCAATGCCCTGGATCTTGTGCGGACCGGGCTGACCGCCCGACAGCACCGGCGAGGCTTCCGGCTCGACGGCGACGACATGCACGGAGGGCTTGCGCTGCTTCAGCACCTGGCCGACGCCGGTGATGGTGCCACCGGTGCCGATGCCGGCGACGAAGATGTCGACTTCGCCATGGGTGTCGTTCCAGATTTCCTCAGCCGTGGTGCGGCGGTGGATTTCCGGGTTGGCCGGATTCTCGAACTGCTGCGGAATGACGGCGTCGGGCAGCGTCGCCGCCAGCTCGTCGGCCTTGGCGATGGCGCCCTTCATGCCTTTCGGCCCTTCGGTCAGCACCAGCTCGGCGCCGAGCAGCGCCAGCATTTTCCTGCGTTCGACCGACATGGTTTCCGGCATGGTCAGGATCAATTTGTAGCCCTTGGCGGCGGCGGCGAAAGCGAGCGCGATGCCGGTATTGCCCGAGGTCGGCTCGATCAGCGTGGTCCTGCCGGGTGCAATCCTGCCCGATGCCTCCAGCGCCTCGATCATGGAGACGCCGATGCGATCCTTGACCGAGGCAATCGGGTTGAAGAATTCGAGCTTGGCCAGCAGATTGGCAACGACGCCTTTTTCCCCGGCGAACTTGTCGAGCCGCACCAGCGGCGTGTCACCGATCGTCTCGGTGATCGAATTGTAGATTCGGCCGCGGCCGGGCGTGTGCGCGGTGGTGGGCTTGTTCATTGGTTTCGCTCCCCAGAGGTCAGATAGGCCAGAGTCAGATAGGGCAGAGTCCGTCAGGCAAAGTCAGGCGGCATAAGATAGGGCCGTCCGCCGCGCAAGATAGTCTGTCGGTTGAAAATATCCGAGTGGGGCGCATGCTGAAAACAGCTTCGCCCCGGAAAAGCATTTCAGGCAGTAGCCTGTTTTCGGAATGGCTTGGCCGTGAAATGCCTATTGCCGGACGGCGATCGCAGCTGCCGCTCCGACCATGAAACCGGCGGCGGTGCGGTTTAGCGCCCTCAGCGCGCGCGGCGACTTCAGGAGCCCGCGCGCCTTGGCCGCCAGCGCCAGATAAGGCACCAGAACCACCAGGAGCACGAACAGCGTCAGCGCGACGAGGATGCCGTAGTCGGCGACCGTGATGGTCTTCAGATCTACGATGGTCGGCGTGATGGCGAGATAGAAGATCATCGTCTTCGGATTGCCGAGCGTAACGACGAGGCCGGCAACAAAGCTCGACACCAGCCCGCCCTTGCCCTTCTTCGCCTCGACCGTTTCGGGCGTGATGCCGCTGGTCCAGAAACGCCAGCCTAGGAAGGCGAGATAAGCGACACCCAGCCATTTGATTGCCAGAAAGGCCATGCCGAAGGTCTGCGCGACGAAGGCGAGGCCGAGCACCACGGCTGTGAGATAGGTGAGATCGCCGAGCATCAGCCCGAAGGACATGGCGAGCGCCGAGCGAAAGCCGGATCCAAGCGCACGCGCAATGAGCGCGGTGAGCCCTGGGCCAGGGATCGCCGCGGCGATGGCGAGGGCCGCGCTATAGGCGAGGAATCCGGTGAGGGTCATGGTTTCGGCTTCAGCGCACGACCCCGAAAATCGGAATCAACTTTTTAAGACTGCGCCTTGTCGCACGGGGGCGGGCAGGCGTGTACCCCCTGAGGCCGGATTCGATTGCACCAGGGCCGGGCCGGCCGGGCGAACCCGCCGGTCAGCACGGGCTGCCGCCGTAGGGAACGCGCCAGATGTGCCGTTGCCGTCCTCGGTGAGGATCAGCTCGCCGTCCTTGGCCACCGCAGATTTGAAGGGATCTCGGCTCCGTTTCGAAGCTCAGTTCCCGGCCGCGTAAAAATCGTCGTCGAGGCGCTTTTCCAGTTCAACGAGATCGGCCGGCAGCGGCAAGCCCATGGCGCGCATTTCCCTCAGCTTTTCGCGCAGCTGTTCCTGCACTTCATGCTGATCCTCGGGCTGGTTGATCATCTGCTCGAGCAACAGGCTGATCTGGGCTTTGAATGATTCCAGCGCCATTTTTTTCTCCTTGAGGTCCGCCCTAAGCGCTTCGCGTTCGAAGGGAAGCTGCGACGGGCTTTAGTTCCTTGTTCTTGTGCATGTCGTTACCGCAGCATGCGGGAAATAAGCTGCGCGGTATAGTCGACCATCGGCACGATGCGAGCGTAGTTCAGCCGGGTCGGGCCGATGACGCCGAGCGCGCCGATGACGCGGGCGTCCTTGTCGCGATAAGGCGCCACGACCAGCGACGAGCCCGACAGCGAAAACAGCTTGTTTTCCGAGCCGATGAAGATGCGCACGCCGGACCCTTCCTCGGCAAGGTCGAGAAGCTGGATCAGCCCGTCCTGCGTCTCCAGATCCTCGAACAAATGCCGTAACAGTTCGATGTCGGCCTGGGCGGTGACGTTTTCCAGCAGATTGGCGCGGCCGCGCACGATGAGACGCGCCGGCAGGCCGCTCTCAGCGCCGGCCCAGACCGCAAGGCCCTTCTCGACCAGATCCTGCGACAGCGTGTCGAGGGCGGCCCTGGTCTCTTCCTTGATGCGGGCGATCTCGATCCGCGCCTCGGCCAGCGTGCGGCCGCGGATGTGGGCATTGAGGAAGTTCGAGGCTTCGTGCAATTGCGAGATAGTGATGCCGGCGGGCAGGTCGACGACGCGATTTTCGACGTCGCCGTTCTGCGACACCAGCACGGCCAGCGCCTTGGTCGGCTCGAGTTGGATGAATTCGATGTGCTTGAGCGCCACCTCGTTCTTGGCGGCGAGCACGAGGCCAGCGCCGCGCGACATGCCGGACAGCATCTGGCTGGCCTCGGTGAGCATGTGTTCCAGCGTTGCGCCCGAGCCGGACGCGCGCACCTGCGCCTCGATGATGCGGCGCTCCTCGTCGGAGAGGTCGCCAAGCTCCATGAAGGCATCGACGAAGAAGCGCAGGCCGGCCTGGGTCGGCAGCCGGCCGGCCGAGATATGCGGCGCATAGATCAGGCCGAGATGCTCGAGATCGCTCATCACGTTGCGGATGGTAGCCGGCGACAGCGACGACGGCAGGATCCGCGACAGGCTGCGTGAGCCGACCGGCTCGCCGTCCTTCAGATAAGAATCGACGATGCGTCGAAAGATGTCGCGCGAACGCATGTCAAGCGATTGAAGTGCGGGCGACTGGAGCACGGGCGACTGCGAACCGGGATCGACTGCTTTGGTCATGCGGGCCAAAAACCTCCGGCCCAAGGATATAGACTTCGGCCGCGCCCGCGCAACCGGCCATTTTCCTTTGCGCCATGCGCCCCATGCGGCTACAAGCCGGCCACGATTCCGAAAAATGACAAGAAAGAAGCCTGAATGCGCCCTTCCAAACGCCAATTCGACGAAATGCGCGCCATCTCCTTCGAGCGTGGCGTCTCCAAGCACGCGGAAGGTTCGTGCCTGGTGAAGTTCGGCGACACGCATGTGCTGTGCACGGCGAGCCTGGAGGAAAAGGTGCCAGGCTGGATGCGCAATTCCGGCAAGGGCTGGGTGACGGCGGAATACGGCATGCTGCCGCGCTCGACCGGCGAGCGCATGCGCCGCGAAGCTTCGGCCGGCAAGCAAGGCGGCCGCACGCTGGAAATCCAGCGGCTCATCGGCCGTTCCCTGCGCGCCGTGGTCGATCTGCAGGCGCTCGGCGAGCAGCAGATCACCGTCGACTGCGACGTGATCCAGGCCGATGGTGGCACGCGCACCGCCTCGATCACCGGCGGCTGGGTGGCGCTTTACGACTGCCTGCGCTGGATGGAAGCCCGGCAGATGGCCAGCGTCGCCAAGGTGCTGAAGGATCATGTTGCGGCGATTTCCTGCGGCATCCATGACGGCCAGCCGGTCATCGACCTCGACTATCTCGAGGATTCCTCGGCCGGCACCGACGCCAATTTCGTCATGACCGGCAAGGGCGGCATCGTCGAGATCCAAGGCACGGCCGAGGGCGAGCCTTTCTCGGAAGAGCAGTTCACGGCGCTGATGGAATTGGCCAAGAAGGGCATCCAACGACTGGTCAGCCTGCAGCAGATGGCTGTAGGTTAACCTTCGATTCTGTCATGACCCCTTCAGCCATCCTCGAATCAGCTCTCTACGTGACCGACCTCGATGCCGCGCAGGACTTCTATTCCGACGTGCTTGGGCTCGATCTGCTGGGCAAGGCCGACGGCAGGCATCTTTTCTTCCGTTGCGGGAACGGCGTGCTGCTCATCTTCAACGCCGAGGCGACCAAGGTGCCGCCGGCGCCCGACGCCAGGCTGAAAGTGCCGACGCATGGCACTGTCGGCGATGGCCATCTCTGCTTTGCGGCGAGCGCGGACGAGATCGTACGCTGGAGAGCGCATCTTGAGCAGAAGAAAATCGCCATCGAAAGCGAGTTCGAATGGCCGCAGGGCGGCCACTCGATCTATATTCGCGACCCCTCCGGCAATTCGATCGAATTCGCCGAGCCAAGAATCTGGGGCATCTGATGCATTCGCTTGATGGGCACAGAATTGTCGTCGCCAGCCACAATGCCGGCAAATTGCGCGAATTCGCCGATCTGATGGCGCCATTCGGCATTGAAGCGAAGTCGGCCAAGGAATACGGCCTGCCGGAGCCGGACGAGACCGGCACCACCTTCGAGGAGAACGCCTATATCAAGGCTTTTGCTGCCGCCAAGGCGACAGGCCTGCCGGCATTGTCGGACGATTCCGGCCTGTGTGTCGATGTGCTGGGCGGAGCGCCCGGCGTCTACACCGCCAATTGGGCCGAGGCGCCGGACGGTTCGCGTGACTTCGGCATGGCGATGCGGCGAGCGGAAGTGGCATTGCAGGAAATCGGAGCGGTCGCGCCTGCCCAGCGCAAGGGCCGCTTCGTCGCCGTCATCTGCCTGGCCTTTCCCGACGGCGCGGCCGAATATTTTCGCGGCGAGGTCGAGGGCACGCTGGTGTGGCCGCCGCGCGGCGAACTCGGCTTCGGCTACGACCCGGTGTTCGTGCCGGACGGTTTCCAAAAGACCTTCGGCGAGATGACCGCAGAGGAAAAACACGGCTGGAAGCCCGGCCAGCCGACGGCATTGTCGCACCGCGCCCGCGCCTTCCAGAAATTCGCGCAGGCCAGAGTGGATTTGGCACAATCGGGCTCGGCATGACCATGCTGCTCGACCGCAGCCCCGGCTTCGGCGTCTACATCCACTGGCCGTTCTGCGCGGCCAAGTGCCCCTATTGCGACTTCAACAGCCATGTCCGTCACCAGCCGGTCGACCAGGAGCGTTTTGCACGCGCCTTCGAGACCGAGCTTGCGACAATGCGCGACCGCACCGGGCCGCGCGAGGTGACCAGCATTTTTCTCGGCGGCGGCACACCGTCGCTGATGAAACCGCAAACCGTGGCGACGGTGCTGGACGCGGTGGCGAAGAACTGGACGGTGCCTGATGGCATCGAGGTGACGCTGGAAGCCAACCCCTCCTCGGTCGAGGCCGAGCGCTTTCACGGCTACCGGGCAGCGGGTGTCAACCGCGTGTCGCTCGGCGTGCAGGCGCTGAACGACAAAGACCTGCGCTTCCTCGGCCGGCTGCACAATGTCGATGAAGCGCTGCATGCGATTGGTCTGGCGCGCGAGATCTTTCCGCGGCTATCCTTCGACCTGATCTACGCGCGGCCCGGCCAGACCCCTGAAGCCTGGCAGGCCGAGCTCGAACAGGCGATTGGCCACGCCGCCGATCATCTGTCGCTCTACCAGCTGACCATCGAGGAAGGCACGCCATTCCACGCGCTGCATGCGGCCAAGAAATTCGCCATTCCCGACAACGACCATGCCGCCGATCTCTACGCGCTGACGCAGGAGATCACCGCCGCCCATGGGCTTCCGGCCTACGAGATTTCCAACCACGCCAGATCAGGAGCGGAAAGCCGGCACAACCTCACCTATTGGCGTTATGGCGAATATGTCGGCGTCGGTCCCGGCGCGCATGGCCGTTTCGTCGAAAACGGCCGCCGCGTGGTGACGATCGCGGAGAAAATGCCGGAAACCTGGGCCAATCTGGTCGAGGCCAAGGGCCATGGCATCACCGGCGGCGAGACCCTGACGCGCTCGGAAGAGGCCGACGAGTTCCTCTTGATGGGGCTGAGATTGGCCGAGGGCATCGATCTTTCGCGCTACGAAGCGTTTTCCGGGCGCGGCCTGTCGACGGCACGGCTGTCGGTGCTGCAGGGCGAGGGGCTGGTGGCGCCGATCGGCAATGCCCGCCTGCGCGCCACGCCGGCCGGCATGATCGTGCTTGATGCGGTGGTGGCCGACCTGGCGCGGTAGCCGGTGAAGAACGTCCTCTTCGTCTGTAGCCAGAACCGCTTGCGGAGCCCTACGGCCGAGCAAGTATTTTCCGGCCGCAGGGACATCGAAGTCGCATCGGCCGGCACCAACCATGATGCCGACAATCCACTGACGCATGAACTCGTAGCCTGGGCTGACATCATCTTCGTGATGGAGAAGGCGCACCGCGCCAAGCTGCAGCAGAAATTCAAGACAAGCCTGAAGAAGGCTCGCGTGATCTGCCTCGACATTCCGGACGATTATGAATTCATGGACCCAGCCTTGATCCGGCTGCTTGAGACGCGCGTCTTGAGATATTTGGGTTGAGAGCGGCGTCTAAGCATCGTGCTTGTGACGGCGCTTGGCGTGGTCTTTCTCGGCGATCACCCCACCGGAGCGAGCCGGCTTGGCATCGCCCTTGGCGCGGCGGGCGCGGTGCTGATCGCTTGTAGGGTATGATGGTGCGCCATTGCGGGCGCTTTTCGTTTCAAGGCGGGTGATGAAAATGTCGAAGCGATTGGGCATCGTCTGGTCAGTGCTCCATCGTGCTGCCGGTGTCGGTCGAGGGGTTCGATTTCCAGATTGGTCGCCTTTGATGGACGACGCTTTGGCGGCTTTTTCGCCAAGCTGACCTCGGTCTCTGCAGGCCGGCTCCTATCCTTCCGCGCGGCGAAGCGCCTGCGGCCGGCATAATACGGTTCGAAAACGTCCTGTATCTTAAGGCTGTCCATCCTGCTCCTCCCGAGATCAGGGATAAAACCCGCCGGGCATGGTTTCGTTCCGTACTGTGGCAAGGACATGGCGGCCATCTCACTTTGGCCTGGGGGTTTTGCAACCCGGCGTGAGCCGTGCCAAACAGGGGTCGAACGCATTCAAAATGTTAGAACGTCTCGCGCGCGTCCATACACGCTCGGCGCTCTAACGAGGGACACCAGTGACCGGCGAGTTGGCAAAACGCAGCTATGTGATCGGCCAGACCGAGATATCGGCCCGGCCGCTCGCGCCGGCGCTCTACCTGGTGGCAACGCCGATCGGCAATCTCGCCGACATCACATTACGGGCGCTTGAAACGCTCGCCGCCGCCGACATCGTCGCCTGCGAGGACACGCGTGTCAGCCGCGTGCTGCTCGACCGCTACGGCATCCGCCGCCGCACGTCAGCCTATCACGAGCACAACGCCGGCGAGGCCGGGCCGAAGCTGATCGCAGCCTTGCTGGCCGGGCAGAGCGTGGCGCTGATCTCGGATGCCGGCACGCCGCTGATCTCGGATCCCGGCTACCGATTGGTCGGCGAGGCTCTCGACCAGGGCATTCGCGTCGTGCCGATCCCTGGCCCGTCGGCGCCGCTTGCAGCGCTGACGGCGTCGGGCTTGCCCTCCGACGCCTTCCTGTTCGCCGGGTTTTTGCCGGTGAAGGCCGGTCAGCGGCTGACGCGTCTGGAAGCGCTGAAACAAGTGCCGGCGACGCTGATCTTCTTCGAATCACCGCGCCGGCTGGCCGAGACGCTCGGCGCCACGGTCGAGGCGCTGGGTGGAGCGCGCAGAGCCGCGATCGGGCGCGAACTGACCAAGACTTTCGAGGAGATGCGGACCGGCACCTTGCAGTCGCTTGCCGATCACTACGCGGCGACCGATACGCCGAAGGGCGAGATCGTCATCTGCGTCGGCCCGTCGGAAGCAACGGCCGACGAGCCGGCCGATATCGACCGGCTTCTGCTTTCGCTTGCCGACGAGATGCCGGCCTCCAAGGCGGCGGCGGAGGCTGCCAAGATGACCGGCGGCCAGAAGCAGGCGCTCTACCGGCGATTGCTCGAGCTCAAGGATAGCGGGAAGAATCGGGATGCCGGGAAGGATGGCGACACCGGGAAAGACGGCGATGGCTGAGCGCCCGGTCGCCAGCCGCCAGCAGGCCTACCGGCGCGGCCACCGCAGCGAGTGGCTGGCGGCTGCTGCTTTGATGGTGAAAGGCTACCGGATCCTGGCGCGCCGCCACCGCACGCGGTTCGGCGAGATCGACCTGATCGCGCGGCGCGGCGACCTGGTGCTGTTCGTCGAGGTGAAGGCCCGCCGCACGCTGATGGAAGCCATGGAGGCTGTTCGCTACGAGTCGGAGCGCCGCATCGAAAGCGCCGCCGATCTCTGGCTGTCGCGTCAATCCTACTATGGAAGATTGTCGGTGCGCTTCGACATGGTCGCGGTGCTGCCGTGGCGCTGGCCGGTGCATGTCGAGAATGTTTTCTACGGGCGAAACTGAACGGCAACCCCGGCAGTCAGACCTGTGCCGCCTCACCCCCAGATGAACAGCGCCGCCAGCCCGACGGTGCCGATGACCAGCCGCCACCAGCCGAACAGCGAATAGCCGTGGCGCGAGACGTAGTTGAGCAGGAAGCGCACGACGATAAGCGCAGCGACGAAGGCGGCGATGAACCCGGCGGCGATGACCGGCAGATCGGCGCTGGTTAGCACATTGCGGTTCTTGAAGAGGTCGAAGGCAAAGGCGCCGACCATCGTCGGCATGGCGAGGAAGAAGGAGAATTCCGCGGCCGCCCGTTTGTCGACGCCCAGAAGCAGCGCGCCGACGATCGTCGAGCCGGAGCGCGACGTGCCGGGGATCAGTGAAAGGCACTGGAACAGTCCGATCTGCAGATAGAGCCTGAGCGGAAACCGCTCGACATCGTGGTAGAGCGGCTTCGGCTTGAGGCGATCCACCCACAACAACACGACGCCGCCGATGATCAGCATGATGCAGATCAGCCTCGGCGATTCAAACAGCACCGTCTTGATAAAGCCATGCGCCAGCGCGCCGATGACGGCCGCCGGTAGGAAGGCGACGAGGATGCCGAGGACGAAATGCCGCGTCCCCCGATCACGCGGCAGATCGATCAGCATCTGCCACAGACGATGGAAATAGACGCTGAGGATTGCCAGTATGGCGCCGAGCTGGATCAGGATCTCGAAGGCCTTGCCGGTCGAGTGGAAGCCGAGAAAATGGCCGGCTAGCAGGATATGGCCGGTCGACGAGACCGGAATGAATTCGGTCAGGCCCTCGATCATGCCGAGCAGCAGCGCTTCGACGATGGTCTGGCTTTCCATGGCAACCTCGGCGTTCGAGTGGGAACTTGAAGAACGGCTTGCTTGTCATGGCGCGGAACTCCTCCTATAGGTCGCAGCACCCTGACGGCCCGGTGAATCGGGGCGGCCAAGACTTACCGGCGCAGCCGGCGATTTGCCAGTGCGCTCTATTATCGCGGGACCATGCTGACGCTTTTCCACCACCCGATGTTCGCCTCCTGCCGGTTCGTGCGCCTAGCTTTCGGCGAGTATGGCGAGGAGCTGGCGCTGATCGAGGAGAAGCCGTGGATGCGGCGCAAGGAGTTCCTGGCGCTGAACCCGGCCGGCACGCTGCCGATCCTGCTTGCCGAGGGGGACGTGCCGATCGTCGGCGCCATGGTCATCGCCGAGTATCTCGACGAGACGCGCGGCGTCCTCAAGCGCGACAAGCGGCTATTCGCCGAGGACCCGATGGGGCGCGCGGAAATCCGCCGGCTGACCGACTGGTATCTCAACAAGGCCGATAGCGAAGTGACACGGCACCTCGTGCGCGAGCGCGTGCTGAAACCGGTCATGCCGGAAACGGCGGGCGGCGGTTCGCCCGATTCGGCGGCGATCCGCGCCGCGCGCGCCAATATCCGCCAGCACATGAAATACACCAACTGGCTGGCTGGCACACGCCATTGGCTGGCCGGCAACAAGGTCACCTATGCCGATCTCGCGGCTGCGGCTGCGCTGTCGGTGCTCGACTATCTCGGCGAGATCGACTGGCGCGAACACGCTGCCGCGCGCGAATGGTATGCACGGGTGAAATCACGGCCATCGTTCCGGCCGCTTTTGTCCGACCGGGTGCGCGGCCTGTCGCCGGTGTCACATTATGCGGACCTCGATTTCTAGAGCGGAAAACCTGCGCGCGCTGATCGACCGCGAGGCGCAGCGCGCCGGTTTCGATGCCGTTGCCGTCACCACGCCCGATGCCATCCCGCAGGCGCCGGCCCGGCTTGCCGAATTTGTCGCCGACGGCTTCCACGGCTCGATGGGCTGGATCGCCGAGACGCTCGAACGCCGGGGCGAGCCGACAGCACTTTGGCCTGAGGTTCGCTCCGTCATCGTGCTGGCCATGAATTACGGCCCCGACCACGATCCGCGCGCCGTCCTGGCGAAGCACGACCGCGGCGCGATCTCCGTCTACGCGCAGAACCGCGATTACCACGACGTGATGAAAGGCCGGCTGAAAGAGATCGCCGGCAAGATCGTGGCGCGCTCGGGGAGCGACGTAAAAGTGTTCGTCGACACCGCCCCGGTGATGGAAAAGCCGCTGGCCGAAGCCGCCGGCCTCGGCTGGCAAGGCAAGCACACCAATCTGGTCAGCCGCGAGCACGGCTCCTGGCTGTTCCTCGGCACTATCTTCACGACGGCCGAGCTTGCACCCGATACGCCCGAGGACGACCATTGCGGTTCGTGCCGCGCCTGTCTCGACGTTTGTCCGACCGACGCCTTTCCCGCACCTTACCGGCTCGATGCACGGCGCTGCATCTCCTATCTCACCATCGAGAACAAGGGGCCGATCCCGCATGAGTTCCGGGAAGAGATCGGCAACCGCATCTATGGCTGCGACGACTGCCTCGCCGCCTGCCCGTGGAACAAGTTTGCCCGGGCTGCGTCCGAGGTGAAGCTTGCCGCGCGCGACGATTTGCGCGAACCGCGCCTCGCCGATCTCTTGGCGCTAGACGACACTGCTTTCCGATCCTTCTTTAGCGGGTCGCCGATCAAGCGCATCGGCCGCGACCGCTTTGTCCGCAATGTGCTGATCGCCGCCGGCAATTCCGGCGATTCCTCGCTCGGCAGCGCCGTGCGCGCGCTGCTCAGCGATGCCTCGCCCCTGGTGCGCGGGGCGGCGGTATGGGCGCTATCCCGGCTTGTGCCCGCTTCGGGATTTGCCAAATGTGCCGCCGCCGCGGTCAAAGCGGAAAGCGACGAGGCCGTGCAACGTGAATGGCGCCTGGCGCTGGCAAAGCAAATCGAGGCGCACGCATGAGCGAGAAGCAGATCTTCATTTTCGGCGCCGGCTATTCGGGCAAGGCGTTTGCCCGCGCCAACGAGGATGCCGGCACGATCCTTGGCACGACACGCGCGCCGGAGAAATTCGAAGCGCTGCGGCAGGCCGGAATCGCGCCGCTGCTTTTCGATGACGCGCTGACACCCGAAATCGGCGATGCGCTTGAGAAAACAACCCATCTCGTCGTCTCAGTGGCGCCGGCCGAGGCCGGCGACCCGGTGCTGAATGCAGCGCGTGGAACAATCGCGGCGAAGATGCCGGCGCTCGAATGGATCGGCTATCTCTCCACAGTCGGCGTCTATGGCGACCATGGCGGCGGCTGGGTGGACGAGACCTCCGAATGCCGGCCGGTGTCGAAGCGCTCGGCGATGCGCGTCGCCGCCGAGCAGGACTGGCTGAAACTGGGTTGGGAGATCGGCCGGCCGGTAGCGCTCCTGCGGCTGTCCGGGATTTACGGGCCGGGCCGCAATGCCCTGGTCAATCTGGAAAACGGCACCGCCCGGCGGCTGGTCAAGCCGGACCAGGTATTCAACCGCATCCATTGCGACGACATTGCGGGGGCGCTCTTGCATCTGGCCAGAGTCAATCGCGGCGGCATCTTCAACGTCACCGACGATCTGCCAGCACCGCCGCAGGATGTCGTCGCCTACGCCGCAGGGCTGATGGGCGTCACGCCGCCGCCCGAGATTCCGTTCGAAACCGCCCAACTTTCGCCCATGGCGCGGTCCTTCTATGGCGAGAACAAGCGTGTCGCCAATACGGCGATCAAAGCGGCCGGCTATCGTTTTCGCTTTCCCGACTACCGGTCGGCCTTCGATCGAATGTGGGCTGACGACACCTGGCGTGACGGCGAGCCGCGCAGCCCGATGAAGCGGTCGTGATCGAAACCTTGAGCCGGGCGTGATATGATTCGACTTAAATTCGCAGAGGGGTTCTGCTTCATGAAAACGCTGAAGCAATCAATGCCCGGCAGAGCAATGCTGCTAAAGCGCGTCGCGACGCGCTTTAAATTTCTATTTATGCATGTCGTTGTCCCAAAACCGCTGCGCACTTTTGGGCGACATCCATTAGCAGCGCTCGTCCTCACCCTGGCGGGGCTTGCGGCGCAACCTACAGCGGCCGAGGAACTGGCGAAAAACCTGTTCGGCGCCAAAACGCTGCCGGCCGTGGCCGCGCCGCAATCCATCGGCTTTTATTCCAAGGGCTGCTTTGCGGGTGGCGTCGCCATTCCCCTAGACGGCCCCAAATGGGAGGTGATGCGGCCTTCGCGCAATCGCCGCTGGGGCCATCCGACGATGATCGCGCTGATCGAGAAACTGTCGCGCGACGCGGCGGCCGACGGCTGGCCCGGCCTGCTGGTTGGCGACATTTCGCAGCCGCGCGGCGGGCCGATGCTGACCGGCCACGCCTCGCATCAGATCGGCCTCGACGCCGACATCTGGCTGACGCCGATGCCCGACCGCAAGCTTTCGATCAACCAGCGCGAAAACATGAGCGCCACCCTGCTTGTCGACGAAAAGACCCATTTGGTGAAGGATGCGATCTGGGTACCGGCACATATGCGGCTCCTGAGGCGGGCGGCAAGCTATCCCGAAGTCGAGCGTATCCTGGTCAATCCCGGCATCAAGAAGAAGCTCTGCGATACGGTGAAAGGCGACCGCGCATGGCTGCGCAAGGTCAGGCCGTTCTGGGGCCACGACTATCACTTCCACATCCGCATCGGCTGTCAGCCCGGCTCGCCCAACTGCAAGCGACAGGACGCCACGGCGCCCGGCGAGGGCTGCGACAAATCGCTGGACTGGTGGTTCACCGAGGAACCATGGCGCCCCAACAAGAACCCGGACAGGCCGAAAGCGCGCGACGTGATGACGATGGCGAGCCTGCCCGCCGAATGCCAGGCGGTGCTCGACGGGCCAGATCCGGCTTCGGCTGAGGTGGTCACCTATTATGGCGACGGCGTGGCGGTCGCGGCCGCCACCACTGCACCCGTTCTCGCGGCGGCTCCGCCGCCGGCGCGCGCATCCGTAAGCGGCACGGGGGCGCTTCCGGCCTCGGTCAACGCCTTCGCGGCAACGCCCGAGATCGGCATTCCGCTGCCACGACCACGACCTGGGAACTGACGCTTTGCTCGGGGGCGTTTGCGCTGCCCCTCACCCTGCAGGCCGGAATCTGATCGTCCTGCCGGGCTGGTTTGGCCAATCTGATCTCATCTTGCTCTTGATCCGTGGACCGCCTCATTTTGAAAACCGATTTCCCTTTTCCAGGTCATGCGCTAGTCAACGAAAAGAACGGCGAAACGCCACTGGGAACCGGAACGGATGAGAGCATGCCAAGCGTAAGCGATACTGTGTTGCGGTTTCCGATCCTGATCGGCGACATTGGCGGCACCAATGCGCGCTTCTCGGTCGTGCTCGACGCGAACTCGGAACCAACCGAGCCCCAGATCGTCCAGACAGCCAATTTCAACACCATCGACGAGGCGATCCAGGCGGCGGTGCTCGACCGCTCATCGGTCCGGCCCAACTCTGCCGTGCTGGCGGTGGCCGGCCCGGTCGACAGCGACGAGATCCCGCTCACCAATTGCCCTTGGATCGTCAAGCCAAGAAAGATGTTTGCCAGCCTCGGCCTCGGCGATGTCGTGGTGCTCAATGATTTCGAGGCCCAGGCGCTGGCCGTCGTGGCGCTCGGCGAAGAGCATATGGAAAAGATCGGCGGCGATGCGCCGGAGCCCAATGCGGGACGGGTGGTGCTCGGTCCCGGAACCGGGCTTGGCGTCGCCGGCCTGGTCTACGCGCTGAACCACTGGATACCGGTACCCGGCGAGGGTGGCCACATGGACATCGGGCCGCGTACGCCGCGCGACTTCGAGGTGTTTCCGCATATCGAGACGATCGAGGGCCGCATTTCCGGCGAACAGATCCTGTCCGGACGCGGCCTTGTCAATGCCTACCGTGCGGTTGCCAAGGCGGACGGCAAGCCGGCGCCTTTCACCAAGCCGGCCGAGATCACCGCCGCGGCACTGGCGAAGTCAGATCCGGTGGCCGAGGAAGCGCTGTCGATGTTCGTCACCTGCCTCGGGCGCACCGCCGGCGACCTTGCATTGGTGTTCATGAGCCGCGGTGGCGTCTTCCTGACCGGCGGCATCGCCCAGAAAATCCTGCCGGCGCTGAAAGCGGGCAATTTCCGCGCCGCGTTCGAGGACAAGGCGCCGCACAGCGAGCTGATGCGCACCATGCCCGTCTATGTGATCACCCATCCGCTGGCGGCGCTGTCCGGCCTTGCGGCCTATGCCAGAAACCCTTCGCTGTTCGGCGTCCAGACGGCGGGGCGGCGCTGGCGGGCCTGATCCCATGAAGTTTTGCCGGCCTCGGCCATAGGCAAACCGCCACCGGAGCGCTAAGAGGATTGCCGAGTTAGCCCGGCCGCGAGGCCGAACCGACATCACGGAACGATCCCGACTTGAACCAGTCGCCCAACCAGCAAGCGAAAGCCCGGCCCGGCGAGATCGTGGCGGTGATCCGCCGCATCCTCGCCGAGAACGGCCGCGAATACCGCTGGTATTATGTTCTGGCGGTTCTGTGCCTGGTGACGGTCGCGGCCACGACCGCCTTCACCGCCTGGATCATGAAGGATGTCGTCGACCAGATCTTCTACGAGCAGCGCGGCGATCTCATTGCGCTGATCTGTGTATCGATCCTGGGCGCCTTCATGCTGCGCGGGCTGGCCAGCTACGGTCAGGCGGTGACGCTGGCCAGGATCGGCAACAATCTGGTGGCGCGTTACCAGCGCCGCATCTTCGCTCATCTGATGAAGCTCGGTGTCGGTTTCTTCAACGACACGCGCTCGGGGCGGCTGGCTGCTCAGATCAACGAGAACGTCAACGGCATCCGCGACCTGCTCTCGATGACGCTGACATCCGTGGCACGCGACGCCGTATCGCTGCTCGCGCTGATCGGCGTCATGGTCTGGCAAGATCCGGTGCTTTCCTTGATGTCGCTGCTGATCGGGCCGCCGCTGATCTACACGGTCGTCTATCTGAGCCGCAGAATAAGGCGCGCCACACGCGAAGCGGTGCAGATCAACTCGCGGCTGATCGGCGCCATGCAGGAAGCCACCCAAGGCATCGCCATCGTCAAGGCTTTTACGCTTGAGGACGAGCTGTCGCGCCGCATCAGCGATCTTGTCGTCAGCGCCGAGCGGCGGGCAAACCGCATCGCCCGCGTGTCGGAACGTTTGACGCCGATCTCCGAAATTCTGGCCGGCTTCGCCGTCGCCGGCGTCATCGCCTATTCCGGCTACCGGGCAACCGTCGGCGGCCAGCCGCCTGGCGCCGTCTTTGCGTTTATCACCGCGCTACTGCTCGCCTACGATCCGGCCCGCCGGCTGGCGCGCATGCAGGTCGGCATGGAACGCGCGCTGGTCAACGCACGCATGATCTACGAACTGCTCGACCTCGAGCCGCAGCAAGGCGACGCGCCCGGAGCGGCCGAAGCGAAGATCACCAGGGGCGAGGTGCGCTTCAACAATGTGTCGTTCGGCTATGTCGCCGACGCGCCGGTCCTGCAGGATCTTAGCTTCGTTGCCGCCGCCGGCAAGATGACGGCCATCGTCGGCGCCTCCGGCGCCGGAAAGTCGACGCTAGTGGCGCTGCTGCAGCGTTTCCACGATGTCGAGGCGGGCAGCATCGAGGTCGACGGTCAGGACATTTCGAACGTCACCAAGCGGTCGCTGCGTAGCTCCATCGCCTATGTCTCGCAGCAGCCCTATCTGTTCGAAGGCACCATTCGCGACAACATCCGCTACGGGCGGCTGAGCGCCAGCGACACCGAGATCGAACTGGCCGCGCAACAGGCCGAGGCCGACAGTTTCATCCGCCAGCAGCCGCAAGGCTATGACACCCCTGTTGGTGAAGGCGGCGTAACGCTGTCGGGTGGCCAGCGCCAGCGCGTGTCGATCGCCCGCGCCATCGTTCGGCAGGCGCCGATCTTGCTGCTCGACGAGGCGACCTCGGCGCTCGACAACGAGGCGGAAGCGCGTGTCCAGCAAACACTGACCCATGTGATGGAAGGGCGCACGACCATCGTCATCGCGCACCGGCTGTCGACCGTGGTCAACGCCGACCACATCGTCGTGCTGGAACAGGGCCGGCTGGTCGAACAAGGCACGCATGCCTCGCTGATGGCCGACCCGCATAGCGTCTATGCCCGTTTCCATCGGGTGCAGGGCAACAAGGGGCTGGGACTTGTCGCCGACGGCAAGCCAATCCAAACTCCGGTGCGGCGCGCAAAAAAGGCGATCGGGAGAACTTTATGAACGGTACGGCCACAAACGACCCCCCCGTCAATGAAATGGGCCTGGTGGTGGTGGGTGCGGCAGGCCGCATGGGCCAGGCGCTGATCCGCGCCGTCCACACGATACCGGGCGCACGCGTCGCCGGCGCCGTCGAGCGCGCCGGTTCGCCCCATCTCGGCAAGGACGCCGGCGAGCTTGCCGGCATCGGCAATATCGACGTGGCGATCGGCGACGACCCGCTGCCGGCGTTCGCCAAGGCCGACGGCGTGCTCGATTTCACGAGCCCGGCGGCAAGTGTCGAATTCGCCGGCTATGCCGCGCAGGCGCGTATCGCCCATGTCATCGGCACCACTGGCTGCTCGACGGACGACAATGCCAAGATCCAGGCTGCGGCGCGCCACGCGACGATCGTCAAATCGGGCAATATGAGCCTCGGCGTCAATCTGCTGGCGGTTCTGGTGGAGCAGGCGGCGCGCGCGCTCGACGCCGACGATTTCGACATCGAGATCCTGGAAATGCATCACCGGCACAAGGTCGACGCACCCTCGGGTACGGCGCTGCTGCTCGGCGAAGCCGCGGCCGTCGGACGCGGCATCGATCTTGACGGGAACAGCGTTCGGGTGCGCGACGGCCACACCGGCGTGCGAAGAACCGGCTCGATCGGTTTCGCCACGCTGCGCGGCGGCTCGGTGGTCGGCGACCACTCCGTGGTGCTTGCCGGCATCGGCGAGCGCATCACGCTCGCCCACCATGCCGAGGACCGGGCGATCTTCGCCCGCGGCGCGGTCAAGGCCGCACTTTGGGCGCGCGGCAGGAAGCCGGGGCTGTATTCGATGCGGGACGTGCTCGGATTGAACTGAGGCGATCCTATCCACAAGCTGAAGGAGCAAAAATGTCGGGAACTCTCGTGCTCGTGCGCCATGGCCAGAGCGAATGGAACCTGAAGAACCTTTTCACCGGCTGGCGCGATGTCGACCTGACCGAGCTAGGCCACGCCGAGGCCAAGGAGGCGGGCGCGAAGCTGAAGGCGCGCGGCATGAAATTCGACATCGCCTTCACTTCGTCGCTGATCAGGGCGCAAAAGACCTGCCAGCACATTCTCGACGCAGTCGGCCAGAGCGATCTCGAGACCATTCGCGACCAGGCGCTGAACGAGCGTGACTATGGCGATCTCTCCGGTCTTAACAAGGATGACGCGCGCAAGAAATGGGGCGAGGAGCAGGTGCATATCTGGCGCCGGTCCTACGACGTGCCTCCGCCCGGCGGCGAAAGTCTGAAAGACACCGGCGCGCGCGTCTGGCCCTACTACATGCACGACATGCAGCCGCATGTGCTGCGCGGCGGCACCGTGCTGGTGGCGGCGCACGGCAACTCGTTGCGCGCACTGATCATGGCGCTGGACGGCAAGTCGGGCGAGGAGATCGTCAGACTGGAGCTCGGCACCGGCGTGCCGGTCATCTACAAGCTCAACGCCGATTCGACCGTGGCATCCAAGGAAGTGCTGGAGGGCTGAGCCGGCGAGCGGGATGTGTTTCTGATTGAGCATGATCTTTTCCGAACCGCAGGTCAGCGAAAGCAAAATCCGGTTCCCACTTTTCGCTGACGAGGACCTTCGGTTCGGGATCATGCTCTCAAAAAAAGCGCGTTGACACTCACCCTTTGCCCGCCTAAAGAGCCCGCACCAGCCCAGATGGCGGAATTGGTAGACGCGCACGGTTCAGGTCCGTGTTCCGCAAGGAGTGGAGGTTCGAGTCCTCTTCTGGGCACCAAATCCCTTTGTAAGTTCTTGATTTCCCGGAAACCTAAGGTTTCCGGGAAATCGGCTGTACATGGCCTTGCGAATGACCTCCCTACAAAGGCGTTCTAATGCGGCCCCCCACAGTTCGTAGGGCGTGTGCCCGCGGACATTTTGAGAGTTGGGCGCGGCGACCGCGTTGTGAGCATCTTCCCAGACGGAGTGTCATCGGGTAGCGTGCAGGGGCGGCACGTGACGGCGCTTTCTTTGGCCGATGCACTGCCGCACCTTCAGCAGTTGCCGTCAGAAGATGGCGCTGGTGTCACAACCCGGTGCTTGCCGCGACAAGTTGTTCCCGTCCCGGTTCATTTCAGCACCGAAGCGAGGGGGAAGAAAATGCACAACCGATTTCAGCAGTGTCTGCGGAAAATGTCGCTGGCGGCATTGACGATGCTGGCGGTAAGCATCCCGGTCCACGCGGCTGATCTCGTCATTGCAATGCCGAACTGGCCGTCGGGCCAGGCCACGGCAAACATTCTCAAGGTCAGCCTGAAGGAACAGTTCGGGCTCGATGCCGATGTGCGCGAGATGGGGACGCTTATTGCCTTTGCCGGCCTCGATTCGGGCGAGGTGGATATTCATCCCGAAATCTGGCTGCCCAACCTGGACAATCTGGTGAAGAAGTATGTCGACGGTGCCGGCACGGTAGCCATCAGTCCCATCGGTGTGCCGGCATGGCAAGGCATATGCGCTACCCGCGAAACTGCCGACAAATTTGGGATTCGTGACATTTCGGACCTCACCGACCCGCGCAAAACTGCCGCGTTGGACACTGACCGGGACGGGCGTGGGGAACTTTGGATTGGTGCTGAGGGTTGGTCCTCAACAGCTGTCGAGCGTGTCCGCGCCAACAGCTATGGCTATGCCAAGTCAATGACATTGCTGGAGACGCCGGAGGATGTCGGAATGGCGGCTGTCGATGCCGCGGTCGCCACGGATCATCCGATGGTGTTTGCCTGCTACGCACCGCATCACGTGTTTGAACTGCACGACATTGTTCGGCTTACCGAGCCGCCTTTTGACCCGGCAAAATGGAAGATCGTGCTGCCTTCCGAGGACCCGCTCTGGGTCTCGAAGTCCAGCGCGCCAGTGTCATGGGATACCGCACATTTCCATGTCGCCTACGCCACCTCACTGCGCAAAAAATATCCGAAGGTGGTCGAATTCCTGGAACAGGTCGACCTCAAGCCTGAGGACGCCACGAAGATGAGTTATGCGCTCCAGGTGGAGCGTCAGGATCCTTACGAGTATGCCAAACAATGGGTCGCCGCGCAGGGCGCTCGGGTGCACGGGTGGGCAAATCCATGACCGGAAAGCTGATGATCGCGGGACGCACCACTCTCCAGCGGCGCTCCCTTACGGCAATTGTCGCGGTAGCGCTCGGTCTTGTCGCGGTGGCGGCGCTGGCTGCGGGAACACAGGTTTTCGATCCGAAAACCCGCAAATGGGTGGACTACGACCGTACCAAGGCGCGCAAATACTATGCCGCGCATAATGAAGTGCCCGAAGCATTTCGCCCGCAGATGGTCAAGTTCCGCACTGCGGAAGTGCCCGGTACGATCATCATCGATGGCAACCAGCATTTTCTCTACCTTGTGCAGCCGGGTCAGCAGGCCATGCGCTACGGTATCGGCGTGGGTCGGGAAGGGTTTGGATGGGCCGGCATCGTGCGCGTCGGCCGCATGGCGGAATGGCCGACCTGGACGCCTCCGGCCGAAATGGTCGCTCGTGATCCGAACGCGGTCAAACATGCGGGAGGCATGCCGGGAGGGCCTGACAATCCGCTCGGCGCCAGGGCGCTCTATCTGTATGAGCGCGACCAAGACACGATCTACCGGATACACGGCACGCCGGAGCCCTGGACGATCGGGCTCGACGTGTCATCAGGGTGTATCCGGATGAGGAACGACGACATCACCGATCTCGCATCCCGCGTCAAGGTTGGGGCCAAGGTCATCGTTCTCATGCAGGGGGCGGCACTTTACAAGGGTGTGTGAGAGCTGCATTCGGAGAGGGACAAGCAATGTCGGCAAAACGTGCAGTGAGAACTTCGATCCGGGCAACAGCAATTGGATTCTTGGTGGGGGTCCTGAGCGCTTGCGTCAGCGCGCCGCCGCCTCCTCCTCAGGACCAGATGTCCAGGACCCAGGTCGAGACGGCCCCGGCGGACCTTCAGCTTCTTTGCGCCGACGCGGCCGCCAAGGCGAGCGGCGCCGACAGCACAAAGATCCTACCGGTTTCATCGAGCAAGCTCGATCCCAAAACCTATCAGGTCGAGCTCGATGCCGGTGGCAAGAAGACAAGCTGCCTTGTGGATACCGAAGGCAATGTCAGATCCGTTGAGCCCGTCTGATCCACTCTGGTCGAGGAATCTTGCGACGATCTGACGATTGCCGCGAATCTGGCTTCGGACGTGACGATGTTGGTCGCGCGCAGCCATGATGAAAGGTTCAGAAACCCCAAGAAAAGCCCCGGCCGACCGCACCTTGCCTCAACCCAGTCTTCTGGGCATGGTTCAACAGCCTCAAGGAAGGCCCGGATCGCCGGGCTTTTTTGTTATCGTACATCGCGCTGGGCTACGGTCACGCCGTCCGTGACCCTGTCACTCGGGTGCAGCACCACGCGATCGCCTGTGGCAAGGCCTGACAGAACCTCCGCCGTCCGGTTGTTCCGCTGACCGACCTTTACGATCGTTGTGACCGCACGCCCATCCTTGACCGCGAAGACAGCCCAGTCCTCCCCCTTTCGAAACAGGGCCGCCACCGGCATCGTCAGCACGTCTTCCGCATTCCAGATCGTGACATGCACGATCGCACGATAATCGTGACCGAGCGACGGCCATGCTTCGGGAGGATTGACGAAATCGATGATCGTGCGGACCCTTTGTTCCTCGATACCGAGTGCGGAGACCTTGACGAACCCCGCCGGGTCCACCCGTGTCACTTGGCCACGGATGGGTGATCCGCCCCAGCCGTCGATCCGGACAGGTGCGCCGGGCTTGATCCGGACAGCGTCGGTCGACAGAAGGTCGGCGACGATCTCGAGGTCGCGCGGGTCGCCGATCTCGATCAACGGGGCACCTGCTTGCACCACTCCTTCGCTCTCCTGAATGATCTTCAGGATGCTGCCGTTCATTGGGGCGCGTAGCTGGATGCAGCAGGCGGGATTCGATTGCGGGATGGCGCCCGACGGTTCGCTGAGTCGGGCCGCAACGCTTGAGCGCTCGTTGCGCCGTACCTCGACCTGCGCCTTGGCGCTTGCCAACGCAGCTTCATTGGTTTCGACGTCGAATCTCGCCTTGTCCAAAACTTTGACCGAGATCGCCTCGGTGCGGGCGAGGGCCTCCGCCCGCTGAAGCTCCGTGCGCGAAAATTTGAGCGCCGCCTCGATCCGGCGAACTTCGGCTTCCGAAAGCGTCATTGCCGCTTCGGTTGCCGCCAGCGCCGCCTGCAGCTCTTCGTGCGTGCGGGCATCGTGGAAGCTCGGTACGGTCGGCTGCATCACCGCCACCGTCTCGTCCACGGTAACCTGATCCCCGACATGGCGAGGCGGGGAAATTCGCAGGACTTTTCCAGCGATCGGCGCGAACACCGTATAAACGTGGCGGACGCGCGTCTTGGCCTCGTCGTCGATCGTGACCTCCATGGGACCTTCCGTCACCGTCGCCAGATCCACGGCGATCGGCCGTGGCCATGCGAACCAGGCCGCAGCGGCCGCCAAAACACCCAAGGCCATAGCCCCCACGGTTCGCTTCATCCATATCGTGCGCATGGTTCAATCTCGCGTCTTGAGAACCGTGACAAGGTCGAGCTGGTTGATCCGCCGGCGTACGACGAGCGCGGAGAACAGTGCCGCGGCAATCACCATTGCGCTGGCAAGTACATAGGTGGAATGATCCACGATCAAACGAGTCCGCATCAACTCGCCGGCCATTTTTGTTTGCAATGTCCAGGCGAGGCCGTAGCCGATGGCCCATCCCGGCGGCTGCGCCAGCAACGTCAACACGGCCAGCTCGAGGAGCAGAATTCGCAACACTTCTCCCCGGGTGAAGCCGAGGACACGCAGGCTGGCCAACTCGCGCGCGCGTTCGGAAAGCGAGATTCTTGCGCTGTTGTAGACGACACCGAAGGCGATAACGGCCGCGAGCCCAGTGTAAATGTTTGCCATCGTGGTCACCAACACCGCCAATGCATCACGGAAGTTCGCAAGCGATACGCGTTGCAGGGCCACGCCACTGACCGTCGGCATGCTCTTAATAGCGTCGTAAAATCGGTCACGCTCGTTCGCATCGAGGCTTACGCTCACGCTGTTGACGGCCGGCGCTTCCCGCATCAAGCGGGCCAGGGCATCGAAATGCATCATTCCCTGAATGCCAAAATAATCCTCGACCAACGCGGTCACGGGAAGAGAGACGGTCCGTCGCTGCCCTTCCAGCAAATCGATTTCGACGAAATCGCCGACCTGTGTCCCGAGAATCTGCGCGAGCCAGCTTGAAATCGCCAAGCCAGTCTCGGGAAGCACGACGGGATGCAGGTCAGTGTCGATGATCCTGTTGAGGTCGGCATCGCACGGTCTTCCGCTGATCATGATCCGACGCTCGATTTTTCCATTCCGTATGCGGACGGGAACCTCCCGAAAGGGCTCCGCCGCAAGAATACCGGGCAGCCGCGCAATTTGATTGACGGCGTTCAGCGGGCGCCGTTCGACAAAGCTGACAGTGGCATCCTGGCGGTCGGACATGAAATAAGTCACATCGATCAACGCCTCCATCGTGCCGTTGAGGAAAAGCGAGGCGATCAGGATTCCCGTCGCCAGCGACATGCCCGCTATCGTAAACATAGCCCTGATCGGATGGCCGCTGATGTTGCGCACCATCATCACAGCCGGTTGTGAAAGGACATTACGGATAGCAAAGGACGCGGGCAGGAGACGGCGGAAGCGAGGCGGGGCGGGCGGCTGCATCGCAACTGCGGGCGGCAACCTCACGATATCGCGCAACGCACGCACCGCGCCGACGATCGCAGCACCAAGGCTCAGCGCCGCAGCCGCGACGTAGACATCCGGGCTCTGGACAAAAACGAGGAATGGGAACCGATAAAAGTCGCCATACAACTCTGTTACGAAAGTGCCCAGCCACGTTCCAGCCGCACTGCCGATGACGACGCCGATCATGACAATCACGATGATGAATTTGATGTAATGCCAGGCGATGGCGGCGTTCCGATAGCCAAGCGCCTTCAGCAGACCGATCTGTTCGCGTTCGAGCGCGACGATCCGGCTAAGCGTCACGTTGATCAGGAATGCTGCCACCAAAAGAAAGATCGGCGGCAGCGTGCGGCTCATATTCCTGAGCATGTCGAGCCCGTGGTCCAGAAAGGCGTGTGAGGTCTGATCCTTCCGGCCATATGCTGCCTGTCCGCCGTAGCGGTCGAGCAACGCGTCGAGGCGCGTGATGACCTCGCCTTCCGAGGCATCCCGCATTAGCTTGAGAGTGACCGAGGAAAATGCGCCGTCCAGGTCGTAGACGGCGGCGAGAGCCTTTTCAGACATCCAGACGATGGCAAAGCGACGCTCGTCCGGCATGCGGTCGCCCGGCCCTATGGCATAGATGAATTCCGGCGATAGCGCGATCCCCACGACGACGAGGTCGCGCTTGCGGCCGTTGAGAATGGCAGCGAAGTGGGATCCCAACGTGAATGCATGTGTCTTGGCAAAGCCCTCGGTGACGACAACCTCATCGCCTCGCCCAGGCTCGGGCATCCGGCCTAACCGTATGTACAGCCGATTAAGCGAGGGCTGACCGTCCTCAGGCAACGAAATGAATTGTCCCGTTGCAGGCTCGCGAAACTGAGGAATATCGAGCAGGGCCAATTTGGCAATGCGCCCTTGCACGGCAGTAATCCCGGGGATTTCCGCAATTTGAGTGAGCAGTGTCTTCGGCGCACGCCTGACCAACGCAAAGACATCGGCGAATTGGTGCCTCTCGTAATAGGCAATTCGGGTTTCCTCCAGAGACCGCAAGGAGCCGACAGCAAGAACCACCGTGGACACTCCGCCGGCAATGACGAGAGCGATCGCAAGCGCTTGGGCCCACAGCCGCACAAGATCACGAAAGAGCTTGATATCCAGGGTGCGCATCGGATCACCAGACGAGCTCGGCGGCAGCCCGGCGCGCCTCGTTCTTGTGAATTCTCGAGATTTGACCGTCGGCGAAGAACAGCACGCGGTCGGCGACGTCCTGGATGCTGGCGTTATGCGTGATGATAAGTGTGGTGGTGCCAAGCTGCGCGTTGATGCCGAGCAGTGCCTCGATCACCCGAATGCCTGTCTTGGAATCGAGAGCGCCGGTCGGCTCGTCGCAGAGCAACACATCGGGACGCTTGGCGATGGCGCGGGCAATGGCCACGCGCTGCTGCTCGCCGCCGGAGAGCTGAGCCGGGAAGTGGTGCATCCTCGGCTCAAGTCCAACCAGCGCCAGCGCCTCGTCCGGGCGCATCGGGTGATCGGAGATCTCCGTAACCAGTGTAACGTTTTCATAGGCGGTCAGGCTGGGGATCAGATTGTAGAACTGGAACACGAAGCCGACATGCTGTCGTCGATAGGCGGTCAACCCCCGATCGTCGAGGTTGGTCAGCTCCTGATCCCTGAAGAACAGCTGACCGCTCGTGGCATGGTCGAGTCCGCCCATGATGTTGAGCAGCGTCGACTTGCCGCTGCCCGACGGGCCGAGCAGAACAACCATTTCTCCAGCGAATATTTTCAGGTCTAGCGCGCGCAGGGCAAGCACCTGCGTCTCACCCGAGGTGTAAGTTTTGGTCAGCGCTCTGGCGCTAAAGACGGGGTCCGCCATGACCTTTGGAGATCGCATATTCGAGCATTTGTCGCGCCGGCTCCAGGATAGATCCACGAAGGATCTGGGCTGGGAAAATGCGTCTTGGCCAGCTCAACCCTCGTATCTCTGCGCCACA
This sequence comes from Mesorhizobium tianshanense, assembly GCF_007830515.1. GTDB lineage: Bacteria > Pseudomonadota > Alphaproteobacteria > Rhizobiales > Rhizobiaceae > Mesorhizobium > Mesorhizobium tianshanense. The sequence goes on from NZ_VLKT01000049.1 coordinate 53,343, forward strand.
GTCTTCCCTGTAGATGAGAGCCACATTGACGCAAATCAAAACCAGGAGTCTGAAGGCCATCACTCGTGCCGGAACCACGACAGACAAGTACTGGGAGCGGGCGATCAAGTCGCCCCGGGTCGGCTGGTTCGGAGCCGTTATTGATTTGCCTCAAAGGGACCGGGCGCGTCTGCGCTACGATATCATCAATTGGCGTCCGGGCGCCTGCTCACTTGAACTGAGCTTATGGGATGAAGGCAGATGAAAGCGAAGGATGTAATGACTGCAAAGGTTGTTACGGTGTCGCCTGACCACAGCGTAAGACACGCGGCACGGATCATGCTGGACCATCGCATCAGCGGCATGCCGGTCGTCGACGACGGCGGCCGCGTGGTTGGAATTGTGAGCGAAGGTGACTTCCTGCGCAGGTCGGAACTCGGTGCCCCAGCGTTGTCGCCTGGTGAGGCGCGTGGCTATGTGAAGGGCCACGGCTGGAATGTGGCGGATTTGATGACTTCCGACGTCGTCGTAGCCGACGAGGAAACTCCGATCGAGCGAATTGCCGTGCTGATGCAGGAGCACGGCATCAAGCGCATACCGGTCTTGAGGGGACAGCGCCTGGTCGGCGTCGTCAGCCGTACCGATCTTTTGCGCGTCGTCGTTGCGGCAAAGTTCGACGACGATACGGCAGCAGGTGACGATGCGATCCGGCGCAGCATTCTTACACGGCTGCGAGAGGAGGCAGGCGTCAAAGGCGACGCGTTAACTCTTACGGTCAGCGATGGTATGGTGCATATTTCGGGCACAGTCGGATCGCAGAGTGAACGGGATGCCGTGCGCGTGGTTGCCGAAGGCGTCAGAGGCGTTAAAGGTGTGTACGACCACCTCTACCTGACCCATCCGTGAACAGCGGTGCGAGTGTATACAGAGATGCGATCGCATCCTTCCAAAACCCATCGCCTCGTGAACACCTCTGCCATGGAAGACGATCTGGCGGTGCTGCAGCGGGAGACGTTCGACTACTTCATCCTTGAAGCGAACCCTGCCAACGGTCTCGTCCTGGACAAGACAGAGGCGAATTCGCCCGCGAGCATCGCGGCCACCGGCCTTGCGCTGGCTTGCTATCCAGTGGGAGTCGAGCGCGGATTCATGACGCGAGCCGCGGCTGCGGAACGCACGTTGGCAACGCTGCGCTTCTTCTGGAACAGCCCGCAGGGCCCGGAGCCGGATGCCACGGGATATCGCGGCTTCTACTATCACTTCCTGGACATGCAGACCGGCCGGCGAGCCTGGCAATGCGAGCTGTCCACGATCGACAGCACGTTCCTGCTGGCGGGCGCGCTGGCTGCAGGGCAGTACTTCGATGCCGATACCGAGGGCGAAGCCGAGATCCGCAGCTTGGCGGAGGCGCTCTACCACCAGGTCGATTGGCGTTGGGCACAGGACCGGGGAGAAACCGTCACCCATGGCTGGACACCCGAGCATGGATTCCTGGAGTATCGCTGGGAAGGCTATGACGAAGCGCTCCTGCTCTACGTCCTGGGGCTCGGATCGCCGACACACCCCTTGCCCCGGAGCAGCTACACGGCCTGGTCCGCGACCTTCCGATGGGAGCACTGTTACGGCTACGACTACCTTTATGCGGGACCGCTGTTCATCCACCAGCTCTCGCACGTATGGATCGACTTCCGCGGCCTGCAGGACGCGTTCATGCGCGGCAAGGGAAGCGACTATTTCGAGAACAGCCGGCGAGCCACCCTTGTCCAGCAACGTTACGCCATCGAGAACCCGCGCGGGTTTGAGGGTTATGGCGAACACTGCTGGGGCATAACCGCAAGCGATGGTCCCGGCCCTTCCACGCTCAAGTTGAAAGGCATCGAACGCCGGTTCCTCGCCTATGCGGCGCGTGGCGTTCCGTACGGTCCCGACGATGGCACGCTCGCGCCGTGGGCGGTCGCCGCATCCTTGCCGTTCGCTCCGGAAATCGTCCGGCCGACGATCAGCTTCTGCATTCACCAGGCCAAGCTCAAGGCCGCCAAGGCCTATGGTTTCAAGGCGGCCTTCAATCCCACCCATCCGGGAGCGCCCGACGCCGCCGTTGATTGGTGGGTTTCGCCCTGGCACTTCGGCCTGGACGAAGGCCCCATCGTCCTGATGATCGAGAACGATCGCAGCGGCCTCCTGTGGCGGCTGATGCGCTCGTGCCGGTACATCCGCAGCGGCCTGCAACGGGCGGGATTTGAAGGCGGCTGGCTGAGAAAATTCGATCGGCCAGCTGCTTGATCGGCTTACGGGGCGTCTGTGCTGCAAAGCCAATCATCTGTTGGCTCGTGAATTCAGGATGAGGTCGAAGCCACCCCGAAAAACCACCGTCCCTGCGGCCATTCCCGCCGACGCCTGGCATTTCTTGATCAAGGTCAAAGCGCCCACTGCCAGGATCCGGTGGTATCGATCCAGATAACCTTAACTGGGATGTCATGGCTATTATGCCAGCAAGAGCGTGTGCAGTTGCGGCGCAGCCGAATGGGGCAGCGGCAGGGCACATGTTTCTCGCGGTAATACTCGTGGTGAGCCTGCTGGCGTCGGTGGTTCATGCCAGGGCCGAAGGGCCGGTCGTCATCGCCAATCACCTCGTCGCGGCTGGTGGCGGCTTCGCCAGTCTTTCGTCGGCAGTCTGGTACGGGTCAACAAGCGGCGTATGTCAGAGCCACAGCCTTCCAACAGTCCCATGCAGGGGCGGCGGCGGCGGTGGGTGGAAAAGTCTGCAACACGCTCGCGGGATTGGTCACGACTGCCCAACTGCCCGCGCGAGTTACGGCCGTTCACTGTTTGCCCTTTGTGGTTACCCTGGTTTCGGCCAAAGAAGATGAAAACTATAAGGTCGCGCAGGGGTTAGGCGTGTATCTGGGAGTCTTGCCGGCGGCAATTGCACGCGGTCATCTTGAGAGTCACCCGGAGGCTACCATGCATGGCGGCGCCCCGCGCGGTGCGCATGAATATCACATCATCATTGCGGTCTTCGAGGCCGCGACGGGCGCGCGCATCGAGAACGCCAAAGTGACTGCAACCGTGTCGGGATTGGGACATGTTGGGCAAAACAGCCTGAAACTTGAGCCGATGGCAATCGCCGGGACGGTGACCTATGGCGGCTTCGTCACGCTGCCCGGCAGTGACCGCTATGATATCCTGGTGGACATCATTGGCCCCGGACGCCCCGCGCCTGCGCGAGTCAGGTTCACGTACCAACACTAGGTTGAGAACTCATACAATTGACTGCTTTTCATTGATATTCTTCGCCCTCAATGAGTCGCTGGAGGCCGAAGTGATGTCGAAGAGCTTATTTTGGTTGTCGGATGAGGCGTGGAGTGCGATGGAACCGCATCGTCCTCGCGGCAAAGCGGGGAAACCTCGGGTTGATGATCGCAGGGTGATTTCGGGCATCCTGCATGTTCTCAAGACCGGCTGCCGCTGGCGCGACGTGCCTGCAGCCTATGGTCCGCCAACCACAATCTACAATCGCTACAACAGGTGGTCGCAGCGCCGCATCTGGCAGCGTATCTTCGAGAAGATGGCGGCTGCCGGGCCCGTTCCGGATGAGCTTTCCATCGATAGCAGCCACGTCAAGGCGCATCG